>BQJU01000041.1 GCA_021604865.1 Saprospiraceae bacterium | reverse complement strand
CTAAACCTCATCACCCTTACAGCCCCTCTTTTGCACACTCCCCCTAAACCCCATAATATTCCCTATACCACCCAATAAACGCATCAATCCCCTCCTGCACCGTAGTCTCCGGCTTATAACCCAGGTCTTTCACCAGATCATCGACGTTAGCATAGGTAGCAGATACATCACCCGGTTGGATGGGTAACATTTGTTTTTCTGCCTCTTTGCCCAGCGCTTTTTCGATCGCTTTGATGAAATCCATCAGCTCTATAGGATTGTTATTGCCGATGTTGTAGATTTTGTATGGGGCATTGGAAGAAGAAGGATCAGGTTGTTTGCCGGTCCATGCCGTATTACCAGTAGGAGGATGGTCGATTACCCGAACGATGCCTTCTACAATATCATCTACGTAGGTAAAATCCCGGACCATCTTTCCGTAGTTAAATACCTTGATGGGCTCATTGGCCAGGATCGCCTTTGTAAAAAGGAATAAGGCCATATCCGGCCGACCCCAGGGGCCATAGACCGTAAAAAAGCGCAATCCGGTAGTCGGCACACCAAACAGGTGACTGTAGGTATGCGCCATCAACTCATTGCTTTTTTTGCTGGCAGCATACAGCGAAACCGGATGGTCTACATTATCGGAAGTCGAAAAGGGCATTTTTTCGTTAAGGCCATATACACTGGAGCTACTGGCATACGCCAGGTGTTTGACTTGGTGATGACGGCAGCATTCCAGGATATTGATAAATCCTAAAATATTACTATTGGCGTAAGCCTGTGGATTGATCAGGCTGTAACGTACACCAGCCTGGGCCGCTAGATTGCAAACGGCGTCAAATTTTTCCCGCTCAAAGAGCGCATTCATATTTTCCTGATCTTCCAGCTTCAGCAAGGTGAAACGTAAGCTGGGGTATTTTTCGCTTTGCGTCAGCGAATTGGCCTTAATGTCGTCTTTGTTAATGCCTAAATCAGCCAGGCGATTATATTTCAGATTGACATCGTAATAATCATTGATACAATCCAGGCCAACTACTTCATCACCACGTTCCACCATTCGTTTGGTGAGGTGGTAACCGATGAATCCTGCAGTCCCTGTAATGAGTATTTTCATGTTCTTTAGTTTAGGATTTAGTGTTATTGGGGGTATTTACGTTATCTAACAAGTAATTACACTCGAATATCTGAGACTGCCTCACACCCACATTCCATCACTCCTTAGTCCCACACTCTATTTATCAAAAGGGTGTCGAGAAAGCGGTAATTGTGCCAGCGGATGCGCCATTTCGTCCAGCCCTACAGGCTGAGCGTGACGAATCTGGTGAACGATATCAATGGCCTGGCGGGATTCATTGATACTAAAACCCTGTCCTTCAAGCACTTTTTGGTAACTATGGGTATGCAGATCGTTAAATCCGCCAGTAAATTCAAATTCTTCCCCTTCAATTTTGAGGGAACGGTAGGTGCTTGATCCCTTTGCCTTGCGGGCTTCGGGGATGGTATCATAGTTGATACTCAGAAACCACTTTACCCGTGCTTTTTCAAGCTCCAGGTAGCCAGCTGCCCGGTCATGGGTGTGAAGGTGTACCCGATTTTCTTTAACATTGCCAAATATCCAGCCCAACATATCATAAAAATGTACGCCGATATTCGTGGCAATTCCTCCAGATTTTGATAAATCACCTTTCCAGCTGGTGTAATACCAGTGGCCACGGGAAGTTAGATAAGTCAGGTCCACATCAAATATTTTCCCGGCTGGAGCGGCATCTACTTTTTTCTTCAACTCAATTACACTGGGATGAAGTCGCAGCTGCAAAATATTGTACACATGACCGCCGGTCTCTTCGCAAATCTCTTCAAGGGCATCAATATTCCAAGGATTCAGCACCAATGGTTTTTCACATATCACATCTGCCCCCTGTCTCAATCCAAAACGAATGTGCGAATCATGTAAATAATTTGGCGAACAAACGCTCACAAAATGGGTAGTCACTCCGTCGCGCTTCAGCTTTTCCAGATGGCGGTCAAAGCGTTCAAATTCAACAAAGAAGTCTGCTTTCGGAAAATAACTATCCATAATGCCTACTGAATCGCTACGATCCAAGGCTGCAACCAGATTATTGCCGGTAGCTTTTATTGCTTCCATGTGCCTGGGTGCCACATAACCTGCAGCACCAATAAGTGCAAAGTTTTTCATAAGTTTTAAGCCGGAAGGAATGCGAGCATGCTCTGATCCTCCCTATTTATTTAGGGTTTTAATAATACGTTGTGTTCAATCTTTCTTCAACCAAGTCACTCTGCGAGTCAGTCTCACCACATCACCCTCTCTCCTCATCCTCCGATTCCGATACCTCCCTAACCACAAGGATTGTTCCTTCTTTCCTATATTTCATCCCACTTTCCGGGCATACCGCCAACCCTTTCTCATCAAACGCCAATCGTGCTCCATGTTCACTCATCCAGCCAAGCTGGCGAGCAGGATTTCCAACCATCAGGGCATAAGCCGGTACGGTTTTAGTCACCACAGCGCCGGCACCAATAAAGGCATAAGCGCCAATATCATGCCCACAAACGATAGTAGCGTTGGCGCCAATTGAAGCACCTTTACCTACCAGTGTTCGGCGGTATTCATTCTTGCGATTCACCGCGCTGCGCGGGTTCAGTACATTGGTAAACACCATCGAAGGCCCCAGGAAGACATCATCTTCACAGACTACACCTTCATATATAGATACGTTATTCTGCACCTTCACATTATTGCGCAATACCACACCATTGGCCACAAATACATTCTGCCCAAGACTACAGTCCGCACCAATTTGGGCACCACCCATAATGTGACAAAAATGCCACACCTTGGTATTGGGTCCAATTTGAGCTCCCTCGTCGACTATCGCAGTAGGATGTTGGTAATAATCACTCATCAAGTACCTGTTTTTTAGTGAAGTGGTTGGTTTGGGCGTGCCCCCACCCGGTTCCGTTCAAAATATTCGGGATATCCCGGTTTCGGAGAAAAATTGACGGAGTGGGGTCGCTAGGCTATGAGGTTCACTATCGTTCAGCCTTCGCCCCTATAGGGCTCGTCCGGTGTTGCACACCGCCTCTCCGCAGCGCTCACGCGACCGATAAACCCCCAAAGGTTACCGAAAACATACGGCTTCGCCTTTGAAAATTCGCAGCGGATTTTTCCCCCAATGACAATAGGTTGTCTTTTCGGTATGTTTAATTGCCTCATTAAATACTAGGATCGGAGCAATCACTCCAAATCCACAAAGCTCAATATAATAGCCTCATCTCAGACGACGTAACCTTATAAGTATAGTCGACATTTTTTACATTTTTCTCCCTCACTCTGATCACCCTCTCACCCTCTCTCCACATCTCTAAGCCATCCGCTTCCCACCAATCTTTCTCAACAACTTCGGATCTACATGCATGCGCATCTGATAACCCAGACTATTCAACTCCAGCAAGATGTTATTTTTGCCAGCCTGCTGCAACAATTTACCTTGCAATCCGGTCAGGTTGCCGCCAATAATTTCAACCAGATCACCGATTTGGAAGGAGCTGGGTTCTACCTCGATTTCCATTTCCTCACCCACTACCCGTCGGATCAAATCGATTTCCCTTTCCGGAATGGCAATCAGGTTGCGGGAAAAGCGCACAAATTTAACAACATCCGGCACTTCCAATACAGGAACGTACTCAGATTTGGTGATTTTTACAAAAAGATAACAACTGATTAGCGGTAATTCTACCTGCACTACCTTGCGCGTATAGTGTCGGGTAACCTGCTGCAAGGGGAGGTAATTTTCAATCCCTTTTTCCTCCAGACGTAGGTGCACCTGTTTCTCCCGCTTGTATTTGGTATACACAGCAAACCACCGGGCCTCGGTTTTGTCTAATTGGTTGGAATATGTCGTTGTTGAATTGATCACTTTAATAATTTAAGTTTTCAAATGGAATTGGTTCTAAATAAAACTAATCCTCTGTTGGACTATTCCTCGTTCCTTCACCACACCCTATCACTTTTCCCTAAAGCCTCCAAATCTCCAATCCATTCTCCGGCGGAGTTGGATACATAGCCTTCAAATCCATCAAAATGGGGTCACCATTCATGATAGATTTAAAATAACCTTGGTCCAGTTTTTTATATTGCTCGTGACAAACGGCAGCAATGACGGCGTCGTAATTCTTTGAAATTTCGTCAATCATGGTCAGGCCATATTCGTGTGCCACCTCATTTGGAGAAGCGTGTGGATCGGTGAGGTGAACATTGACAGAAAAATTCATCAATTCTTTTATGAGGTCCGCTACTTTTGAGTTGCGAATGTCAGAAACATTTTCTTTAAAGGTGATGCCTAATACCAGTACTTTACACTGGCTTGGGTTTTTGCCCTTTTTGATCAGCATCTGTACCAGCCGTTTGGCAATAAAAGCCGGCATACCGTCATTGGTGGCACGTCCACTGGTGATCACTTGGGGACTAAAGCCCAATTTTGTGGCCTTATGCAGCAGGTAGTAGGGATCTACCCCAATACAATGCCCGCCAACAAGACCTGGAGAAAAGGGCAGGAAGTTCCATTTGGTACCAGCAGCTTCCAAAACCGCATTCGTATCAATATCCATTGTGTCAAAGATCATGGACAATTCGTTCATGAAGGCTATATTAAGGTCTCGTTGAGTATTCTCAATTACCTTGGCCGATTCAGCTACTTTAATCGTTGTAGCTTTATATATGCCCGCGGTAATAATAGCTCCATATACTTCTGCAATCACTTCCAACGCTTCCTCATCGCTACCTGAAACCACCTTGAGGATTTTATCCACGGTATGTTCCTTATCTCCTGGATTGATGCGTTCGGGAGAATAACCGATTTTGAAATCCTTACCCAATTTGAGGCCTGATTTTTCTTCCAGGATGGGCAAACAATCTTCCTCGGTACAACCAGGGTAGACCGTTGATTCAAAAACGACGTAATCTCCTTTTTTTAGGTTTTTACCAACCGACTCCGCAGCACTCAGTAATGGCCGCAGGTTGGGTACTTTGTGGTCGTCAACGGGAGTCGGCACTGCCACAATGTGAAAATGGGCCCGTTTTAAGTCCTTTGTCTTGGAGGTAAATTCAATGTCTTTGTCCAAAAAGGCACTAGCCTCCAATTCATTCGACGGATCGACACCTTTTTTCATCTGCTCTACTCTCGATTCACTGATGTCGAGACCAATGACACTAAATTTTTTAGCAAGCTCCAGTGCTAGTGGTAAACCTACATATCCCAGTCCGATAACTGAGATTTTTTTCTTTTTTTCTTTTAGGGCTTTGATAAACATAGTTTTACGCTTGATTATGATGGGTTTGGTTATATTTAGTCTGCAAAAAATCCTTTCACCCCGTCGCAAATATAGGCGAGTGTTTCCTCGTCAAGTTCCGTATGCATGGGAAGAGAAATAACGGTCCGACATAGATAATCGGTGACCTCCAGTTTCGTGATTTTCTGATCCATGCTATCTTTGTAGGCCTCTTGTTCATAAAGCGGAACAGGATAATAGATCATATTGGGGATACCCTTTTCTTGTAGATAGGCTTGCAGTTCATCACGCCTTCCATCTTTTACGATCAGGGTATATTGGTGAAAAACATGAGAGGAATTATGCTGGCGGGCAGGAATTTGCAATTGGCTGATTTCCGCAAAGGCTTTGTCGTAATACGCTGCAGCTTTCTGACGTGCAGCAGCATATTCGTCCAGGTGAGCCAATTTGACATTGAGAATGGCAGCCTGTATCGAATCCAATCGGGAGTTGACACCTACCATATCGTGGTAGTAGCGTTTGGTTTGCCCATGATTGGCAATCATTCGGCACTTTTTGGCCAGCTCGTCATCATTGGTATACAAGGCACCACCATCACCGTAAGCACCCAGATTTTTGGATGGATAAAAGGAGGTACACCCAATATGTCCGATACAACCCGTTTTTTGCTGACTTCCGTCCTGGAGATGGTAGTCAGCGCCAATAGCCTGAGCATTGTCTTCCACAACAAAAAGCTTGTGTTTTTGTGCCAGCTTCATGATAGGCTCCATATCACAGCTTTGACCAAAAAGATTTACAGGAACGATGGCCTTGGTTTTGGCGCTAATCATTGGCTCGATCAAATCGGCAGTGATATTGAAGGTATGCGGGTCAACGTCTATCATCACCGGACGCAATTCAAGCAAGGCGATAACCTCAGCAGTGGCGACATAAGTGAAAGCAGGCACGATCACTTCATCACCAGGCTTTAACCCTAATGCCATCAGTGCTATCTGCAAGGCATCTGTACCATTGGCACAGGGAATGACGTGTTTTGCGCCCAAGTATTGCTCCAGATTGGATTGGAATTCATTTACTTTTGGACCGTTGATGTAGGCACAGGAATCGAGCACTTCCATCAATGCCGAATCAACTTCTTTCTTTATTTTTAGATACTGACCCTTAAGGTCAACCATCTGAATGGCTGGTCTCGTTGTTGTCATGGCTTATAATTGTTCATCGCAGTTTTTGCTCCGGAATTGTCCCTTTCCCGGCCCTCTATCGGCCTATTGCAGACAGATTTCTGCTTATTTGGTTTAATACTATCCTTTAAATTCTTTTTCCAAAACAGGGTTTTGTTTCTATTATTGGCTTGTTTGGAAGTGAAAAGTGATCCTTTACAGCCAAATAGTTGGCCTCCAAACAAGAACTAAACGCAAAATCTATTCTTATGCCCTCTAAGGTTACTTTATTTTTCAAATCGCATCTACCCTATATAGGGTACGAAGGCCACCCAAAAAAGGGTTCATTTCCAATCAACTATTTTTCACCCACTCACCCACTCACTCTCCCCGCCACCATCTCCCCAATAGCCAGAGAAGCCGTAGCTGCCGGCGAAGGCGCATTGGCAACATGCAAGATACCCGGTGCTTCAAACAGGCGATAGTCGTCCAGCAAATTACCATCTGGATCACAAGCCATGGCCCGTACACCTGATCGTCCTCTTTGCAGATCGTCGCTAGTTACTTCAGGGATCAGGTGTTGCAAGGCTTTTACAAAGGCTTGTTTAGAAAAAGAACGGTAAAATTCTCCCAAACCATCACGCCAATAGCGGCGGGCAATTTTTTGAAAACCAGGATAGGATAGGGTCTCCCATAATTCCTTCCGGTCAATATCCCAACGGCTGTATCCTTCTCTTTTAAAGGCTAGAACTGCATTAGGCCCCGCTTCTATGCCTCCCTCAATCATGCGGGTATAATGCACCCCCAGGAAAGGGAAGTTCAGGTTGGGCACTGGGTATATCAAGTTGCGGACCAGGTGCTGCTTTTCAGATTTCAATTCGTAATATTCTCCCCGAAAGGGAAGAATCTGAATTGGTGAATCTACTTTGGTGAATTTTGTAATTTTATCAGAATACAAACCACCGCAACTGATGATAAACCGGGCTATTATCTCCTCTTTTGGTGTAATAACCCGATGGTGTCTATTTTCTTTCTGTATGTCAATAACGGGAGCTTCAAATTTTGCCTGACCCCCATTTTGTAACACCAGTTCAAGGTATTTTTGAGCAATCTTTTTATAATTGGTAATGCCTGCCTGCGGAACCCAGATCGATTGAACCGCTCTTACATGGGGTTCTTTTTCCCGTGTTGCATCAGCATCCAATATTTTCAATCCTGTCAGGCCATTAGCAATTCCCCGTTGGTAAATGCTTTCCAGCTGCGGAATTTCCGCTTTGGTGGTGGCGACAATCACCTTGCCGCAAATATCGTATTCCAATCCGTACTGATCACAAAATTCCAACAAATACTGATATCCTTTTCGGCAATTCACGGCCTTACTTCCCCCTGGCTTATAATAAATGCCAGAATGAATGACGCCACTATTATGACTACTTTGGTGGAATGCTGGTCCCGCTTCTTTTTCAACAATACAAATCTTCAACTCAGGCCTCATCCGACTCAGCTGGTAGGCCGTTGCCAGTCCAACTATCCCCGCACCTATTATGACAACATCTGTTTTCAAAATCCCGGTTCGTTGTTAGAACTTGTTTATTCTTTCATCAAGATCCTCCTCCCACATCACCTGCTCACCTTCAATCCCGCGCCCACAACAAAAATGGTTGCGTTTCCAACTTACTCCAGTCTATGTCCACAAATTCCTCACTACTATATATAAGGTAGCGCACCTTTCGGTGAATCAAAGCCTCAACCTTCTCAATTAGGCGAATGAGGAATGCCTTTTCAATTGCCCCTATAAAAACAAGGTCAATAATTTGGCTATTCATTCCTCTGGAAAAATCGCCGATTAAAAAAACTTTATCGACTTTTCCCAGTCGCTTAATCACATTTTCAATTACGTGATCAAGGCCAATGTGTTTCAGGAGTATATTATGGATTTCAGCAAAAAGGGGGTGGCCGGTATTGGCCTGGAATATTTTTTTATTGCCTTGCATTTTAGAACACAACATGCCTGCATTTTCCAGCCTGTTTAGTTCTACCCGGATAGCATTGGATGATTCTCCAAATTCGCTTTCCAAGCTGCGAAGATAGGAAGTTGTTTGACTATTGAGAAAGAATTTCAGCAATAGCTTGATTCTAGTCTTTGAAGATATTAATGTTTCAATCATAGGTTGAGTAACAAAATTACTCAATAATTAGAATTGTGCGAAAAATTTCAACAAAAATTTCGAAAAACAGTAGAAATAAGTTTAAAACAGGGCTAGTGTACTTTTTACACTAATTAGTCCCAGCATCATTGCATTTAATTCAAAATATTGAGTAATTTGGCCAACTCTATTTACAAAAGTGCTCTAAGTAATGACGGATTTTGACGGTTTTTTTAAATCAGCCTTTACGGTAGATAATGTCATCTTTGGCTTTGATGAAGGTGATTTGAAAGCCTTACTCATCAAACGAGGGGAAGATCCTCATCAGGGGATGTGGGCTCTGCCGGGGTATTTTGTTGACCCACAGGAAGACCTTGACAGTGCTGCTGTACGGGTACTCGAACAGCTGACCGGAATCAAAGACGTATTTCTAGAGCAAGTCCATACCTTTGGAGCTGTTGACCGTCACCCTTTTGGTCGGGTTATTACTGTAGCTTATTGTTCTTTGATCAAAATTAGCGATTATACGGTACAGGCATCATCCATAGCTCAAAAGGCTAAATGGCATTCCGTATCCCGCCTTAAAAAATTGGCTTTTGATCATTCTGAAATTCTGGAATCCTGTCTGAACCGACTAAAACGCCTGGTTCGTACACGTCCTGTCGGATTTGAATTATTGCCTCCTAAATTTACACTTACAGAACTTCAGCATCTTTACGAAGCTATCCTGGAAACTCCTCTGGACAAACGAAACTTTCGCAAGAAAATCCTATCGATGAATTTACTCATCGACCTCGATGAGACGCAGGAAGGCGTTGCTCATCGCCCGGCCCGGCTTTATGAATTTGACCAATCAAAGTATGAAGAGTTTCTTGCTGACGGTTTCAGCTTTGAGTTGAAAGAAAGTAAAAGAAAAGAAAAGGGAAATGGGGAAGCTTTATCAAAAGGACAATTGGTGAAAAATACCGACAAGCTCTAAACACTGCTAATCGTTTACCACTCCTCTCCCTGAGCAGTAAAAAAGTAGACGTCTGCCTCAGGATTTTCAGATCGGAAGACTTCCAGCTTATCAACTATAGTAGACTGATCCTGAGTGTATTCAAAGATAAAAGAATGCACAAAGCCTCGATCAATAACCTTCTGATGGTTAACTTCAATGCTGTTGTCATTGTTGATCGTAAAATAGTGGTAAAACCCCTTGAGGTATATCTTTTCGTTGCCTAGGTTTTTTAGGTCCCCCACAAAATTCAGACTTGAATTTACAAGATCAGTGTCTTCACTGGCAACAAAACCCCAAACTGTTTGGTTGGGAACCCGGATCAATTCATCATGCAAAAAAATAATGCCTTCTTCGGTCTCCATTTCTACGATATAACGCTTTTCTTCAACCCGAAGCTTACCGAGGTTATAAATGGTGTTTTTCAAATCAATCGCAAAGTCATAGGTGCGGATACCAGTCGAACCTAAATTGAGCGTAGTTGATGCTGGCGCTTCACCTAGCTGACAATCTTGCGGCTCTACGATATGACTAATAGAGATATTGAATCCATCCACTTGCCGGTTGAGGTTAGCCGAAATAGAGGTATTCAAACAAGGTTCATTTTCAATGGTACGGATGTCAAGAAACAATTGACGATCAGGAGCCGTGAGCGATTCACGAAAGTCGACATAAAATTCCTTCTCGACATCGGAGATGACAATAGGATCATCAATTGACCCCAGATTGCAGGAAGCAATGGATAGTGCTAAAATCCCAATAAATGAAAGGACGCTAATAAAACGCATAAATAATGCTCTTGTAAGTTGATATAAATTATGCTCTAAAAACGTGTTGGAATTTTGTTGATCCAAAGATAATACCAAAACACCATTACAACTGGAACGGACCGCACAACGAAATGCTGCCTGTTTTTCCAAAGATATACGAAAAAAGAGAACTTTAGGTGCAAAAATAAGTTTGCTGTTTAGAAAGCGGCGTTTTTTTTGGTGTTAATGGTCTTGATTGATTTTTAAGTGGAAAGGGGGGAGAACGCTGATACGGTGAGAACATCTTCGGCTACACCTCCTGTCATAGATCAGATCGTTGCACTATCAGATTGCAGCACACTAAGTTTGACACACATTTTCCATTAGTCAGGTCTCCCACCACCAGCTGGGACCGCATCGCGGTCCAAATACGTTAGCCCGCCACAACGTTACGGTTCTTCGACTACAGCGTAGTCGCACCCTCACATGCCCACTTCATCACCCGACAAAATCTGCCAAATAGGGGCAACACCCACCAAATAACATCCATAACATAAGTAATCATCCCGATTTATCCGAAAATAACCCGATTTGGTCCAATGATTTTAGATATTAACTAAGATATTGCTTGCTTGCGAAACAACTCTATATAACACCTATTATGATACAATTGAGTCAAATAAGAAAATCGTACCACACCGAATATACCCATTTGGAAGTGCTCAAAGGCATTGATTTGAATATTGAAGCAGGAGAATTTGTATCAATCATGGGCTCTTCTGGCTCCGGCAAATCAACGCTACTCAATATTTTGGGGATTCTTGACGACTATGATAGTGGAGAATACCGATTGGACAATAAGCTAATCCAGGATTTGAGCCAAAAGCAGGCCGCCCATTATCGCAATCAATTTATTGGTTTTGTTTTTCAATCCTTCAACCTGCTGCCTTTTAAAACGGCAATTGAAAATGTGGCCCTACCACTTTATTATCAAAAAATAGAACGGAAAAAACGCCAGGAAATCGCCATGGAATACCTGACTAGAGTAGGTCTTCGAGATTGGGCCGACCACCTGCCTAATCAAATGTCAGGAGGACAGCAGCAACGTGTAGCCATTGCACGGGCGTTGATCACTCAACCCAAGGTTATCCTAGCCGATGAACCTACTGGAGCATTGGACACCCAGACCTCCTACGATGTGATGAAAATTTTTAAAGAAGTCAATGATCAGGGCATTACCCTCATTGTAGTGACACACGAAAATGATATTGCCAATATGTCCAAACGAGTCATTCGCCTGACTGATGGCCTTATTTCCGGAAACGAAACGGTCCAAGTGGGCAAAACTCAGAGCGCCCAATAAAAACACTTCGCTATGTTTGATTTTGATAAATGGCAGGAAATATTCAGCTCGATCAGGCGCCATAAATTGCGAACCCTGCTGACCGCCCTTGGCGTCTTTTGGGGCATCTTTATGCTCGTCTTGCTGTTGGGAGCTGGTAATGGTATGCAAAATGGTGTTGAATACCAATTTCGTGATGATGCCACCAACAGTATCTGGGTGCGACGCGGCACCACCTCCATGCCCTATAAGGGGTTGCCTAAAGGCAGAAGGATCCAATTTAGTAATAAAGACTATGACTTTATCGATGAGCAATACCCGGAAGCAGAAAATTTAACCGGCCGGTTTTACCTTTCAGGAGACCAGACCGTCGTCTATGGTAAGAAAAAATTGTCTTTCCCGGTTCGGGGGGTGCATCCAGGTCATCAATATGTGGAAAACTCCCGGGTATATGAGGGGCGGTTTATCAATAAAAGTGACTTAAAAGATATCCGAAAAATAGCTGTGATCGGCAAAATTGCCAAAAAAGAGCTATTGGGAGAACAGGTGGATGCCATTGGAAAAGAGATAAAGATCGGCGGCATTGTCTATACTATTGTGGGCTTGTTTGAAGATTCCGGTGGCGACAATGAAATGAGGGTCATCTTCATACCGATGTCAACAGCACAGACTGTTTATGCCGGCACCGACCAGATTCATCAGCTGATGTTTACCGGTGGTGATATGACTGTTCCGGAAATGAAACAACTCGAAAACAAAATCCGCATGGATCTGGCAGCAATGCACGAATTTGATCCCAAAGATAAACGAGCCCTCTATATGTTCAACGTGGCAGAAGAGTTTGAAACCTTTCAAAGCCTGTTTTTTGCCATACGTATGTTTGTCTGGTTTGTTGGCATTGGTAGTATCATTGCCGGAGTGATTGGGGTCAGTAATATCATGCTGATTATTGTAAAAGACCGGACTAAGGAAATTGGTATTCGCAAAGCACTAGGAGCTACACCTTATTCTATCGTAACCATGATTTTACAAGAATCTATATTGATTACTGCTGTTGCAGGTTATTTGGGCATGATTGCCGGTATCGGGGCTATTGCCCTGCTGGAGTCGATAGAATCGGAGTACTTCCGTAATCCTCAGGTCAACCTGGGCGTAGCCATAGTCGCTACGCTAGTGCTGGTCATCTCCGGAACACTAGCGGGATTGATGCCGGCACTGCAAGCAGCACGTATTAATCCAGTAGTGGCCATGAAATCAGATTGAGTAGATAAACAAAGGGTGTAGGGCTTAGACTTGAGGTCTAAAAAACGCCCCTCTACCATAGCACAAAACCACTATAACACAACATATTTCCCTAAAACCTAAAACCTAAATATATGTTTGATCGGGACACCTGGCAGGAAATCATAGCCACCATGCGCAAACACAAAATGCGAACTGCACTTACAGCTTTAGGGGTGTTTTGGGGGATTTTCATGCTCATTTTTGTCTTAGGCATGGGGAAGGGCCTGGAAAATGGGGTGTACCGCAATTTTGACAATCGGGCAAAAAATGTGATGTACGTTTGGGCAGAACGAACCTCCCAGCCTTACAAAGGTTTTCAGGCAGGTCGTTATCCCAGACTGACCCTTGATGATATCCTGGCCATCAAAAATCATGTGCCGGAGGTAGAATTTATTGCCCCACGATTGGGAATGGGAACCGCACCCATGGTTTATAAGGACAAGAGTGACGCTTATGAATTGCGGGGTGAATTGTCGGATATGATCAAAATTGAAGCCCTAAAAATGTATAAAGGGCGCTACATCAATCAATTTGATGTCGATGATAGTCGTAAAGTAGCCGTCATTGGCGATCGCGTCCGGGAGGTACTTTTTGGCGATGAAGAATGCATTGGGAAATACATCCGTATCCGAGGGGTTGAATTTAGAGTCGTTGGCGTTTTTGGCCCCATCTCCCTTAAACCCTGGAACGAGGAGGACCTGGAGTCCGTCGTCATTCCGCTCACGACCATGCATCGCACCTTCGGCCGAGCTGGCCGAGTCGACTATTTTGTAGTTTCTGCGGCAAAAGACATATTGGTGAGTGAGATGGAACCCAAAATAAAAGGGTTCCTAAAAGCTCGGCATTCCGTAGCTCCTGACGACCCTAAGGGCATTGGCGGATTCAATCTGGAAGAAGAATTTCGTAGCATTCAGCTATTGTTTGGGGGCATTCGCATATTTCTATGGTTTGTCGGTATTGGTACGCTGTTGGCTGGTATTGTTGGCGTAAGCAATATCATGTTGATTGTGGTCAAAGAACGGACCAAGGAGATCGGTTTGCGTAAAGCACTAGGCGCTACGCCGGGGTCTATTATCAGCATGATCCTGACCGAATCCATCTTTCTGACTTCCATTTCGGGATACCTGGGGCTGATTGCCGGAACCATCGTTATTGGTGGGCTTAATTTTATTATGGTCGCCAATCAGGTCGAAAGCGAAAATTTTTACAATCCTCAAGTCAATCTGATTGTTGGCGTAGGATCCATTGTCCTTTTGATTATTGCCGGTGTTGTGGCTGGTTTGATACCTGCTATGCAGGCTGCCAAAGTTAACCCGGTAGTTGCCCTTAAGGATGAATAACTTAAAAAACACTGATTAAATCTAAAAGACATGAACAAAGGATGTTTGTTTTCCTTCATTGGTTTTCTGGTGCTCTCAGCTATTGGGTTAGTCTACTATTTCAGCCAGCAAGGGGATAAGACCGCGGCAAATTTTGAGACAGAAAAGCCAGTTTTGACGGATATTATCAAAAAAACGGTAGCTACTGGTTCCATAAAACCCCGGCACGAGGTACAGATCAAGCCTCAGGTTTCGGGGGTGGTTGAAGAGTTGTATGTAGAAGAGGGCCAAATGGTGACCAAAGGGCAAAAATTGGCAAAAATCAGGCTGGTACCTAGCGAAGTCAACATCAATTCGGCCAAATCAAATGTCGAACTGTCCCGCCTACGTGTCCAGGAAGCTCAGCGTGAGTTGACCCGGCAACAGGGGCTCAATAAGCGCAACCTCGATGTAGAGAGCGCACGTGTCAATTATGAAAATGCCGTGCAGGAAGCTGAAAGACAAGAGGGACTCTTTAAAGATGGTGTCATCTCCGAGCAGGAATACAACCGCTTTAAAGTCGATCTGGAATTGCGTAAAGCAGAATACGAAAACGCCAAAGTGAGTTCGACCAATAGCCTCAAACAATTTGAAACGGAGCTGGAAATCCGGCAGCAGGAATTTCAAGCGGCCACCAACAACCTGGCACTACTTCGGGAGGGTGCTTCCCGCAATTCCAAACAGGTGGCCAATATCGTGGTGTCTACGCTCGATGGTATGGTGCTCGACCTGCCCGCTGAAGAAGGGACCAGTGTCATTGAACGCAACAACTTCAATGAAGGAACCAGTATTGCTATTGTGGCCGATATGAATGCCCTGATCTTTGAAGGCAAAGTAGATGAATCAGATGTCGGCAAGCTAAAAGAAGGGATGCCCCTGGAACTGACCGTTGGTGCTATTGAAGATAAAAAATTTCCAGCTATCCTCGAATTTGTATCTCCCAAAGGAATAGACGAAGATGGTACTGTAAAATTTGAAATAAAGGCCGCCATCCAGCAAACCAAAGACATATTCTTACGGGCAGGATACAGCGCCAATGGCGATATTATCCTCGACCAGGTCAAACAAGTGATTGCTATCAAGGAAAGAGATGTCATTTTTGAGGAAGACACCACCTTTGTAGAAGTCGAAGTGGCAGAACGCGAATTCGAAAAACGCAAAGTCAAATTGGGCCTTTCTGACGGCATCCTGGTCGAAGTAGCAGAAGGATTGGATACAACCTCGAAGGTGCGGGTTATTGCAGAGGCTGTGGATTAATTTTTAAATCAGGTGGCAAGGCTAATGTCGCCAACTGTTGGACGATAAGTAACCAGCCGTAGAAGCATAATCTGAAAATGCTCATTTATTTGGGCGTGCCCCTCCCGGCTCGACAAATGGCCAGGCTGGGAGGGTCGGGCTGTCCACTACTTCGCTTCGCTTCGGCCCAAAGGGCCAGCTCCTTGGGGCGCTGTAGTTCCCATCCCTCACGCGGCAGTAGGGCATTGGCCTGGAGGGAAGGTTAGTTATTAAAAAAATCCTTTAGATCTTTAACGTCTTCAAACGTCTCAATTAGCTCTTTGACAGAAAGTAGCTCAATCATGTATGGACCATCTTTTAACTTCCCATATGATTTTGGACTTTCTTTAGCTTTACCTCGCCTCATTTTTTTTATTGAGAAGTATTTTCTTAATAAAACATTGAGTTTTTTGCTAGGTTCACTAATTTTTTCTGGGTGTATCCCCCTTATTAACGGGTCTTCTTCAATGGCTTGATCAACATGCTTCCTCGCAAAGTCTTCTTGGGCGGCATAAATTTCAAGTTTATCTATTTGAGAGAGAATCCATGCTTCCATTTGTTGCACCATAAAGAAGACCCTCTCCTGGTTATCTAATATTCCGAATTCCTGGTATTTTTCGCCTTTTTTATCTTTAGTTTCATCAAGGTCAATTACTAAAATTGAGTTTAATCCTTTAGCGAGATTTTTTTGAAAAAACTTAATGGCCTGTTTATTAGGACCACTCGGACTTATATCAAGATTAAATTTGTTGTCCTGGATTAATTCCTGAAAAATTTGATAAAAACTTTCTCTGAATTTTTCACTATTATCAATTGTTTGTGCGGAAATATTATCTCCTGGTAAGACCCCGCCTTCAATATACACAGTAATTCTTACCATCTTTTGCCCCCAATTTGTCCTCTGAGCCACAATTGGCCTACTAAATAATTATCATCCCATTCCTCAAAATCTTCTTCAGTTTTGGTTTCGACAATTGTTTGATTTTTTTCGTCTTTTTCAAAGATTAATATATCATCGAGATCAAATGAATTTAATAATAGGGGTGAATGCGTTGCCATTATTATTTGACTTTTATCACCTGACGCAAATTTTATGGCTTTGACAATTGTATTTATCATATCAGGGTGCAATCCAGTTTCTGGTTCATCAATACATAATAAGCTTCCTCTTTCTGGATTATATAATATTGAAAGAAAAAGAAGGAACCTTAGAGTGCCATCTGAAATATGTTCAATTGGAACAGATTTAGATAAATTAATTTCTCTTAAAACCAAATAAATTTTTGATCCGATTAAATCGAAATTAATATCTCTAAAATATGGATTTATTTTTTTTATTTCTTTTTCAATTTTTTCATATTCATTCAAGTGGTGATTTTTCATCCTTAATAACAAGGACATTAAATTGTTGCCATTTGAGGCTAGTTTTTCTTCAGTACTATATGTACCAGGTTGCCTAATTAAACCCTGCAGCGTTGTGTCAAAATAGTCATAAACAGCAATGCCCTCTATTGCTCTTTTAAGAGTGAATAGAGGATAAAATCTATCAGGATCTGAGATTTGTCGTAGGACAGTTTCCTGAGTTTTAAAGGTTATTTCGTTTCCTTCTTGTGGATATTTCTGAATTTCATCTTTGTTTTTATCAGTAGCCGAAATTATTCCTCTTCCATTTTCCATTTCAAGAAAAATGAAAGTTTTTTTATCACTATCAACATTTTTAGAATATAATTTCTCTTTGATGTAATATGAAGTTGAACCAGCTTTTTTTATTGTCAATTCGTAAATTGGGTTTGTAGGGAATACATATCCATGTCCATTCACTACTCTCTTTATTGCATCTTTGTCAAATTCATAAGTTATTTTAATGAAGTCTTTTGAATTTGTACTATAATTACTCACTGAGTTGAATCCACTCCAATCTTTTAAAAAAAGTTTTTCAAAACCCTCTCCTGCTATACTCTCAAATAATAATCGGATTGCTTTCAAAAAGTTGGATTTCCCACTTCCATTGATACCAACCAAAACATTTACCCTTGGGTTAAGATGAACCACCTGATCTTCACCAAAGCTGAAAAAATTTTCTAAACAGATATTCTTTATCATTTCATTAAATATTTCAATAATCTCCAAATATATGATTGTTTCTTAAAATAAACCGATATTGCTATCGGTAACTCGAAATCCAGCTTTTTGCAACCCAAATGACCCTCTCCAACCCCTACTGCTAAATCATATTTTTTTATTTTGCCCCCAAATTGAACCAATCATGAAAAAATCCCTAACCCTGGGGCTAGCACTCTTTGCTTTGATCTGGATATCAGGCACCGTCATTGTGCCCATGCATATACCTGACTTTTTGCCACCGGAAGACTGCCTGGAACTGCCGGAAACGCTTTTTAATTATGCCGATATCCAGTTGCCACCACACCTCACTACTCCCGCCCTACAGAACGCGGATAATACCCCAGCAGATAACCCCATTACCGATGAAGGAGCTACCCTGGGCAGGGTGCTTTTTTATGACCCCAAATTATCAGTAAGTAATACCCAATCTTGTGCCTCCTGCCACAAACAGGAATTCGCTTTTACCGACAACCGCCAGTTTAGTCGTGGCTTTCAGGGAGGATTTACCCGCCGGAATTCTACCTCCCTCTCCATGGCACGTTTTTATGCCAATCAGCACTTCTTTTGGGATGAGCGTGCGATTGACCTTGAAGCTCAAACCTTGATGCCTATCCAAGACCCACTGGAAATGGGCATGACCTTGGAAGACCTGGTGATCAAACTGACTGCAACGGAATATTATCCTCCTTTATTTGCAGCAGCATTTGGCACGGAAGAAATTACTACTGACCGAATGGCCAAAGCCATGGCCCAATTTATTCGCTCCATGGTATCCTATCAATCGGAATTTGATGCCGGCCTGGCGATGGTTCCAGCAGGGACTCCACCACTTGCCCCGTTTCCCAATTTCACAGCCCAGGAAAACCTAGGCAAAGCCGTTTTTTTTGATCCTGCGCGTGGCAATTGTGGCGTTTGTCATGGCACAACGGCCTTTGTGCTACCAGCACCGCGCAACAATGGCCTGGATGCAGTATACGGAGACAACGGCGTAGGGGAGATTACGGGCATTACATCCGATAATGGCTTTTTCAAAGTACCTTCCTTAAGGAATGTTGAAATCACTGGCCCTTTTATGCACGACGGTCGCTTTGAAAACCTGGAAGACGTGATAGAGCACTACAATAGCGGGGTACAAAATCACCCCAATTTATCACCAGTTTTGCGGGTAGCAGGCCCGAATAGTCCGCCTCGGCAACTCAACCTGACCAATGAAGAAAAATCCGGGCTCGTCGCTTTCCTGAAAACCTTGACCGACTTTGAGTTTATTAGCGACGAACGTTGGTCCGATCCGTTTTGTGATCCGGCGACAACTGGCCTGGATGACCTGCTCGCGGCTAATGCCTTTACGGTCTCTCCCAATCCAGCCAAAGAATCGATTCACCTGCAGATCAAGGGAGGCCATGATGCAAAGCACCACGTAAAACTAATAGATGCAGCCGGAAAGCTCGTATTCAATACCCTTTTTCAAGGTGCTGATTATTGGCTGGATATTCAAAGTTTGCCATCGGGTGTTTATTTTCTGCAACTAGAAACTGGTGATTCCCGGATTAGCAAAAAGGTGGTCAAGCATTAAAAGATGAAAACGTCAAGGACCATTCTCTATCTGAGCTTATTTAGCATAGTGTTGTTTTTTATGCTCACCTCCCTGGCCATGCAGGTCTATCCTGGAGGCACCATTCATGATCGATCAAGTGAGGGGTACACCTTTTGGCACAATTATTTTAGTGATCTGGGCCGGACCCGAGCCTGGAACAAAGCCCCTAACCTTAAAAGTAGTTTGTTATTTAAAGGAGCATTGTTGATTGCCGGTGGTTGTCTGCTACTCTTTTTTGCGGTTTTGCCTCGATTTTTTAAAGGAAATGAGTCCAAAGGTTGGGCTACATTGGCCGCCATATTGGGCATTCTAGCAGCACTATGTTATTGGGGTATTGCCCTCAATCCATTGGATGTGAATTATGGCATGCACACTATCTTTGTTCGGGCAGGGTTTATTGCTTTTCTTTTGATGAGTATCTTTTATACCATTGCCATTTTTCGCGATCCAACTTATCCCAATCACTATGCTTATGGCTTTCTGGTCTTCGGAGTGGTGCTTTTTATTCAGATCAGCATTATGCTTTTTGGGCCGCGCGCCTGGACTTCTCCACATGCCTTATTTCTGCAAGCTTCTGCTCAGAAAATTGTAGTTTATGCGCAAATGTTGGTGCTTGGTTATCAATGCCTGGGGCTGTTGAGGAGAAAGGTTGAATGATTTATTCGATCAGTATGCTTCATCAGAAAACTATTCATTGGAGATAAATTCGAAAAGCTTATTAACCGTTTGTTGGTTTTTTTGAAGGATCTGAGAATTCTGTTTGGGGTATTCCTTTGGCGTGAATCCCGAAAACCTTTTAAATGCTTTGATAAAGTGGGCTTGATCAAAATACCCAGATTCATACCCGGTTTGGGTCAATGATTGTAAAGGCTTAAGGGTTAAAAGCTTGGAGGAATAATTGAATTTAACAATATTCATAAACAGTTTTGGCGTCAGGCCAAGGTTTTTCTTAAATCTTCTCTCCAGATTTTTGTAACTAAAATTTTCCAGCTGAAAATCTTCTATAGTAGAGTAAATGGGGTTTTTGTAAATTAATTTGATATCATCTATCGTTCTTAAGGCCTCAGTATCAAACCTGATTTTCGACAGTAAAAAAGATTCGATTTGTTCGAAAATTTTATGGTTGTCTGTTTCTTCAGCAATTTTCTGCTCCAGGATATGAATTTCTTTTCCAAATACCTGATCGGCTTCTACCACTTCATCTGTTAGTGCATCCAGTTCACACCTTACAAACATACGAATGGCACCAGGTTTAAACCTGATGATAACTGCTCGGATTTCAGGGTTGGGTTTTACATAGGTAAATTGACTCTTAATACCAATAAAATGGCTACTTCGAATGGTTTTTATTTGATTGGATTTAGTCAAAAACCTTTCATAAGGTTTGCCGATGTTAAGGATTAATTCTGTCATCCCGTCCGGTAATACGGGTACGAATCCCTTCCTATTTGCAATGGCCCGGTAGAAGGTAATGTGTTGGATATATCGTTTTAAAATTGTATTCAAAAGGTTTGACTTTAATTCTGTGATGTGGGATTAATAACTGTCCGGTTTCGATAGGATAGTGATTTTGTTTCCTTTAAGATAGGAGAATTCAGGCGGATATTATCGATTCATCTGGCCAAATTCAGCATTTATCAGACAATGTATCCGATTGTCGAAATTTTACAATTTCACCAAGGCCATACACCCTTATTTTGCCCAAGTAATTATATCCATTTAATCCCGTCATGATCTCTTCGAAATAACGCTAATAGGGGTGTTCCGAAGGGGCAGGGCGGTGGAGAAAAAAGATCCATTTTAACCTAGTCATGATCTCTTCGAAACAACGCTAATATTTTAAGCTATGAAAAAAAATCCACTGATCCTGCTCCTTTTGAGTCCATTATTCCTGTTCGGCCAATCCAACTATAATGGCCCTGCCTTTGGTACCGTAGCCGGCGGCATCACAAAAAATACGTTTGACGTGGCAGGTGTGCCAGAACAGGGAAATCCTATTGAAGGTCTGCCTACTCAGATAAATCAAGGACTTAGCAATGGAAAACCATTACTATCGGATAACACTACTGCCCAAACACAGACTTCAAACCAAGTAAGAATAAATGAAAAAAAATGGTTGCAATCCTCGCTCGACTTTGATGGCCCCAGCGCAATGAATTGCTGGGTGCCGGATTGTAATGTGATTCCCGGGCCATCTGATATGTTATTAGCCATCAATACCAGATTTTGGATAACAGACAAAGATGGAAATATCATTTCAGATATTGGTACGAATGCCTGGTTTGCAGATTTTATCGGTACCGGGCTGGTTTTCGACCCAAAATGTATCTATGACCCCTCGGCTGAAAGGTTCATCATGACTTATTTGTATTATGAAAGCGTAAGTGATTCCTCGCTGATGCTAATCTGTGTTTCTGATGATGAGACCGCCGCAGGAGACTGGAATATCTGGGCAATGCCGGGAGATTTAAATGGAATGGTTCATGAAGATGTTTTTCCAGATTTTCCAACCCTTACTATTACAGATAGTCTGATCTACTGGCTCAATGATATGTATCCCTACAATCCACCCACCGGTAATCCCCTCTATACAAAATTAAGGGTAATCAAAAAAAACGATGTGTTCAATAGCACCGCAGGAAATGTGGACTACCAGGATATTTGGGGAATCAAAAGACCAAATAGCAATCTCAACGTTCGCACCTTGAAATTGGTGCATAATTTGTCTCCTTCAACGGATGTTTATATGGTAGGATTGCCAAACCCTTCCGGAGGTACTTTTGCTTCCATTTATGGTTATAAGATAAAGGACAGCTTTAACGAGCTTTCTGTTTCGGCATTCAATATTCCCTGTTCCAGTTATTCCATGCCTCCCCACATGCTTCATCAGGGCGGAGGAAAACGAATGCAATTGTGGTGGTTCTTTTATACTGAAATGGTTCAGCGAAACGGGAAGATACGTGCCGCTCATTCTGTTAGAGGTGCCAATCCAAATTATAGCCAGATCCATTTTATGGAAATTGATACTGGTTCCATGTCACTAGTTCAGGAATTATACCTCAATAAAACGGATTATGCCTACGGATATCCCGATATGTTGATTGATGATCAGGACAACGTATTTATGGTTTATAACCGAAGTGGGCTCAATGAATATCCTGGAATCTTTTATACCGCAAAACCTGCAAATTCAGATAGTTTCCTGGATGATATACCGCTACAGGAGGGGCAGGGTGATTTAAATGGTTTTTGTGGCAATACTTCAAATCCTTACATCCGGTTTGAGGATTATACAGATATCATGTTTGATCCGGTTGAGGCAAACAGTTTTTGGATGATGGGTGAGTATATTGGTGCTGATAACCGATGGAAAACCAAAGTAGGCAAGGTAGCGATTGACGATTTTTTGCCCACAGCTACTACCCCCGGAAACCTGACTGCTGCTGAAATGCAGATCATTGTTTTTCCCAATCCTTTCTATCGTTCCACCATAATAAGGTACAATCTCGCTCAGACTTCGGATCTAAAAATCAGCCTGGTGGATAGCCACGGAAGTGTAGTAACCAATATATTTGAGGGCAGTCAAGAAAGTGGTCAGCATGAGGTATATCTAAATAGAGAAGACCTGCCTGGAGGCATTTATCAGTGTGTATTTCAAACTGCTCAAGGCGTTTATGTTGAGCGATTGATAATAATAGAATAGTATACATTTTAACAGGCGGATCTTTCAGCTAGATCACTCCTCCAACACCCGAATCTCTACCCGGCGATTCAATTCCTGTTCCTTAAGGGAGGTAGCTCGGGGATACCGCATTTCACTATTGCCATAACCTTTATAAATGACCCTGTCTTCGGAAATGCCATTTTCCAATAAGAAATCGTAGACCAGTTTGGCGCGGCGTACGGAGAGGTTGTAATCCCAGGTTTCCGGACCTACCGGTGGTTGGTTGGGCAGGTTGACATGGCCGGCAATTTCAATTTTGATGGTCGGATTGATCTGCATGAATTTAAGGACTTTGGGCAATTCTGGTTGGGATCGGGTCAGTAAAACAGCTTGATCACCAACAAAATACAGGTTTTGCAAGTCGACTGATTCGCCGGTTTTGGCGGGACTCAATTCCAGGGTAATCAAGTCCATTTGGCCGGCTTGAGCTTTCAGCATTTGCGAAGAAAAGAAGAAGCCCGGTGCGTAGGCATCAATGCCTACTACGGTTTGATCAGGGACCGGATATTCAAAATACCCGTTGGAATCCGTTTGCAGGGAATCCTGAAATCCTTTGGTCCGAATAATGAGGTCAGCAAGCAGGCCGGTACTATCTTCAGGATTGATTATCCTCCCTTTGATCCGAATCAATTTAATGGTTTTGATCAGCGCAATAGTGGCACGGCGGTTGCGTTGCCGCCCTTCATCGGAATTATTGTCGGCAATGGGGATGTTTTCGCCAAAAACCTCGGTTGTGATAGCCTCAGCAGGCAAGCCCAGGGCAACCAGGGTGTCCTTTACAGCTTTGGCCCTGTTTTCAGAAAGTGTCAGGTTGGCCTCACCAGTACCAACGGCATCCGTATGTGCTGTAATCCGAATTTGCCGACCTTTTTTATGGAGAAAACTTGCTACTGCCTGGCGCAGCACGGTATCCGCATCAGGACGGATATCATATTGACCAAAATCAAAAAACACGGTATCTCTATGCAAGACAATTAGGCTGTCAAAACTTTCCTGTCCTTTGACGAGGACAGAAATACAAAGCAGAAAAAAGAGTAGGGGCGTTAAGGTTTTCATACTAAGATAATGGGTAGCTTGGGAAAAGTCACACTTTTTTAGCCTTTGTTGGCCAAGGACTAAACTTTAGCGCCTGCTGCCCAGCATGATTGGGAGAGATCGTAATAAAAATAATGATAACAAATATAATCGTTATAAAAGTAATCGTTATAAATATAATGATAACAAAAGTAATGATTATTAATGTAATGATTACAAATGTAACGATTTTTTCAAATCGCCGTCAGAAATTATTCCACGTCTTTAGGAGCATGGCCGTATACTGATGCCGCGTGAGTACGCCTGGCTGTAGGAAACGGCCGTAGCCTATTCCTTATCGAAGTCATGCCTGTTTAATGGCCTCATTCCTCATTCTGCTTCCCTGTTGATCCTTATCTTCCAAATAAAACCTCAGCAATTCTCCCAAAAATCTTATCTTTGCACCCCCATTGACAATGCTCCTTTTTCCGGCGATCTTTAGGGGGTATAAGTAACAAATAGAAGTATATTTTCGGAATATGAAGAAAATAAGAAATTTTTGTGTGATTGCACACATCGATCATGGTAAGAGTACGCTGTCTGACAGGCTTTTGGAATTTACCAAAACAATAGCAGAGCGGGATATGAAGGCACAAGCTCTGGATGATATGGATTTGGAACGAGAACGTGGAATTACCATCAAGAGCCATGCGATTCAGATGTATTACAACCATACTGATGGGGAGGTTTATACTTTCAATATGATTGATACACCGGGCCACGTTGATTTTTCCTACGAAGTTTCCCGGTCTATTGCTGCTTGTGAGGGCGCGCTCTTATTAGTAGATGCGTCTCAGGGGATTCAGGCTCAAACCATTTCCAACCTATACCTTGCCATTGAACACGATCTGGAAATTATTCCAATCCTGAATAAGGTGGATATGGAAAGCGCAATGGTAGATGAGGTCTCTGAACAGATAATTGACCTGATTGGCTGCGAACTGGATGAAATCATTTTGGCTAGTGGTAAAACCGGTCAGGGAGTAGAAGATATTCTGGCAGCCATTGTGGCCCGTATTCCGGAACCCAGAGGAAGTGAAGAGGCTCCGCTGCAAGCATTGATTTTTGACTCCGTATTTAATGTCTATCGAGGAGTGGTGGCCTATTATCGGATCATGAATGGCCGGTTGAGAAAAGGGGATAAGGTTCGTTTTGTCAATACCGGCAAAGATTATGAGGCTGACGAAATTGGCGTTTTGCGCATGGGGCAGGAGCCCAAAAAAGAGCTTTCTGCCGGTAACGTAGGTTACATCATTACCGGAATCAAAGAGTCTAAAGAGATTAAAGTGGGGGATACCATTACCCAGGTCGATAATCCATGTAAGGAGGCCATCCAAGGGTTTGAGGAAGTAAAACCGATGGTTTTTGCCGGTATTTTCCCGATTGATAATGATGACTTTGAGGATTTGCGGGACAGTTTGGAAAAACTGCAACTCAACGATGCTTCACTGGTATTTGAACCAGAAACTTCTGTAGCCCTGGGCTTTGGCTTCCGTTGTGGCTTCCTGGGCATGTTGCACCTGGAAATCATTCAGGAACGCCTGGCCAGAGAGTTTAACCAGGATGTGATCACTACCATTCCCAATGTTTCTTACATCGCCCATACTACCAAGGGCGTAACCCTCTCAGTGCGGACGCCAACAGATCTTCCAGAGAACAATTACCTCACTTCTGTAGAAGAACCTTATATCTCGGCTCAAATTATTACCAAACCCGAATACATTGGCGCAATCATGAACCTGTGTATGGAAAAGCGCGGGATTCTGATAAAACAACATTATCTGACTCCGGATAGGGTAGAATTGACTTTTGACTTGCCATTGGCTGAAATTGTTTTCGATTTCTACGATCGGCTCAAGTCCATTTCCAGAGGTTACGCCTCTTTCGATTATCAGCCGACCGATTACCGCGCCTCCGATTTGGTTAAATTAGACATCCGGCTCAATGGCGAACCGGTAGATGCCCTTTCTGCCCTTGTGCACAAGGACAAAGCTGAATCCTTTGGCCGTAAAATATGTACCCGTCTGAAAGAGTTATTGCCGCGGCACCAATTTATGATTGCCATTCAGGCATCAATTGGTGCTAAGATTATTGCTCGGGAAACGATCTCCGCTATGCGGAAAGATGTTACTGCCAAGTGTTATGGTGGTGATATTACGCGTAAGCGAAAATTGTTGGAAAAACAGAAAAAAGGCAAGAAACGCATGCGCCAAATCGGTAATGTAGAGGTGCCACAAAAAGCCTTCCTGGATGTTCTAAAACTAGACTAAGTATGTTTCTAAACTTCTTTTTTGAACTGCGTAAACATGGTATTCCGGTGAGTTTACACGAATACCTCAGTTTATTAGAAGCTTTGAAAAAAGGAGTCATTGACTATGCACTGAATGATTTTTACGCGCTTTCTAAAGCCATTTTTGTAAAACATGAGGCCCATCTTGATCGTTTCGATCTAATTTTTGGCCATTATTTTGAAGGCCTGGATGCCATTCCCGATGATTTTTTTACCGCAACCATTCCTGATGAGTGGCTTCGGAATGCATTGAAATCTCAGTTGAGTGAAGAAGAAATAGCCGAGATTGAAAAAATGGGCGGCCTTGATGCCTTGATGGAGCGTTTTAAGGAGTTGCTGGAAGAACAAAGAGAAGCCCATTCCGGTGGTAATAAGTGGATCGGTACTGGAGGAACCTCTCCTTTTGGTCACGGAGGGTACAACCCTGAAGGTTTTCGGGTGGGTGGAGATGGCGGAAAGGGCAAAGCAATAAAAGTCTGGAATCAACGGGCCTTTCGTAACTTGGATGACCGGGTTGAACTACATACCCGGAACATTAAACTCATCCTGAAACGCCTTAGGATTTTAACCCGAGAGGGGATACCCAACGAACTTGATCTTAATGGTACCATCCGAAAAACTTCGGAAAATGCCGGTATGCTTGACATTGCGATGCATCCTGCAAAAAAAAACCGCGTTAAGGTATTGCTCCTGATGGACGTAGGCGGATCGATGGACGCACACGTCTCTCTTTGTGAGCAATTGTTCTCAGCAGCCCGTTGGGAATTCAAACAGTTAGAATTTTTTTATTTCCACAATTGTGTATACGAATCAGTATGGAGAGACAATCGTCGCCGTCGTAGTGAACGATTGCCAACACTGGAGCTGATTCACAAATATGGGTCAGATTACAAATTGATCCTGGTAGGTGATGCAGCCATGTCGCCTTATGAAGTTTTTTATCCAGGCGGAAGTGTTGAACACTATAATGATGAACCAGGCATAAAATGGCTCCGCAGATTGAGTGATCATTTCAAACACTTAATCTGGATCAATCCATTACCTGAATACGAATGGGCATATTTTGAAACGGTAAATACCCTCCGCGAATTCACCGGAAACAGAATGTTCCCGATGACCATAAACGGCCTTACCCAGGGCATGAAATGCCTTAGAAACCGAAAACAAACTTTCAATAACAAAGTGTGGGAGGAGGAGGGTTAGGTATATAAAGCATTCGCTTTAATGGAAATTAGTTGGTTTCTCGTCAATGTATTGTATACTTAAACCTACCCTCCTCCAATAAGATAAAGCCTCTCAAAGCTCACTTAGCCCAACACGAATACCATTGAGGCAGTATTGGATACTTATTATGATTGTGTATGTAATGTTCACGGGAAGTTTTCAGGGAATATGCCAAAATCAATTTAGATTTCAGCTTTTGGATTTTGGAGTGTTTGGGCTTTGAAACCCGGGATTACTAGGGAAGACGTTGCAAAGGAATCGCACATTTCACATTATACGATTTTGCAAAGATTGCCGGAAGCTTATTGCTTCATGGCTTGTTTCAGCGTAAGGGGATCAATAATACCTGGTTTTACTGCTTTCAGATACCAAGTTTGATAAAAAAACTAGCCCTCCTCCGACGAGGAAAGCTCCTGTCGCGATGTAAATAATCAGCATAGCCGTACTGTTTAAATGTTTAAAAATTAGGTTTCTACAGTCTTGTTCATGAGGGCAGTGCTAAATTCAAAATTTTTTACTTACTTTCCTAAAATTATGCCAATTTTTTTTCAAAAATCAGAAATGAGACCTAAGCATGTTAAGGAAATAGCCTTCTTTTTGAAAAAAACAAACCCAAGATGACATTTAATGAATGGCAAAATTCGGGCGATTTTATACAGATAAATGGCCATGAAATTTTTTATAGAGATACCGGTTCAGATAAACCAGCAATACTGGTTTTGCATGGCTACCCGAGTTCTACCCATGATTTTCATCGGGTATTACCATTGTTGGCAAGTCGGTACCGGCTCATTTTGCACGATCATCTGGGTTTTGGTCTTTCAGACAAACCTTCCGATTATTCTTATTCGCTGATTGATCAGGCTGATATTGCGGTAAAACTCTGGCAAAAATTGGGCATTAAACAAGGTGTCTTGCTGGCCCACGATTATGGTACCAGCATTGCAACAGAATTGATTGCCCGGCACAATTCAGATTGGTTGCCACTCCAAATAAGTCAGGTGGTACTCAGTAATGGTAGTATGCGCATCGAGTTAGCCAAACCCCGGCTGATACAACATCTGTTGATGCATGCACAACTTGGTCCTTTTATTGCAAAATTGAGTACAAAGAAAACGCTGTTGCAGAATATGCGTAAAATTTGGGGCAACTCCGATACCATACATTCAGAAGATATGGACGTGATGTGGACCATGTTGGAGCACAATCAAGGGAGGAAAGTTTTACCCAAAATTACCCAATATATCCGAGAGCGGTTTGTTTTTTGGCATCGTTGGATTGGGGCATTACGAAGCACTAGTCTTCCCATCCATTATATTTGGGCACGGCTAGATCCGGTAGCCAGAGAGATTATTGCGACTACCTTGCATCGGGAAACGCCGAATAGTACGCTACATCTGCTAGATGGAATCGGGCATTATCCCATGCTGGAAGCACCGGATATTTGGGGGGCGGCTGTATTGAATTGCCTGGAAAGTGAAAAGGCTTAGAGGTTGTCCGCAGGTCGGCATTGGGCTACAATCATATATTTACGATAGTTCTGGTTGTAGTTCGAGCAAGGTAATTTCCGGAAGAATACCGACTCTCCCCGGATAACCCAAAAATCCAAAACCTCGGTTGACATACAGAAACTGATTTTCCTGCTGATACAATCCGGCCCATTCTTTATAGACATATTGAATTGGGCTCCATTTAAACCATCCTGGAATTTCCACGCCAAACTGCATGCCATGGGTGTGCCCTGAAAAGGTGATTGCAATATCTTTAAATTGCTGGATAATCTGATCTTTCCAGTGGGAGGGATCATGGGAAAGCAATAGTTTCAGGCCAGCCTGCTCGGTACCAGCATAAGCAGTTTTGAGGTCACCGTACTTGGGAAAACGAGCATGAGCGGAATAATTTTCGACGCCAAGCACCGCTACTTTCTCTCCATTAATACTGACCATACGGTTTTCATTGAGCAATAAATCCCATCCCAATTCCTGATGAGTAGCTTTTAAGTTGCTCAGGTTTTGCTGCTTCGTTTTATGATCCGGCCATTGTACATAATCACCATAGTCGTGATTGCCCAGGACGGAATAAACCCCGTGTTTTGACTTTATCTGTTTAAAAATATCCACATACGGACGCATTTCACTGGCCACATTATTAACCAGATCACCGGTGAAAAATACAAGATCAGGACTTAAGGCATTGATCCGATCAATAGCCTTCTGTATGGGTTCCCGAAAAGTGAAACTTCCCGAGTGGATATCCGAAATCTGTACAATGCGCAAACCTTTGAGAGCATCCGGCAATCCGGATATGGCCAGTTTCTGATTGTGTACCTTAAAGCGGTACTGATTGAATAACATCCCGTAAGTCAGAGACACAAATGGAATGCTGCCTAATGCCAGACCAAAATTGATTAGAAACCGGGAACGACTATTGTTTACCATTGCCTGTCCATTCCAACTTTCCACAGCGACCATAGTCAGCCTGCGCAAGTCGTCAATAAACAAAAGTCCCGCAATCAGCAATTTGGAGAAATAAGCGATAAAAACAATGGCCCTCAATAAACTATACAATTGTTTGAACCAACCTGGTGCCGGATTGGCAACTGGTACAATCATCAGCGCAATTGCAAGTAGTGGAAGTGACCAATACACCACTGTTAATATGATTTTGGCAGTGGAAGACCAATTATCTGAGATTAGCCGGAATGCCTGAAATACATAATAATCAAACGCCAGCAGAATGAGCAATAGAATGAAAATGCGCATATTATTTACAATAGCTTGTTACTTTATTCAATCCTTTCGTTAATAAAATAATACGAGCATCCGAATAGTTTTCATTGGTTGTATTTGGATGGACGCGTACTCCCGAAATAAAGCAATCAAAAATCAGTAATCGGGGGAATAAATTTTTTATTTGGAGCAATTATAGAGGTTCGGAAGTAAATTTTTTTAAAAAGCAACTTTCGAAATTATTATCAAAATAAGTGCATTAATAAGAAATTTAATTTCAGTAAATTGCAATATTATTTAGATTATCAAAATAAAATTCTGCCTATTGTCTTGACTGGTACACCTATTTAATCTATTTTTGTGGCGTCAAAAATGACAGCCCTACATTAAACACGCAACAAGCGAATTACCATGTCAAGAATTATTTTTGTACTTAGCATTTTATTATTTAGCGCCAATCTGATTAACGCACAATCAAAAGAAATCAGAGCAGTCAAAAAAGGAGACCTTCAATTAAGTGCGGGCATTGGAATTATTCCGACCTATGCTGCTGATGGTGGTCATATCAATGTACCACCTGTAAGTGCCAAATTGACTTATCAGCTAAGCGAAAAATTTAGTCTGGGTGCTTATGCTGCCTTTTCTTCCACTACTAGCCAACAATTGAATTACCCTGATGGCTCTACCCGGGTTTATGACAGCAAGCAGCTCATTTTTGGTACCAGGGCAGCTGCACACATCAATCGTTTCAAGAACTGGGATGTTTATGGTGGGTTGATGCTTGGTTATAGTATCCCTACGGTAGATCAGATTACTCAATATCCGATTGAAAATGATCGGGATGATGAATTACCCAGCTTTAGCCGTCCGGCAGAAAGTAAATTTTTGTACTCCGGCTTTATTGGTGCTACCTATTTTTTCAGCCCTCAGTTAGGGGTTTACGGAGAAGTGGGTTATGGCATTTCCTTGCTCAATTTAGGGGTCAACTACAAGTTTTAGGATTTAAAAGCTTTAAGGCATCAATTTGGAGGGCAGTTTAGAACCCTTAAAAAGTAGTTTCTTTACTGCTCGCAATTGATTATCTTGAAGGAAAAAACTAAGACATGTTACCAAAAGTACCTGGGTTAAAACATTTGGATAGCGGCAACTTTTTCCTGATTGCCGGCCCCTGTGCCATTGAGGGTGAAGCCATGGCCTTTGAGATTGCAGAGAAGGTAAGTGCCATTTGTGATCGCCTTAAAATTCCATATATTTTTAAGGGGTCCTATCGCAAAGCTAATCGTTCCCGGTTGGATTCTTTTACGGGCATTGGCGATGAAAAAGCCTTGCGGATTTTGCAGAAAGTTGGCAAAACATTTGGCATACCGGTAACTACCGACATACATACAGAAGAGGAAGCCGTTATGGCTGCTGAGTATGTTGATGTACTCCAGATTCCGGCCTTTTTGTGCCGCCAGACCAGTCTGTTGGTTGCCGCAGCAAATACGGGCAAAGTAGTCAACGTTAAGAAAGGTCAGTTTCTAAGCCCTGAGGCCATGAGTTTTGCAAAAGATAAAGTGACTGAATCAGGTAATGAACAGGTAATACTGACCGAACGGGGCGTGACTTTTGGTTATCAGGATTTGGTGATAGATTATCGGGGTATTCCGGTGATGCAAGCTATGGGTGCTCCGGTGGTATTGGATTGCACCCACTCGTTGCAACAGCCGAATCAAAGCAGCGGTATAACAGGGGGCAAGCCCGCCCTGATTGAGACTGTGGCCAAAGCTGGCGTAGCCGTGGGCGTAGACGGATTATTTATGGAAACTCACCCAAATCCATCTGAAGCTAAATCTGATGGGGCCAATATGTTGCCATTGGAAAAACTGGAAACCTTACTAGAGCGCCTTTTGCGCATCAGGGTTGCCATACGATTTTAACAAAAAGTGTTTTAAGCAATAAATATATACGCAAAAAGTTGACTTTTTGCGTTATTTTTTGCAATTTATAGACGATGAGGGGTAGTGGAAGATGTTTAATCAAAATTACTCCGAATTCTATTATATCGACATATTTTGGTTTAATTCTGATTGTCAATGAACCAAATTTTAATATGTCGCAAATCATTGGAATCAAAAAGGAGGCGCTTATGATTACTATCTACAAAACTTTTCACACAACTGTTTTCCTCCTGTGCACTGCCCTAATGTGTTTCGGACAGCAAACAGAGAAAATCCTGGTTAAATCCTTCAATCTCGAAGGCAATCAGGTTGTTCTTCTTGACTTGGCAGGTAATGTTGAGGTCCAATCCTGGAATAATGACATCCTGCGGATACAAATGACCATCTCTCTCGAAACTGGCTCTGATGCCATGCTAAAATCACTGATACAAGCTGGTCGTTATAATTTGAAGTCTCACATTGACGAAGAAGCCTACAACGTATTAACACCTGGGATGGATAAACAAATTACTGTGCGGGGCAAGGAATTAAAAGAATCCTTGTCGTTCGTTGTTTATGCCCCTGAAAATGTGTTGGTAAAACTGAAAGAAGGTGGAAGTACAACTACCGGTACAACCCCTGACGAAAAGTCATCCCTGTAAACAACTTATTTGTTCAGATGTTAATGAGGTGTAGGTGCATAAATGTCCTACACCTCATTTTTTATGGTTACTTTTGTCAATTCACAAACAAGCTCTCAAATATCTTGAGTATATGAAGAAATGGATAATTTTTTTCGCTGGACTTTGGTGGAGTTGCTCGCTTTGGGGCCAGGCTCAGACTTCTTTTCACGAAATTTTTCCATTGGACAGTGTTAAAATGATTCAGCTGGATTTATATGATGAGCCGGAAATAAAACCCTGGCCGGGTAATAATATTATGATTGAAACCAAAGTCAAATTATACGACGCTTCAGAAGTGATTCTGGATCATTTTGTAGAAGGCGGTCGCTATAAGGTAGAGACCGTTATGGTTGAAGATCAGCTTACACTGTTATCTGTAGACAAAGAAAGAAAAACCATTAAAACGAAGCACGGTGAATGTTTTGAAGAGGTAAAAACAGTAGTCTATATGCCTGAAAATTTCACCGAAAGCGGAACTTACCAATACCTACGATCCGACGACAATTGAAATGATTAAAGAGGTTGAATTGAAACTCTTGCCTTCTGAGGCAAAGGATGAAGAAAAAATTAAAGCCCGAGCTATCCAAAAGCTGCGAATTTCAGCAGATAAGGTCAACGCAATTCGGGTTATCCGCCGATCCATTGATGCCCGGGGTTCACGCCCGTTTTTTACGTTAAAGGTAGTCCTGTATATCGACGAAGTGCCAGCTGTGGAACCTTCTATTCTAGCGTCTTTCCAGGCTGTTGGTAAAAACAAGCGAATATTGATTGTTGGCGCCGGACCGGCGGGATATTTTGCTGCTTTACAATTGATCGAACAGGGATTTAAACCCATCATTTTTGATCGGGGTAAAGATGTGCAGGAAAGAAGAAAGGATTTGAGAGCCATTCAGCAATTTGGGGAGGTAAATCCACACTCAAATTATTGCTTTGGAGAGGGAGGTGCCGGTACGTATTCTGATGGAAAGTTGTATACGCGTTCTCATAAACGGGGGAATATTGAAAAAGTCCTGCGTTTGTTGGTTGAACACGGCGCTTCTTCAGAGATTCTGATGGATGCTCATCCGCATATTGGTTCTAATAAATTGCCTAAAATTGTAGCCAAAATTCGAGAAACTATCCTGAACCATGGCGGGGAAATTCACTTCGACAGTTGGGTCACAGATTTGTTGATCAGAAATGGCCAAATGGTGGGGGTACAGGTGAATGGAAAAGAAGAATATCAGGGGGAAGCAGTCGTCCTGGCTACCGGACACTCTGCGCGGGATATTTACCAACTCCTTCACGATAAAAAGATCAAAATAGAAGCAAAACCTTATGCCCTGGGCGTACGTATTGAACACCCACAAATGTTGATCGATCAGATTCAGTACAACCAATCGCCCAGAGAAGAAGACCTGCCTGCCTCCAGTTACCGCCTGGCTTGTCAGATTGAAGGTCGTGGCGTATTTTCTTTTTGTATGTGCCCGGGAGGTTTGGTTGTACCAGCTGCTACCGCACCGGGAGAAGTGGTTGTGAATGGTATGTCTCTTTCTCGCCGCGATTCGGCTTATGCCAATTCGGGTACTGTGGTAGCTGTGGAAATGGAAGACCTTCAGCCCTTTGCTCATCTCGGCGTTTTTTCCGGGCTGGCATTTCAACAGTCAGTAGAACAAAAAATGTTCAATATAGCCGGTGATGGCTCACAAAAAGCACCTGCCCAGCGGCTGACGGATTTTGTGCAGGGTAAGTTGTCCACTTCACTACCAGATACTTCCTATATCCCCGGGCTGGCTCCAGGACCATTACACGAGCTTTTACCAGAAGCTATTTACCAGCGCCTCAGGCAAGGCGTAAAGCGTTTTGGACAAATAATGAAGGGATATTTTACCGAGGAGGCCAATGTGATCGGTGTAGAAAGCCGGACTAGTTCTCCGATTCGTGTACCCCGAAATCCGGATACCCTTATGCATGATGAAGTAAAAGGGTTTTTTCCCTGCGGAGAAGGTGCAGGTTATGCCGGAGGTATTTTGTCGGCTGCAATGGATGGGCAAAATGTAGCTAAAGCGGTAGTGAAGTATGTTAATTAGCCATCTGATTATCGGAACTTCCTATCTTCGCTGTCCCCTAATTGTTTAAACAAAGACTTATGAAAGATATTATTGATCTGATTGCGCGGGTTTCCCTGGCTTTTTTATTTCTTTGGGAGGCCTATGATTCTATCAACTTTTTTCAAAGTACCAAGGCCTTAATGACAGAGTATGGCATTACCTGGAAACAAGATTTTTTGCTGGTGATGACGATCTCCATGCTTATCCTTGGTGGCATTTTATTGCTCATCGGTTATCGATCAGGTTTTGGTGCTCTATTATTACTGTTTTACTGGGTTCCGGTTACCTTTATTGTGCATAGTTTCTGGAATGATGCTCCGGAATTTCGGCGGGTCGAATCCATTGCATTTATGAAAAACTTTGCCATCACCGGAGGTCTATTAATGGTCATGGCCAATGGAAGTGGAAAATATAGTGTCAAACGCCTTTTCGCAACCTTTAGAGTTCGAGGTGCTAATCGTAAGCAGTGATAGAGGGACCCACTCACCAACTCCCCTCAATCCACCTCCGGTTCATTCAAAATATTCCCACAAAATTTACAATATTGGGCATTATTATCATGTCCCTCACGTCCACAAAAGCGACAAGCCTGAGTATTGGTAGAGTATACTTTTTTGTTCTTTTGAATAAATTCAGCGGAAACGATACCCGTAGGAACGGCCAGAATAGCATATCCCATAATCATGACTACAGCAGAGAGCAATTGTCCTAGTGGGGTGACCGGGGTGATATCACCATAACCTACCGTGGTCAGGGTGACGATCGCCCAGTAGACACTACGGGGAATACTTGAAAAACTGGGATTTTGTCCACCTTCCAAGAGATACATCAAGGAACCAATGATGATGGTCATCAAAATAACGAAGATGAGAAAAACGGTGATTTTGATACGACTAGCCTTGAGGGCTTCGACAATAATGAACCCTTCTTTCATAAAATGGCCCAGCTTAAAAATGCGGAAGATTCGCATGAGTCGTAAAACCCGGATAACCAGAAAATAATGGGAACCGGTAAATACCAGGCTAAGATAGGTCGGTAAGGTGGCCAACAGATCGATAATGCCAAAAAAGCTTTTGGCGTATTTCCATGGCTCATATACGCAGTAAAGCCGGAGCGCGTATTCAAGGGTGAAAATTATGGTAAATGTCCACTCCAAAATAAGGAATAACTTGCTAAAACGGATATGCAGGTTTTCCATACTTTCAAGTGCAACCACAATAACACTTGCAGCAATAATGATTAATAAAACAATATCGAATATTCTGCCTATTCGTGTATCCGCTTCGAAAATGATTTCATGCAGCCATTCCTTTTTTGGATCAGGTTTAAATTGACTTTTTTTCTTGGTTGCCATGATTTGATCAGTTGATTGAAGCCGAAAAAATACAAATTTATCTAAAAGTTTGTAAGCGCAACGACCGTACCCATGCAAATCGTACCGCTTCCTAGATATCCGTCTGTTTTTTTCATTATTCAAAGGCTTTAACTTAACTTTACATGTTGTCAAATAAGGTTAATTTCTATTCCGAGCATGTTTGGAGGCCAACCCTTTGGTTGCAAAGGATCACTTTTTCGATGATACTGCGTTACTTTTCTTGTCCGTCTCGGCCGAACCGAGATGTACTTCAAAAGCCTTTTGATGCTTTGGCATCAAGCCAACCCAGTCATCAAAAAATTGATCTCGATTGAACCGAGACTACAAAAGCCGATCTCAAAACAAGCTCTTAAAAACAATACAGTAGTGAAAGCAGTAATTATTGAGGATGAAATCAATGGGCTAAATAATCTAAAAAATTTATTGGCCGAACATTGTGAGGATGTTGAGCTAGTCGGAGAGGCAGGCTCGGTAGCTGAGGGCCTGGAGATGTTTTCCAATCTGCCAGCACAACCGGATGTTGCTTTTTTGGATATTAGTCTGCCCGATGGATTGGTTTTCCAATTGTTGAATAAACTCCGGCCCATTAATTTTGAAATTGTATTTGTTACAGCGTATCAGGAATATGCAATCAAAGCTTGTGAATATAGCTCGATTGGATACATTGTCAAACCCATCGACCCGGATTTGTTAACAGAAGCCATCTCCAGAATTAAACCCAGGGAGGATACCAAGGTCGACAAACGGTTGGATGTATTCAACAATTATTATAACAATCCCAATGCTTTCACCAAGATGAGCATCTCGGCCCTGGACGGGATTTATTTTGTGAACATTAAAGATATTGTGCGCTTCGAAGCCGAGGATAATTATACCCACATCTTTCTGGATAGTGGAGAACGCATTACCGCTTCAAAAACCATCAAATCTTACGAAGATCTATTAGAACCCTTTAATTTCTACCGGGTACACAAACGCCATGTCATCAACCTGAACTATATGCGTAAATTTGTAAAAGGTGATGGAGGATACTTGATCATGGATGACGAGATCAAAATAGAGGTTTCCCGCCGTCGTCGCCCGGCATTTATGGAAAAAATGCGAAGACTACAGGAAGGGCTTTAAAAAATAAATCTGCTTGTTGTCCAATAGACACAGATATTTTTTTTTCCCTTTTAAAGAAAAAAAATGTGTTGTTCAAGAGTTAAAACTTGCCTGGACTGTATATATTTTTGTACTTTTACTACCCATAAGTGAGAAATAATTTTAATATCCCGGATCGATTTAAAAATGGATACTATGGGGAAACCGAAAAAGAACCTTGACGATCTGAAAAAAGATCTTAAAACCCTCAAGAAGAAGGATATGAAAAAGATTGTTGGGGGTAAGGATGACAAGAAAAAGAAAAAGTGGAACAATGGCCTTGGAGGTATAGTGCCTCAGTAAAGGATTGTTTTTAAATTATAAATTTAAGGAGGACTACATTCTATTGCAGAGTGTAGTCCTTTTATATTTTGCCTTATTTGCTTATGACAAGCCCTGTAGAAACATCTGTACATCATTTGGAATACAAACTGAATCAGCAGAAAGATCCCTTACAACGGCTTCTTTTGATCGATCAGCTGACAGGGCATTATGCATTTACACAGGTAGGGCGAGGGCGCGAATTATTAGTCGAACAGCAGCAACTACTGGAGGAATTTGATTATCCGGACTTTCGGTTGAATTATCTGCTGCGCACAGCCATCATTGAAAATCAACTCTATAACTTCTCTGCCGCCGAGGCTTCTTTTCTGGAAGCGATTGATATGCTGGAGGAACGAGGTACAGTTAAAGATCTCGCCGAGGTATATATTGACTATACGGGCACCTGTATGAACATGGAACGCATGGAACAGGCCGCTGATCTCCAGGAACAGACAGCCCGGATTCTGAAAAAATTTCCAGATGAGCGTTTACGAGCCAGGATGATTTGCAGAGAGGGTTTTTTAAACCTCCACTACAGCAATTATTCTAAAGCCATTGAATTGTTTCTGGAAGCTGAAAAAACCATTAATGATCTGGGAACACCTCTTGAGATTAAAGATTTTTATTTTTTGACCCTGGTGCATAGCGGTCTTGGGAAAGTGTACGAAAAAGATGACGAACACGAAAAAAGTGTACGCGCCTATCTCAAAGTTGTAAAGATGTGTGAGTCTATTCCCATGCGTACCAGACTTTCCTGGCACTACCTGAACGTGGGCATAGGCTATATGGCAATCGAAGATCCGGATAATGCCGAGCAATACTTCCGCAAAGCCATCAATGTAGATGATGACATTAGCCAACATGCACGGGCCAGCGCTTATGGTAACCTCGGGTATTGTTATATGGAAAAAGACCGCTTTGAGGAAGCCTTGGAGCTTTTTGATCGGGCAGAACATTTATATAAGGAAATTTCCGAGGAGGATTTTTATAATTTCTCCGTGATTGAAAACTGGCGAGGCCGTATTTATGCAGAATCCAAACAGCTGGATGAAGCCCTTGAGCATTTCGCCCAGGCTTATGAATACGCCAGCAAAATTGAAGATTATAAACAGCTTTCCAGTGTTTGCAAAGACATTGCAACCTTCTATGCCCAGCTAAACGACTACAAGAGTGCCTATGAGTATCAGAATATGCACGATAAGTTTGCTGAGAAATACACAGAACAGATCAATAAGCGGCGGCAAATGGAGCTTGAGGTAAAATATGAAGCCGAAAAGAAAATACAGGAAGCAGAGATGTTGAAATTGCAAGCTACACGATTGCAGTTGAAAGCACTAAGGGCACAAATGAATCCTCACTTTATGTACAATGCCCTCAATTCCATCCAAAACTATATCACTTCCAATAAGGTGAATTCTGCCGCCAAATACCTCGCCAAATTTGCCAAGTTGATGCGCCAGAGCCTGGATTATTCCGATTTGGAAATCATTTCGTTGGAAAAGGAATTGGAGTTTTTAGAAGATTACTTGTATATCAATGAGAAACTGCGTTTTGAAGACCGCCTGAGTTATAAAATTAGTGTGGATGACGAAATTGAAGAAGATATCCTTGGTGTACCAACCATGATTGTACAACCTTATGTTGAAAATGCCATTGAACACGGACTCCGCTCTAAGAAAAATGGCTTAATCAAGGTTAAATTTTCCCTACTCGATGAGGATACTATTTTGTGTGTGGTTGAAGATAATGGCATCGGCCGGGAAAAGGCCAGCCAGCTGCAACAAAATGATGGCGGGTATCAAAATCATCGTTCCAAAGGCACAAAAATCACAGAGAAACGCTTGCAGATTTTGCACCATTCCAAAAATAAAGGAGTATTGGTCCAAACCATTGACCTGAAAAATAAAACAACAGGGGAAGCAAGAGGCACAAGAGTGGAAATAAAAATCCCGATTGTGGAGATACAGATCAAATAATACCAGCCGCAAATCCATTGCAAATGTACATTTAGGTCGAAAAGTGGCCGTTTTTTTTAAGATTCGTTTCCGTATTCTAACGAATTGAGACCATTTAGAGTGTTAAATGCCCCATTACCTAAACGGTCCTTTTTAAATCCGATGACAGGGTTATCTTTGTTTCAAGTTTTCTCATAGTATGTTTAATTCTTCCTACATCTTTGTCCCTTCTGAGATGTAGGAATTTTTTTGCCCCTTACTGAGCTGTCCAAACTTCTAGAGCTTTATCAATCGCAAACCATCCTTTTCAATCGTTATCAGCCGTTTTTTGTACAGATTCCCAACTGCTTTTTTGAATGATTTTTTGCTTACGCTAAAACGAGCATAAATAGTTTCCGCAGAACTTTTATCATTGACTGGAAGAAAACCGTTATTGGATTGGAGCTGTTGAAGGATGCTTTCTGCCAAATCTGGAATTTTTTCATAACCGGTAGTTTGCAGACTTAAGTCTACTTTTTGGTCTTCCCTGATTTTTTTGACAAATCCTTTAATAGCTTGGCCGACATGAAGGGGTTGGAAGAGTTCATTTTCATACAAAACACCCCAATGTGTGCCATTAATAATGGCCTTATAACCCAGATCTGTTTTTTTGGCAATGATCAAATCTACTTCCTGATTTTCTGAGAAATCGTGAGGTGTTTTATCCAGGAATTTATTCAGTTTATTGGAGGCCGCAATGCGTTGGCTATCTTCATCAACATATAGATAAACCAAATAGGACCTTCCCGCCTCCATTTTCTGCTTTTGCTCCCGGAAAGGAACCAGAAGGTCTTTGGGTAAACCCCAATCCAGGAAAGCGCCAATATTGTTGACGGCGGCCACTTTAAGCAATGCAAAATCCCCCACGCAGGCAAAAGGCTTTTCGGTGGTGGCGATATACCTGTCTTCTGAATCAAGGTAAATAAAAACCTTGATGATATCTTCCGGTTTACAATTGTCAGGAACATAACGACGGGGTAACAATACCTCGCCAAGGTCTTGCCCATCAAGATAAAGGCCAAAATCAAGCTCTTTAACCACCTTCAGCTCATTCCATTGTCCGATTGCTGCCATATTCTTTGATCTGATTTATCGGCAAAGGTAGGCAATTGCTCCTGAAATTTTGTTGAACAAAGCAAACAACCCGGTATCGAACTATTCAATACCGGGTTGATCCTGATTGCACAAGTAGGTGCATGCACTTACAGAAGTTATTTATCTTGTTTGCCAAATACCTTTTTGAGCAGGTCAGAGGTCCGTGCGGCAGGGTTTTCCCTAATATTGGCCTCTTTCTTTTCTATTTCACCAAACAGACCTACCAGCGCCTTATTGGCTACATAATCGTCCAGTTCAGGATTGGTTTTTTTGACAAAAGGAATCTTATTGTAGGCCGTTACTGCGGAATGCCAGTATTCCCGTGCATTCACTTTGTCCAATGATTCAATGATCACAGGTTTAAACGCATCATAAAGCTGGGTATAAGTTGTTTTTTCCAGGTAACGCGTAGCAGCATCCTTTTCCCCCATGAGCAGATTCATGGCATCTTTAAAGGTCATCTGTTTGATGGCACTAACAAATATAGGAGTCGCTTTTTTTGCGGCATCCTCCGCTGCGCGGTTCATTTTTTCAATCAGATCATCTTCCACGTTTTGGAATCCGGGAACAGCTTTAAGTTTGCCGGTCACCTGTAAGACCTCTTCCGGAAGCAAGATTTTATAAACACTTTTGTAATACCCATCCTCTTTTGAAAGAAAATCTACTGCATCATTTACCCCTACTTCCAAAGCCTCTTTTAGGCCCATGCCCACTTCACCGGAATCTTCACCGGATATTTTGGCTTTTGCTTTATTAAAGATGCCTTTTAGGTCCTGAGCTGATAAGCTGCCAACCATCAAGGCAAGCATTGTAATCAATGATATTTGTTTGATCATAAGTCTAAATTTTAGTTTATCTTAGTACAAGAACGAACGGATTGGAAAAGTAGTAGTTAAGTAATAGTTAAAAATTAAAAATGGGTGGAGTTGGTATCATAATATTGGCAGCAGGAGCTTCTCGCAGGATGGGCCAACCCAAACAATTATTGGTGTTCGATGGCCAAACTTTATTAGACCGGACCATTGATTTAGCGCGAAATATTCAGGAAGGGCCCCTTATGGTTGTGTTCGGTGCTGGGATCACCGAAATCCGGCAAGGATTGTCAAACAAGGATTTTTCCTGGGTAGAGAACACATTGTGGCCTTCAGGTATGAGCAGTTCCATACGCTGTGGATTGACCGCTATTTTGAAGGAACATCCAAACTTGAAGGCGATCTTGTTTCTTCTGGTTGATCAGCCCTTAATTGGTGTGGATCATCTGAAGCAGGTGCTGGAAACCTGGCGTAAAAACCAATCACTAATAGTCGCTGCCCGGTATCGCGAAACCCTTGGTGTACCCGTCTTATTTGATAGGCGCTTATTTCCTGAATTGCTGGAATTGACAGGTGACAAAGGTGCTAAGCCCCTTTTAAAAAGCTATTCGGATCAATTGTTAGCCATTGACCTGCCCGCAGCTGCTCTCGACCTGGATACACCAACAGCATGGCAGGCTTTTTTGCAACGCATGCAAAAACGGAAGACTCCTTAACAATCTATTCGCCAAACAAGCTCTCCGCTATATTTTTGAAATTAATAAACTGTCTTTAACCACTTCATTGTTGTTTTTAATGGTGTGATTTATTGTTGTCAAAATAAAATTTTGTGACAAAATCGGCTTTTCATCGTTTTTTGTGAATTCCTTTCGTCTAAAATAAATCAACATTTGTCCCGTATTTATTGACGTTTGTCCTGGAAAAGCTTCGTTTCTATCAAAAAAAACTAAAAACTTTGGAAACTTTAAACCCTGCTATAGTTTCCAAGGTTTTTTTAATGTATCTTTGTCGAATCTTTTAAAAACACCTCTAAAATCCATTCAGCAGGACAATTCAATTATGGAGGTAAAACAGCAGATTTTAATAGAAGCGGCGGATTTGTTTATGCGTTACGGTTTAAAAAGCGTGAGTATGGATGATATTGCACGCAAACTTGGGATTTCAAAAAAAACCCTCTATCAGTATGTGGAAAACAAGACTGAACTAATAGAGCAGATTTTTAGTTTGAAATTCGAAGAAGACAGCCGACAAATAAAAGATATCCGACTTAGCGCTAATGATGCTATTGATGAGGTGCTAAAAATTGCCAAACATGTGATACAACATTTGCGCGAATTATCACCGACTACAATATATGATTTACAGAAATATTATTCCTCAACCTGGAAGCAGTTTGAGGCCCAACACAAGGGATATATTTTTACGTTGATTTGTGACAACCTAATTAGGGGTATTAAGCAAGGCCTCTATCGTTCGGAACTCAATCCGGAAATTGTTGCCAAATTATATGTAGGCAAAACTTCCCTGGTGGTAGATGAAGATGTTTTTCCAATTCAACAATTCAATCTGGATGATTTATACCGGGAGCACATGATCTACCATATATATGGTGTAGCTTCTCCAAAAGGAAGGGCCATTTTGGAAAGGTATTTACAAAACGAATTTGGCACTATTCATTAAAAAGAACGAAAAAACAGAAATAAGATGAGTTTTCACCCTAAGGTAGTGATCTCGACAATGATTTTAACTTTGATGAGTTGGAGCATTTTCGCTCAGGAAGTGAAAAAAATGAGCATTCAGGAGGCCGTAAACTATGCTATGGACCATAGTTTTACCCTGAAGAATGCTCAGATCGAGATTGCCGATGCAAAAGAACAAATAATAGAACGCCGGGCTTTTGGATTGCCCCAACTTTCGGCTTCCGGTAATTTTCAGCGGTATGTAGAGGTTCCCAAACAGCCACTACCACAGGCTTTTCTGGATTTTTTTGAAGCCATGAATATTCCGGTAGAACGCGAAACTTCTTTTTTCCTAAAAAACAACTTCACAGCCTCTGCCGATTTGGATGCTATGATTTTTGATGGTAGTTTTTTTGTTGGCTTGCAGGCTGCCAAAAAATATCGCGAGTATGTTGCTCAGGAATATGTGACCAAACAAAGAGAGGTGAAAAATCAGGTAAAAGAAGCCTATCTACCCGTTTTGTTGGTGCAGGAAAATATTCGTTTACTGGAAAAAAATATCAGCAATTTGGAAAAGCTGTTTTTTGAAACCAGTGAAATGTACAAAGCCGGATTTTCGGAACAGCTTGATGTCGACCGGTTACAATTATCGCTGGCCAATCTGAAAGTGGAGCGCGACAACCTGATGCGTCAAAGGGAAGTAGCCATTTCCAACCTTAAATTCGCCATGAATTTTCCAATAGAAGAGGCGCTGGATGTAGCTGATGATTTAGAGACCTTATTGTCTCCTGTGTCAGACCAGGCGCTCAATAGCGAGGCGAATCTCAATTTGCGTCCGGAGATAGCCCTTTTGAACATGGGGATTGGGTTAAATGAAATCAATATCAAGCTCAATAAATCGGCCTATTTGCCGACGCTCCGGGCTTATGGAGCCTACCAATATCAATACCAGGGAAACAATAGCTCTGATGGGTTCTGGGCACCAGCTGCCTATGTAGGGCTCAAACTGAATGTGCCTATTTTTGATGGGTTAAACAAAAAAGCTAAGATCCAACGCGCCCGGCTTGATCTCGAAAAAACCATTAACCAAAAGGCGGAACTGGAACGGGGAATTGATCTGGAAGTGCAAAACGCCCGCATCACTTACCTGGGGGCCCGGGAACGGCTGGCCAGCCAGCAAGAAAACCTGGCCTTGGCTGAGCGAATTTATGAAACAACTCAAATCAAATATAGGGAAGGTGTTGGCTCCAGCCTGGAAGTTAACCAGGCAGAACAAAGCTTGTATACTTCTCAAAGTAACTATATGCAATCCCTTTATGACCTAATTTCTGCTCAGATTGGCCTGGATAAGGCTCTGGGACAATAAACATAACAAATTCAAAAAGTACAAACAATGAGATATTTGCTTAGCACCTTATTTATGGCATTGATCTTTGTAGCATGTGGTGGTCCGGGAGCCGCAGAAAATGAAATCCCCGAAGAACTCGGCGCCAAGAAGGACTTATTAAAAGCCAAGCGACTGGAGGCCAAACAATTAAATGCGCTGGTTAAGGAATTGGAATTGGCCATTGCCGATCAGGATTCAAGCAGGCAGGATGATAAGCGCATTTTGGTGACAACCAAGCCACTTGCATTGGTGGATTTCAAACATTTTGTCGAATTGCAGGGTTCGGTACAGGCTGAGAATATGGTTTCCGCAACCAGTGAAGTTGCTGGTCGGATATTGAGCCTTACCGTAAAAGAAGGAGATATGGTCAAAAGAGGGCAGTTGATTGCTAAGCTAGACCTGGAATCGGTGAAGAAACAAATGTTGGAATTGGGAACTTCGATCAGCCTGGCTCGCACTGTTTTTGAGCGTCAAAAGAGACTTTGGGATCAAAATATTGGTTCTGAAATTCAATACCTGGAAGCAAAAAGCAATTTGGAGCGACTGGAGAAAAGCATGGATCAGCTCACCCTGCAGTTGAGTAAGGAAAATGTCTATGCACCAACTACGGGAGAGGTAGAAACTGTAAACCTGCATACCGGAGAAGTTGCTTCACCGGGTATGCCGATCATCCAGATCCTGAATATCAATATATTAAAAGTTGTTGCGGAGATTCCAGAAACTTACCTGGGCGCTATTCGCAAAGGAGAACAGGTAAAAGTGAAATTTCCGGCGATTAATGAAGAACAGGAATTGAAAGTTACACAAATTGGGAATGTGATCAATCCTGCCAACCGCACTTTTGAAGTAGAGATAAAAATTTCCCGGAAAATGCCATTGTTAAAGCCCAATCTATTGGCATTGGTGTTGGTGAATGATCAAACAAAAAAAGGCGCCATTACCGTTCCATTGGAGGTTGTACAACAGGAAGTAGGAGGTAAAGACTTTGTATTTGTTACGGATAAGGGGCAAGAAGGAACGATGGCCAAAAAGGTATATGTAACGACAGGAGAGAGTTATGAGGGTAATATCGTTATTACGAAAGGTTTGGAAGGCAACGAAGAGTTGATTATTGAAGGTGCCCGGGGATTGACCAATAATGCCCTCATTGAAGTGGTAGAAGATAAAAAGCTGGGCAGCGCTGAATAATAATTTTAGAATCCATCAATAAAAAAGTAATGGTTGAAATAACCGAAAAAATAAAAAAGGGACTAAGGGAGTTTGGGTTAACCTCATTTGCGGTGGATAATTCGACCAGCATCTTTCTGCTGACCTTTATGATTGTATTGTTTGGGATTCGTTCCTACAATACGACCCCCAAAGAGGCTTTTCCGGAAATTCCGTGGCCGAAAATTTACGTTAATACCGTATATTTTGGCAACTCTGCCGAAGATATTGAGAACCTGATTACCCGGCCTATCGAAAAAGAATTGGCAGCAGTATCAGAGATCAAAACGGTAACCTCTTCTTCCTTGCAGGATTATTCTTTGATTGTAGCCGAATTTGAGGCCGACGTTGATATCGACGATGCTAGCCGAAAGGTGAAAGATGCGGTCGACAAAGCCAAACCGGAACTGCCAAATGACCTAACCGAGGACCCGGAAGTACTGGATATCAACCTTTCCGAATTGCCGATCATGACGGTTAACCTTTCCGGCAAATTTACCAATGATGAATTGCTGGACTATGCCGAATATCTCGAAGATGAAATTGAAGAATTGAAAGAGATTTCGAGTGTAGACATCAAAGGAGCGTTGGAACGGGAAGTGACCATCGAAGTAGATCTGCTCAAAATGGAATCTATGGAGGTGGCTTTCAGCGATATTGAAAGTGCCGTAAGCAGTGAAAATATTACTATGTCAGGCGGTGAATTGCTCAACAATGATTTTCGGCGAACCATTCGTATAGTTGGAGAATTCAAATCGATGGAAGAGCTGGAAAATATGATTGTCAAGAGTGAAAACCAGCTGCCGATTTACCTGAAAAATATTGCCAAGGTTACTTTTGGTTATAAAGATAAAACGAGTATTGCCCGTTCGAATACACTGCCCGTTATATCATTGGATATTATCAAAGAAAGTGGCGAAAACCTGCTTGATGCGTCAGACAATATCAAGAAAGTAGTGAATAATTCAATAGGCACCGTCTTGCCTTTGGATCTTGAAGTCAGTTTTTTTAATGACCTGTCTGTGCAAACCAGAGACATGGTGTCCAATTTGGAAAACAGTATCATTTCAGGAGTCATCCTGGTGGTTTTAGTCTTATTGTTTTTCCTGGGTATTCGCAATGCTTTATTTGTAGGTCTGGCCATTCCCATTTCCATGTTGATGGGTATTATGGCGCTTGGTCTGCTAGGTTATACCATGAATATGGTCGTTCTGTTTTCACTCATTCTGGCACTTGGTATGCTGGTAGATAATGCTATTGTGGTGGTGGAAAACGTGTACCGATACATGCAGAATGGGTATTCGAGCTGGGATGCCGCCAAGTACGGAGCTGGCGAGGTAGCCTTGCCTATTATTGCTTCTACAGCAACCACACTCGCTGCATTTATGCCATTGGCCTTCTGGCCGGGATTGATGGGAAGTTTTATGAAGTTTCTACCCATCACGCTGATTGTGGTACTGTCTTCTTCGCTATTTGTAGCCCTCGTAATGAATCCGGTTTTTACCGGACAATTTATGAAGATTGACAAGCGCGCTGATGATCTCGCTGTACGCAAACGCAAACGGCGCAATGTTTTAATTGGGGCTGCTGCTATGTTAGTCACTTCGCTACTAGCTCATCTGGCAGGCACGGACTGGTTGCGAAATTTGCTCTGGGTGGTGGTAAGCATGACCCTCTTGAATTTCTTTGTGCTGCGTCGGGCTGCCTTCAAGTTTCAAAATAATTTCCTACCGGTACTGGAAAGGGGGTATAACCGTTTTGTTCAGTTCGCACTGCGAGGATTTATGCCTTCTGCCATTTTTGCGGGCACATTTGCATTACTCTTTATAGCATTGGCTTTGTTGGCTGCTAATGCACCGAAAGTAGTGCTTTTCCCGATTGCAGATCCGCTTTATGTCAATGCATTTGTAGAATTGCCACTTGGCAAAGATATCGAAGCAACTGACCGCATGATGCGTGACCTGGAGGAAAAAGTAGGAGAAGCAGTAGCACCTTATGCCAAAATAACCGAAGCTGTTTTGTCCCAGATTGGTGAGAATACCTCCGATCCCAATGCCGGTCCAGAATTTGGAGCATCACCGCACAAAGGCCGACTTACCGTATCCTTTGTACCTTCTAAGGATCGAGGTGATGTGTCAACGGTGGAAGTAATGGATAAAATCCGCAAAGCGGTAAGAGGTTATCCAGGTGTGCAGATCGTTGTGGACCAGAATCAGGATGGTCCGCCTTCCGGAAAACCGATCAACCTGGAATTGAAAGGAGATGATATGGATGGGTTGGCGATGCTTTCTGAAGAGGTATTGGCTTACCTCAACAGCAAGAACGTACCCGGTGTTGAAGAATTAAAATCAGATGTAAAAATCGGTAAACCGGAAATGATGGTCAATGTTGACCGGGAAGCCGCTCGCCGTTATGAAGTATCAACCTACAATATTGCAGATGTAATTCGTACAGCTGTATTTGGAAAGGAAGTGTCCAAATACAAACTAGGAGAAGATGAATATCCTATCCAAATAAGAGCCAATAGTGATTATCGCTACAATATTGACGATATCCTCAACCAAAAGGTTACTTTCCGTAGCCCGGCAACGGGTAAGATAAGCCAGGTACCAATTTCTGCGGTAACGGATATCAAGTATTCGTCAACTTACAACTCTATCAACCGTAAGGATCAGGAACGCATCATAACCATTTATTCCAATGTGTTAGGTGATTACAACCCTAATGAGGTGGTTGAGGAACTCAAAGGCATGATGGATGAATTTGATATGCCCAGCGGCTTTTCTTATAAATTTACTGGACAGCAAGAGGAAATGGCCAAAGAAATGAGCTTTCTGAGTGGGGCATTGATGGTCGCCGTATTTGTCATATTTATTATCATTGTAGCGCAGTTTAATTCCATTGTTTCTCCCTTCATCATTATCCTGTCCGTTGTTTTTAGTACCATTGGCGTATTCCTTGGTTATGTATTTACGGGTATGGACATTGAAATTGTGATGACTGGAGTGGGGATCATTTCTCTGGCTGGAATTGTGGTCAATAACGCCATTGTATTGGTCGACTACATTAACCTACTGGTCAAACGGAAACGGGAATCCCTGGGGTTGGCCAAGATGTCGGATTTATCTAATGAACAGATTAAAGAAGCAATCGTTACTGGTGGAGCTACACGTCTGCGCCCAGTACTGCTGACAGCAATCACCACCGTGTTAGGGCTGATACCTCTAGCCATTGGCTTTAACTTCAATTTTTTCACCTTTATTTCCGATTTAGACCCCAACTTCTTTGTTGGTGGCGATAATGCTGCGTTTTGGGGCACTATGGCATGGACCGTAATTTATGGTCTTGTCTTCGCAACTTTCCTGACCTTGATTGTTGTTCCGGTGATGTATTGGTTGGCATATCGGATAAAATCTGGAGTTCTCAGGTTATTTGGCGCATAAAAGTGTGTTCATTCCCAATTTTAATGCAAATTTTATTAAAAATATAGGCATCAAATTGTCACAAAAGAAACCGGGTGTTTAGCCCGGTTTTTTTTTGTTGCAATAAAATGATGTTCAATAGGGGAAATCCTACTAATTATCAGCTTCTGAATTGTCTTATCTTAATATCTATTGGTTTATTCAAAACCTAAAAAAAAGCCTAAATAAGCATAAATACTACTTTTTTTCAAAGAAAGTGAAACCTTTTTTCTTTTGCCCCGTTAAACTGCTGCTCCTTTTAAAATAAGATTTGTTTGTTGTAAAAACACGGTTTAACTATGTCACAAATTTTTAAAAAACCATGGTTTTTATTTACGCTAATCTTGCGTTATTTGTTTTAACAAGAGCGAAAGGGGAATAAAACAACAACATCAAAAGTTTGGTACCAACAGTAAAAGCATTTTACTGTTCTATCTACCACCACTATTTTTAAAAGTATCACTACTTAATGATTTAATTGGGTGAGTGTTTGTTCATAGTTTTTGTTTATTCCCCCCGATTCGTTCGGGGGTTTTTTTTTGCCAAAAATTTCAACTCTATTATATTTTAGTGTTGTTCATAGTGTTTGTTTTAAGTTTCTCCCTCGATTTGCTCGGGGGTTTTTTTTTGTCCTTCTGTCCAACTTTTCATGGACCTCCCCGGTTTATATTTTATGCTACTAAATCTGGAAAATTTTAGAGAAGATTATATACAAAGCCAATTGGACGAGGATACTGTCCTTGTTGATCCTTTCAAACAATTTAAAAGTTGGATGGATCAGGCCATAGAGGCAAACGTATTTGAACCCACAGCGATGACGCTGGCCACCTGTACCACTGAAGGCAGGCCTGCTGCCCGTACTGTTTTATTAAAAGGTGTCGACGAAAAAGGGTTCCTTTTTTTTACCAATTACCACAGCCGCAAAGGGAGGGAATTAACCGATCATCCTTATGCTGCAATCCTTTTCTTTTGGAAAGAATTGCAACGACAGGTACGTATTGAAGGCAGGGTTGAAAAAATAACACCTGAAGCTTCTACGGCATATTTCCAAAGCAGACCTAAAGGAAGTCAGATTGGGGCTTGGGCTTCGCCACAAAGTGAAATAATTGCCAATCGGGAAATATTGGAGGCTGAGGTCAAAAAGCTGGAAAAGCAGTACGAATCGGCTGAGGCATTGCCACGTCCGGAGCATTGGGGCGGATATCGCGTGGTGCCCGATTTGATTGAGTTTTGGCAGGGGCGTAGTAGCCGGTTGCATGACCGCCTGCAATATCAATTATTGGGTGACGACTGGGTGATCAAACGACTGGCTCCATAAGAGCTACATCAAGTGGGTAAGTTATTCTTCACTGCCCCCTCGCATGGTTGCAGCCCAAAGTCGACCTCCAAACATTAAAATGGCCATCTTCTGGCATTAAACCTGGAGATGGCCATTTTGATTATTTATTTCCTGCTGTTTTGTCTTTTAACAGTACCGATCAAACGCCATTTTCAGGTTTTCAGCAATAATTTCAGCTGAGCGTCCTTCAATATGGTGTCTTTCCAGAAAATGAACCAGCTTACCATCCTTAAACAAGGCTATAGCTGGAGAGGAAGGAGGGTAGGGTAGTAAAAATTCCCTTGCTTTAGCAGTAGCTGCCTGATCCACTCCTGCAAATACCGTATAGAGTTTATCTGGCTTGACGGAATGTTGAGTAGCCAACTTTGCACCAGGTCGGGCATTTGCAGCCGCACAACCACAAACAGAATTGACAACAACCAGAGCTGTTCCTTCCTTATTTTCCAATGCTTCGATTACTCCCTCAGGAGTGGTCAATCCCTCAAAACCATAACTGGTTAAATCTTTCGCCATAGGCGCGGTTAATTCCATTGGATACATAACGTAATTCTTTAAATTTTAGTAAAATTAAGCTTTCCTGGTTGAAAGAAACGAAGTTTCCACCACTATTTTATAGTTCTTTGAAGAATCTCCTCTCCAAAGAAGGTATTTAATTTACACTTGAGAAGGTGAAAATGTTCAAAGAACCAAAAAAAGGTCTATGTTCGTCGTGAAACGGGGACACTTTGTGTGAACTTTGGGTAATTAAGCAACAATTTTTCCAAGAATGCTTAACTTTACAAGATGTTACGGTTTTTCAGAACAGAACAGACAGTAGCCGCGGATGCAGAATTGGTAGCCAAATACAAGTCTACTAATGAGCAGAAATATCTCGGACAGCTTTATGATCGCTACTTAGAGCTGGTGTACGGAGTATGCCTGAAGTATCTTAAAGACCAGACACTTGCCGAAGATGCCATCATCGCCATTTATGAAGAATTGATCACTAAGGTTCGCGAACACGACATCCGTCAGTTTCGATCCTGGCTGCACGTTTTGGTGAAAAACCACTGCCTGATGCAGCTCAGACGGGACAAAAAAAATATTACAGTATCATTTGATCCTAATTTTATGCAATCTATTGAAGAATTGCATCCTTTACTCGAGGAGGGGCAGCAAAATGGACAGGAAGCTGCCTTAAAAGTATGCCTGGACAAATTGAAAATAGAACAAAAAAGCTGTATCAAACTGTTTTATTACGAAGGTAAGTCTTACAAAGAGATTGCTGAAATGAGGGTTGATGAAGTGGGAACGATAAGGTCCTATATTCAAAATGGCCGAAGAAATCTTCGCAAATGTTTAGAAAAGAAAAATAAGGCCCACAAGGGCGAAGTAGAATGAATAATCAAGAAGGAAACAACGTATTTACCTGGTTGCAGCGCTGGATTAGTCCGGACGGTAACCGTGAAGACGAAGCAAACCTGGAAGGGCAGGTTGGCGAAGATCCTTTTTTGGCAGATGCTATGGAAGGTTACCGCCAATTTCCAGAGTATAATCATACCACAACTCTTGCGGAGGTAAGGGCCCGGATACAGCCAGAAGCTAAACCGGAAAAGGTAAATATGCTATTCTTGAGTCGCATTGCTGCGGCATTTTTATTTATTGTGATAGCCGTTGTTGGATTTTATTACCTCAATACCGGCGATAAGCCTTCGGGATTAGCCGAGCAACCAGAGCTTCAACAAACGGAAACTACTTTGGATGAAGTTTCCACAGCTACAGACAAACCAGCCGATACAAATACGGCTTCACAAGAAGAACCGGGAATAGAAAAGATTGCTGTTGAAAGGGAAGCAAAACCCAACACTCAAGCTGAAGAAATTGCCAAACTTGAAGAAACGGATGATGAAGTAGGTGAATTGCCGAAACAGATTGCCGGAAATGCCCGACTTAAGCCTATCCCTCAAATTGACGGATTGGAGGCAACACCACTGGAAAGTAATAAAGAAAGAGCGGCCAGCGGTATTCAGCCTCCAACTAATGCGGATTGGTCCAATGCAGACTTTTTTAAACTTGAGGACGCAGGATTTGATACTGCTACTGCACCGGCTTCTCCTCAAGAACCTCAATATGTACAAGGCTTTGTTCAGGATGAAATTGGCGACCCCATTAGTGGTGCGCGAGTCGTTGTGCCTGGAACCAGTATTGGTACCGTTACCGGGATTGACGGTCGTTTTAGCCTGAAATGGGATAAATCTTATAATGCACTTCAATTTCAGTACCTGGGTTTTGCCAGTCAAACCAAAACCATAAACGGGCCGGATACTATAAAAGTAGTGCTCAATGGAACGGATGTTGCCCTCCAGAATACTGCCGTGACTTCACAACCTATTGCAGAACGCGAGAGTAAGAAAAAAGACGTTGCCAAAACCAGCCAGCCAAAACCCATCGAAGCCAACCCTTCCGGAGGTTATAATAGATTAGAACGTTACCTGAAAAAAAATCTGGAAAAACCAGCTGAGAATATTGTTGGCCAGGTTAAGTTGCAATTTATTGTTCATCCGAATGGTACTTTGACTGACTTTAAAGTACTTCAATCGTTATGTGCTGCCTGTGACCAGGAAGCCATTCGCCTGCTGACCAATGGACCGAAATGGCAAATAGATAAAGGGGAGGAACCTGTGATTCAAACCTATACCGTTCAATTCGATTAGCGGACAATTTCTCCTTGCACAAGATTCAGAAAATAAGGCAGGCTATGACCAACAAACTGGTTATTACTATTGGTTAATAATACCATGCCAATATCCTGGTCCGGTAATAGAATTATTTCGGCGCGGTAGCCATTGACAAAACCTCCGTGAAAAACGAATCTGGTATGATTTTTGGTCGCCGTCCGCCAGCCCAGCCCATAGCCAGAGGTTTCCAGTGGACGCCAGGCTCTCATTACATTTTCTCTTGGTGACACGGCGATTTGTTCTCTTTCTATTTCTTGCAAAGTAAGGCTGTCTAACAGGTCGGGGTGGTGGCCTAACATAAGTGATATCCATTGTGCCATATCCTGGATGCTGGCATTGACACCGGCGGCTGGCAGCACACTGTAAAAGTTGTTGGATGATTTTGCAGCGAAGTATTTTTTCCCATCATATAGATGGGGTGCGGCCACATTTTCTGAAGCTTGCAAAGCATAAAAACCCGTAGAAGCCTGATGCATACCCAAGGGAAGGAAAATGCGCTCGGCCAGCAGTTCGGCATAGGATTTTCCAACTACCTTTCCGATTACATCACCAATCAGGCTATAGGCTACATTCTGATAATTGTACCAGGTTCCTGGCGGATGGGCAATCCGGACTTCTTTTAGTTTTTTCAAAATATCAGGATAAGGTACGCCCATGTTGAGCAGATTGGAAAAGGTATGTCGGGGCAAGCCCGTGGTATGACTCAGGAGATGGCGAATGCTCAGGCTATCTCTAGCTGAGGTCCGACTGAGTATTAAATTGGGTACATATTGGGATATTTGATCGTCCCAATTCAAAAGGCTGTCCTGTATCAACATACCTGTGAGCACTGACGGAAACCCTTTCGATAAGGAAGCAATCCTGAAAACTGTAGCCGAATCTACTTGCTCCGGACAACCGGCCTGCCGAATGCCATAACCTTTGCTGTGTACAATCTCTCCATTTTCAACTACTGCAAAAGCTGCTCCAGGAAAACCTTCTGTTTGCATGGCATGCAACAAACTATCCTCGAATTGCTGAATGACATTTTTTAAAGCTTTCGATGCAGTTGGAGGCGCTTTAATAGGCACGTTTACAGCCTGGTATTGGGGCTTAGCGCGCTCTTTTTTGCATCCTATAATGAAAAGAAAACTGACGATAAAAAGGAAATATTTTAACATGCAAACCTGATTCATGTCGATTAATTGATGGTCGTTATTTCGGCCCAAACAAGCTCTAAAAGCTAAGGGATATACCGGTCAATTAAGCGTAGAAGTTTTAAAAATACGACCAAAAAGGAAACAAAGAAATGGATAAATTTATTTTTTTCTGAAACTTTTGCTTAAATTTATCGTAATAACATTCGAGAGCAAAAACAAAAAAACGGAAATAATTTGAAATCATACCTAGAAATAATGATTCTTTGACAAATCCGATGTTCAAAGTCAATCGGAAATGTAAATCGACGTTTTTATGGTCGCTTTTGTTTCCCCTTTTAGATTGACCACGGAATTTGCAAAGAATGGAATTAATGATTTGAATGATCCGAATGATCACTTCCTGAGTAGTCAGGGTGAGTACCGATTTGATTGATTTTTTTTACTTTAATACGTTGAAAGATTAGTAATGTGCCAACCGGAAAGTCTTTGGATTTCCGGGTACGAAGGTTGATCCTAGTCGAGGATTAACACCCTTAAAAACTAAGTTTAGGCATGTTGCTTTTCCTATTTAGATTTTCCCCCTTTTCTGACTTCCTGCTTGCCGGTCAAGTGTACACACCGGAATCTGCTACCAAATTGAGTATTAGGTACAGGTCATGGGCTATTTTGCCTTGATCTCTAGCAGCGTGTAATCGCTTTTTTAAAAATTTGGTGCTATATTTACCGGAATTTTGAGAAAACTACATTGAGCAAATGCTTTCGCTGATATCTCTAAGCGCAAAGCTGCTACACTAAACTGGCTGAAAAATGAAACACCTGTATATTTGGGTGGCAATAGCAGCTCTAATGCTTGGGGTGTATGCATCACAGGCACAAGAAAACCAAGACAACCGCTACCGTCTGTTTAACCCCGCCCTATACCAAGGCCTGCAATGGCGCAACATTGGCCCCTTTCGTGGTGGTAGAAGTGTCGCTGTTTCAGGAGTTCCCGGAAATCCAATGACCTACTATATGGGGAGTACCGGTGGTGGGGTATGGAAGACTGAAGATGCCGGATTAAGCTGGAAAAATATCTCAGATGGCGTTTTTAAAGCTGGATCTATCGGTGCCATTAGTGTTGCCGAGTCCGACCCCAATATTATTTATGTAGGAACTGGCGAACACGCCGTACGCGGTGTCATGACCTCTCATGGAGATGGCATCTACAAGTCTACTGACAGTGGAAAAACCTGGAAATATATCGGCTTGCCCGATTCCCGCCAAATAGCAGAAATCCGTATCAATCCACAAGATCCTAATATTGTTTTTGTTGCCGTTCAAGGCTCCATTTTTGGCCGTAGTGAACACCGTGGTGTTTATAAGTCTACCGATGGAGGAGGCACCTGGAGAAAGGTATTGTATATCAATGAAACCACGGGTGCCAGTGATCTGAGTATGGATTCCCATAATCCGCGTATTCTGTATGCGGGAACTTGGGATCATCAACGGTTCCCCTGGACGATCCGCAGTGGTGGAGATGGATCGGGTATTTACAAATCTATTGATGGTGGCGAAAGCTGGGAAAGATTGATTGATGGCCTTCCTGAAAAGATGGGGAAGGTTTCGGTTGATGTGAGCCGGGTCAATTCAGATATTGTTTATGCCAATATTGAAGCCGAGATGGGAGGGGTATACCGATCTAATGACGGTGGCAAGAACTGGGAACGAGTCAATGCAGACCGCATCACCTATGCCCGGGCTTGGTATTATATCGAAATTTTTACAGATCCTGTAGATACAGAAACTGTATATGTGTTGAATGCACCGATGCTCAAATCAACAGATGGGGGCAAAACTTTTAGCAAAATTGCCAACCCTCATGGCGACCAGCATCACCTCTGGATCAATCCAGAGAATAATAACAACATTATTTTGGCGAATGATGGAGGAGCTTGTATCACCTTTAATGGTGGAAAAAGCTGGTCTTCTCAACAAAATCAACCAACGGGACAATTCTATCGGGTCATCGCTGATAAACAATTTCCATATTACGTATACGGTGGCCAGCAAGACAACTCTACAGTAGCCATTGCCAGCCGTACCAGTGACAAAGGAATTGATGAAAAAGACTGGTATCCGGTATCAGGAGGCGAAAGTGCTTTTATTGCCTTCAACCCGGATTCACCGGAATTTATATATGGGGGTAGTTACCAGGGAAACATTTCTGTTTATGATAACAAAACGAAAAACGTCAAGGATATAATGGCTTACCCCCAGTTGGGTTTGGCCACGACGCCACGGACGATGAAGTACCGTTTCAATTGGAATGCCCCCATTGTTAGTTCGCCTCAAAATCCAGACGTCATTTACCATGCTGGCAATCTAATTTTACGTACGGCAGATGGCGGTCAGCACTGGAAGGAAATCAGTCCGGACCTTACCAGGAATGACTCCCGACAACAGGGGCCTGGAGGTTATCCTTTTACTAACGAAGGAGCTGGTGGAGAAAATTACAATACCATCAGTTATTTGGCTTGCTCGCCCCATGAATCTAAAACCTTATGGGTGGGAACAGATGATGGCTTGATCCACATCACGCGTAATGAAGGTAAACAGTGGACCAATATCACACCACCTGAATTGCAGGAATGTCTGATCAATTGCATCGAGATATCCCCGCACAAGCCAGGTGTTGCTTATGTAGTGGCCACCCGGTACAAGTTTGATGACCTCAAGCCCATTATTTTGCACACCAAAGACTATGGCCAAAATTGGGAATTGATCACCGATGGCATCGGCCCGGAAAACTTTGTACGGGTCGTTCGCGAAGACCCCAAGGTGGAGGGCATCCTTTATGCGGGAACCGAAAACGGACTGTATATTTCTGTCAACAATGGTTTGCGTTGGCATCGTTTTCAACTCAACCTGCCTATCTGCCCAATCAATGATCTGACCATTAGAGATAATGATCTGATTGCCGCCACTTCTGGCCGGGGATTTTGGATATTAGATGACCTAAGCTCTATCCAGCAGGGGAGAGATGTAGCCATGAATGGCCACATGTTGCTGTTTAAACCCAAACCAACAGTAAAGTTTATAACATCCTCCGGCAATCAGGATGTAGAGGGACAGGGGACTAATCCATTGCCTGGACTTATCATCGATTTTTACCTGCCCAAACAGATGGATAGCAGCGAGCTTAAGTTGGAAATAGTGGATAAAGCAGGCAATGTTATCCGTCGTTATTCCAATCAAAAAGACCCTGATTTTGTCAAATATGAGGGCGGCCCAAAGCCTGCTCCAATATTGCCCTTCAAGCGGGGGGTCAATCGGTTTAACTGGGATCTGCGGCGTGCACCAATCCCCAATGTAGCCGGCGTATTTATGCTTGGCGATTACGGAGGCAGCACCGTAGGCCCTGGAGATTACATCATTCGTCTTACTGGTCCATTTACCATTCATGAGACGACCTGCAAAATATTGCCAGATCCGCGCATCAAGATATCTCCTACCGATTATGCCGACCAGCAAGAAATTCTGGTGACGATAGATAATGTAGTGAAGGATATCCATCATGCCGTCAGCCGGATGCGTGCCGTCAAAAAGCAGATCGGAGAATATAATATCCAACTCAAAAATAATGAAACTGCCGCAAGTGTAGTGGATAAGGGGAAAGACATCATTGATAAATTGGATCGTTGGGAAGAAAACCTGATTCAGCCACACCAAAAGACCTACCAGGATGTGATCAACTTCCCCAATGGCCTAAATTCGGAACTGATCAACCTCCGTTCCAGAGTAGATACACAAGACCCTACCGTTACCAGTGGTGCCCGACAGCGCCTTAAAGACCTGCTCGACGACTGGTCCAAATACCAAAGTATCATGGATCGTATTATCGAGGATGATGTGGCAGAATTTAACCGACTCTTTCGCGTAAAAGACCTTCCTGCATTAGTGGTGCCTTCGGCGGATGCGGATAAGCCCTAAGGGGGCTTAAAGTCGTCGGTGATTCAAATTTTACCGGTGATGCTAATGGCCTATTGTTCAAAAAAATCTTATCTTGCTGATTAATAGCTATTTAACCTAGTCGTCGACCCCACGGTAAAATCCTGCGATTAAAGGTCGACGCTTATTCAGGTCCAAAATTAGCGACTTGTTCTTTGACATTTTGTTGGAAATCAGTTACTTTTATATATGGTTGGAACGGGCCTTAATCGTACCAGATTGGAATTGAAACGGATATAACAGGCGGATTAACCGGGAATATTGACGGTGCCTTAATCGTACCAGATTGGAATTGAAACTTATTGGAATGTTCAAGCAGTAAAAAAGATTTTTTCTGGCCTTAATCGTACCAGATTGGAATTGAAACTGGGAATGCTGATGCAGATAACTGTTATTCCGATCCAGCCTTAATCGTACCAGATTGGAATTGAAACATGTATATATCGACGAGCTTATCTACACCACCGGCGCCTTAATCGTACCAGATTGGAATTGAAACTGCGTGGACTACTTTCCGACCGTTTCCTCCCAGTCGGCCTTAATCGTACCAGATTGGAATTGAAACAAAGGCTACGACGCTGAACGAATGACCCCTGAACTAGCCTTAATCGTACCAGATTGGAATTGAAACCTGATGTGCTTTTCCTTTCCTCTGCTGAGAGTTGGTGCCTTAATCGTACCAGATTGGAATTGAAACATATTAGCTGGTAGCGGACACCCTGAAAAGTGTCCGCCTTAATCGTACCAGATTGGAATTGAAACGGTTTTGAGTGAAAGTATGTAGTCGCGAACCGTGGGCCTTAATCGTACCAGATTGGAATTGAAACATGCCAGCCGATAAACTACTATCGAAACACCTCGTCGCCTTAATCGTACCAGATTGGAATTGAAACTTTGGAATTGCGCGACCATGCGCTTTCTCCAGTTGCGCCTTAATCGTACCAGATTGGAATTGAAACTCGGTTCCGCTTGCAAAAATAAAATGTTCATGGTTGGCCTTAATCGTACCAGATTGGAATTGAAACTTCGTACCATGTGCGTAGACCATTCGTCTGGCTGGGCCTTAATCGTACCAGATTGGAATTGAAACAATTCCTTCTGCCAGCTCTCTGGCCATTTCCTCAGAGCCTTAATCGTACCAGATTGGAATTGAAACTTGTTGGGGTCGCGGTAGTCCTTAAGGGCTTCTTTGCCTTAATCGTACCAGATTGGAATTGAAACTAAATAGGCCCGACAATGGGGTTTCGTTTGCGCCGGGGCCTTAATCGTACCAGATTGGAATTGAAACAATACCCCAACCAAGAAACACATCGCTGGCTCCTTGGCCTTAATCGTACCAGATTGGAATTGAAACCGATTATTTGCGCGGTATTAGTAACCGCCGGAATCGCCTTAATCGTACCAGATTGGAATTGAAACCAAATAGCTTTTTACCTACCTGCGTCCTACCTGCTAGCCTTAATCGTACCAGATTGGAATTGAAACTCAAAAAGCATAATTGTTTCTGTGGTTGCTTCTGGCCTTAATCGTACCAGATTGGAATTGAAACAAAAAGAAGGGACTAACCTTCATTGTTCACTAGTTTGCCTTAATCGTACCAGATTGGAATTGAAACGGATCGTACCACGAGCGACTGACACCGTACGCCTCGCGCCTTAATCGTACCAGATTGGAATTGAAACAATTAAAACGAAATACCAGCTCGGATTTAATGAGGGGCCTTAATCGTACCAGATTGGAATTGAAACTACCTAGTCTATAATGCATCTATAAATGTTGACGCGCCTTAATCGTACCAGATTGGAATTGAAACTTTTTTGAACTGACTACTTTATGGCCCGCTAATTTGCCTTAATCGTACCAGATTGGAATTGAAACGTAATTACCTGCTCTTCTTCGGCTTCCTGAGTCACAGCCTTAATCGTACCAGATTGGAATTGAAACCTTTCAAAGCGTTCTGGAAACTTCTGCAACTCCTGCCTTAATCGTACCAGATTGGAATTGAAACCTCTATGCACCGCACGGACGATGAAAAACTGATAGGCCTTAATCGTACCAGATTGGAATTGAAACTGTTTGAGCATTCAATTGCAATTCCTGGTTTGGTGGCCTTAATCGTACCAGATTGGAATTGAAACTACGTTTTAGGTCAAAATTGTTTTCCTTGATTCCCGCCTTAATCGTACCAGATTGGAATTGAAACATCTAGCGGGGTTGTGGTAGTAGAAGAAGTATTGTAGCCTTAATCGTACCAGATTGGAATTGAAACCAACAAACCTGATACGCAACCGATGGTGAGTGGGTAGCCTTAATCGTACCAGATTGGAATTGAAACGATGTGCCGTATGTTTTGACTTCAAGCATGAGGCTAGCCTTAATCGTACCAGATTGGAATTGAAACGGCTTTCGGTAGCTGCTGGCAGGGTAGGGGCCAGCCAAGCCTTAATCGTACCAGATTGGAATTGAAACCAAGTAATCGTTGTACTGTTTTCCCCAGTGCAATGTAGCCTTAATCGTACCAGATTGGAATTGAAACGCGCGTTCACGGGTACAACTTCTCATTTTGTTACGCAGCCTTAATCGTACCAGATTGGAATTGAAACTTCTTTGAGGGAAAGGATGTAGTCTCGAACCGTTGGGCCTTAATCGTACCAGATTGGAATTGAAACGACGACAAAGCAACCCTGCTAATGTCCGACCCTTCGCCTTAATCGTACCAGATTGGAATTGAAACGACGTATTGCAAGGATTAACTAACGCACAGATAGCGCCTTAATCGTACCAGATTGGAATTGAAACTAAAAGATAAAATGGAAGCCCTGCAAGAACTATACGCCTTAATCGTACCAGATTGGAATTGAAACCTCTGGAGTAACAAAAGATTTTCCACTTTGGAAAAAGCCTTAATCGTACCAGATTGGAATTGAAACAAGCAGGTAAAAAACAACTTGTTTAATTTTTGATTAGCCTTAATCGTACCAGATTGGAATTGAAACCAACAAACCTGATACGCAACCGATGGTGAGTGGGTAGCCTTAATCGTACCAGATTGGAATTGAAACTCTGTATCTAGCGACCGAAATCGGTAGAGCATCGGATGCCTTAATCGTACCAGATTGGAATTGAAACAATACCAGTTCGTCTCCTGGCACGAGGTCTGGAGCAGCCTTAATCGTACCAGATTGGAATTGAAACATTTCGAAAGGCGGCCTGTCTGAATTGCAGGGCTTCGGCCTTAATCGTACCAGATTGGAATTGAAACAGCCCATACGCCTTCACAAAGTACCGGGATTATCGCCTTAATCGTACCAGATTGGAATTGAAACGTTGCAAGGGATTCTTTCTCTTTGAGAATCGAAAGAGCCTTAATCGTACCAGATTGGAATTGAAACCAAATCTAATATTTTTCTCCCTTAATTCTTTAGCAAGCCTTAATCGTACCAGATTGGAATTGAAACCAGAAAGACAAATAGCTGACTTTAGAGAAAAGTTAAGCCTTAA
>BQJU01000040.1 GCA_021604865.1 Saprospiraceae bacterium | reverse complement strand
CCATTTTTTCCAATCCTTTCATTGAACACAGGTTTAGGGAGGTTTAGCAGGTTTAGAGTGGAAAGGGTGGTTTAGACTGGAATGGCTCTTTCCAATCCATTGAGGAAAGTAGGTTTAGAAAGGTTTAGGGGCAGTAGTGGTGGTTAAAATCGGAGTAGCTCTTTTCGATTTTTCCATTTTTTCCAATCCTTTCATTGAACACAGGTTTAGGGAGGTTTAGCAGGTTTAGAGTGGAAAGGGTGGTTTAGACTGGAGTAGCTCTTTTCAATCCATTGAGGAAAGTAGGTTTAGGGAGGTTTAGAAAGGTTTAGAAAGGTTTAGGGGCAGTAGTGGTGGTTAAAACTGGAATGGCTTTTTCCAGTCCTTCCATTTCTTCGGCTAGTGGCTGAGGCACTAGTTTATCAGAGGAACGCCAAGACCACAGCGTGGTCAAAGTATGTTAGAACTGTTAGAATGTTAGAACAAAACAGATCATGTTTTTCGACCCCAGAGTGGGTCGCAGTAAATTTTCTTCTTTCAAGCGACGAAGCCTCGGCGTAGTTGCTTCAATCCAAACAAAAGTGAATTTTCTCCGTTATCTCTGCCCCTCTGATACCTCTGCGTCCTTTTTATTTTTAAAAATCCAGCAAAAGACTTGCACAGAAAAAATAAGACCTCTATATTTGCATTCCCAAACACACAGGGCCTTTTGGGGAAGCTAAATGAAGCTTTTGAAGTCCTGTCAAATTATCGTTATTTGTAGCCCCGATTTACTTCGGAAAAGCTGATGGCGATTGGTAATATCGCGGAGTGGAGCAGTTGGTAGCTCGTCGGGCTCATAACCCGAAGGTCGTAGGTTCAAGTCCTGCCTCCGCTACAAAGTAGCCCTGTAAGTCATTGATTTACAGGGTTTTTTTATTGTGTTTAAGCGTCGTTTATTGCCAAAATGTATGCCTTTTCCAGCTCGGCCGAAGAGGAAAAGGTAAAACATCGACCAATCATGCTCAAAATAAAGTTTAAGAAATTGCCTATCTTCATTTTACTATTCATCATCTAAAGACTAATACCATGCAAAGGCCAATCAAAAATCTCGACTCCTTGAAAACCCAGGAACTCACCACCGAAGAACAAAAACAAATAAAAGGCGGCATTACGATTGATGATACGGAGGTAATGTAACAACAACCATGAAAGGAAATCACCATTACGCCATCACCATCCAATGGACAGGCAATCGGAGTCAGGGGACCAGTAGCTACCGTGCGTATGATCGTAGTCACAGCATTCAAGGGGATGGCAAACCTGAGCTCCTTGCCTCCTCCGATCCTTCCTTTCGGGGTGATAAAAGTCGCTATAATCCGGAAGAATTGCTGGTGGCTTCTTTGTCTTCGTGTCACATGTTGTGGTATTTACACCTATGTTCAGAGGCAGGTGTTGTGGTCACCGATTATGTGGATCAAGCCTCTGGGACGATGATCGAAACGGCAGATGGGGGCGGGCATTTTTCAGAAGTGACTTTACATCCGATAGTGACCTTAAAGGACCAAAGTATGCTGGAAAAGGCAAGAGGCCTTCATCAACGGGCTAACCAGTTGTGTTTTATCGCCAATTCCGTTAATTTTCCAGTGAAACATGAGGCAATTTATCAAATTGCAGGCTAGCGAAACAACTCTATTCAACAATGAAATACGAAGCGTTTATAAAAGCTACCGAACAAGACACCCCACCCACAGAAATACCGCCTCTCCTATTGTCCCTCTGGCACATTAAAAAAGGCGATTGGTCCGCCGCGCACGATATTGCGCAGGAAATAGAAACAGCTGATGGTTCCTGGGTACACGCCTACCTGCACCGCATAGAGGGCGACGACTGGAATGCCGGCTATTGGTACCGCAGGGCCGGGCGGGATTTCCCAACCCAAAATCTGGACGATGAATGGGAAATATTAGTCCGACATTTTCTCGATATCTTTTTGGAATAAAAAAAGGCAACAAAGAACTTTTTGATTGTTAAAAATTGTTGTAATTTCGCCCCGCGCTAATAAAAAGCAGGTATTCGACTTGTTTGCGCCAAATGATGGGGGTATAGCTCAGCTGGCTAGAGCGTTTGACTGGCAGTCAAGAGGTCAGGGGTTCGACTCCCCTTACCTCCACATCGAAAAATTAGTAAGCCCGGTAAAACATTGAGTGTTTTATTGGGCTTTTTTTTATCTTTGAGGTGAAGTGAAAATTTGTTTTTTTTGTTTTTAATACCCGATACTTACACCTTTAACCCAACTTATTCCGTGTATTCCTGAAATAGCACCCGATGTAGTAGCTGAAAGATGTGGCAATTGCATAATAACCCAGATAAAATAAAGACATGGCAATTTGTTATGGGCTTCTTCTTCTTATTATTAGGAGGAGTGCAAAACAAGTTGTATGCCCAAACTGGAGATATTCCTGCCCCCGTCGACGTGCTTTGGCCCACCATTGAAATCAAAATTGATCAGCTGCCTTCCGATAGTATCCTCAACTTCATCTTCCTTCAGGTACGTAAACATTGTGGTGAAGATTATGATTGCTTATACCAGACCTATGATGCGATAATGGCAAATTTGGAAGGCCGTTTTAACCTTCCCCTGGCTATTTATTTGTGCGAAGAGATAGTGGAAGTGACCAAGCGGGAAAAAGATTTGGAAGCCGAGGCCGAAGCTCATTGGGACCTTTGTCGGTTTCACATGGCTTTAGGTAACGACCGGTTGGCTATTGTAAACATCGACAGGGCGCTAGAGCTTTTTGAACGGGCAGGCAACCAATTTGGTGTCATCAAAATGAAGATGGCTAAATTGACGCAGAGTATCAGCTATCGTAAAGTCGAAGAAGTCCTGCCGGAAATGGATACCCTTCTGGCCGAGTCCATTAAAAATGGAGATACCTTAAGTACGAGATATTTGCATACTCTATTGGTTGAAATTACAATCGAGGCTGGATATTATGAAGCGGCTGCCAGTCATCTCGCCGCCTTAGAGGAAAATCTGATAGCCAATCCCACTCAGGATAGTGAATTTTCAATCATCTTAACTGCTTCACTTGGTCAGGCTGATTTGGCTATGGCACAAAATGATTTAGCGAAAGCGGAGTTTTATTACCAAAAAACCCTGCAATTTGCCGAGCAGGAGCCCGACCCTTGGGTTGAAATTCATGTGTTGCATTCACTTGGAGAATTAGAATGGGGCCGGGGCGATGCAGTTTTGGCAAAATCATACCTGGATAGGGCGTATCAAAAGGCTGAACACCTGGAACTCAATGATCTGTTGGCACGAAATTTTGACCTAAGGTCGATGATTGCTGAAGCCGAAGGTCGTTTTGCAGAAGCCCTTGAATTCACGAAAAAAAAGCATTTCCAGGATGAAAAATTCAAAAGCAGAAGCGCCGGGTTCAATATTCAGAATTATTATTTGCAAAAAGAAAAAGAACAACTAGCAGTCGAAAAAGAAAACCAGGAACTGGAATTGCGGTTAAAAAAATCGCAACTGCACTATTCCTTTATCATTCTTGTTTTGGCAGTGACGCTGGCAATGGGTTTTCTACTGGCTTTTATCTCTTTGCGAAAACGAAAGAATGAACTGGTCTCACAGAACATCCTCATCCAGCAACAAGCCGACCAGTTGGCTAATCTCGATGCAGCCAAGTCTCGTTTCTTTGCCAATATAAGTCATGAATTGCGTACCCCACTTTCCCTGATACTTGGCCCTATCAGGACTTTATTGAAAGAGAGCCATTTTAGTGAAAAGCATACCAAATTGCTGCAAATGGTCAATCAGAGCGGAAAACAATTGAACTGGTTGGTCAACGAAATACTTGACCTGCAAAAGCTGGAAATGGGCAAAATGGAACTGAAGGTAACACCAACGGAACTGTCCGTTTTTTTTAGCACCTACGCTGCCCAGTTTGAGTCGCTAGCACACCGTAAGCAAATTGATTTTTCATTTGAAATAGAAGTGGGTAGCGGGGTTATAGCCAACATAGATACGGAGAAATGTCGCCAAATAGTGTATAATTTGCTTTCCAACGCCTTTAAATTCACTCCGGAAGGCGGGCGGATAGAGGCAGTAGTATCTGTAGATAATAGCATGCTCCGACTTTCCGTGCAAGACTCCGGTTCCGGTATTCATCCCGATGACCTGCAACATTTATTCGACCGCTTCTTTCAGACTACCCGACCTGAGAAACCTGTAGAAGGGGGAACGGGCATCGGCCTGGCACTCTGCCGGGAGTACGCCCAACTTTTTGGTGGAGAAATAAAGGTGACCAGTACGCTTGGCCAGGGAACTACATTCCTGTTGGCCTTTCCGATTGATTTGGTTGATCATCCGTCGCAGGCAACTTCTGGTAAAGCGGAGATCCTGGATACACTTCAAGAAGGAAATTTGCCACGGGCAATGGGGAGCACAGAGGATCAACTTTTTGCACTGGGTTTGGGCAAGACAAAAAAGAGCGTGTCTGCAAAAACATCCCATACACAAAAACCAACCATCCTGGTTGTGGAAGACAACCACAATCTGCAGGATTACATACGGATGATTTTGGAAGAGAAATACCAGGTTATCACAGCTGAAAATGGCCAGATTGCTCTCGAAAAACTGAGTTCCTTTCCATTAGGACTAGATGGAGCCGGAGTGGAGTTGATTCTCTCCGATCTCATGATGCCCGTTATGGATGGTTACCAGCTCCTCGAAAAGTTGAAATCCGCCACCGCTACCCGCCACCTTCCTGTCATCATGTTGACTGCACGAGCGGAAACGAAAGACAAATTGAAAGCCCTTCGCATCGGCGTAGACGACTACCTCCTCAAACCCTTTGACGAGGAGGAACTGTTGGTGCGAATTGAAAACCTACTGAAAAACAAGGCTGCCAGAAATAAGGAATTCCTCACCGAAACCCAAAAGGAAGACGCTGTCCCTGCCTTATCCAAGCCCGATCAAGAATGGTTGGAAATCTTCGAGGACTATGTCCAAAAAAACCTTTCTGCTGATATTCTCAATATACCGACGCTGGCCAGTGAATTTGCCATGAGTGAATCCACCCTGTTGCGGCAATTGAAACGGCTGACCGGGCTTTCACCACTTCAGTATCTGCTGGAGGTACGCCTCAGTGAAGCTCGCCAATTACTGGAAAATCGTATCCACAATTCCATTTCCAAGGTGGCTTCCGAAGTGGGGTATAGCGATGTTCGTTCTTTTTCACGAAGTTTTAAGAAACGATTTGGAAAATTGCCTTCAGAAATTATAAGTAATTGATTATTAATATCTTAGATCGTGTTGTTGGCGGATTTTGACACCACTCCCACTCCAATTTGACGGAAAATGCTACAAAGTTGACGGAAAAAATCCGGTGGAATCTTTCACCTTTGAGTGGTATGATAAATATTAATGTTTTTTAGACATATAACGATACCTACGCAGAATAACCTCAATGTTTTTTCCGCCAGCTAAATGCTTCAATTGGGCTTTGGCTAACTCAATCCAAAAGGTGCACCTGATGAATTGGGAACGGTGATACTCTTTACTAAACCAAACAGTCCATGCTGATGCTAGCAGGGCTGAACAAAACTTCTTTCGCCATGAGAGCTAACCTAGTTATTATTCTATTCACAACTTTAATAGTATTTACTTCCTGTACCAAAGAGTCGGCTTTTTTTACAGAAACCATTCCTGCCAGAGCACATTCAACGGATCTAAACGCCCTAAATTGTGCTGAAGATTTCTACGAAACAGCATATGATTTACTCCGACCCCAGGGTAAAATAACAATACAGCTACAGGCCGTCAATAACACTGTTGATCCAAATGCAGAAGCCTACATAGTTCACTTTAGCGACGAATTTGATTTTACAAATATCCAACCGTCATATACACAACAACTGAATTTTACAGATGGGCAAGGCAAGCCATCCCAGCTTTCCTTCCAAGTGAGCAGTTTTCAGGTGAACCACAAATCTGTTGATATCCATTTCATACTTAGTATTCAGCAAATAGATGGTTTGCAATTATCTGAATCTCAATCAATTGTGGTGGAAGAGGTGATTGTGAATTAATTGACAACTAGCATTGTTATTAGAGCATGTTTGCGGGTCGGCTTTGGACTGCCTGTAAATATGCTCGTAAAGAGATCCGTTCTTAGACAAATCTCGTGGTCAAACTAAAATGTGAGTTATCGAAGTTGTCTCAAATTTATGAACTAACTTGAAGTTAGCGTCTACAAGCTTTAGGCGGCAATTTTCCTTTTGTGGACATATTATCATTTTCCCCAGCCCTGAAGGGGCGTAAGCGGTTTTTAGCTGGTCTGCCGCCAGACAGGTTGCAAAAGCAATAGATAGAAATGCTCGTTTTTCAGCCAGCCAACGACTCCCTTTTCAAGTCCAAAACCTCCTTTTGTTTCTGCATCAGCCAATTCAAAGCCTGAATATTTGTTTCATTCTCCAATAATTTTTCCACTTTTTTGGCATCAAAATCCAAATCAGCATAATACCTGGCAAGCTGTCGACACTTTTGCACAAACCTCAGGAAGGCTTTTTTTTGGGTTTCACCCCATACTTTTTCCCGGGTCAGCCATTTTTCATAGGTATCAAAATAGTTAAACAGGTAAAACCGAAAGGATTCATCCTGGAGGTATAACTCAAAATAGACCTGAGTATTCAACACCCGGCAGATGTATTGGAAGTAGGTGATTTTATAATCGTATTGTTGAAGCATATTCAGACAGGTCTCCAAATCCTTCTTCCAGTAGGCAGTGTGTGCCAGTGCCCATTGCATGGCATCAGCTTGTATCTTTTTATTAAGACAATTAGTGTACTGGTGAATGAATTGCTCGGTAAATTCAAAATCACCTTTGGTGTTACTGATCACTGCAATGGTGGTATAGGTATTGAGTGTGATTTTTCCCTGATTGAATAGCACACCAGTGGTTAAGCCCAATTGGTACAGTGGCAGCAACTCGGTAATATCGATCAGTCCTTTTTTTATAAGCATCTTACTATCATTGAGTAAAGATAGCAAGTGAGTCTTCTTTTCTTTTTCGTTTAAGGCATCCAGGTTTTTGATCAAGGTTTCGCGTAGGTCCGTGTACTTCGACAATAGATTTTCCTCCGTGTATTCAAACCTCATCCGGTAAAGCTCAATGGCCGGATGTGTATAATGCTGACTGGCCATGCGCCATACCTGCAGTGCCGCTTGTACATCGTGCTGCTCATTTGGAATGATCCGGTTGCGGAAGATCTTTTCATTAATAAGAGCGGCCTTTTCCAGCAGATATACCAGGTCGAGATGTTCTTCCATCCTCAGGATGGGGTTAAGTCCATCTTGGATACGGGCATTTTGATTGGGATAATGATACATCCTCCGGTACCAAAAAAGCAAAGTCAGATGATCTTCCCACCTTTTTACAGGCTTGCCTTCCAGCTGGTCGATTTCCCGATGAATGTCCTGAAAAAACCAATCATCCAAATATCGGCCCTGCCATTCTTGAATCAAGAAATCTGCCTGCGTGGTTTGATCCATCGACAAACGTTGAAATATCAGAAATTTTTCCCCCGCGAGGTAGGCTTCCGACAACAAATTGTTCATACGGCGGGCACTGTATTTGCCTTGGGGCAATACCTTATGGAAAAGTTTCTCCTTGGTCAGTTTTTTGTTTTCAAATTCAGGGTGATACTTTTTGAGTTGATCCAGGAGTCGGATCAGGTTCTTATTAGTGTTGCACCAGGGAGATCGCAACCAGTTTTCAAACGATTTGAGTGTTGCCACATCAAATGTTTTGAGCAACTGCACAAATTTTGAGGTAAAAAAATTAGTCATTTTTGTGGTAATGTTTGGAAGGGTAAAGATATGATATAGAATCAATTAGGCGCGGTTTTTGTGTTTTTTTTTGTGTTTTTTTTATGGTAATGCCCTAAAAATGTCTTTGGCAGACAAGAAGTATTTTTACCATATTTACAAAAGAGCAAATTGCCTAACAAAAAAGTGGCGGTGTAAATTGAGACCAGCTAACCGTTCTTATTCTGAAGTGTCCTGCAACTCAATACTTTATCTCCCCCTGCGAAATAATACTCACTAATTGCCCAGGTCCTGGCACATAAACAGCTGGAAAAAGGGAACATTCCAACTAGAAAGATCTATAGAACAATAGATACCCCAATATTTATTTTAACCGCACTAAATGTTTGATGATAAAACCCAGATTTTTAAACCCCAAGGATTTCTTACTAATTTGCAAAAAGTTCTTATCGGCGCCGCCTGAATTAACTGATGTGATGGTGGTAGGCGCATTTTTTTATTTAAAAGCCGTAAATTGGAATACAAACGTGCGCTCATAAACGGCTAATTTTTTCTAACTCTAAAACCCTCAAATTATGTTACGAGTTTACTCTTTTCTATTATTTGGAATTTGCTTACTACTCAGTTGGCAGCCGCTAAAGGCCCAACTGGTTACCGGAGATATCATGTTCGTCGGCTATGCCGGTGATGGCAATGGTCTACCCGACGAAAACGACAATCCAGATGCCAACTGCGCTGATGCTTTTGCTTTTGCTGCGCTGGTTGATATTCCGGCCAACACCACCATCTTTTTTACCGAAGCGCCTTATAATGGTACCAGTTTTGATGCGGTGGAAGGAGATGTGAGCTGGAGCAACACCGAGATTACCCCGGCCGGCACTATCGTCAATATCACTACACATGAGGAATTTGATGGTTGTGAGCCGATCACAGCCAGTGTCGGAACTGCACAATTTGCAACAGACGGCACAGGCGGTTGGGCCCTTTCCAGCTCCAATCAGGTGCTATATGCCTATTTGGGTACGGTACGCATGCCTACAGTTTGGCTATCCGGGTTTATCACGGATAATTCCACTGGGTTTGCCCAGTTTCCTCCGGAACTGACTGGTTTTGTGATCGATTTAACCAACGTTGATCAGGATGCCGATGTGGCTGTTTTATCCAGTGAGGTCAATTGTGATACTCGTGCGGAATGTCTCGCTTTTATTCTTGACCTCAATAACTGGGTTACAGAGGACGACATAGGATTTGGTGCTTGTTGTGATGACGATGGCATTGACTATCCAGAAGACTTGCCGAGTGCTTTGGAGGCTTGTGTGTTGCCGGTGATTAACGGAGTCACCATTGTCGATTGTAGTGGAGGAGTGAGTGGCCTGATTACTCTGGCAGTAGATGGAGAACTCAATGGAGCCAATGGCTGGCAATGGACCGACTTAAATGTTAATAATTTTCCATGTGAGGGAGACCAAATTCCAATTGCTTTTTCGACCCCCCAGGTTTTAGGGTCTTATTTGGACTACCTCGACCATACCTTCTACGTGCGTGCAGTTGGAGGATGTATAGATGAGCCGGTCTGCTTTGCGTTTGTACCCAGCCAATTATTGGGGCAACCAGCTTCCATCTCTTTGCCGGTGACTACCTACTGTGAAGATGCAGGTATTCAAGCTGGCCTAGCTGGTGGTAGTCCGGCCAGTGGCGTATACAGTGGCCCTGGTGTAACGGATGACGGCAACGGCATGACTTTCTCTTTTGATCCGGCGGCAGCGGGTGTGGGTTCAGCTATCATTACCTATACATATAATACCGGTACAGCTTGCGGCGAAAGTACCGCTACCACGAATATAACGGTTGCGGCACTGCCTACCGTGACTTTCACTGCACCCGGCCCGTTCAATGCCGATGACGAAGCGGTGATGTTAACCCAGGGTATGCCAGCAGGCGGCACCTACAGTGGCCCTGGTGTGACAGACAGTACCTTTGACCCAACTACGGCGGGCGCAGGCATGCACACCATTACTTACAGCTACACAGATGCCAATGGGTGTAGCGCTTCGGCTACTGGTATCATCACGGTGGAAATGATGTTGCCTGCTGACAATGCCTGTGCCGGAGCCAATGATATTAGCTCCCTCTTTGGCCAAGGGCTCAATGAGCCTCAAACTTCGGGCTTGTTCGACAATACCGGCTACAACAGTAGTAATGACCCTTCTACCGGCTTTGAATGTTTTGACGACGGCACCCTGGAGCGCACCACCTGGTATACCTTCACCGGAGATGGCAATACCTACCAAATCAAAACCGTAGAATGTGACGCCACCAATTACCTCACTAATGGAGATACCCAAATCGCCATTTATTCCGGCGACTGCACTGATCTCACTGCAGTGGCCTGTAGCGAGGACGAAGATTTTGCCAGTGAGATCTACAATGCCAATGTGGAGTTGATGACCGAAGCTGGTGTTACTTATGTGGTGATGATTGATGGTTGGACCGGTGCAAATTATAGTGCTGAGGGTGAGTTTTGTATAGAGGTCACCAATCTATCGCCCAGTGCGGTCACTAACATTGACGATTCCGAGATTGAAATTTACCCCAATCCGACTACGGGCATCTTCCAACTATTCAATATAGAAGCTGACCGAGTGGAGGTGTTTGACAATTTGGGACAGAGTGTTTTTAACCAAACGAAGCCGGGGAACAGCATTGATATTACTCACCTGCCGACGGGCTTATATTTGATGAAAATCAGTGTGGGCGAGGAGTTGTTTTCTGCCAAGGTGGTGAAGGAATAGTATAGAGAAAGATGGTTTAAGTTTAGAAATACGATGGTTTAAGCTTCCAAGTTTAAATCAAATGATGGCCCGTCATATTTGCATGGACGGGCCATCACTATTTACCTATATTTAAATAAAATCACTTAAAATATTGAAAATATCATAAAAGTAATTTGATATTTTTGTGGTATTATTGCTTTATAAGTAGCTTATTAACAGTTGTTTATTGTTTATATTGTTTCTTTTTTTTGTGGTAATGCTCTCAAAATGTCTTTGGCATATAAGAGATATTTATGGCATCTTTAGAGTCTGAAATTAAACACCTAAAGCCCTTAAACATACCTGCAGAAAAAAAATGGCTTTTCCAGTTTGACCAGCTCATCCAAGAACTATTGGAAGGTGGTCATATTGGCAACGGAAAACTGACCACCCAGGTCAGAATCAGCAAATAGCAACTATTCTAAAAAGGCCGACAACTTAATGGCTGGGGCCCTTTTTACAATACATCCGCCAGTTTCGCCTGTGTTTGGCGCGGCAATCCTGGAAATGGATACTTACCGGAACGTAACAGCAATGGCCGATACGACAGGGCATATCTATGCCAATAACTTCATTAGCTCCTTTGAGCAATGGTAGGGTAAAAGTCCATTGGAGGCCCTGTGGAAGCGGGGCGATGGTGCGGAATACCTAATAAAGGAAGAAGCCGAAAATCCTATAAAGAGTAGGCTAAATTTAAATATTTTTCTAATGAAAATTATGTTCACTCATTGTTCGAGACATCTGTTTTTACAAGCACTAGTATTCGTGTTGCTCACCTGTTTCTATGCAAACCACTTGCAAGGACAAACAGGCAATGCTCTGCATTTCGATGGAATGAACGATTTTGTCGAATTGGGTAATAGTTCTTTTTACAGCGGGAAGTTTACCATTGAAGGTTGGATTAAACCACAACTCAATACAAAAGATAAGGCCGGTGCAATCTTTACTGCTCAATTTGATGGACGGTATACGGCTATCTATGCCGAGGTAATGAGTAATGGTAAGATCAGATTTATGGTTCGTAATCCACCGGGCAATTCAGGAGGAGCCGTCGTCCTGGGTACTGAAGACGTGGTTGGAGATGGGGAGTGGCATCATTTCGCAGCGGTAAAGGGAGATGGTAATAAGCTTTACTTATATATTGATGGCCAGTTGGATGGTACTTCTAATATCCACATAGGAGATTTTGACACAACACTAGGACACAACCTTGTCTTAGGCATGAACTGGACAGGTGCAACGCGTTATTACAAGGGACAAATGGATGAAATCCGCTTCTGGAATCGCGCGAGAACAGAGGCTGAAATCCAGCGAGATAGGGATATAACACTGACTGGCAATGAAGCAGGGCTGGTTGCATACTACAACTTCAATCAAGGGGTAGCCAATGGCGATAACAGCAGTATTCATACATTAAACGATAGTAAAGGTACCCTAAACGGAACCTTGAAAAATTTCGAGATGAACGGATCTGCTTCCAATTTCATCGGTAATTATTCTATGGTAAATGTAGCCTTAGGAAAACCTGCTAGACAATCCTCTACAAAAAGTGATCGAAAAGCCGAACTAGGGGTAGACGGCAGGAAAATGGGGCGTTACAATAGTGGGGTCGTTACCCGTACTACGGACGAACTGGAACCTTGGTGGGAGGTGGACTTAGGGGAGATTTATGATATCTCCGAAGTGAATATCTGGAACCGAAGAGATGTGTGTTGTTGGACACAATTAAAAGATTTTTATGTTCTGGTTTCTGAAACCCCCATTACGACAAATAGTACCTCAGCTTCACAAGGGCAATTTGTTGATGGCCCATTTTCGTTTAGCAGCGATGAAACCAATAAAACGATCACTATCAATCAAAAAGGGCGATATGTACGTGTATTTAAGACGAGCACTACACCAGTTGGCATCCTCCTATCAGAAGTAGAAGTATTTGAAAAACAAGCTCAAAATACGCAAAATATTGCCGCTAACCCTGATCCTATTTCCGAAGGAATCTGGTTTGTTATCCAAAATAAGAGTAATGTAAAAGACGATCTGAATACGCCTGCGCAGCGCATGGCATTAAAAACGAATCTGCAAGGCACGTTAACGATGCAGCAAATCCCTTTGACCGGCAATTTTGATGAATTTCTTTGGCGTACTAAGAAATATTCCGAAGGTTACCGGCTCATTAACAAGCTCACCGGGAAGGAGCAGGTATTGGATTTATCCAATGATGTGCTGTCTCTCAAAAATTCTATTGCAAATTCGGCACAGCAGTTTTTCCTCGAACCTTCTAATACGGCTTTGCATGGTACAAATGCATACACCATTTCCAATGCATCAGAATCAAAAGTTCTGCAATACAACAATACAGATAATACCATAGTACCGGCAACAAAACAGGTCAATGAGCTAAAACAGGTGTGGTTGTTTCAGCCGATGGAGCTGGCAGCTGGATACAGTATTCCCAAAACTGCCGCCAGTGTCTTCAATCGCAGTTTAGAACTATCTCATGGCTATCAATTAGTCGCTACTGAGTCTGTTAGCGACTGGGCGATATTGAATGCGCATTTAGTTATCAAAAATATGCTTAATGCTTTGGCTGGTCAACCTCTTCAAACCATGAAAGGAGACGCTAGAAATGAAAAGACGGTCGTGATTTTTTCACCAGCAGATGCGCTTACCATTAATGAAAAGACCCCCTATCTTTTTCCTGAGTTTGGTCAAAATTCTATCGACGATACCAGAGGTGGGTCAGGTACAAATTTTGGTATCGATTTAATGAGCGAAGAACTGATGAATAGTACAGTGGGTAGCGATTACCGGGAATTCGATCAAATTATACACGAATTTGCACACCATATTGATCATTATGCTGGCTTGAATGCTCCAGCAGCCTCACCAACTAACAGCGATAAGGAATGGTTTCCCTGGGAAGTACAATTTTGGTTTAACAATGCCTTTTCTGAACCCGGTTGGACATCTACAAAACGCAACAATCGGGGTACCATGACAGGCGCAGGAAAGACTTACCTCAATACCATCTTCAAAACGGGCAATACATGGTTGCCGCCGCGGCTTTTACGGGACAGAGATGGAGTGCCAGCACCGCCAGTGACCAATAATGCCTTAGATTTTGATGGAGTGAACGATTTTGTCGAATTAGGTAATAATTCTTTTTACAGTGGGAAGTTTACCATAGAAGGTTGGATTAAACCACAACTCAATACAAAAGATAGGGCCGGTGCAATCTTTAATGCTCAATTTGATGGACGGAATACGGCTATCTATGCCGAGGTGATGAGTAACGGTAAGATCAGATTTATGGTTCGTAATCCACCGGGCAATTCAGGAGGAGCCCTCGTCATGAGTACTGAAGACGTGGTTGGAGATGGGAAGTGGCATCATTTCGCAGCGGTAAAGGGGGATGGTAATAAGCTTTACTTATACATTGATGGCCAATTGGATGGTACTTCCAGTATCCCCATAGGAGATTTTGACACAACAGTAGGACACAACCTTGTTTTAGGCATAAACTGGACAGGTGCAACGCGTTATTACAAGGGACAAATGGACGAAATTCGCTTCTGGAATCGCGCGAGAACAGAGGCTGAAATCCAGCGAGATAAGGATAAAACACTGACTGGCGCTGAAGCAGGGCTGGTTGTCTACTACAACTTCAATCAAGGGGTAGTCGATAGCAATAATGGTGATATTACAACCTTAAATGACAGCAAAGGCGCCCTAAACGGTACCTTGAAGAACTTTCAATTAATTGGCTCCACTTCCAATTTCTCAGCGGGAGCTCCAGTGGCGGACTAATGATCTTCAAACATGAACTTTAAATAAAATTACTGAGAGATGGACGTTATTCGAAAAGGATAAACCATGATTCGTATTTTTATTCACCGCAGAGGCGCAAAGTACGCTGAGACAACGCAGAGAAAATACTAGTATTTTCTCTGCGCGTTTACTGCACCTCTGTGGTGAAATTTTTCCTGCCCCTAAGTCCTCACTCGTTGGCATAATGATACCCACTCGACAAATCAAATCACTTGAAATGTTGAAAACCTTATAAATAATATTTGCCACCTGCCTTACCAATCCAAGCAACATTCTCCCCCAGAAAGGGACAAATTAATTTTATCTTTGCAGCCACTTTTTCACTAAATTTAGTATGAAAATGAAGCAACTACTCACCCTTTCTATGGTCTTCATATTGGGGGGTACCCTCTCCCTGGAGGCACAAAATCCAAACCTGAATTACAATAAATTCAAACAACTGTACGACGAATTGCCCACGCCAAATAACTACCGGACCGCTTCCGGGGCACCTGGGCATGAATATTACCAGCAACGTGCAGATTATGTGATGGATATTGTATTGGACGACGAAAAGCAGGTTATTCGCGGTACTGAAACCATTACTTATCACAACAATTCCAAAGATCCACTGCCGTATGTCTGGTTGCAACTCGACCAAAACCGGCGTGCCAAGGACTCCGATACCTACAAGATCCAGACCAACGAGATAGACGAAGAAATGAGTTTTGCCAGCCTCCAGCGGCTGCACAATCGCTTTGACGGTGGGTTTAATATCGAATCCGTAACATCCACGGAAGGCAAACCGCTGAAGCATGTGATCAATAAAACGATGATGCGGGTCAACCTGCCGCAAACCCTGCTTCCAGGGCAAAAGGTTTCTTTCAATGTCAAATGGTGGTACAACATCAATGACCGCATGAAGTGGGGTGGCCGCTCTGGATTGGAATATTTTGCTGACGAAGACAATTATCTCTATACCATCGCCCAGTTTTATCCGCGCATGGCCGTATATAATGACGTAGAAGGTTGGCAACACAAACAATTTCTGGGTTCCGGAGAGTTTACCCTGTCTTTTGGTGATTATGAGGTACGTCTGACAGTGCCCGCTGATCATATAGTTGGGGCAACTGGCGAAATTCAAAATGCAAAAACGGTACTGACTGCTGCACAGCGATCACGTCTGGAAGAGGCTAAGAAAAATACAAAAGATCCCGTTTTTATCGTCACACCGGAAGAGGCTAAAGCCAATGAGTCCAGCCGTACGGATAAAACCAAAACCTGGATCTATAAAGCCGCCAATGTGCGTGATTTTGCTTTTGCCAGCTCTCGTAAATTTATCTGGGATGCCATGGGTGTGGTACAGAATGGCAGAACCATCCTGGCGATGTCTCTATATCCAAAAGAAGGCAATCCTCTTTGGGAAAAATACTCTACGAGAGTAGTGGCGCATACCCTGAATACCTATTCCAGTTATACTTTTGATTACCCCTATCCAGTGGCTTATTCGGTGCATACCAATCGCATTGGTATGGAGTACCCGATGATTTGTTTTAATGGCGGCCGCCCGGAAGCAGATGGTACCTACTCTGAGCGTACTAAATACGGTATGCTCGGCGTGATCATCCACGAAGTGGGACACAACTACTTCCCGATGATCGTCAATTCCGATGAGCGACAGTGGACCTGGATGGATGAAGGCCTCAATAGTTTCCTGGAATACATTACCGAACAGGCCTGGGAGGCCGATTTCCCCATTCGGGCAGGAAAGCCGGAAAAGATTGTGAATTACATGAAAACAGATAAGGATAAGATTTCACCAATCATGATGAATTCTGAGTCGGTACTCAACCTTGGGCCTAATGCCTATAGCAAACCGGCTACGGCTTTGTATATCTTGCGCGAAACCATCATGGGGCGGGAACTCTTCGACCTGGCTTTTAAAGAATATGCTACGCGCTGGAAATTCAAAGATCCCACGCCTGCCGACTTTTTCCGCACCATGGAAGACGCTTCCGGGGTGGATCTGGATTGGTTCTGGAGAGGCTGGTTCTTTACCACCGATCACGTTGATATTGCCATGGATGATGTCAAATGGTTGCAGATAAATACTAAAAACCCGGAAGTTGAAAACGCCTTAGCGAAGGCCCAAGCGAAGGCATCTCCTAAATACATTGGCGACGTGCGTAATGCCACGGCAACAACCATTATCGATCAGGATACCCGCATGCGTGACTTTTACAACGATTACGATCCCCTGGAGGTCACCGTATTGGATCAAAAAGCATACGACAAATACCTCAGCTCACTCGATGAGGATGAAAAAGCCATTTTAAATGCCAATTACCAGTATTATTCTATCAATTTTTCAAATGTAGGTGGCTTGGTGATGCCCATTATCCTGGAATTCAAATTTATAGATGGGACCTCCGAAGAGGTGCGCATTCCTGCGGAAATTTGGAAAAGAAACAATAAGGAGGTGAGCAAGATTTTCTTTTTTGAAAAGGAAGTCAGTGAAATCGTCATGGATCCACATTTGGAAACCGCCGATGTTGACCGCGATAATAATTATTGGCCTCCACGCCAGGAGCCTTCCCGCTTTGAATTGTTTAAACGTAGAGGCGCGGGCGATAGAGAAAATCCGATGCAAAAGGCTAAACGTGTGGAGGATATGAAGGAGGGGCAGTAGGAGGAAGATCGCCTCGCGCTATGGGTGGAATACAAATATCAAGCACTAAGTGCTTTTTTGGACCGCACAGTACTTCCAAAGGATGGTGGTAAAACCTGACTTATGGGAAATGTGTTCCACCCATGACGCGTCGCTGTCAGAATGTTTTCAGCTGCACCTTATTCTTCAAGATCTGTTGAATAATAATTTCTCCGTGATCACGGGTATTTTCGATGAAGAGGGTGCTTGTTTTCATGCCGGCACAAACTACACCGGCAAGATAAACGTTGGGTAGCGTGGTTTCAAGCGTGTCTGGGTTGTGGATGGGGATTTTGTCTTTATCGTCAGGAATTTCCAGGCCGAGATTTTGCAGTAGTGGGTAATTGGGCAGATAGCCTGTCATCGCCAGCACAAAATCATTTTCGATAACAATCGTACCTTCGGGGCCTTCCAAAACCACTTCTTTAGTTCGAATTTCTTTGACAGTAGTGTTGAAATAAGCTTTGATGCTGCCTTCCTTTATCCGGTTTTCGATATTGGGCCGAATCCAGTATTTTACTTTGGAATAAATTTCATTTTCCCGGATTGCCATGGTCACCTGCGCCCCTTTATAAAACGTTTCAAGAGCTACATCACAGGCGGAATTGGCGGCACCAATCACCAATACTTTCTGGTCAACGTAGGGGTGGGCATCATCATAGTAGTGTTTTACTTTTTTCAGGTCTTCTCCCGGAATATTAAGTAGGCGAGGGGTGTCGTAAAAGCCGGTGGATACGATAACGGAGCGACTTCGATACTGGCTTTTTGTGGTCGTGACCAAATAGTGGCTGTTATCCTGCCGTTCCATTTTTAAGACCGGTTCATATAGATGGGTTTTCACCTTCCAAGCCTGATGCAATCGGCGGTAATATTCCAATGCTTCACTGCGGGTGGGTTTATCACCGTGAGAAATAAAAGGGGTATCTCCAATTTCCAATAATTTGGAGGTAGAGAAAAAAGTCATATTTGTGGGGAAATTATAAATCGAATTGACTAACACTCCCTTTTCCAAAACTACATAATCCAGCCCTGCTTTTTCAGCAGAAATCGCACAATTTATACCGGTAGGGCCGCCACCTATGATGATTAAATCCAAAATTTTCATTCCGTTGTATTAGATATGTTTATCCAACAAAACTAAGATGATTTAGGTTTATACCACCAATGGCGAGCGAGCAAAAATCACATATTTTTCAATACCCGCATAATACACGACTGTAATTCTTCAGGCTTTATAGGCTTGGAGAGGTAATCCTGAATGCCGACATCCTTACAACGCGTTTCTTCCTGTTTGGAGGTATGGGCGCTCAATGCAATGATAGGCACCATATTGTTGCTGTTTCTAATTTCCTGGGCCGCTTTAATGCCATCCATTTCCGGCATTTGGATATCCATCAGGATGAGGTCGTATTTCTTTTCATTAAATTTTTTGATGCCTTCGATTCCATTAGCCGCAATGTCGACCTGAATTAAATCCGACCAGGAAGTAAGGACCTGCTTGGTGGCAATTTGATTGAGTACATGGTCTTCTACCAGGAGGATTCGCAAAGGACCCGGAATAGGCTTACCATCTTCTCTATTGCTGGGCCGAACGGGCAATTCAAGGTTGATAATTTGTTGATTGCCTCCTTTTTGTTGAATCGTCAGTGTACCGTGCAGCAAGTGGATCAGCTTGGCGGCAATGGCCAGGCTTAAATGACTTTCATCTTTGCCATTGGTTATTTTTTCCAACAACTGGATTAACCTTTTTTCATCATCAAAATATTGAAAGGTAAACGGCCGACCGATATAGGAAATATTGAATTTTAACAGGATATGACCATTCCCGATTGATCGGGAAGACTTCACCTCTATGCGATTTTTTCCATCTCGGTGTTGAATAGCCTGTTCAATCAGGTTGTACAAAATCTGTATCAACTTCTGAGCATCACAACTTACCCATCCCGGCAGTTGCCCCACCTGTTTGAACTGGATGCGAATGGCGGTTTGTTCTGCGCGCAGGGAGAAGATTCGTTTTAGGCTTTCCAATAATTCCGGTAGTTTCACATCTTCATCTTTTGTGATACTGGTCCGGGATTCGAGTAAGGAGAGGTTAAAGAGGTTGTTCAATACAATGGACAGGTCATCGATTGATGTTTTTAGCCCATTTAGCAATTCCATCTGGTGGGTGTTGGGTTGGGTGTTTTCCAACAGGTAGATGAGGTTGACAATTGAACTAAGTGGTGTTCTGACGTTAAAGCTCAATTTGGAAATGGCTTCCTGGTTGATGCGATTCATCGGGTTGGAAACCTCTTCCTTCTTTTCTATTTTCTGGGATTCTTTGACATCCGTATTGTCCTGCAAGTTGCCAAGAAGAATTATTTTATTGGTAAATTCATCATACTTGACTTGGCCACGCACCGACAAATGCCGGATGATTCGGTTGTCAATCAAAATTCGGTGTTCCACCTTTGTCAACTTGCCGGTTTTGACTGCCGTTTCGAAAAAATTTTCTACTTTTTCACGGTCTTCAACATGCACGTAACCTAGATAATCGGATAGGGAAGGGGAGAAACTTTGAGGACTAAATCCAAAAATCATATACATATCTTCTGACCACTTCATCACATTATTGACAATGTCCATTTCCCAATTGGCAAAATTGGCCATTTTTTGGGTTTCTTGGTACCGATTGGCACTGATGGTCAGTTTTTCAGCAGTCTCCTGTAGTTTGGCTTGTGTTTTAAAACGTTGCAGAGAATATTTAATGGTGTTAACCAATCGGCGACCGTCAAATTCTCCTTTAATTAAAAAATCCTGAGCACCAGCACGTACGGATTGGATACCTACGATTTCACTTTTATTTCCGGTCAAAACAATCACCGGCACAGTGGCAGCCTGGGTCATATATGATTTTAGTGTACTGAATCCTACACTATCATTAAGGGATAAGTCTAATAAAACAAGGTCAATGGGCTGGTCATGCAATATATTCATGCCGCCGGTCAAGGAGGTGGAATGATAAAAACGGTGTTTGAAGGCAGTATCCTGTAAAAAGGTTTTAATCTTTTCTACATCACCACTATTATCTTCAATAACTAGAATGTTGTTCATGTTCTAGTGCTTTGTGTAATTTGTTTCAATGTAGGGCTTCTATTTTGTTTGGTGCATATTCTATTTGAAAATCAGGTTTCTATTCCCGGCCCGATATTAGATGGAAATTAAAGAACTGATTTTCAGTTGAAGCAGTTCCAAACATATTTTCTATGGGCAGAGGTGTGGGAATGTAGATTATCCAACAGAAGTTGGTAGTATAGTTGTTTTTAACCAGAATGCTTCAATTTGTTGTATGATCATAAAAAAGCTATCAAAATCTACAGGTTTGTTAATGAAACAATTGGCATGTAGATCGTAGCTATTAATAACATCATGTTCGGCATTGGAAGTAGTAAGCACCAATACGGGGATACTTCTCAATTTTTTGTCAGATTTAATCGCTTTTAAGACCTGGCGCCCATCCCATTTAGGCAGGTTGAGATCCAATAAAATCAAATCTGGAGTAGGACATTCGGCATACTCTCCTTCCTTATTTAAATACCGCAAAGCCTCAATGCCATCCATGACGACTTCAAGATTCACCTTTTTCTTACCTTCTTTGAAGGCCTCCTGGGTCAGGCGAACATCGCCAGGATTATCCTCGACTAACAGAATATTGTGTCCTCGAGATTGTCTTGGATCCATTGTCAATGTTGTTGTGTTTTATAGTTTATAGTAGAATAACGCATGTTTTTTGGTCAAGTTTTAAATAGATTCTTGACCACCAAATATGCACTAAGACCGCAAAATTAGAAAACGATCACCTAAAATGTAAACTTAAACAGTTCTTAAAAGTTTATTTTGCGGCATCAACAAACAAACTTATCTAGCTAGATATGCAAAAATTACAAGAATTTCAAGGAATCTTTGAAAAATATCTTTCTGAAAATTCATTTGAAAGACCGCCAGGCGAATTATACCAACCGGTTGATTATATATTAAGTTTGGGGGGGAAACGGCTACGGCCGGTTTTAGTGTTAACGGGTTGTCATCTTTTTCATGATGAGGTAACCCCAGCTTTGCCGGCGGCGATGGCCATCGAGGTGTTCCATAATTTCAGTCTGGTTCATGATGACATTATGGATGCTGCTCCTCTAAGGCGCGGGCAACCGACTGTTCATACTCGCTTTGATACCAATACCGCCATACTTTCTGGCGATGTAATGCTCATTTACACTTACGACTATCTTTGCCAACTTAAAGATCGACAAAAAATAGGCCAAATCATAAGTGTTTTCAACAAAGTTGCGATAAAAGTTTGCGAAGGCCAGCAATACGACATGAATTTTGAAAAACAAGCCGATGTATCTATTCCGGACTACCTGAAAATGATTGAACTAAAAACGGCTGTGCTGATAGCTGGTAGCCTGAAAATTGGGGCAATGATCGGTGGTGCTGGTCAAGAGGATGCCGAACATTTATGGGAATTTGGTCGAAATATAGGCATCGCTTTTCAGTTGCAGGACGACTACCTGGATACTTTTGGAGACCCCGAAAAGTTTGGAAAAAAGATTGGCGGAGATATTGCACAGCATAAAAAAACATTCCTCATTTTAAAAGCATTGGAAGTCGCTACTCCCGAAGTACGGCATAAGCTGCAAACGTATCTGGCACTACCGGAATCAGAGGAACAGCTAAAGATTCAAAAAGTGACGGCGATTTTGACCGCGCTAAACCTTCCTCAGCTTATTAAAGAAAAGCGTGATGCCTATCGCCAGGAGGCTTACCAGCACTTGTCGGAAGTCAGTATTCCTGAGGAAGCAAAGCAAATTCTTTATGAGATGTCGGAAATGCTTATTCAGCGGGAGGTGTGAAAAAGTGAAACACAATAAGGGGGCAAACATTTCTTCTTTCAGGCGACGGAGCTTTGTCGAAACTCCGTGAAGGCTGAGTAGTCGACCACTTCTTCCACTTTTGTCCTATCCTTCCAATAAAAAAGGAGCAACCACCGAAGCGGTTACCCCTCACACTATGAAACACTATATTTTTATAGAATACTGATAATCATAAATAATGGCTTGTTAGAAGATACTGCGAAAAAATACAATAAACCCAAATGATTAATCAAGTTTCAACTGGCTTATGCATTTGTTCAACGCAAGTATTGCGGAGCTAAATTGTAGGACTTATTTACTGCTTGGAGGTAAAGGTATTAAGTAATTTTGGTATATACAAATTAATCTTTTGTAAATCTCTACATTTTGTGACTGAGTAATTAGTTCATGTTTGCAGCCCAAAAGCCGACCTCCAAGCATGCGCTAACCCCCTATAAAAAGATTTTACCGTTCCACCAATCCCGTTCAATAATGGCCTTGTTTTTTTCATAAAAACGAAGAGCAGGGGTGTTCCAGTCCAGCACTTGCCACTTCACAATTCGGCATTCTTTTTGTTTCGCCAACTGCAAAAAACCATCAAAAAGCACCTGCCCGATTCCGTGACGTCTATGGGTTTGTTTGACCACAAAATCTTCCAAATACAACATCTTACCCTTCCAGGTGGAGTAAGTCATATAATAAAGAGCCATCCCACAAACGGTTTGGTCCATTTCTGCCACCAGAACGTCAAAAACACCCTCCTCAAAATCGCGATAATAGTCTTCCAGGCTGGCAGTAAACTCTTCTTCTGCCTTTTCGTAGACAGCTAGTTCTCTCACCAGGTCATGGATGGCAGGGATGTCTTTTTTTTCAGCTAGACGGGTATGGATTGTCGACATTTTTTCAGATTCTAATAATTGAGAATATATTTTCTCCAATTGGCTCTATTGGTTTTATTTGCACCTCTTTTACCTGGGCCATTGTGGGGCCTTGATGGCACCATTGAATCATTAGGTCCAGGGCAGTTTCTGAGCCTTCAATTTCAGCATAAACACTGCCATCCGGTTCATTTTTTACAAACCCGAAAAGGCCCAATTCCTCTGCTTTTTGGCGGGTGCTTCCTCGAAAGTATACCCCTTGCACCCGACCGTAAATTCGGAGCTGATATCGTTTTTGCATGCCTGCTTTTTGGTGAAAATAAGAAAATTTATGTGTATGGTCAAAATGGGTTTTCAAACAACCACTAAGCGGTCAATTGTGAATAACTTATCGATTTGCCCAAGGTAATTACTGATTTTTTTTACGATTCTCCCCCTTCTTTGTATTTTGCTTTTTCAGAACAACTTCTTCACCAATTCCCTTATGGTTAGAGTATGTTGGGAGGCGCCTTTGGGACTGCACATACTCTGATTTTCAGTGGAATACTTAAAAGAAATTTTAATGCAACGAATTTTTAAAGGAATTTCCTTAGGGATACTTTTTGGGTTGGTAGTGAGCTGTCAACCAGAGGAAAAGGCCAGTGTGATTTTAATAAACGGTAATATTTATACGGTTGATGAACAAAAACCACATGCCGAAGCTATCGCCATCAATGGGGATCGAATTCAGAAAGTGGGCAGCAATGATGAAGTAGAACAATTTAAGGACGAAAATACCCGAGTAATTGACTTGGAAGGCAAATTTGTAATGCCTGGATTTATCGAAGGGCACGGTCATTTTTCTGGATTGGGCAGCAGCCTGATCGACCTTAATTTCCTGCGGTCAAAAAGCTGGGATGAAATTGTTCAGATGGTTGCTGAGAAGGCCAAAACGGCTGCCCCTGGGGAATGGATTGTTGGAAGAGGATGGCACCAGGAAAAGTGGATCGAACCTTTGGATAAAGAAGTGTTGGGTTATCCGTATCACGATAAACTAAGCGAGATTTCTCCCAATAATCCAGTGTTGTTAGGCCATGCCAGCGGTCATTCTTTGTTTGCCAATGCAAAAGCTATGGAGATGGCTGGCATTTCTGTCGAAACACCAAATCCCAGTGGTGGAGAGATCGTTCGCGATTCACGTAAAGAGGCTATTGGCGTCTTTGAAGAAAGAGCGATGGGGATGATCTATAGTGCTTACAGCGAATACCTGAAAACCTTGTCTGATGAAGAAAAGCAACAAAAATGGATGGAGGGCATCCGTCTGGCTCAGATAGAATGTTTGTCAAAAGGCATTACTTCTTTCCAGGATGCAGGTTCCAAATTTTTTGAAATAGAGAATTACCGGAAAATGGCAGAAAATGGAGACCTCGACCTGCGATTGTGGGTTATGGTGCGGCATTCTTATCGGGAAATGAGCAATCAATTGGCTGATTTTCCCATCGTTGATGTCGGCAATCATTTTTTCACCAGCCGGGCCATCAAAACTGAAGTAGATGGGGCTCTGGGAGCCTTTGGTGCCTGGTTGTTGGCACCATACGAAGACAAGCCCAATTTCGTAGGGCAAAATACCACGGCTATTGAAACGGTGGATAGCATTGCAGTCCTGGCTATTGCACACGATATGCAACTTTGTGTACATGCCATAGGCGATCGGGCCAACCGGGAAGTATTGAATGTTTTTGCCAAAAAAATGAAAGAACACCCGGAAAAGAAGGACCTCCGCTGGCGTATCGAACATGCCCAACATCTTGATCCGGAGGATATTCCCCGATTTAAGGAATTAGGTGCTATCGCCTCTATGCAAGCCATTCATTGCACTTCTGATGCGCCCTTTGTAGTCAAACGACTGGGAGAAAAACGAGCAAAGGAAGGAGCTTATCCATGGCGCAGTCTGTTGGATGCAGGAGCAGTGGTGACCAATGGGACTGATACGCCGGTGGAGGATGTCGATCCCATCGAAAGTTTTTATGCTTCAGTAACTCGTAAACGTGCCGATTCGGGCATGGATTTTTTTCCGGAACAGGCGATGACCAGAGCAGAAGGAATCTATGCCTATACCCTGGCTAATGCTTTTGCTGCATTTGAAGAAAATGAAAAGGGATCCCTGGAAATAGGAAAACTCGCCGACCTGGTTGTTTTATCCCAGGATCTTCTTAGCTGTGAAGTCGATCAGATTATGAATACCAAAGTGCTGATGACCATGGTAGGTGGTGAACTGAAATACGAAACAAAGAAATAGAACGGTATGATTTGAACTCTAGGCTCCTAACTTGCTTTATATGAGGGACCGGAGTTCAAAATAGAACTTAAGCCGTTCGTCGCCTCTTTTGACAACCAGTTTGATCTTTTTTCCAGTTTTCTTTCTGAGTTTTCTGGTCATATCCTCCAGTGAAAAGAAAGAGACAGGCAGGCCATTTATTTTTTGCAGTTCATCGCCCTTTTTTAAACCTGCTTCCTCGGCCGGACTGCCAGGAACCAGGTAAAGTACCGTATAGTGATTGAGGTTTACTCCCGTTGCTGCCAGAGATAGACCGCTTTTGTCGTATTTGAATTTTTGGGCAAACCTCCGATTGGGTTTCAGGTACATTTTGGGGCGTATATAGTCTATGATTATGGTGAATCGGTTTAACAATTGGTTGCCAATAATCCCATTCCGATTATTCAGATAGGAGGGGTCTATTTCGGGATTGGTATTTTGGAAATTGGTAAGCACGTTATTGAGCTTAAAAGAACTCAAATCCAGTTGCTGAATCCGGCCGGTATAACCTTCCAGGAATCCGCCAAGCCCTAGTCCAATATTGCTAAGGATGACGTTTGGCGGAAGGTGAAAACTTGAATCTGAATCAGTATGCAAAAGTAAGGACAAGCTAGCCCCGGTGTCAACCAATAGTTTGATAGCTACATCAGTTTGTTGTTGCTGGAATAAACCATTGGCAAACAGATAAGGCTTATTACGATATAATTCGACAGGAATTTCCTTAAAGTCCTTAGGAGGAGAAAAATACCTGGGGTCATACAGCGTGATGACTTTTCGATGATAGTTGATCTTTACAATAAACCGTCGGAATAGATCTGCCCCTAATATGCCCTGAACATTTACACCTGCAAATTCGTCAAAGCGGAAATAGTCATCTTCCAAAACGAGAATAGAATGGTTGAAAAAGACAATATTGTTGATTTTTAAATGGATATTGTTGGCCAAATAAGCCGTTAATTCGGTTTTCATATCCGAACCCATGACCTTAAATTCTCGCAAATAATTGATCTGGAGTAAGTCGGTAATTTCTCTTTTTGTTAGAATGGTATGCTCAGCACCTGTATCGAAGATAAATTTTAACGGGAAAACTCTGTTAAATACGAGTTTGACTATGATAAAGTTGTTGACATACTCAAAGGGTATATCTACTTTTCTGGCTCCTTTCAACAAGGACATATCGTTAATTTGACCGCAAAGCAGGGTGGAAAAACTCAGTGCAATCAAAGCAATAATAAGGTGTTTTTTCATTGCCGGATGTTTGAATCTTTAACGGTTAAGGTTCAAGTAATGTTGATGGGCAGGCGAAATAACCAAAGTGCAATATCGTTATTTGTGTGGTATAGATAATAATATTGCTAATTAAATTTGGTTATTCTCTTTTTAATAAAATTCTTTTGGGTTATCCTTGGTTTTGTCAAACAAATTTGTGATTTTTGTTAAATGGTTAGTGTTAAATGAACACATAGTGTCAAGTAAACACAAATTATAAATCACCTCATCGACTTTTTGATACCTGATATCATTGCCCCCAAGAACTTCAAATGTTTTCCTGTTAGGTTCAGACATTGAACCTAATTCCTAGTTAAGAAATTCAATATGTCTAAACTTTTGCAATAATTTTTTAACTAAACTAATACAGTGTATGAAACTTAAAGTCAACTATTTTTCCAAATGGTTATTGTTGGTAATGGCCCTTGGATTGTGCAACTTTGCTATTGGGCAACGCACCGTCAAAGGGACCGTTATTGACGAATCAACAAAAGAACCCCTGATCGGAGCAAACATTCTGGTTGTGGGCACCAGCACCGGTACCATCACAGACTTCGATGGCGCTTATTCATTAAATATTCCGGAAAATGCCAAACAATTAGAGATCTCCTACACCGGTTACTCTCCTAAAACCATAGCTATTGGCCCAGGTGATGTGATCAATATTACCCTTTCAGCGGGTGAATTGCTGGAGGAAGTTGTGGTCGTAGGTTACGGTAGTGTACGAAAGACAGATGCTACAGGTGCAGTCACTTCGGTGACAGAAGAAGATTTTAACAAAGGAGTGATCACATCTCCCGAACAACTGATCCAGGGACGTGCTGCCGGTGTGCAGATTACCACGGCTAGTGGTGAGCCCGGTGCGGGCGTCAATATCCGGATCAGGGGTACCTCTTCGGTAAGAGGTGGAAACAATCCCCTTTTCGTTGTAGATGGTGTACCATTAAGTGGTGACAATACACAATCGAGTGGTCAGGATGCAGGCGTTGGTAGCAGTTCGGCAAGGAACCCGCTCAACTTCCTGAATCCGAATGATATTGCCAGCATTGATATTTTAAAGGATGCTTCAGCTACTGCAATTTACGGGTCTCGTGGTGCGAATGGTGTCGTCATCATTACCACCAAAAGTGGAAAATCTGACAAGGGTGTATTAGATTATTCCTATTCATTAGGAATAAGCAACATCACTAAAAAGTATGATTTACTAGGTAGAGACGAATTTCTTGATGCTTATGCCTCCTTTAATGGCGCAACAGCAGCAGCAGCTCTAGATGGAGGTGCAGATACAGACTGGCAAGATGAAATTTTACGTACAGGACTGACGAACAATCACAATGTATCCTATGGAAGTGGAAATGAAAGTGGTAATTATCGTTTCTCTTTTGGTTATTTTGATCAGGAAGGCATTCTTAAAGGCAGTGGCCTTACCCGTTATAATGCCCGGTTTAACGGAAGTAAAAAGTTCATCAATGACAGATTGACCATCGGAACACAAATTACTATCGCCAGCACCAATGATCAGAATATTCCGATTACAGATAACTCGGGTTTTGAAGGAGACTTATTGGGGTCAGCGCTGAAAGCAAATCCAACGCAAAGAGTTAGAGATGCTGCTGGAAAACTGGTGCAACCTGGTACAACAGAACCCAATCCTGTGGCTTTTTTGGAACTTTCCAAAGATTTTACCAATACCCTTCGGGCATTGGGTAATTTGTCTGCAGAACTTCAACTTTTTGAAGGATTATCCTTTAAAACCGTGATCGGATTTGACCAATCCGTTTCTAGTAGAAAGGCTGCCTTTTCTAGGGATTTGGTATCCCCACAAGTCAACACAAGAGGAAGACTGTTTCTTAATGATATTGAAATCGATAACAAGCTTTGGGAAAACTATTTCACCTATAATAAGGATTTCGGAAATATAAGCTTTACTGGTCTTTTGGGGTATTCTTATCAAAGCTTTGACTATGCCGATAAGGGCTTTGAATTTGTCAATTTCAGAACCAGCGATCTGGATTTAATGATCAACAATTTCGCTTCTGTTGACTTAAATAATGCAGATAGATCTCTTGCAGCCAGAAACTCTTCGAATACAAAAGATGAACTGCAGTCCTATTTCGGACGGGTAAATCTAGGTTTTGCTGACAAATATATTATTACTGCAACACTACGTGCCGACGGATCCACCCGTTTTGGTGGAGGAAACAAATACGGATATTTCCCATCATTTGCCTTTAAATGGAGATTGATCGAGGAAAGTTTTGTTCCGGATTTCTTTTCCGATTTGGGTTTGAGGATAGGTTATGGTATCACCGGAAATCAAGAAATACCGCACAACCTTTATCAACCACGTCAACGTTACAACGATTATGATATCAATGATGGATCCGCTTTGGATGGTGGTGGATTGGCCTCAGTAGCCTTTGCCAACCCGAACCTTAAATGGGAAACAACTTCCCAAATCAACATTGGCCTTGATTTTTCATTTTTTAATCATCGCCTGTCCGGTTCGCTAGATTATTACAACAAAAATACCAACGATCTTTTGATTAAGGTAACGAGTGCCCAACCAGCAGTAGCTGAATTTGTATGGGACAACCTGGATGCCGATGTAGTAAATACGGGTGTTGAACTTTCCCTTAATTTGGTGGCTGTTGACAAAAATGACCTCAAATGGGAAATAGCCAGTAATGTGGCTTTTAATAAAAACGAGGTCCAAAATTTTGGCGGTTTGATCAATACCGGTGATATCGATGGTCAGGGATTGACGGGCGCCTTTGCTCAACGTATTGCTGAAGGCCAACCGCTGTTTGCCTATTTCCTCAGAGAATTTGCTGGTTATGATGCAGAAGGAATTTCAGTTTATGAGGGCGGGGATGTTCAGAAATTTGTTGGAAAAAGCCCAATTCCTAAAGTAAATGCAGGATTGACCAATACATTTGGTTACAAGAACTGGGATTTTAGTTTCTTTTTTAATGGTCAGTTTGGAAACTATATATACAGTAACACGGCAAATGCCTATTTCACAGCGGGTTCTTTGGCCAATGCCAGAAATGTAACCAAAGACGTTGTTGGAAATGGAGAATCGAACCTGAATGCACCGGATGTATCCACCAGATTTTTGGAAAATGGATCTTTTGTTAGACTGCAAAACGTGTCATTAGGTTATGTCGTAAATACCAAGAGTACTTCTGTCATTTCGTCTCTTCGCTTTTTCGTTTCTGCACAGAATTTATTTGTCATAACGGACTATAGCGGCCAGGACCCTGAAGTAAATGTGAATAAAGCACTAAATGATGTGCCGTCTCTGGGTATTGATTATACTGCATACCCAAGGGCACGGACCATTACCATTGGTGCTAATATTTCTTTTTAAAAAAAACTTTTTGACAAATAGCGTGCTTTTTAATTGCTTTTAAAACACGTTATTTGTTAAGTAATAAAAAATTGATGTATGAAATATTTTAAATTATCAAAATTTTTCTACCTGGCCGTTTTGGGCATGCTGTTTACACCGGCATGTACTGATCTGGAAGTAGAAGAAGTGGACTCCATCGTTTCGGAAAGTACCGGATCGGGGTTTATTCCCGGAGATCCAACGCAGTTGCTTGCTGCTGCATACACTGATCTAAGTGCCTATACAGATCAGACTAATGTGTATTCTTTGTATGATCATACTTCTGATGAAATGATCCCGCCTACCAGAGGGGTTGACTGGGGAGATAACGGTGTTTGGAGAACCTTGCACGCCCATACCTGGGACCCTACCCATTCTTATGTGCTGGGAGCTTGGAACCAATTGAACCAGCGTGCCTTTAAGTGCAACGAAATTTTGGCTTCAAATCCATCTCCTGAAGAGGCCGCCGAGGCCAAGTTTTTGCGTGCCTTCCACACGTGGCAGATTATGGATCTATTTGGCGTGGTGCCGTTCCGGGAAGTAACCGAAGGCATTGACGTTGATCCCAAAGTATTTACACGTACTGAGGCTTTTGATCGCGTCGTGAAAGACCTGGAAGATGCACTGCCAAACCTGGCTGCTACAGGACCTTCACCTACCAATTCTAAAGCTACTCAGGCCGCCGCTAATGCCTTGCTGGCAAGACTTTATTTGAATAGAGCGGTTTATGCCGCTGGAAACCCTGCAGGTCCCTATACCTTTGATGCGGCCGATATGAATAAAGTTATCGGTTATTGTGATGCGGTGACTGCTGCTGGCTATTCACTGGAAGATAATTACTTCGACAATTTTAGTACTGATGCTACTTCCGAAATCATTTTCACCACTGCTTCAGGAACGCCCCAAAACAGATGGGGTATGACCTTGCATTACAGCCAGAATCCGAGTGGATGGAATGGTTTTACTACCCTCGCAGAATTCTATGATAAATTTGATGCAAATGATCAGAGAATTGGCAATTATCCAACTCCTGATGGAAGTGAGTTTTCTGGTATCGCTCGTGGTTTCCTGGTTGATCAGCAATACAATGATGACGGTTCGGAAACTATCGACTCCAGGAGCCAGCTACCACTAAAATTCTCCAGAGATGTACCTCTTTCGGGTGCAGCTCCTGAAAAGGGTATCCGGGTCATCAAGTACCACCCTTCGAATGCAGGCCAATATATCTTCCTGCGTTATGCAGATGTGGTATTAATGAAAGCCGAAGCCATCATGAGAGGCGGTACAAGCTCTGATTCTGCTTTGGGTCTTGTTAATGACCTGAGAGCTAAGCGTAGTGCTTCAGCATTGGCTACACTTGACGATGGAACAATGCTTGACGAAAGAGGCCGCGAATTGTATTGGGAGGGTATCCGCAGAACGGATCAAATCCGTTTTGGCACCTTTACCAAAACCTGGAGTGAAAAAACAGTCACAGAAGAATTCCGGGTGCTGTTTCCCATTCCGCAACAGGCGCTGGATTCCAACCCTAATCTGAAACAAAATGACGGGTATTAATTTGTGCCAAATCTGAAACCAGGTATGATTTCCTGAGCTTTTAGGTAATAAACGTAATAGAACAAGAGGCTGCCTGAAACATCAAACCCGGGCAGCCTCTTTCATTTTATCTTTGTGAAAGGTTTAATACCTCCCTGGGCATTCCAGGTATTTTTGAAAAAACAAACCTAAATGAGAATAGGCTTTATCCTTTTAATGTTGACTACACTTGGCAGCTGCAGTCAGGAAGAAAAGATCACAAAATTGTTTGAAATGGTGCCTTCGGAACAATCCGGAATCCATTTTATCAATGAGGTGAAAAATACGGAAGACTTCAACATCTTTAGTTACCGCAATTTTTACAATGGCGGTGGCGTAGCTATGGGCGATATTAATAATGATGGCCTGACGGATATTTATTTTACCAATAATATGGGACAAAATAAGTTATTCCTAAATCAGGGCAATTTCAAATTTTCAGATATCACTGACCAGGCAAAAGTAGGAGGCACTAAAGCCTGGAGTACTGGTGTGGTTATGGTGGATATCAATAACGACAGATTGCTGGATATCTATGTCTGCAATGCGGGTTATGTAAAAGGTAAAGATCAGGAGAATGAACTGTTTATCAATAATGGCGACTTGACCTTTACGGAAAAAGCAAGCGATTATCAGCTTAACGAAAATGGCTATACTACTCATGCCGCCTTTTTCGACTACGACCTGGATGGCGACCTGGACGCCTATATCCTCAATAATAGTTTTATTCCGGTCAATACATTGAATTATAGCAATAAACGGGAATTGAATGCCAATGATTGGCCCGTACGGGATTTTCTAAAGGGCGGAGGCGATAAGTTATTGCGCAATGACGATGGGAAGTTTTCAGATGTCAGTGAAGAAGCCGGAATATACGGTAGCCTGATCGGTTTTGGACTCGGCATAACGGTGGGCGATATCAACGATGACCAACTGCCGGATTTATATGTCTCCAACGATTTTTTTGAACGTGACTACCTCTATGTCAACCAGGGAGATGGTACCTTCAAAGAGGACATCAAAAACTGGATGGAACACCTCAGCCTTTCCTCTATGGGAGCCGACATGGCAGATATCAATAATGATGGCTTTCCAGAGATCTTCGTAACCGAAATGTTGCCCGACGATGAGTACCGTCTGAAAACCAAATCCAGTTTTGAGAATTACAACACCTATCTACTCAAGCAACAAAGAGATTTTTATCACCAATACATGCATAATACGCTGCAATTCAACAATAAGGATAAATCCTTTAGTGAAATTTCCTGGTATAGCGGGGTCTCTGCATCTGATTGGAGCTGGGGAGCCTTGATGTTTGATGCCGACAATGACGGCTATCGGGATATTTACGTTTGCAATGGGGTATATCAGGATGTTACCGATCAGGATTTTATCGACTTTTTTGCCAATGATGTGATCCAAAAGATGGCCCTTACAGGGAAAAAGGAAGAAATGGAAAAGGTGATTGACCGGATGCCCTCCAATCCGCTTTTGAACAAAGTGTTTAAAAATAATCAGGATTTAACCTTTGAGGATATTGGCCCCGCCTGGGGATTTGATGAAGCCTCTTTTTCCAATGGAGCGGCCTATGGCGACCTTGACAATGACGGCGACCTCGACCTGGTGGTCAACAATCTAAACCAACAAGCATTTGTCTTCAGAAACAATGCACAAGACCTTCTGGATCACCACTACCTGTCCATTAGCCTGAAAGGTTCCCCAAAAAATACGTACGCGATCGGTTCTAAAGTCTATTTGTTCAGGGGGCAAGAAATTATCAACTTCCAACTCATTCCCACCCGTGGATTTCAATCTTCTGTCGATTACAAAATGGTTTTTGGGCTGGGACAAAATGCGGTAATCGATTCTTTAGTGATTCTGTGGCCCGATAAATCTAAATCCATTATACAAAACCCTGCAATTGATACAACCCTCTCCATAGATTATAACCAGATCAATAAATTGGCCAATGGAAATTTTCAACTCTTCCAGAAAGAATCAAAACCGCTTTTGGAGGAAGTTGACAATCCCTTTATTGCCCAACAGGAAGACGCTTTTATTGATTTTTATCAGGAAGGATTGACCATGCGAATGCTCTCCAAAGAAGGCCCAAAGGCGGTGGTTGGTGATGTAAATGGAGATGGTTTGGAAGATGTATTTATAGGCGGAGCAAGTGGAACAGCAGGTCAGCTTTATCTGCAACAGGCCGGTGGCTTTTCGGAATTTCCTTCCACAGCATTTGCCAAGGCTACAGATGCTGAAGACACTGCCGTTTGTTTTTTTGATGCCGATGGTGATGGTGATGCCGATCTGTATGTTGGATCAGGTGGCAACCGCTTTTCAGCCGGATCCCGAGAAATGCAGGACCGCATTTACCTTAATGATGGCCAGGGGAATTTTTCTTTGAAACCTGATGCCCTGCCTGTCAATGGTTTGAATACAGGAGCCATAGTACCTCTTGATTTTGATGGGGATGGTGATCTGGATATTTTTGTTGGCAGCCGGAGTATTCCCGGTAATTATGGAGTGCCTCCACGGAGTTATCTTTATGAAAATGATGGCCAGGGGAAATTTGCCAGTGTTGCTAAAACCAAAGCACCGGATATCGACCAGTTGGGTATGGTGACTAGTGCCCAATTGGTGAATGTGGTAGGTGATGAAACGCCCGAATTAATCGTAGTAGGAGAATGGATGAGCCCGAAAGTTTTTGAAATCAATAATGGTCAGCTAAAATTGGTTTCCACCGATCTGGATGCCTATTCCGGTTGGTGGTATACCATTGAAGCAGCCGACCTCGACGGGGATGGAGATCAGGATCTGGTATTGGGCAACCGGGGCGAGAATTTTTATTTTACCGGTTCCCCGGAAAAACCACTAAAACTTTGGCTCAAGGATTTTGACAACAATGGCACCGTAGAAAAAATTATCACCCGGACTATTGATGGAAAAGATATGACCGTAGCACTAAAAAAGGAACTGACCTCACAAATAGTCAGCCTGAAAAAACAAAGCCTCAAACACACCGAATTTGCCGCCAAGTCCATTCAGGATTTATTCCCTAAAGAAATACTGGAGGATGCCCTGATGCTGGAAGGGAATTATTTTAAAACAACCATCGCCATCAACGAGGGCAATGGTAAATTTACCCTGAAACCACTGCCCAAAGAAGTGCAGTTTTCCTGCGTTTGTGGCATCTACTGCGCTGACCTGAATGGTGATGCTCAACTGGATTTGGTGATGGCGGGCAATGATAGTGGTTTTTTGCCCCAATTTTCTAAATTAGATGCCAGTTTCGGCCACGTGCTGATCAATCAGGGCAATGGTGATTTCTCCCGAATGGAGAACCGGGAATCTGGCTTTTTTATACGGGGAGATGTGAAACAATTTGTCAAAGTTACGATCGGTGGCGAGCCTTATTTATTAGCTACGATTAATGAACAAAAGCCCAAGTTGTTTAAAGTGGAATAAAACTGAACAAAAAGAAGTGTATGAAACATCTAAATAATATAATCATTGCAGTCCTTTTTATCTCCATCTATGGATGTGGCGATGAACATGGGAAAGCTGTAGTCTCCGATCCCCAATTTCAATTGCTGACACAAGAAGAGACCGGTTTAAATTTTGAAAACGTCCTTAACTCCTCCACCGACTTCAACGTCTTCAATTACATGTACTTTTTCAATGGCGGGGGCGTAGCCGTTGGCGACTTCAATAATGATGATCTGCCAGACCTGTATTTTACCAGTAATATGGGACCCAATAGTCTGTTTCTCAATCAAGGGGATCTGAAGTTTAAAGAGGTAACCGAGGAAGCGGGCGTTGCCGGCCTTAATGGCTGGACAGCGGGTGTTTCCGTAGTAGACATCAACAATGATGGCCTACTGGATATTTATGTCTCCCAAATGGGTGATTACCTGAATATGAAAGGACACAACCAGCTTTATGTATGCCAGGGCATCGAAAATGGCATTCCGGTTTATGAAGACCAGGCGGCCTTTTATGGCCTTGATTTTGTAGGTTTTGCCACTCAATCAGCCTTTTTTGATTATGATTTGGATGGCGATCTGGATATGTACCAGCTCAATCACTCCCTACACCAAAACGGCACCTTTGGCAGACGTAAAACCTTTGAAGAAATCCATCCGACCTCAGGGGATAAATTGTTTCGCAATGATGACGGCCGTTTTAAGGATGTCACCAAAGAATCGGGTATTATCAGCACGGTGATCGGTTATGGTCTTGGCATTGCCACCAGCGATATCAACCTGGATGGCTGGCCGGATATTTATATCGGCAACGATTTTCATGAAAATGATTACCTCTACCTCAATCAGCAGGATGGGACCTTTAAAGAAGTGCTGGCTGAACAGTTGCAACATACCAGCCGCTTCTCTATGGGCGTAGATATTGCCGATATCAATAATGATGGATTGAATGAGATTTTTTCTCTTGATATGCTGCCCACTGATCCTTTTATTTTGAAAAGCTCATTGGGTGAAGACGGCTACAACATATATCAGTTTAAACTGGGTTATGGTTACAACCATCAATTCGCCAGAAACAACCTGCAATTGAACAATGGCAACGGCACTTTCAGTGAAATTGGGATGTTTTCTGGCGTGTATGCTACCGATTGGTCCTGGGCGCCTCTGTTCATGGATTTTGACCACGATGGTAACCGCGACATTTTCATTTCCAATGGTATTCCCCGTCGCATGAATGACATTGACTACATCAAATTTCGCTTGAGTGATGAGGATCTGGATTGGAAATCTGAAAACAATCATATCCTGGATAAAGATTTACAAATTATTGAGACGATGCCTCAGGTCAAATTGGCCAACTGCTTTTTGCGCAACAAAGGAGATCTGACATTTGAGGATATCTGTGATCAGGTAAATGGTAGTACCACCAGTTTTTCCAATGGTGCGGTATATGCCGATCTTGACAATGATGGTGATCTGGATGTAGTGGTCAATAATTTAGAAGACCCTCCGTTTGTTTATAAAAATCAAACCATTGAAAAACAGCTTCCCAACCGGAATTACCTGGACCTACAATTGACAGGTTCCCCAAAAAATATCAATGCAATTGGCGCCCGGCTTGTGGTCTTTCGTGGCAAGGAGCGTCTGGTGGAGGAATTATTTCCCGTAAGGGGTTACCAGTCCAGTGTGCAAATGGGCTTTAATCTGGGCATAGGTTCGGTAGAAGGCATTGATTCCATTGTTCTGATTTGGCCGGATTTAGGCTATCAGAATCTTCCTCTTGATAAATACAATCAGCGGCAAATGATTACCTGGGAAGCGGGCCTGCCAAAGTTTGACTTTCAGGTACTAAAACCGCACACCCAATCCACCTACGACTTTATGGAAGTCACCGGAAAAAGCGGACTAAATTTCACACATAAAGAAAACCCCTTTGTTGACTTTAATCGCGAAGCGCTGATTCCCAATATGGTCTCGGCAGAAGGGCCGGCAATTGCGGTCGGAGATGTAAATGGAGATGGACTAGAGGATGTCTTTTTTGGCTCTTCCAAATTCAAGCGCAGCCAGCTTTATTTCCAGCGAAAGAATGGCACTTTTTATGAAAATACACCAGCAGTGATTGTTGCCGATAGTATTTTTGAAGATGTTTCTGCGGTCTTCGCCGATCTGGAAAATGATGGCGATCTGGATTTGGTGATCGCCAGCGGAGGTAATGAATTTAAAGGAAAAGCTGAAGCCTTAAGACAAAGGGCGTATATCAATGACGGCAAAGGAGGATTGACCCTAAATATGACGCTGTTTGGAGAGATAACCATGACCGCTTCCTGTGTGTTGGCTTCGGATTTTAACCAGGATGGCCTGGTAGATTTCTTTTTCGGAGGAAGAGCAGTACCTTGGAAATATGGAGAAATTCCAGATTCATACCTTTTTGAAAATAAGGGCAATGGACAGTTTGAAGAGGTGACGGAAAAGTACGCACCAGACTTACAAAAGCCGGGCATGGTCAAAGGCGGTACCTGGTATGATATGGATCAGGATGGTGATCAAGACTTGCTTTTGGCGGTGGAATGGGCACCGATTCAGGTTTACCTCAATCAGGGTGGAAGGTTTGAAAAGAAAGAGATTGGTGAAGAGACAGGGTGGTGGAATTTTGTATTTCCCTACGACTTCGACCAGGATGGCGATGTGGATTTGTTAGCCGGCAACTTTGGTAAAAATGCCCGGTTTAATCCCACAAAAGAAAAACCGGTAAAACTTTATGTGAATGACTATGATAACAACGGCCAGATAGAACAAATACTCACCTTCCACATGGGAGGCAGGGAAATTCCTTTCGCCAATTACGAGGAATTGACCCGACAGATGCCGGGATTGAAAAAGAAATTCCTTTTTGCAAAAGATCTGGCTGCGGCCAGCCTGGAAGAGATTTTTGGCAAGGATAAATTGACGGCGGCAGACGTATTCCAAGCCACGACACTGAGCAGCATGTATTATGAAAATACGGGTGATGGCCTCGCATTTACGGCTCATAAATTGCCGGATAAATTGCAATTGACCACCTTGAATACAGCCTACCTGGCCGACTTTAATGGCGATGGTTCGCAAGAGGTTATGCTTGGCGAAAATTTTTATCATTGTAATATTGAAATGGGGCGTTATGATGCCGGATATGGAAATATATTGTCAATTGGGAAAAATGGAACTTTTGATGTCCAGCCGGTTGGCCAACTATCCATTAGAGGCCAGGTACAGGCCATTCAACCCGTTGCGGTAGGAGTGGATAATTATATTATTGTCGTTAAAAATGATGCTCCAGTGGAGATTATTCGTGCGGTGAAGAATCCGGAGTTGACGATGAAATAGGTTTAGGATGGGAATGGTTGAATTGGTTTAGAGAGGGTTTAGAGAGGTTTAGGGGGAGTTTGGAAAAGAGGTCTGTAAGGTTGAATTGGTTTAGGAGGGTTTAGGGGGAATGGTGGTTTAGACTGGAGTAGTTCTTTCCAATTCTTTCAATTTTTCCAATCCTTGCGGGGGAACTGGTTTAGGAGGTTTAGAGAGGTTTAGGGGGAGTTTGGAAAAGAGGCCTGAAAGGTTGAATGGTTTAGGAGGTTTAGGGGGAATGGTGGTTTAGACTGGAGTAGTTCTTTCCAGTTTTTTCAGTTTTTCCAATCCTTGCGGGGGAACTGGTTTAGGAGGTTTAGAGAGGTTTAGGGGGAGTTAGGAAAAGAGATCTGTAAGGTTGAATGGTTTAGGAGGTTTAGAGAGGTTTAGGGGGAGTTAGGAAAAGAGATCTGTAAGGTTGAATGGTTTAGGAGGTTTAGAGAGGTTTAGGGGGAGTTAGGAAAAGAGGCCTGAAAGGTTGAATGGTTTAGGAGGTTTAGAGAGGTTTAGGGGGAGTTTGGAAAAGAGGCCTGTAAGGTTGAATTGGTTTAGGAGGTTTAGAAAAAAGGAATATAACTATATATAAACTACTATAAAATAAACTACTATGATACAGAAAGGGATTTTGCTCTTATTCCTGGGAATGATGATGATGAGTTGCGAGGAGGTAAACCCTAATTTTCAGGAGGAGGCACGTAATCCGGAATTTATCCACCGGTCCGTGAAGCAACTTACCGATGTCATTGTACACGATATCTTTTCACCACCGGTAGCCAGCCGGATTTATGCCTATCCAAATATTGCTGCTTATGAAGTAATCATAAATGAACATAGTGAGTACCGTAGCCTGGCAGGGCAATTGAGGGATTTACAGGAAGTACCAAAACCAGATCCAAATCTGGAATATTGTTTTCCTTTGGCAAGTGTTCATGCCTATTTGACTATGGGGAAAGTACTAATTTTTTCAGAAGATACCATCGCGGCCTTTCAGGAGCGCATTTACCAGGAATTCAAAGACTTGAAAATGCCAAAAGAAGTGTATAAACGGTCTATGGATTACGGCAAAGCGGTAGCCGACCACATTCTAGCCTGGTCAGCCAAAGACAATTATAAAGAAACCCGAACGTATCCCAAATACACCATCGATTCGGATGATCATGCTCGTTGGCAACCTACACCACCAGACTATATGGACGGTATCGAACCCCATTGGAAAAAGATCCGCCCCTTTATATTGGATTCAGCGAATCAGTTTATCCCGCCACCACCTACCGACTACAGTGTAAAACCGGGTAGTAAATTTTACGAAGAAACCATGGAGGTATATCAAGCATTGCAGGTCAAAGACAAAGAAGACAGGCTCGCCATTGCCAGTTTCTGGGACTGCAATCCTTATGTATCCCATCATATTGGCCATGTAATGTACGCCACAAAAAAAATCACTCCCGGCGGCCATTGGATTGGTATTACATCGATTGCTTGCCGAAAAGCCGAAGCAGACTTTATGAAAGCGGTAGAGGCTTATACCCTAACGTCGATTGCCTTAGCAGATGCCTTCATCAGCTGTTGGGATGAAAAATACCGCAGTAACCTGACTCGCCCGGAAACTGTGATCAATCAATTTATCGACGAAGAGTGGAAGCCGGTATTGCAAACGCCTCCTTTTCCGGAATATACAAGCGGACATAGCGTGATTTCCCGTGCGGCAGCCGTTGTGTTGACGGCTGTTTTTGGAGATAATTTCAGTTTTAGAGACAATACAGAAGAAGAATACGGCTTGACGGTCCGTAATTTTAACTCCTTTTTAGAGGCCTCAGAAGAGGCAGCCGTCAGCCGCCTTTACGGAGGTATTCACTACCGGCCAGCCATTGATAATGGCATAAAACAAGGCGAAAAAGTCGGAGAATTTGTCGTAGAAAACCTGAAGACGAAACAATAGATGCTATTTTCCTTTTAATCGCTTTCTGTCTTTGTCTGTATGTTTTGTATTTTCCCGCAATGAAGGCAAAATACATCGGCTTGATTCTGGGCCCCATCCTATTTTTGATCTTATTACAATTACCTCACCCGGAGCAGATGCAGAGAGCTGCCTGGCAGGTGATTGCTTTAGCAGCATTTATGTTGTGCTGGTGGGTCACGGAAGCGGTGCCCATACCGGTTACGGCACTCTTGCCAATGGTTTTATTACCCTTGATGGAAGTAAAAAGCATGGAAGCCGCCGCTGCACCTTATGCCAGCCCGATTGTATTTCTGTTTATGGGCGGATTTATGCTGGCCCTGGCTATGGAACGCTGGCATTTACATCGGCGTATTGCCCTGCGCATCGTTCGCATTACGGGGACTAATGCCAATGGTATTGTTTTGGGTTTTATGCTGGCCACTGCTTTTTTGAGTATGTGGATCAGCAATACCGCTGCCACTGTGATGATGTTGCCGATTGCTGTTTCAGTCATTGATTTGCTGACAAGGGACAACAATGATTTGCCTCGGCGCAGTATTCAATACTTTGCATTAAGTATGATGCTTGGTATCGCTTATGCCGCCAATATCGGAGGCACGGCAACCATCATCGGCACACCTCCTAACGTGGTATTTGCAGGGGTGATGCGCAAAAATTACGACATTGAGATCAGTTTTGCCGACTGGTTACTGGTTGGCCTTCCCTTTGCGGCCATTTTATTAACCATCACCTATTTTTTTCTAGTTAAAGTACTGTACCGCAATGGCCTTGGGAAATTTCCGGGTGCGACAGAACTGATTGATCGGGAGCTAAGAAATTTGGGGGAACCTTCCAGCGCAGAACGCCGGGTAATGGCCGTCTTTGCAGCTACCGCTTTTTCCTGGATTTTTCGGGTGCAATTGAATCTGATTCTACCCATTGAATTGAGTGATTACCTGATAGCGGTCCTAGCCACCATTGTGCTTTTTGTCGTGCCGGTTGATTTAAAAAAAGGCACCTTCTTACTCAGCTGGGAAGATACTCAACGCCTGCCTTGGGGTATCCTGTTACTCTTTGGTGGCGGCCTCAGCCTGGCAGGGGCACTAAATGATACGGGCCTGATCGATCTGATTGGTGGGCAGTTTTCGGAAGTGCATGCTATCGGCCTATTAGTCATCCTGGGCCTGACAACCGTTTCGTTATTCCTTACCGAACTCATGTCCAATGTGGCATTGGTTGCCGTTTTTGTGCCCGTCGTTGCAGGCGTAGCAGTTGGTATGGGTATCGATCCGGTACAGATGTGTATTCCGGTGACATTGGCTGCCAGTTGTGCCTTTATGCTGCCGATGTCAACACCGCCTAATGCCATTGTTTTTGCTAGTGGCCATGTCACGGTTCCACAAATGGTCCGGGCCGGCTTTTTGTTGAATATCGCGTCCATTTTGCTGATAGCATTGCTGAGTGCCTGGTTGATCCCGATGGTGTTTGGTTAATTGTATTCGCCAATAAATTTGCGCTACACGAAGCGGTGGTGATGACCAAACTTTAGCCGGGCGTTTAAAATATTCAGCCCTATTCATTAAAATTGCTTGTTACTACCTATCTTCCTGGCAAAAACCTACCTATGCCACAACTTCAAAAAAAACTAACCCTCTATGGCCTGACCATGATCGCCGTAGGCGGCTGCATTGGCTCGGGGATTTTTGTGACCCCTGCTGATATTGTTCAGGCGGTACCCCATCATGGATTGGTATTGCTGGTATGGGGTTTGGGGGGCTTGATTGCGATGACAGGAGCTTTGACTTTTGCGGAGCTGGGGGGGATGTTTCCCCATTCCGGTGGGGTGTATGTTTATTTGCGGGAAGCTTATGGAGAGTGGGTTGGTTTTTTATACGGCTGGGTTACTTTATTGGTAATAAATACCGGAGCATTGGCGGCTTTGGGCATTGCCTTGTCAGAGTACCTGACTTTTTTTATCCCTATGGATCAGACCATGAAGATCTTTGTGGCTATTGGTGTGATTGGCGGGTTGACGGGCATCAATATTTTTGGCGTTCAGATCAGTCAGCTGTTTGCCAATACCTTTACGGGACTTAAACTACTGGCAATCCTGGCCATTATCGTGGCGGGATTTATCTTTTATGAACCGGCAAATGTCCAGCTGAATCTTTCCTTGGCCAAAGGGGTACCGGAGAATTTATTTAGCGCCATTTTGGTCGGATTGATCGGGGTGTTATGGTCCTTTGGTGGCTGGCACCATGCCTCTTATCTGGCTGGGGAAACCAAAGATGCGCAGCGCACGGTGCCACGGGCGATGGTCCTGGGAGCTTTGATTGTTACCCTGACCTATGTGTTGGTCAATCTGGCTTATATGATGTTGTTGCCACTTGAGGAGATTGCCGGGACCACGCGGGTGGCAGGAGATGCGATTGCGACGCTGTTGCCTTATGGCGGTAAATTAGTGGCCATTGCGATTGCCATTTCGATATTTGGTACCATTGGTATTTATACCATGTCGGCACCACGCATTTATTTTGCTATGGCCAAAGACGGCATCTTTTTTAAATCGTTGGCCTTTATTCACCCGCGTTATCGTACACCGGTGAATGCCATGCTGGTACAAGCAATATGGGCGATCATTTTATTGTTGTTTTGGGGCACCTTTTCCAACCTGATTACCTATGTCACGTTTATGGATATTGTGTTTATGACCCTGGCAGGGTTCAGCGTTTTTGTGTTTAGAATAAAGTTGCCGGAAAAAAATAGACCCTACCGGACTTTCGGATATCCGGTGATCCCGCTTATTTTTGTGTTGGTTTCCGGAGCATTTGTGATCAATACGGTGATCCATCGGCCGGTTCAGGCGTTGGCGGGTTTGTTTTTGCTGGGCTTGGGGTTGTGTGTTTATTTTGGATTCCGAAAAAAAGGATAAAAGGTATGTTAAAAGAAAAAATAAAATCCCTTGCGGGAGAAATTCACGAGGAAGTAATCGCGATTCGGCGGCATTTGCACCAGCATCCTGAATTATCTTTTAAAGAAGATAAAACGGGGCAGTTTATCGCTGAAAAACTGAAGGAATTTGGCATAACTCATGAGCACGGAGTAGCTGAAAATGGAGTCGTGGGGCTCATCAAAGGCAGAAATCCGGATCAGCGCATTATCGCTCTGCGGGCCGATATTGATGCTCTGCCCATAACGGAGGCGAATGAAGTGCCGTATAAGTCGAAAAATGAGGGCGTAATGCACGCCTGTGGCCATGATGTGCATACGTCATCGCTGCTTGGTGCCGCCAAGATTTTAAACACCATCAAAGAAGATTTTGAGGGTACGATAAAGTTGATTTTTCAACCCGCTGAGGAAATGATGCCGGGTGGAGCGTCTATTATGATCAAGGAAGGCGTTTTGGAAAACCCCAGACCGGTCAGCATATTGGGACAGCATGTCCATCCGCCACTGGAAGTGGGTAAGATCGGACTACGTGGGGGGCAATATATGGCCTCTACCGATGAATTGTATATGACCGTGACCGGTAAAGGAGGGCACGGTGCTTTACCTCAGGAATGTATTGATCCTATCCTGATTACCGCACATATTTTGACGGCCTTACAACAAGTGGTCAGTCGTAATGCCAATCCATCCATGCCCACTGTCTTGACCTTTGGCAAGATCGCCTCAACGGGTGGTGCTACCAATATCATCCCCAATGAAGTAAAACTGCAAGGGACCTTTCGAACATTCAACGATACCTGGCGTTTTGAAGCCCATCGACGTATGAAAAAGATGGCAGAAAGCATCGCCGAAGGTATGGGCGGCCAATGTGATTTTAATATTGTGGTGGGGTACCCTTCTCTTTTCAACAACGAAGAACTGACCGCTAAAACCCGCCTCTGGGCAGAAGAATATCTCGGTACAGAAAATGTGGTGGAATTGCCCATTCGTATGACGGCTGAAGATTTTGCTTATTATTCACAAGTAATGCCGGCTTGTTTTTATCGACTTGGCACTGGTAATAAAAGCAAAGGAATCACCTCGCCAATTCATACCAATACCTTTAATGTGGATGAAGATTGTCTCAAAGTGAGTACGGGATTGATGGCCTGGCTGGCGGTGCAGGAGTTGGGTGAGAGTGGGAGAGTGGGAGACGAGGTGAATGGATGACACGGAGGAGCACCCTTGTGGTTTCCCGAGGTGACTACTACACAACAGAAAGAGGCTTATTCACCGTAAAATGAAAGCATAATCCTCCAACAATATAAGCTGCCACATCAAACACATCTCCAGTAAAATGGGAGGACCAGGTAGGAAAGCCTACTTCAAAAATAAAGCTCAGGAAAAGAACGATAATGCCCACCTCAAAAGGCGGAATAACATATTGCGGAGATTTGAACCACCAAAGCCGGCGCTCTACTAATAAAATACTCAGTAAAATAGGCATGCAAAGTAAAGTATCCAGATAGCTATCAATGATAGGAAACTTCAGGAGGAGTATTTTCTGACTGATCTGATGCGCTACAAATAAGGCTGCACAAATTAGAAAAAAAGGGTGCTTGAATGGTTGCATTTAATCACATTACAGCAAGAAATGCAATAGTTAAACCTATCACTAAAAAAGGAGAAAGCAAAACCATCAGCAACAATCCCAATACATGTAAGCCCGCTTTCATAAAAACAACACCTAGCGAATCACCATCTTGAATGGCGACAAAACTTTTGAAAGAACGATAGTTTTGACCGGTCCAATCCAGCATCTTATTTGCCGGATCATTGGAATCATTTTCTGATTTATTGACTCTGATTTTCATGGTTGTGGGTGATTTTAGTACAAATGTACCAGATTTTTTTAATTAGTACAAGTGTTCTAATTGAATTTTCCCAGAATTTTCTTTCCTTTGATATTGAAGATGAAAACACCAGATAAAATATTGGTAGTTGCCTTACAACAATTCAATGAAAAAGGCATTGACCAGGTGAGTATTCGTACCATCGCCAAGGAAGTAGGCATTAGTGCCGGCAACCTGGCCTATCACTATAAAAACACGGATACCATCATGTATGCCCTCTATTTGCAATTGGTTGAGGACTTAAATAAGGCCATTGAACAATTGGGCATTGTACAGCCGGATATCAATTGGTTGTGTGAGCAAATGGAAGCAAATTTCCGGCGATTTTGGCAGTATAAATTCATTCTACTCGATTTTGCAGCCGTAACCCGCCGGGTACCCATGATACGAGAACACTTTCAACAATTGGTAGGATTGCGTCAATTCCAGTTTCGTGCGGCCATTCATGGTTTGATTGAACAGGGATATTGGAAGGAAGAATGGGTGGATGGGATGTATGATCAATACATTTTGCGACTGATTATCCTTTCTGGGGCCTGGATACCCGATGCGGAAGTGCATTTTGATGGAGATGTTGAAGAAATTATCCCATTTTATGCCAATCTGATGTTAGGTTCTATTATGCCATTTCTTACAGAAAAGGGTATACAACAGTATCAGGATTTCCAAAACCGAAAAAATTATCAATCCATTAGAGCTTATCCTTAACAAGCTACTAAACCACCCACAAGCTATCCACAAAATATTCCTGTTTATCCACAAATTCAGCCTTCACCCGAAAGCCAACTTCAGCAGCCATTAGTGCTATTTCCTGGCGGTCATATTTCAGCGAAAGCTCTACATCAATGGCTTCCCAGGCGTTAAAATGAAAACTTTGGTCAATGGCTTCGATATGGACCTTCTGTTCTATCTTGCTGACGATAGCACTTCTGGTTTCACCATTTAAGGGGTTGTAAGTTTCCCAATGTTTGAATTGGTTGACGGCGAAATTGCCACCCAAATCCCGATTGATCCGGTGTAGCAGATTGAGGTTAAAAGCTGCCGTAATCCCTGCGGGATCGTTGTATGCATTGAGGATGATGGCAGGATCCTTTTTGAGATCAATACCAATCAGTAATTGGTCACCGGGTTGAAGCAGGCCGCGCAATTGTTTCAGGAATCTTTTGGCATCAAGCTTTGGGAAATTGCCGATATTGGCCCCCAGGAAGAAAATTACCCGCGGTCTTTTTGATACTGACGAATCCAACTGCCGCAGCACTTCAAAATATTCTCCGGGCAGCGGATCAACCTCCAATTCAGGGAGTTCTTTGGCCAGTTTGGCACCCAATTCCTCCAATACATGTTCACTAATATCCACCGGACAATAGCGGAACTTTGATCCCGCCTTCAGAAAATGGCGAAGCAGCACCATTGTTTTGGTCCCATCACCGGCACCCAGTTCAATCAGGTCAAAGGGCTGGCCATTTACCGCTTTTAAAATGGCATCTTTTTGATTTTGGAAAATTTCCATCTCACTATTTGTAAGATAATATTCCGGCATATTCATGATGCGCTGGAAAAGTTTGTCTCCCTGGTCATCATAAAAATAACGGGAAGAAATCTTCTTGGGGTTTGCAGAAAGGCCGTTTGCGACATGGGTGGCAAAATCGCGATCAATGGCAACATTTGTGGAATTTGTCTTATTCACAATCAGGATGATTTGGTTATTTTATTTAGCCAGGCGAATTCCGGTGAATTGCCATCTTTTATCGGTTTGAAAAAAGTTGCGGTAACTTGGTCGGATGTGGCTGGCTGGAGTAGCACAGGAGCCGCCCCGCAAGACCATTTGGTTGACCATAAATTTACCGTTGTATTCCCCTAATGCACCTTTCAGTCTTGGATAATTGGGGTAGGGGAGATACGCACTGGCCGTCCATTCCCATACTTGTCCCAGCATTTGATAATCCTGCCCGCTAGTCGTGGCGGTGGGATGAAACTGGCCGCTATCGAGAAAATTGCCGACTTCTGGCACGGCATCATACAATTGGTTACAGGCCACCTCCCATTCAAATTCTGTTGGCAGGCGCATCTCGCTCCATTGAGCAAAAGCGTCGGCTTCATAATAGCTGATATGTGTAACCGGTAGGTTGGGATCAACCTTGGCCAGACCATTGAGGCTATACTGCCACCATTCATCACCACGTTTATACCAGTATAAAGGAGCTTTGGTTTCTAACTGTTTGACCCATTCCCAACCTTCGCTGAGCCAATGTTCAAACTGTTCGTAACCGCCAGCTTGCATGAATTCAAGATACTCGCCATTGGTAACCACCCGGTCTTGTAACTGAAAATCATGTAAGAATACCTTATGAACACCCAATTCATTGTCAAAACAAAATCCATTACCCTGGTAGCCGATTTCGTAAATGCCTTCAGAAAAAGACAAAAAATTAGCTGGCCGGACTTGGTTTTTCACAGGCGTTTCAGTTGCCTCCTGGTAAGCCGGAAAAAGAGGATTGTTGCCCAAGATATACTTGATATCAGTCACCAGCAATTCCTGATGTTGTTGTTCGTGTTGCAACCCCAAAATGAGTAAATCCCTTAGTTTATCATCCTCAACCAGGCGAACATCCCCGCGAAGCCAATTTTCTAAATGCTGGTCGACATAGTGTCGATATTCCACAATTTTTTCAAGACTGGGGCGGGTCATATTGCCGCGCATACTTCGAAGAATCCGCGGCCCCTGGCTTTCATAATAACTATTAAAAAAGTAATTGAGCCGTTCGTCAAAAGCTTGATAGCCTTTTACCCTCGGAACCAAAATAAAGTTTTCAAAAAACCAGGTGGTATGTCCCAGGTGCCATTTGGGAGGACTGACGTCGATAATGGGTTGTACCACGTAGTCTTCTAGTGACAATGGAGCACAAATATCGAGGCTTTGTTGCCGGATTTTTTGGTATTCCATTAACAAAGAAGAGATCGTTTTTAAGTTAGGGATTAACGTCATTATTATATTATTATTGAGGTGAAGGAGTAGACAGATTGCTGTGCTGTCAGATCACTTTGTTGTCAGATTGCTTTGCTGTCAGATCGGCTGTGCCGTTTTCGAAGCCCTTGTCGCAGACGCTCGGAGAAGGGCGAGACAGAAGCCTATTTCCTAAATCCGAACAAGGTATCCTCAAAGCCGCCCTAAACCCTATTATACCGCCCTAAACGTCTTAAACCCATTTAAATGATATAGCCTCCATTCATCCCCAACTGCTAATCTGATGCAAACAACTCCTAAAGTCTAATTTTTTCAACTATCCACGATTTCTACGCCTTTCCCAAAAGCAACCCTATCTTTAATAACTGTTGCGGCTGATTTTGGTTCTTTATAATGCCAGGCAGCGTCCTTATTTTCCTGACCATCTACTTTGACCGTATGATAGGAAGCCGTTCCTTTCCATGGACAGGTGGTATGGGTATCAGTAGCTTCAAAATGCTCCATATTCATAGATGTTTTGGGGAAGTAATAATTGCCTTCGATCTTCACGAGATCATCACTTTCGGCCAATACTTTGCCGTTCCAGATGGCTTTCTTTCTCATTATTTACCTGATTTATAATTTGAATTAATACTGATTTTGCATTTTTAAAACCCAGCCATGACATAAAATGTTCTGCCGTAGTGGCTACACAAAGGCGAAGCGCAAAAAGCATTGTGGATCACTGGACTTCAACCATTACAATGAAATTTAAGCCTAAAAGGTTGAACAAAAATCTGGATTAAAAGCAAAACCCGGTATTGGAAGGACCAAATACCGGGTTTGCAAAACTTTAATCAATATGTATTGTCGTCAATTTAACATTCTTGAACGACTAATAAATCTGTGGTTGACCTATCGCGACAAGATTATTTTCTTACTCACCACATCATTACCTACCTGGATACGCACGGTATAAAGGCCATTATCCATTTGGTTGGCATGTATAGGAAAGTCAATCTGTCCAAATAGTTCACCATAATTTTGGCTGGAAACTACTTGTCCAAGTGTGTTTAAAACTTGAATGTTGACCGCTGCTCTTTCTGCAATATTGATGCGAATTGTAGTCATTTCCCGGAAGGGGTTAGGACTTACCTGGACGTCATTTTCTGTTATTGCCGGATCATCCGTACCCACAGCCAAACCATTAGCAATAGCTCCGTCAATAGTGACTTCCGTTGCATTCTCAATATGACCATCGGGTGCAATCAGAATACCAATGATCTGAATTTCATCGTATTCATACCCCGCAGGGATTTCGTAGCTAAAGAAATTGGAATAGATTTCACCAGTCTCAATTGAGGTAGGTAGACTACCTGGCAGACCTGCAAAACCACCAAGGATGGCCCGTGCTACATGATCGTAAACCATCATAGATGCAGGGACTGAGGAGGGAAGGTTTTCGTAACCTCCCATTGGACCATTGCCACCACCAGCATAAGCATTTATTTGATTGTAGGCTGAAGAGGTTCCCGTTACACCATCCTCGATAATGACCATATTGAGCCGGTAATTTCCGGAAACTGCGGTGTTAAATTCCGCTGTGACAGAAAGTTGCAATTCGCGGGTATCAGGATTGTATTCGGCTCCATTGGTTAACGTCGCTACTGGCGCCTTAATAATTTCATCAAAAAAGCCATCTTCTATCTCTAAGGGATCTAAAACATTGATCCGGTCTACAATGATACCAGGGTATCCGGTAAATCCAGGGAAAGTGCTAACACCGTTATCATACTCAGTTACCTCCATTGGGTCGTTGTTATGTACCGCAATACCCACAAAATAATCCGGGTAATTAACTGTCATAAAATCCATGAAAACTGCACCACGAGGACACCATTGGCACCAGGTTCCGGTTCCTTCTTCCACCACGACATGTTTGCCAGGTGCCGGAACGACGCCGGTCAGGTTGACTACCCGATTGTCATTGTCTGGATCATCATCATCTTGGCCATTTACATTGGAGACGGTTACTGTAACGGTATTTTCATCCTCCAAAACAGTCAATGGGACTGGGTGCTGGAAGTTGAAAGTAGCCAGTGATGCCAGATTTAAGTCTGTATAGGATTCGGTGTGGCTATTGCTCCCGTCACCCCAGGTAATGTCAAAACTATTGACCACGTCCATCCCCTGGTTTTTGACTTCACCACTAACGATCACAGGTGCGCCTACCAGTTTTTTGACGCCTCCCAAACTTACATTGATGACCCCAACATCCAAACCAGGCTGTACATAAGGCTCATAACCAAAAGAAACATCATCTACATAAAAAGTAGAAGTCCCATTACCATTGCCATTAAAAGGAAATAAATCAAGTGACGCCAATACATTGATGGAATTGCCAAAAGAACCTTGTTCAACATCGTCCATGTAAATGGTCCAGAGGTTGTTGGTTAAGTCAACTACAATTCTGAAATTGAACCAGGTGTCATGGGTATACGAGGTTTCCAGTAAGGTACCTCCATTGTTGCTGATCAGAATGTTGCCATTGTCATTAAAGGCAAATTCAAGCGCCCATATTGAACCTGGAGGATCGGCACCCTGAAAATTGAAATACGCTCCGGTTCCTGAAACCACAAACATATTTAATTCAAATTCAAAATCGCCCTCCTCATAAACATCGCCAAACTTAAGAATTACATCTGCTGGGCCACCACCAGCAGCACCGGCAACAAACTTCAAAGATTTTGTACCACTTGCAGCCTGCTCATCAGAAATACGGACGTCTTCCGAAGAACCCGGACTGTTTGTCCAGGTAGTCCAATCGCTGGAAGATGCAGCGAGATAAGCATCTACAGTGTAACTTTCAAAGTCATCTGAAAAGGAGATTTGGGCCATTAGTGCGTTGACTAAAAATAGCCCCAAAAAAATGATGTAAAGTTTTTTCATCTTAGACAATTATTTAGTTTAAAAAAGAAAAGACTGGATTAGGATAATAGTGTATATTCAAGAAATAGGGATGTAATATTTCTTTGATATTTGGAGTAGCCAAATATAGATAAAAAAGGAGAATTAACGCATAGAAGAATGTCATTAAGATGACTATTTTTTTTGTTGGGAAAGAAATAGGTGTTCCATAAACAAAAAAATTATGTTGCATCAGTTTTATGCTTATATTCGTATCTTTGTGATAGCTATCTGATTTTGAAACAAAAGCGTACTATTGGAGCAATCCGCTTATCATATTATCCCAAATACGGAAGCATTAGTAGAAGTAGTCCTGCCACTGGCATTAGGACAAACCTTCACCTATTATATTCCGGAAGAGTTGGTGGATCAGCTTAAATTTGGCATAAGAGTAGAAGTTCAGTTTGGCCGCAGCAAGCATTATACGGCCCTGGTGGTTGGATTTCCGGAACATAAACCCGGTATGGTCAAACCCAAACCTATCCTTTCCGTCATTGACGAAACAGCAATTATAGAGAAGCAGCAATTTAAATTGTGGCAATGGATGGCGGAATATTATTGTTGTACCATTGGCGAAGTGATGCAGGCAGCACTGCCCGCCAACCTCAAACTGGCCAGCGAGACCGTGCTAACCCTAAGTCCTCTGTTTGATGAAGGCTTTGGAGAACTGGAGGATAAAGAATACCTGATTGCAGAAGCCCTTACTATTCAAAACGAAATCAGCATTGATGATGTACGTGGAATATTGGGCCATAAAACGGTCTATCCACTGATCAGGAGCATGCTGGATAAAAAGATCATCTACCTAAAAGAAGACCTGAAAACGAAGTATAAACCCAAGCAGGTAATATGTGTACGTCTGCAGGAACCTTATGCCACTCAGCCGAAATTATTGGATGAGGCTTTCGCCAAACTGGAAAGATCCGATCGCCAGGTAGAGGCTTTGATGGCCTATATTCAAATGTCAAAACAACAGGAATTTGTACGCCAGCAAGATATCATAAAAAGGGTAAATGCAGATCATTCCGTAATCAAGGCAATGGTAAAAAAAGGCGTATTGGAAACCTACGACAGGGAGGTCAGCCGGTTGGGTAATTATGAGGAAGACACGGTGACTGCAGATACGTTGGCAGATCAACAGATTGAAGCCTTGACTTCCATCCGGGAGCAATTAGAGGAGAAAAATGTTGTGTTGTTGCATGGCGTAACTGGAAGTGGAAAAACGCGTGTTTACGTAGAATTGATGCGGGAGGCAATGGCCCGTGGTGAGCAAGTATTGTATTTATTGCCAGAAATTGCGTTGACTACCCAGCTCATTGAACGCCTGCAGCGCCTCTTTGGCGATGAGATAATCGTTTACCATTCCCGCTTAAGTAATAATGAACGTGTAGAACTCTGGAATCAGGTATTAGAAGGCAAACCCATCCTGATGGGCGCTCGTTCTTCGCTGTTTTTACCCTTCCAAAAACTGGGGTTGATTGTCGTTGACGAAGAGCATGATGCTTCCTTTAAACAGCAGGACCCAAATCCTCGCTACAGCGGCCGGGATACGGCTATTTATTTGGCCCACCTGCATGGGGCAAAAGTCATTTTGGGAACCGCTACGCCTTCAGTAGAATCTTATCAGAATGCCAAAAATGGGAAATACGGACTGACGGAGATGCCTGAGCGTTTTGGTGGTTTACAATTGCCCGAAGTGATCGTGGTGGATGCCAAGGAAGAGTTGAAAAAACGCAAATTACAATCCCATTTTACTAGTGTATTAATTGAAGAATTAAAGGCTACACTGGAAAGGGGCGAACAGGCTATCCTCTTCCAAAACAGACGGGGGTATGCACCTACTTACCGTTGTAATAATTGTGGCTGGCATGCCGAATGCATCCATTGTGATGTAAGCCTTACCCATCATAAATTTCATAAAAACCTCAAATGTCATTATTGTGGATACCAAACGGCTTTACCTCCGGCCTGTCCGGCTTGTGGGGGTAAACAACTAACACTCCAGGGTTTTGGTACCGAAAAAATCGAAGATGAACTGAAAATTTACCTGCCATCTGCCAAGATTGGACGGATGGATCTGGATACGGTGCGCACAAAAAATGCCCATGCCAAAATTATCAATGATTTTGAAGAACGCCGCCTGGACATTCTGGTTGGAACCCAAATGGTTACCAAAGGACTGGACTTTGAGAATGTAGCCATTGTGGGGGTGTTGAGTGCCGATCAATTGTTGCAATTCCCTGATTTTCGCTCTAGCGAAAGGGGGTTTCAATTGATGGTCCAGGTAAGTGGTCGTGCAGGCCGTAAACACCGAAGAGGCAAGGTGATTATTCAGGCTTTTAATACCTCCAGCCCGGTCTTGCGGGAAGTTATTGCCAATGACTTTACAGGCTTTTTTACCCGGGAAATGTCGGAACGCCATGCGTTTAAATATCCACCTTATTATCGACTCATTCGCATCACACTCAAACATAAAAAGCCACAAACCCTCAACGATGCCGGTAAATTATTTGCCCGTTACCTCAAGGGCAAGCTCGGTGACTGGGCGCAAGGACCGGCAGTTCCCTACATTTCCAGAGTGCGCACCTATTATTTGTTAGACTTTATGGTCAAAATAGAACGCCACCCCAAAAAAATTACTTTCACCAAAGAAGCCATCATGGACGCCATTGATGAGCTGCACAACCAGAAAGGCTTGAGTGGCGTGCGCGTAAATGTTGATGTGGATCCGTTTTAATCCAAAATTTCCACCTTTTTCAATTCATTGCGGCCATAAAAAACCGGAAAATACATCTGTTCTGCCCGTGCCGGATTTAGGGTGAATAGGCCGCTAAACCGAGGCTCCAATTCAATCGTGAAAGTATATTTTCCAGGCTGAATTTCCTTGAAAAAGAGGGCGGTATGCTGCCGGAAATACGCCCGATGAGTTTCCGGATAACGGTGATAAGTCGTCTTTTCTGCATAGCTGCAACCAGCCGGAATCGGGACCTCCAACATCAGGTATTCGGTAAAGGCTTTGACTTCTAGTTCTACCTTTAGTGTAGCGCGTTTTCCCTGCTCCAGTTTTTTTACTATTCGGCCCTCCTGAAAAAGATTGGTTTGTAGGATAAACTCATCCGCTTTGGGGGCAGGTTTGGTATTGTGAAATTGCTGATAGGCGGTCAAAAACAGCGGCCCTGTGCCTGTCTTGTGGACCTGGATATCCTGGCCGGCAGACCATTGCGCCTGATAAGGGAATTTTTGAATATTTTCAGTGGCCAATCCACTAATGGATAGGGTGTTTTTGAGTGCTTTCCGGCCCTCCTGGCCATCGAGCAAGTCCGGTAAAATGCTGCTTAAGATCGAGGACGTTGCATAAGTGTTGCGCCAGCCCCATCGGCGTCCAAGAATCGGACTTTGAGCTCTCTGCTCCAGGAAAAACTGGCGAATTTGATGACAAAAGGTTTCCTGCTTTTCGTGTTTATAGATTTGATAGGCCAGCAGCGTGGTTAACTCCCGATTGTGGTGTAAATGATATTGATCGAACCCCCAATAATAACTACCAAATAAGGTCGTTTTTCGATATCTATCCAAAGAATCTAGGGTATAAGGCAGGTTTTGTTGCTGCCGGATTTGAATGAGTTGCAACTGATCATAAAGCTCAAATTCAAAGGTATCCAGCTTTTGCAAATACACAGCGTAATCCAGGTTTTGTCCAGCAGTTGAAAGTCGATTAAGGACGGGGAGCAAGGCTTTTTCTTGTAGTACATTTAGTTGGCTAGTCAAAAACCGCAAGCCCTGTTCTAGTGCTACCGTAGAATATCCGGATTCCTCGGCCATTTGCAGGGTTTTAATAACATGTATGGTGATCCAGTTGATGCCGGTTCCTTCCGACCACCAACCCCAGGAGCCATCGGGATTTTGGAATTTTTTCAGGCGGACGATATGCTGCACGATTTCTTTTTCATAATCAAAGGGTTCTCCGAGTTGATTTTTAACCTGTTTTTCCAATAATAAGGCCATCAATTGGCTGGCGGTTTGTTCCATACAACCGTAGGGATATTTTCGCAGCTCATCCAGGTCTTCCAGCAATACTTCCAGTATATTATCCTGGGCAAAGATGGTGATTGGTCCTTGTTGTGGGGAGGAAGAAATGGTGAAACTGGTATCTCCTTCCAGTGCGTAAAAATTTCCTGTTGTTTCCATCGTCCCTTGAGGGAAAATAGGAATACTGCGTTGTTCGCCATCCTGGTATTGATCCATGCTTAGTGCATAGGTCACTTGTAAGGAATCCGATTCGGCTGGTGCTGCTACGGCCGCTTTTTCGATTAGGGCATCTTTAATAACCGCCTGGTTGGTTTGAAGGAGCTGGTCTCCCAGCGAAAAACTGGTGGAGATATTTACGGAATCCGGGCTGAAATTCAGGGATTTACCAATGATATTGACCTCATCGCCCTCGATCAAAAATCGGGGTAGACTCAATCGGGCCATCAAGGGTTTAAATGCACGGGTTTCGGCGAAAGCCGTACCGGCACGCAGTCGTTTGTCCTGACCCAGTACAAAAGTTTGCCAGCTGGTAATATCTTCCGGAAAAGTAACCGTATAAAAAGCTTCCCCATTTTGATCTGTAATCAGGTTGGGGACCCAGTAAGCATCATCGCGAAAGGTAGTCCGGATACCGTTGAGCAGGCTGTTAGCCAATTCCCCCAAACCCATCATTTCGAAATCTGGTACGCTGGCTTCAAGCTTTTCAGAAAGGAGGTCTACGCCTGATAGATTTCCTTGAACTCTGACCCCGTCTATATAAAAACTGGTTGAGTTTGCTCTTGAGCCTCTGATGTTCATCGGATCGGCACTAATGCCACTTACCGTTGAGGAGAGTCTTCTTGTGGAGGATATCCGGAGCCCGGTCACCACCACTTCTTCAAGCGCCTGGCCTTCCTCCAAGGTTACATTCTGTTGACCTGAATACTGACCTGCTAGCTGGTGGGTATTATAACCCATATAAGAAACCGCGAGTTCATAATGTCCATTTGGTACCCAAAGTTCATAATTGCCAGCATAATCTGTAACGGTTCCTACCGTAGTACCCAACAAAAGAATAGTGGCGCCAATCAAAGGTTCTCCATCCCTGTCCGTTACTTGTCCGGATATTAATTGACCATTGCCATCATAAGGGTTAATGAGCCCAATATTAGGTGGATTATTGTTGTCTTCTGTCTTGATGCGGCTGGCGTTTAGAATCAGGTCATTATACACCAGACTATCCCTTTCAAAAGTCATGTTTTGCAGGTCCTGGTACAATAAAGTGTCCGGTCTGATTACAATTTCCTTGTGGAAGAAGGAACTATCGGCTTTGAAGCAATAAAGCTCGTATTCTCCTGGCGGTAAATACCCCATCTGGCGGGAAAAAGGGCGATAATAGCGATAAATTTTAAAATTGTCTTTTGGAACCAATAGGGTAGTCAATAGGTAATCTTTGGGGTTTTTGGGTTGATACTGAAACGCGTACCTGCCCAAACCTTGACGGACAGACCCATATCCAGATTGGAAAGGAAGGATTAACCGCTTTGGTAGTTCTTTTTTAATAATGGACGGGGTATTGATCAATTCTCCCGGCATTTTCAGCTCAAGGGAGTAGGGTAGTGGTGCCTGGTTATTGTGAAAAAAGGTGTATTGGTAAAGCCGCTCCCGGTTGGGCTGTAATTCGTAGCTATAGCCGGGCTCAAATTCAAACCGGGTATCGTAACCACCTTGAATCTGATAACTCAGCTGAGTTCCTGCGGGGAAAGGCCCAATTTTATAAAATGATTTTCCTTTGTGATTGTTCCAAGCATTGATATTACGATCAGAAGACCATAGGTATTGCTGGCCACCACCTTGTTTTCGTAATACAAAAATGCTGTTTTTTACGGAAGTTTGCTCTGCTGAATTCAACTCTTTACTTACGGATCTTCTACTAATATGATGTCCGATTGGCGATTGGGTATACTGGTTTTCATCAATGGCAATTTCCAGCTTTTGACCTGTTTTTAATAGAACGCTATCCATGGTATATTCCAAATTACGGCTGCGTATCGTAATGCGATTATAACCAGGGTTGCCTACAAAACTGTAGGGTGCCGGATGATCCGTATTGTAATAATAGACCAGCTGACGGTTACAATAAATCAGGTAGATCGGCTGAGCTTGCCCGTTTTTGATCAGATAAGGTGAAAATTGGGCCACTTCCTTAAAAAAAGTATCCTGTGTCAAGGTATCATATTGTGTATAAATGCCCTGGTCGGAAAAACGAAGTTGATAAAATAGATCTTTATCAAGCCCAAGTCGTTGGAACCATTGGCGGTCAATTTTCAGATACCTTTGAGTGGACTGGAAAGGCTGAAGTTGGAAACTATTGTATACCAACGGTTTTTTACCCAGCTTATAATTGATGCTAGGCGCTTTAAATGACCGGGTATTGCTAAATTGGGTATTTACGGCACCGGCAACCAGGTTAACCCCTTTAGCCGGTCGATTTTTGTGATCTTTTACGCTCAGCTTGACCTGTACCGTTTCTCCCGGAGTGATTTGCGCCGCCAGATCTATTTCAATATCCAACATTTTTTCATAGCGATAAATGGCTTTTTCATATTTATAACTCTGTCCTCCCCAGAGGTATTGGTATTGAAAATAAACCGGTCCGGTAATTTGATCTTTTTCCGCTATATTAAAAACAACATCTGAGACCTGTCCTGTAGCCAGTTGCCGATGGGCAGTGCGTAAGGTCCAGGTGACCGGAATTTGTTGTGGATTGTTTAACTGAATAAATAGAGAATCAGCATGCCGGTTTCCCGAAACATTTAAGCCTCCGCTCTTGTACGCAATCTTTGGTGTGAAACTGGTGACCGATTGATGGGTGCGAATATGATAAAATTCGATCTCAGGCCGGATGTTTTCCCGATAAGGTAAATTAATGCTATCGGTTTGTGTGATATAGGGATTTGAGGCGTTGGTTCTGCTCAGCTGGCCCTTTCCCTGGCTCGGCTGCCCATTGATAAAATAATCAACAATTAATAACCCACTATCTATTCGAGCTATTAATGTTTCCTCTTGACGAGAATAGTTGAAGAGAACACTTTTCTTGTGAAGTTCTCCATTGGCATTTATAAAACTGGCCTGCACCTTGACCTCCATGCTGGCAGCTGGAAAGATAGAATCAGGCACGAGAATTTGAGTAGGCCCTCCGGCCTTGAGGGATTGGGTTTCCTGCCATAAGGTATCCGGAATGAGCACCTCCGGTTGGTGGTAATTGAGGATTTTGTTAGGAATAAGCACCAATTTCAGCCTTCCATCAGCAATATTTAACCCATTTGCATCTTTTCCCTCCGCACTTAGAACGATTTTTTCATCCTGACGGTAAATGTCCTGATTGGCACTCAGGGAATAGGTTATTTCATTTAATTCATAGTCTTCTATACGGAAGGAATGGATGAGTTTGCCAAAACGTTCCTTTTCCGGATGTTTGATCAAAATGTGGTAATAAGCATCTAGTTGCAAAGTATCTCCAATAACCCAGTCCATCATAAATGCTCCGGGCGTTTCAGGCTTCAGCGTCCGTTCAAGGATCGTTTTATTCCTGGTGTCAATAATCTTTAATTCTAGTGGATCTTTCCAGGGTCGGCCTTTGGCATGCGTTACATAAGCTTTAACTTTAAGGGTGTCACCATGGCGGAATTTGGGTTTGTTCAGCGCCAGATAACCTTTAAACGGACGAATTTTGCGCCGAAAAGGCGGATTGTAGATGGACCAATCTCCCCAGCCAAATCCTCTTTTGAAAAAGTGATAAGTATTTTTGCCCCACCGAAAAGGCGCACTCAAAACATGGCCTACTTTTGTCCGTTTGAATCGCTTCCATTTTTTATGAAATATCTTTTCATTTGAATTAGGCTTGACTTCATAAAAAAAAGCCTCTTCCGCATATTTTATTTTTAAAAAACCACCCTTATTCCATTTGCGTAAGCGATAGGTTTGGGTCTGTGAATCAAAGGCTATCTTTTTGTTGCGAAACAACACCTCGGCATTAGCAATTTGGAGGCCGGTAGAATCGATCACCTGTATGGCCAGATCACGGTCGTTATTTAGCGCTAATGCTACACAGCTATGAAAACTTCGAAGTTGAATATCCAGGTTCTCTTTTTCGGCTTTGACAAAAAGATAATGCCCGGAAGCGAGCTTTTTGGCGTATTCTGGTGTGGAAAAGGAGTCGATTAATGTTCCAAAATGGGCCTCAGTGGGTTGGGCCTTGTCATCGCGGTAAAAAATTTCTGCATCTACGGAGCTGATCTGGTAAATGTGTGTGAGTGCCGGAATCTGACTAAAAAGTGGAAAAACATTCCATAAAAGAAGGAGCAAAATTCTGGAGCGTAGCGTTATTATCATGAGCTGGAGGTTGTTTTTTCATTAGAGTTGTTTGGCAGGAGACATGACAGGATATAAATCTCTAGTTTTTTTTACTGCCCTGCCCCTGCGTCACCATTCTAATGATGCAAAATTTAACTGGAATTACATAAATCGGCTGTAAAATTGATCTTGACCCTTGGTTATACTTAAGGTCAATTTTGATCTTGACTGTTTACTGTCTACTTTTGGCATCTAATTCAAATTATTATATGAATCGTTTTATATGTTTTTGTTTGCTTGCGCTGGTTAACTATCAACTTTGGAGTCAAAATACGCCTTCCCTGCCTGATAAATTTTATGATGAAAAGGTTGGGGCTGACTGGGAACGGCCTGTTGGTATTACTTTTGATACGGAAGGCCGCGGCTACGTCTGGGAAAAAAAGGGAAAAGTATATATACTCACCACTGAAGGGGAAAAAATAAGTGAGCCCCTGATCGATATTTCTGAAGAAGTGGTTAACTGGAGCGATCACGGATTGTTGGGATTTGCCCTCGACCCTGATTTTATCAATAATGGTTATTTCTATTTGTTATATGTTGTTGATCGGCATTATATGGATGCTTATGGTACTCCGGAATACGATCCTAATCTCACGATCGATCACGAAGCGACGATAGGCCGTATCACCCGCTATACTGCTGACCCTGGTACTGGCTTTACAACAGTCATCCCGGAAAGCCGAAAGGTGATTCTGGGCACTAACCGAGCGGATGGACCTGCTGTTTTACTTGGATCACATGGAGTCGGTTCCCTGGTTTTTGGAAAAGATGGTACGTTGCTTGCCTCTATTGGCGATGGAGGTAGTTATCAGTCTATTGACGTCGGTAGTGCCAGTAGTGAGGAAAGTTTTTGGGAACAAGCCATTGAAGAAGGAATCCTACGCCCAGAAGACAATGTAGGGGCTTTTAAATCCCTGCAAATTGACAATATGAATGGCTGTATCCTACGCATTGATCCCGATACCGGGGCTGGCATTTCCAGTAACCCATTTTATAATAGTGCAGATCCTTTTGCGGCGCGGTCAAGAGTTTGGGTGTTGGGTTTTCGCAATCCTTACCGCTTTACCTTGATCCCTGAAACGGGTAGTGAAAACCCCGATGATGGCGACCCTGGCACCCTGTTTATTGGCGATGTAGGCGGCGGTGGCTGGGAGGAACTAAATATAGCTACCAAGGGCGGGCAATGTTTTGGCTGGCCGGTTTTTGAAGGCATCAATTACCATTGGGGCTTTGTGAGTACACCTACAGCCAATCCGGATGCGCCCAATCCACTTGCAGAAGAGCCCAACTGCCACGATGACTATTTTACCTTCCAACATCTTATTGAACAACCCAAAGAACATACGGAAATTCGCTTCTTAAATCCTTGTGATCACGGCCTTGAAATTCCTGAGGAATTTCCTGCCTTTGTCCATACGCCTCCGGCTTTAACCTGGAGCAGCTTGTTGTGGAATCCTCCTCCAAAAACCAGAATTCCTGCCTTCGATCCCGAAACAGAAGCATTAATGGAAGTGGACATCAATAGCCCTGAGGCATCGGTGGAGGGTATTGAGTTTCCCGGGTTTACCAGTATTCCTGGCTTTTTCTATCAGGGAGAAAAATTTCCGGATACCTACCGGGGAGGCTTCTTTCATGCTGATTTAAGTGGATGGATTCGCGTTTTTCATTTTAATGAGAGCGCTCAGATTACCCAGATTGATACCTTCGCTCACTGGGATGATAAGGGGATTGTACACCTTACTTATAATCCTCATGATGAAGCCATTTATTGGTGCCATGTATATGATAGTGAGGTCCACAAAATTACCTATGGTGGTAATCCAGCACCAGTGGCCCAAGCAATAGCTGATCAGGCCTTTGGCCCCAGCCCATTAATTGTTAATTTTGATGCAAGTACTTCCTTTGATCCCGATGGAGGAATGATTACCTATCATTGGGATTTTGGTGACGGAACTTCGAGTACGGCCGTCAATCCCACCCACACTTTTTTGGCGGCTTCCCAAAATCCGGATTCTATTGCAGTGGTCTTGACGGTTACAGATTCTGCGGGGCTGGCTTCAAATGCAGAGGTGGTTATTTCTTTGAATAACACCCCCCCTCAGGTAAGCATAAGTAGTTTTCAGGATGGAGATCACTACGCACCAAATGGCCTAACTTTGTTACCTTTAAAAGCGACAGTAGAAGATGCTGAACAAAATGATTCAGAGCTGACGTATAAATGGGAGACCTTTTTACAACACAATACTCATTTCCACCCGGAAGAACCCGACTATGAACATGAATCTCAAGTCATCATTGACCCCCTGGGATGTGGTGATGAGACTTTTTGGTACCGTATCCGGCTGACTGTTACCGATGCTGCCGGACTAAGTAGTCAGGATGAACACGAAATTTATCCCTATTGTGGAGACTCCTTTTTTACTTTGTTATCGCTAGATTGGGATATAGAAGATCAAAAAGTATTGCTGGACTGGAGTACGAGCTTTGAACAGCAATTAGACCATTTTGAAGTGCAACGGTCAGCCGATTACCGCTTTAGTGAAATTGGAACCGTTTCGGCCAGTGGGACCAGTAATGTAGAAAGACAATACGGTTTTACGGATGTGCAACCAATGATTGGCACCAATTATTACCGGATAAAAGGGGTACGTAATGATGGCGTATACCTGTATTCTAATATCATTGCGGTCGACTTCTCTCTAAGGGAAAATCTTTTGGTTTACCCCAATCCAACCAGGGATAAGCTGACCTTGTTTTTGCATAAGGCGATTGCTCCTATGGTGGAGTTTGAAGTTTTCAATGTCATCGGTCAAAACATTTATAATGCCAGTTGGGAAGCAGAGATCGGATTGCCATTTATTCATAGCCTACGCCTCGCCTCCCTGGAATCGGGGCTTTATTATTACCGGATGAAAAACGGAGAACGGGAACGGGTGTCCTCCTTTTTGATTTTAGAATAGATTTGTTTCGCAGGAGCAAAATGGGCTTCTAAAACCAGCCAGCAGCCAACCCTCTGAATGGCCAGGGAATAGACAACAGAATGAGCACCAAACCAATTAGGTAGAAGGTGAATACGGTTTTGTGTCCCTTTGGATCGGGAAGCAGTCTTTTACCTTTGCTGTAACCAATCGTAATCAAGACAACCGCGATTAGCATACCCACCAGGTGTTCAACAGTATAAAAGCGCAGCAGTTTATCCTTCATCACGCCGGCTGTAAATTGCACATAAGGGCTGTAAACAAAATATAGAATCAGGCCTATCAGCAATTGTACATGAGTGAAAATTAGGGCTAATAAGACCATTTTGTCAGGCTTGGCCTGGCTACTGTCTTTGCTGCTCCAGGCTTTCCAGGCGGCGGCTATAGCGGCAATCAATAAAACTAGTACGACCCAACGAAGGCCCGAATGGCTGTGTTTTAATGCTGAATACATGGACAGTTGATTTCAAGTTGGTAAATAGTGATCTTAAAATGTCAAAGATATAAGTTTCAATGACAAATTTCTTAGTCTATGAGTTGCACCTCGAATTCACCATTAGAAAACGTAATCCTATCGGGATTTTGTGGGTTAATTTTTTCGGCAGGGTTGGGGAGGATAAAGGTCACATGAAACGTTCCTTTCACCATATTGATCACCGTGTCAATTTCGGTAATGGTCAATCGGTTATCAGATCGAGTGTCGTCAGATATATAAACATCCTCAACAATATCACCATCATCTGCAAGTGTGGAATAACTAGTCCCTATAAAACCATCATACTGGGTAAGACCTTTAACGATATACTCTCCTTCTGCAATGGGGACTTCATTAAAGTAAATTCTTTCCCTCCGAAAACCTTCTTCGCTAAAGGTACCGGCATAAATACCGATATATTCATCCGGCCTGTCTCCATGCCGCAAAGCCAGACCGGAAGCGATCCAATCCTTATTTCCCTTCATGGCCGTCACTTTTCCATAGGTCATAGAGCCGGGGAAATACACCTGAATGTCCAAGGTTTCTTTTTTGCAGCCAATCAGTAAGACAAAGATTAACAGGGTATAAACGATATTTTTCATCTTCTTCAATTTGTGAAAAAATAAGACCATGGTTGGAGCCCTCCAACCATGGCATAAAGATAATGTTAATCTTAGTGAGTGACGGCCAGTTTCCCTAAAAGGACTTCTTCGCCTCTTTTAACCTGGCAATTATATATGCCCGAAGGCAGTGTCACTAAATCCAGTGATAACTGATGTAGGCCCATTTCCACTTCATCAAATTCCAGAACTTTTATCGTCCTCCCATTCAGATCAATTAACGTAATCTCAACTGGGCCGGGAGCTGGCATATATAATTGGACGGTTGCCTTGCCGGAGGATGGATTGGGAAAAATAGATAGTTGGCTTGTTGCCTCAATGGTTTGATCCGCCTGCTCTATAACGGAATTTCCATTATTTTCAGACGTACTAATCGGCTGCCCAAGACAAGGGGGAGAACAGAGTGCCGTAATAATTTTACGCGTGTGGCTCGTAACCACTGCATCACTTGAGGTAACGGTCACTTTAAGAAAAAAATGAGGGCAATTCAACGCGGACGAAATTGTAATATCCTGGGTGGTGCCTAGCAGAGTACCTGGGCTTGATGCATCAAATACTCCGGAACTATTCCATCTCCACTCGTAGGAATAAGGTGGAATTCCGGGCATTCCGGTCGCGGGCGGCGTAATGACGGATTTATAAATTTTAGCCGTAGGAGGCTGAGCAAGACCACAAAACAGCGGGTTGCCGTCAATTTGTACTCCTAATAAGGGAGAGGCACGGAAATTACTTACTTCGCAACCTTTATTCCTTATAATTCGGGAATTGTCGCTATCTACGTCGCCTGTTGGTTCTCCATCAAAGTCTATATCAGGATTAGAATAATTCAAGATTCTCTCGCCCGGAAGCGGGTCAAACAACCCTGTGCCAGGAGGACGGGTAACGGCACCGGACAAAGCCAGTATCGTGCGTCTGTCATTGTCCAAATCACTATCACCATTATCTATCCTCCAGGCATGGGCGCAAATATCTGTATTATCGCCTCGATTTGGTACTCCTACATTTGAAGAGCGGTTATGCCGGGCTCCCAGTAAATGAGCAAATTCATGGGCAAAGGTCCATCTGGGAGCAAGCATAAACGGCACTTCAACAATAGCGTAAGCCGTGATGACGCTAGCAGGAATTTCGCCAATCATAACAGTTCCAAAAATAGACAAACCATCCTCGTTTATATAACCCTGATCCGTAAGCATAATGACAATATCAGCCCGATATTCATCCCTTAGTTGGTTCGCTTCCGAATCCCCAATAAGGTTAGCAATGTCAATGTCAATATTTTGAGGATCTGCAAAATCAAAATCAAAACGTGCAAGCTCCCAGCGAATGCGTTTATTGGGAACATCGCTATTTTGAAATGCCAGATTCACCGATTCTATGCCGATTCCGGCATAGAGAATGGCCGCAAAAGGATTGCTGCCTAATCCCTGAAAAAAATTCATTGCATCGTTTGTCACCAGAACTAGTACATCAATAATAGCTGCACACTCGTTATACTCATCCTCACAATCATTTTCTAATGGCGGAGGCGACTGAAGAAAATCACTAGTACCACATTCGGCAGTATACACCGCTTCATAATTCTGTTTCACCAATACGGCATTATCTCCTCCCAAAGGAAGGAGAGCGTAGAAATTTTCTTCCAGTTGAATCACGCCGCCTTTGCCGTCCGGTGTCGCCATGAATATGGCATAGCCTCCGGGTTCATTCAGCACTTTTCCCGACCAGGTATAGTTATTGGCACCCTGCCAGTCTACCCGCTCCGCTTCGATGATGAAGGTCGAGGTTTCAAAGTCGGGGATGGTCAATTGCATATAGCCGCCTTGCTGCTGTTGTTTGAGGTCGCCCAGCTCAACAATGCGGGTGGCACTTGTCATGGCCATAGCTTCAATATTTTGCACAAATTGCTGTTCTCCGGACGAAAGGCTGGTAACCTGTCCGGGTAATAGTTCAATAAAGGCGGCGGACTGTGTAAAACCGAAATTGGGAAAGCAGATGCACATCACAACTAGGCATAGGGACCATGGCAACTGCAGGGCGCTCTTAATGATTGTTTTCATATCAGAAAATGTTTTGAGATGGAAAAATATGGTTTATTAAATCCAATTAACAACAACTGCTCATTTGGAGCAAACATCTCCAAATGAGTCATACATATTCTGCAGGGGCGGGGTTCCGTTCTTAATGAATACTGAGAGCTTGTTTGGAGGTCGGCTTTGCATCGCCGTCGGCAAGCCTTACGCTTGCGCTCGAAGCTTCAGCGTAGACGCATGGCGGCCGATGGGAGGCGAAAAGCGTCAATTTTTTGATGACTGGGTTGGCTTGATGCCAAAGC
>BQJU01000039.1 GCA_021604865.1 Saprospiraceae bacterium | reverse complement strand
GCTGACCCACGAACGCTACAATACCTTTGCAAATGGCTCTGGTGTAGGCACCACCGAGATTTCCGCCCGCTGGCGGGGAGCCAAAGACCTAATGGAACCCGATGCCATTTGGCGGCAGCTGAAAGCTCAGGCTACCGATGCCAACACCAATTTTGAAGCCTGGTATGTCTATGCCATCGTTTGTACCCTTCGCCCTTCGCGGTACAATGCCGATAAAAACCGCTATAAATCTGCCGGCATGAACTGGCAGGAAATTGTGGGCGGATTTATTGAACAGTTACAAGATCTTTTCCAACAGGCGCAGCAAGTCAACAATCACTCATTTGCTGCCTATCTGGGCTGGGCGGCGGCTGATTTATACCGGTGGACCGGTGAATTGACGTTGGCCCAAACGGCTTTGGCGAAAGCCAGACAAGCAGCTGTTACTGCCAATGATCAGTTGATGATCCTTTTTTGTGATATGGCCTTATTGGATTGGCAATGTGCGCCTTGCGGCAATCCGCTGAGCTGGAATCTGGCTATTCAGGACAGCAGTTCGGCAGGCAGTACCTTGATCTTGGAAACGGAACAGTTAGAGATGGTTCCATTGCCTGAAGGCACTTATGAAAATTGTTTTCAGGCTTATCAACAGTTAGGAAAACAAGCCGAAGCCCTGGGTTTGGCTCGTTTGTTGGGCAATATTTACCTGCGCCAAGGTTATTTGAAAACGACAAGGGGCGATTATCAGGCCGCAGCAGCTTATGCTGTTCAGGCTTTCGCCCAATTTGAAAAAGTTGATGACCACAAAGCCTGCCAGTTGGCAACATTACATCGGATGTTAGCCCTACTGGGACAAAATCAGACGGCCGAACTAGAGGAAATAGCCACCTCAATAGGCAAGTGGGGAAAAGAAAACGGCTGCCTGAGTTTTACCCTGGGGCTGGGCATTCTGGTCAACCGTTTTGCCCGGCAACTTTTGCTTCGACAAGGTGATTATGAGAAGGCCATTGCTGGATACAAGCTTGCCAGAGCATTATTTCTGGCATTGGATGCCCGAATCAATGCCGCCCAAAACCGGGTAGATATCGGGCTGATCTTAAAGGCTGTTGGACAAAACGAGTCGGCCAATCACCAGGTCGGAGAGGCCATTGAGGAATACCAGCATATCCTGGAGGAGTATCCCAAACAATACCGCAATGGAAAGGATAGTGTTACGAACCTTCGGCAGCGCATCATTTTTTTGTCATCGGATGCCTATCAGCTGGCCTTGCGCGAACTCGATGCTGATGGGATGCAACGTAATGCCGAACGTATAAAAGTGCAAATTGCCGATATTCCGAATCCCGAAGACAACCTGGAAAGTTTGGTGGCAAAATTTGGCAATCAATTTTCAGGGACAGAAGACGATGGCGAAACCGGTTTGTCGATGATGGACCTCTGGCCACTTCGGTTTTTGGGGCAAACCATGATTGAACAGGCGGCTGTTTTGGTGCCGGTGTATCGGGCCAAGGCAGCCCGTAGAGCAGGAGACTGGCAGGCGCTGGTGTACCATTTGCGACAAGCAGAAAAAGCGCTGGGAGAAAGCCAGTCCGGTAACCGCGATTTTCTGGCTACACTTTATTGGGCCGAAAAGGAAGACTGGGACGAGGCTGCAGTTTGTTATCAACGTTATGTAGAGGGTGGATTGGGAAAAACTGATATTACCGGGACTATGGGCCAGTTGATGGATGCTATGGGGAATACCTCAACAGAAGAAGCACTGGCAGACCAGCGCAATTTGCAGCAGGCATTTACCATGTGGATTCAATTGCGCCAGTTTGAAAAGGCCCGGGATACCTATCAACAACTCGAGACCCGCCATGGCAAAGATTGGTGGCAAGGCGAAGAAGATCCCTGGTCGACCCTGCGAGACCTGGCCGAGATCGAGGAAAACATTGGAGCTCCGGAAAAGGCACTGTCTTTATATCAGGAAGCGATCAGGCTTTTGGAGAACCGCCGCCGCCAGTTGAGCCAGGACAATTTAAAGACGGCCCTTTCCGGCACCAGAGCAGTTAAAAGCCTCTATCATAATGCCGTTCATGTTGCCTTTACTTTGAAAAATTATGACCTGGCTTTTCAACTGGCAGAAGAAAGTAAAGCTCGCGGTTTGCTGGATTTGATGGCGGGTAGTTTGCAACATTTTTCCATTAACAATGCCCATGGCGACAAGCTTCGGCAATGGCGACAATTGAATGCCCAGCTCACTCTTTGGCAGGGATTGATAGCCCAGGAACATACCCGCCAAAATAGCTCCCCAGAACGTATTGCTGATTATCGCCACCGCATAGAAACTGATGAAGCGGCTTTAAACCAATTGGAAAAAACATTGCAGGATAACCGTATCGGCATTCATGAATTGGCCAGTACCGAAGGCAAGGTCCTTGATGTAGCAGCAGTGGCGGCCTTCCTGGATGAGGAGTCGGTATTGGTGGAGTACCTTTATTCCTCTGAATACCTGTACATTTTTGCGATTGACCAAACTGGCGTGGTAGGGGCGCTAATGGGATCGATTGATGCCTATGAGTTAGAACCACAGATTGCTGCCTTCCACCAGGCGTGTCGCTTTGGTATCTCAGTAGTTGATGTGGCCGAACCTTTATCAAAATTGTTGCTACAACCTCTGGAGCAGCTATCCAAAACCTATAAAAAATGGTATTTGGTGCCTTACGGCAAATGTCACAGCCTGCCCTTCCACGCATTATCCTGGAAAGGGAAACTGTTGAGTGAGTCCGTTCGGTTATCCTATCTGCCCAGTGCCAGCGCCCTGCAATTTCTGGAAAAGATCCAATTGCCTCCATCTCCTCAACTATTGGCCTTTGGCAATCCCACCGGTGACCTGAAAGCTGCCGAGGTGGAAGTGGCCTGGGTCGCCAGTTTATTTGGCCAACAACCCCTGCTGGGCACCGACGCCACCGAAGCCCATGTACGCCAGCATATTGGTGGAGCGGATATCCTTCATTTTGCCACCCACGGCTACCTTTCCGAAAAAAGCCCCCTTGAATCCGCTCTGGCGATGGAACCCGGAGAGACTCTGACCCTCTACGAACTGATGGGCCTCCAGATCAAAGCCGAACTTGCCGTACTCAGCGCCTGCAATACCGCCCAAGGAGAAACCACTGGAGGTGACGACGTGCTGGGTCTTAGCCGGGGCCTGCTGACTGCCGGTGTGAAAGCCGCCATCGTCAGCCTCTGGGAAGTAGATGATGTAGCTACCAGCCTTTTTATGCGCCATTTTTATCAGCATATAAAAGATGGAGCACCCCCTGCGGAGGCATTACATGAAGCCCAACAATACCTTCGCAAACTTACCCCTAAAGAGATTGATGCTGCTTTGAAAAATATGGGAGAGGCTTTGACTGCTACTTCTATTGAGCGCAGCCTGCTGACTCGTAGCAAACGTGGCCTTATTTTGGAGGAGGAAGATGTGCGGGGGGAGGATTATTCGCATCCGTTTTATTGGGCGCCTTTTGTTTTGGTGGGGCGGTGATTAGGGGATTAATTTGGGCCCCTTAACAACATTTCCTACTGATCATGGGACCAAATTTAGCTTTTTTAAAAATAAACTATATTTGGCGCATTATGCAAAAATTCGATATCACATTGTGCTATTGGTAAATATTCAGCTGACCGGCGAATACTTCAAACATGCTCTTACCGTTAGCCTTAAATTTTAAAAAAAACATATGCCAAAATTTTCAATGCCATGCTTTGTAATTCTCCTCCTATTTTTTTCAATGACTCAAGGGTTGGCTCAAAGCACCGAGTGTAGTTGTAAAACAGATTTAGATTTCTTGAACAAAAAAGTAAAAAAAACGCCCTCTTATAAAGACAATAAAGTTATCTATAACAACCTTTATTTACAAACCCTTAAAGAGATAGATGGATTGGATTCGAGCTATGATTGTTATGTTTTACTAAACAAGTTAATGCTAGCTTTAAACGATAATCACTCTAAAGTTTATGGAGTTGATAAAGGAGCAACGGAAGATATAAGGAATGATTCTATTGAATTGAGTGTATTTGAAAACTCAAAAATATTTCATATTTATCCTAGGCCAAATATTAACTTAGATAGCTTGAGGGGTGATCTAAAATCAAAAGCGACCAATCAAATTGAAGGCATTTATTTTAGAAAGAAGTATATGACCATTGGGGTCTATAAAATTGAAAAGGAAAACGGGTATAAAGCGATTGTTTTGGATTCTGAAACGAAAATATGGGAGCCTGGAGAAATTATATACACACTAATTCCTTATGGAAAGGATTATTTATTATCTGTTGGAGGAAATATTACTAGCAAGAGATTAATTGCATATACAGAAAGAATTGAGGATGGAATTTTTCTTACAATGGGTTTTCAGAAAGATGTTTCCAAAACTAACTTCTCAGCTTCATTGTACCCAGACTCCACCTATGTTCGCAAAGAGATTTCGTCAGAAACGACTTATTTAAAAATAGGGAGTTTTAACGCTTGGTATCCAACACTTTCTGATGCAGAAAATTTTTATCAATCGCTTGAAGGAACGTTAACAAAAAGAAATCTTATTGTGGATTTACGTGATAATGGCGGAGGGGGAGACAGAAATTCAGACATTTTATTGAAAATCCTCAAAGACTATATTAAGGAAAGCAAAGTGTATGTAATAACTAATAATAGGACTGCCAGTAATGCGGAACAGTTTGCTTATAAATTAAGCCAATTTGAAAACTGTGAAACATTTGGCAACAGAACAAATGGCACTGCTGCCTATGAATTAGTGGACGATAATTATAACTTACCTTGTGGAGGTTTCTTGGTCGTTCTTTCTTCAAAAAGACATGCAGAATACATGAAAATTGAGTCTGCAGGGCTTGAACCAAAGGTCAAATTCACGATGGAAACGGATTGGGTCAATCAGTTACAAAACTATATTCAAGAAAAAAACTAGGGCTAAGGGGCCAGCGAAGAATAAGTTGTCTGTTTCAGGCGAGCTATTTTGTTACCAGCCTAGGCGTGCGCTGCGCGCTGAAGTGCTACGGCACGCAAGCGCAAAAACCGCGCTTGGCCACTACTAAACAAGGATTTGAGCAACAACGGCTGGTGGCAAAAGAGCCGCATCAAATGGGTAAGTTACTCTTCGCTGACCCCTGGTTTTTGAAGGGCTATTGTCAACGTATCACCTTAAAATCCCGTAAGGATGATAATTTTTTGCCAGTGTCGGCAGACCCTGGATAAAATTAGCGTTATGCAAGAGCTCTGTAAGAGCGAAAGTTTAAGTGCCGTTAGAATTGAATTGCTTGTATTTTTTGTGCGAGATGTTGTAAATATAGTGTTTTTTTTGTTTATTGGAAGTGTCTATTGGTATTGGAGGGCGTCTTGCTTTAAACTCAAGATTAAGATCATGTTTGCGTAGTATAGTGATGTGTTTTAAAGCTTTACCTTGAGTGCATGTTTGACCTCCAAACAAGCACTGAGATGATCTATTTGTGCAACTAAGAAATCTCCCAAAATGGGTGTTCGAAAATAATTAAATCAATTCAAAGCACATCAAATGGACACAAAAAATTACATGACCAATGAAGAAGAGAAAAATAAGCAACTCACTTTGCCAGAAGAGACAAAGGGGGTGTCAAATGATGATTGGCCTACCCCAAAATGGTTGGTAAAGGATAGCAGTGCTACTGACCACAAAGAATACGATTCGTATTTGATATACAATTTAAGAACCAGGTACTATGAAATTGAATGCGATTTCAAATTAGCCTATTACAGTCTTCTTCCTCCTTCTGAAACGGATTCTGAGATAGTCAAAAGAATAGTAAAGTTGTTGGGCATCTCGAGACAAGCACTAGAAGGCAAGGAGGTAGACTTGCTGACAGTGGCAAATTTATTGGATTTAGCTGAACGATCTATGATATGGCTATTTCCTTTACCAATAGTTAAAAAGAGGGTGTCTATTCGGGCGAAACACTTGGAGTCGACCTATCCTGAATATGCAAAAATTCTGTCTGATGAAATTGACAAGATTAACAACGACCCATCGGAGGATGGATTTGCTACACTGAAAGCTTCGTATGATGAAGTTGTTGGTGAAATTAATAAACATTACATTGAGGATCAGATCAGCTTTGGACTCCAAATTGAACGTTTAGAATTATTGAGAGCCTGGGGCTTATTAAGCCTTTTTGTTGCTGCCTTTGCATTACCATTGCTTATAAACTTCAATGGGCTTAATGTAGCAGATGCTCTTGGAGCAGACTCCATTTTAACTTCAGTAAGTCAAATGTCCCCTTATCTTCTCGGACTGGCCTTGACCATCGTATTTTCCATTATGGGAGCATTAGGAGGATTCATGAGTGGTTTGTTACAAATTAGAAATACAAAAGTAAACCTAATTGAGTTTAGAGAAAGCTTGTTGAAATTCCAACTTAAGCCTATAGTTGGCGGACTTACTGCTGTGTTAATAACTGTATTATTGTCTTGGCAGATCCTGCCTGGAATTAACATAGAAAGTATGGGGTCCTTCATCTTACTCTCATTCTTAACAGGTTTTTCTGAGCGATATTTTTTGAAATTATTACAAGTTGATGAAGAACCGGAATCTTTTTCAATAAAAAATGAATCCAAAATAGGCATGGGTGGCGATTCAGCAGATAAACCTCTAGATGCATGACACGGTTGCATAATTTGCGAACAACTTAAGTCATTAAGCCAATCAACAGATAAATCAAAGCCGCAGCCCCGCCTGCCATCAACGCATAAGGCAGCTGTGTACGCACATGCTCAATATGGTCGGTAGCGGAAGCCATTGACGAAAGGATACTGGTATCCGAAATCGGGGAGCAATGGTCACCAAAAACGCCACCGCCCAACGCAGCCGCAATGGTGAGGTAGATATTGGCATCCAATTGCTCGGCCATAGGAACAGCAATCGGGATCATAATACCAAAGGTACCCCAGGAAGTACCCGTAGAAAAGGCGATAAAACAGCCCACCAGAAAAATCAGGAATGGCACCAGACCAGGCGACAACCAATCTTGCACCACACTTGCCACATAGGTACCCGTATGCAGGTGGTTTTTACAGACATCACCGATGGCAAAGGCCAGCATCATCAACAACGCCAGTGGAATCATGCCGCTGATACCTTTTAACGTCAGCTCTATCATTTCTTTGAAGCCCATTATGTTTTGTACTCGATAGAATACCATGGAAAAGAGAATGGAGGACAAAACAGCAATCAGCACTGCCGTGGAGCCGGAACCCTGGCCGATAGCAAAAATGAATTGATCAAAAACGCTCGCATCCGGCCTTTCTTTGAGGGCCTCCCCCCAGCCAGTGTAGGCCAGCATTATGGGCATCATAAAGACCATGATTAGAATTGGAATGGCCATGTTATAAGCCTTGGGTGTGACATTGGGTGCCATTTCCACCTCTGTTAGTTCATCGGAAATCATAGGTTGAGCGCCATCAGCGAGGAGCTTGCCTTCTTCTTTCACCCGTTTTTCCGCCTTGGCCATCGGGCCGATATCTTTACCCCAAAGGATGACCACCGGTACGATCAGAAGCGCGATGATCGGGTAGAAGTTATAAGCCATAGATTTGAGCATAGTCGCAAAAGGATCACTGAAGCCCTGAGCCGCCAGCAAGGTCATAATAAAAGCTCCCCAGCCATTAAACGGAATCAGAATGCTGGAAGGTGCCGAACTGGAGTCGGCAATATAAGCCAGTTTCTCCCGAGAGATGCCCAATTTATCAAACATCGGCCGGTACAACGCCCCTACGGTCAACACTGAAATGCTCGATTCTACAAAGATCAATAATCCGGTTAGCCAGGCCAGTAACTGTACAATAATGCGATTGCTGCCACTTTTGCGCTGCTCGTAATGGTGCAAGATACCACTCACCCAATGGATAAATCCAGCCACTCCGCCCGACCGCTGAATAAAGATGATCAGCGCCCCAACCAGAGCACAAAACATAATGGTACGGGTATTGCCCGGGTCTTTATACACATCCACCAGCGCCTGTACGGTACTGAGTGTGCCGGTCAAAGGATTGAAATTTTCAATGATCATCCAGCCCAGCCAGATGCCAAACAATAGCGATACAAAAACTTGCTTGGTGCGAATGGCAAAAAAGATAGCAATCAATGGTGGCAAGAGCGATAAATACCCGTATTCGTGCATGTGTCGGTGGCTTTTGCCGGAAAGATACGGAATTTACATTATTCTCTTTTCTTTGAAGAAAACCTCCTCAAATCCGGTTTAAATTTTCGTTCCCGTTGCAACTCATGTTCGTAAATCACCTGGCCCAACTGCTTAAAAAATGGTAACCCAATTTCATGGTATTCATATTGGCCGTCATTATAAGTTTGATTAGCATTGACATGAATGACACCGGCCAACATGAATTCGATATTTTGTTCCACGTCGATGATGTAAGCCACATCAGTGAGGTAACCATAAGCCCAGCCTACTTTATTGAAAATGCGGATTTGATCGGGAATATCAGTGGGGGAGCTGTCACCATACATCCAGAATTTGACATAATTATCCGATTCTTCAGATTTAGGGAAACGACTCTCTTTTGGCAACTTAGACATTGAATCATACAGAAAACGGTAGTCATCTTCCGTTAGCTGAAACCGTTGGTGTTCCGGTACTACCTCTGGGAAAAGCACCGCCTTTAGGATATCGTGCAAATTTTGCAAAGATACAAAATTCTTTTGCGTAAAATCGAAAGGTTTGGATATAATTTTTCCTTCGTGATTCATATAGGCTTTTCCGCGCACTTCATCTTCTAAATCCAGTCCCTGAGGAGCCATACTATACACCTCTCCCTGGTAATAATGCAGGGTGTCAAAATCGTAAAAAGAGACCGGATTGCTATGTCGGTTAGCCTCCGAATCGAAGCCGGGTGCCGACAATCGGTGTATTAGCCGCAAATCGGTATATCCTTTATCCCGTAAGCCTTGGTTGAGGTAGCGTTGTCCTAGAAATTCATACAGTCGGTTGTAGGCATCATTATTACTCACCAGGAAAATCTTGCGGATATAATGTGCTATGGAAGGCAGAAGGTTTTCCGCCGTCGAGTCCGTGACCACCGGTGATTGTGGAGGTGTCACGGCACCGGTTTTCATGGGGGTGTATTTGTCCAGCCCCTTAATATTTAGCTGGTTGAGTTTTTCCAAGGCCATAAAAGCCGTGGGCATCTTTACTGTACTGGCCGGATAAAAATAACGGTTAGCGTTGACACCATAAGTGTGGCTGCTAAACTGTGGCCGGTTTTTTTCATCCCGGTCAATTTGTGTATAAATGATTTGCACCTCATAAGTTTCAGGATGGTCTGCCCAAACGCCCAGTTGATCCTGATTTTTTTCAATCAGCTGTTCCAAAATATTGCCTTGAGCATTTAGCAACAAGACAAAAAGTAGCAATGTCCCCAGACAAAAAGATGATTTCATACTTTTCCTTTTTACAAGATAAACAACGCTATAATTTGGGGTTTACTTTGTGAAAGTTTTTCCTAAAACCAAACCTTTCCAAACTCCTCCGGAATTTCAAAATTCCGGCCTTTATAGCGGTCAAAAAAACGGACCATACCTTTACTCAGCTGGCGGGAGATTTCATTGATGAAAATACCGAGTGGTTCTTCCAGTTTATCTTCCAGGCGTTCACCCCAGCGGAAATAGGCGCTAATGGCTTCGGGAATGACGATGCCCAGACAGCCCGGGGCATAATTAACGCCCAATAATTGTGCCCGTTCACGGCCTATGAGGAATTGTAATAAAAGTTCGGGCAGGCGTTCCAGTCGTTGAGAGGGCATTGTGGATTTGCTGAATTGCAGAAGTGACTGAGTCAATAAGGCGCCACTTTCTGAGGGTGCAGATTGATGTGCAAGAATAGTTTCCAACAATTGGCGGCCGGAAGCCCGATCGGCGGGTAACAATTCATTTTGAATACCGAGTACTTCGCCGATGGCAGTCCAGGTGTGTAGGTACGCCTCCAGCCGTTCGGGCGCTTCGTCGATATTAAACTGAGCCAATGCATCAGTAGTGCTCACACTAAAGGTCATCAGTGTAGCGGCCAAATCCTCCTGGTTGATGGGTTGGCCCCATTCTTCAGCATTCCAATGTTCAACAGGGATAAAATGCCGAATGGCCGCGTGAATCAGGCGCACCTTCTGGATAGACTGGATACCTATACCGCCCGGCTTTAAAGCATCTTTGCGCATCACATCGAGCAGGAATTGCCCGGTTTCTGCAATACGGCGGGCAAAAATGGAAAGGTCTTGCTCCTTGTTGGTAAGTCGACTGGTATTGACCAGCACACGGGCACCATTGGCCATTGAATATAAGATTGGTAAACTTTTGTAATAGAGGAAAATCAAAAACTTGGGACCATGATCCAAAAATAAATCATGGGCTAGCTCCACTTTTTTCCAGTCGGCCCAGGCCGGTAGCTGGTGGGTGGCCGCCACAAAAGCATGCGTGGCTGGTGGCAATTCCTCCAGGGGCATTTCGATGCGCCGGATGAGCAGGTCAAATAATTTGCGGGCAGCTTCAGGGCCTTCCTGTTCTACGATCAAGGCAATTGTCTCATCTGCCAGTGGATCGGCAATCTGTCTTTTGGTTTGTAGAAAATCGGTTGTTAAGAATTGCGGGTCAGGCATTTTAAGAACCAGGTTTTAGGGAGGAATTAAAAATGAGGAGTGAAAAATGGGAATTTGGAAAATATAACTAGCTGGGTTAGTTTGTAAAGTCAAGATACAAAAATATAGACGGCGAAGCCATATCAGGATACATTTTTCACGCCTTACTTTTTACTTTTGGCATCAAAGTTCTTTTCTCAATCTAGCCACCGGCAGCCCCAATTGTTCCCGATATTTGGCTACGGTCCGGCGGGCAATATTATAGTCTTTTTCCTGAAGAATATCTTTGAGTTTTTCGTCAGACAAGGGTTTGCGTTTGTCTTCTGCTTCGATCACTTCTTTGAGGATTTTTTTCACCTCGATGGTGGACACTTCCTCGCCGCTATTCGTTTGTAATGACTCTGAAAAGAAGCCTTTTAGCCGCTTGGTACCAAATTCTGTTTGCACAAATTTGCTGTTGGCCACCCGTGAAACAGTAGAAATATCCAGTCCCGTAATATCGGCAATATCCTTGAGGATCATCGGGCGCAATTTTTTCTGATCGCCGGTGAGGAAGTAATCGTATTGGTATTGCAAAATGGCGTACATGGTGTTGTACATGGTACGTTGCCGTTGCCGGATGGCATCGATAAACCACTTGGCGGAATCGATCTTTTGTTTGATAAAAAGCACCGCTTCTTTCTCTTCCCGGTTGGCGCGCCGCCCTTTGGTATTTGATTTATAGGTTTTCAGCATATCCCGGTACTGATCATTGATACGAAGATCAGGGGCATTTTTGCCATTGAGGGTTAGCTCCAGTTCTCCATCCCGATTGCGGATGAGAAAATCAGGAACAATATACTGTATGGAACGCGATGAATTGGTACTATATCCACTGGCAGGTTTGGGGTTCAATTTCAATATTTCATCAACTCCTTCTTTAAGCTTCTCTTCCGAAATATTGAGTTGATTCATTAATTTTTCATAGTGCTTTTTGGTGAACTCATCAAAGTATTTGTTGATAATACGTAACGCCAACACCAGTGATTCATCAAGCGTTTCTTCTTCTTCGTATTGTTCGATTTTCCCCTCCAGCTGAATCTGCAAGCATTCCTGCAGGTCGCGGGCACCAATGCCGGGAGGATCAAAACGTTGAATTTTTTTCAGGATATTCAAAATTTCTGCCTCCGTGCAGAAAATGTTCTGCGAAAACATCAGATCATCGATGATGGATATCGGTTCACGACGTAAATATCCGTCATCATCAATGCTACCAATAATCTGGTAAGCAATACTTTGCTCCCGGTCATCCTTGAGGTTTAACATGCCCAGCTGCTGTTCCAGGTATTCATGAAAAGTATGTTCTACAGGAATGGGGATGGTCTTTTCCTCTTCATCACTACTGTAATTATTGCTGCGCAGCTTGTAGGATGAAGGGTCGTCATCCATATAATCTTTGAGGTAATCATCCAGCTCGTAGTTGTCGTCGCGTTGGTCGTCTTCTTGTTTACTATCTTCGAAGCGGTCTTCTTCAGCAGTAGAAAATTCATCCTGCACATCAGCAGCATGATCAACACCTTCGTCTAGCGCCGGATTAGCCTCTAACTCCTCTTTGATCCGTTGCTCCAACGTAGCTGTAGGGACCTGCAACAGCTTCATGAGCTGAATCTGCTGAGGTGACAGCTTTTGGAGTAACTTCTGGCTAATGGTTTGTCTTAACATTATCTATTCCTTTATAAGTGTGTGTTAAAATTTAAGCACACACTAACCTAATCTCTTGGTATACTATTAATACGTGTAGATAAAATTTATGTTCTGATTTTTCGCAAAAAAGCATTTGCAATATAAGTATTTTTGAAACACAATAGAAGCTTTTAAAGTTAAGACTGCAAAATACATGCCAAAAAAGTATAATATAATGTTTTTTGATGTTTTTTAGCTTTGAGGAAGGGTTGGAAGGAGTGAAGGAAGTGGGAAAATTGGAAGAAATGGGGTAGAAGGCTTTCGAGAACAATGTTTCAAGTTCTTGCTTTTCTTGTATAAATAAACCAGAAGGTTTTGGAAGAATTGAAAAGTTTGGAATCTCACCAGATCACCACATCACAATATTTGACGATATCCCTATATTTGTTAAAAAAAGATCGTTTCCTTAAGCCCACAACCAAAACACGAACCAATATGACAAAAAAGAGAATCTCAGACCTACGACAAGCGATGGCAAAAAAAGGCCTAGATGCCTATATTGTACCTAGTCATGATCCGCATCAGAGTGAATATGTGGCAGATCGGTGGAAATCCAGAGAGTGGCTATCGGGGTTTACGGGTTCGGCAGGGCTTTTGGTTGTAACGGCACAACATGCAGGCCTTTGGACAGATTCGCGCTATTTCACCCAAGCAGAACAGCAACTAAAAGGTAGTAGTATCGTATTGCATAAGCAGCGCATTCCCCATGCTCCTGAACACGTTTCCTGGTTGGTAGATAATTTATCAAAAGGCGCTACGGTTGGTGTGGATGGCAATTTGTTTTCGGTGTCTCAAATCAGGTACCTGGCCAAACATTTTTACGAAAAAGAAATCGATATCAACCATGATTTTGACCTGATTGAGGAAATTTATAAGGATCGTTCTGGTTTGCCGGGAGCCGAAGTATTTGAACACAAACTAGAATATGCCGGTCGTAGCCGTGAAGAAAAGCTGGCGCTGATACGGGAAGAAATGACAAAAAAAGCACTCAGTTTCTGGTTGGTCACCACCTTGGATGACATTGCCTGGGTGTTGAACTTACGTTCTGCGGATGTCAATTTCAACCCCTTATTTATCAGCTATCTGGTTATTGGTGAGGAAATCAGTTATTTGTTTATTCAGAAAGGGAAGATCAATAAAGAGTTGGAAGATGAATTGCAAACGGCGGGTATCTTTTTAAAAGAATATGCGGAAATAGAACCCTTTTTGCAAAATCTATCTCCGGAAAAGACGATTGCCATTGATCCGGCGGCTACCAGCATCCGTCTATTTAACGCTATTCCGGAGGGCCGGTCGCATCAGGAAAAAAACCTGATCCGCCAATTGAAAGCGATTAAGACGGAACATGAAGTCAGTCACATTCGGCAGGCGATGGTCAAAGATGGCGTTGCCTTAACCCGCCTGTTTCGCTGGCTGGAAGGAGAGCTGCGGGAGCGTGCTGTCTCGGAAGTTGAAGTTGCCGACAAGCTTGCCGGTTTTAGAAGCCAACAGGCCAATTATTATGGAGAAAGTTTTGCTGCCATTGTCGGTTACAATGCTAATGGAGCCATTGTGCATTATCGCCCCGAGCCAGGTAAGTGTGCTATGATCGAATCCAAGGGCATCCTCTTATTGGATTCTGGTGGTCAGTATATGGATGGCACTACCGATATTACACGGACCATAGCCCTGGGTGAACCTACGGCCACGCAGAAGCGGCATTTTACGTTGGTCTTAAAAGGTAATATAGCTTTGTCCATGATGAAGTTTCCGGAAGGAACCAGTGGGGCTCAGCTCGATGGTTTTGCCCGTCAATACCTGTGGCAGGAGGGGCTTAACTTCGGTCATGGAACCGGCCATGGTGTCGGATATTTCCTCAATGTACATGAACCACCACAGGGTTTTGCAACCAGTGCAGTTACTTCCCGAGGTGCCACTCCATTCGAACCCGGCATGTTTACCTCCAATGAACCTGGCTATTATGAAGATGGCAAATACGGTATCCGTATTGAGAACCTGGAATTGTGTATCAAAGTCGAAGCGACCGACTATGGTCAATTTCTGGCTTTTGAAACCCTGACACTTTTCCCCATTGATCGCAATTTAATGGATATGGCGCTCCTTACGGAAACGGAAAAGCAGTGGTTGAATGATTATCATGCCAAGGTTTTCGAGCAATTGTCGCCAAAATTGGAAAAAGAGGAGGTAGCCTGGTTGGCGCAAAAGTGTGCTGGGTTGTGATCTATAACAAATAAAAAGCCAAGCCAACCAAACAAACCAGAAAATAAGGCACCAAACTAGCGGCACCAGCATAGTCTTTAGCCACACGTTGGCCAAAAAACAACTGGATGATGGATAAACAAGCCATGAGCATGCCCAAAATGCCAAGATCAGGATTGCCAAAAAATAGAAGGCCAATGACGCCAGCTATAGATAAAAAGCCGGCCGATAATTCAGAAATAGTGATCATGGGCATCAGCAGTGGAACGGTTCCATTGAGGATCGATTTGCTGAAATGCTCGGTATAGAAATCCTTTTCCCCTTTCCAGTTGATGACTTTATCGATTCCGGATTGGGTAAATAAAATGCCGATAAAAAGGGAAGCGAGTAGCTGAAGGATCATCGGTGAAGAAATTCCTGCCTCTTGAAGCCAATTGAGGATGTTGCTGGTCATGTTTTTCGTTTTTCAAATGAAAGAAAAAAATTTTATAATTTAAAGGGCAATATACAAGCATTTGTTTGCCTTCTCATAGGTATAATCGGAAGAAAATGACAAATAGTCCATCTATATCCATAGCGGAAACAGAACGTTTATCCCTTCGCAGGTTTACGTTTGAGGATGCCGCCTTTATGCTGGAGCTAATGAATACGCCAGCCTGGTTGTTATACATTGGTGATCGGGGCGTAGATACCCTTGAAAAGGCAAGGGAATATCTGCTGAATGGAGCCATGAAAAGTTACGAACAGTATGGATATGGTCCCTTTGTAGTCTGTTTGAAAACGGGTGAGGGCCCCATTGGTGTTTGTGGTTTGTACAACAGACCCACACTGGAAGATGTAGATATTGGATTTGCCTTTTTGCCGGCTTATTCCGGGCAGGGATATGCATACGAAGCAGCGGCGGCGGTGATGGTTCTGGCCAGACAGGTTTTTCAGTTAGAACGCATCGTAGCCATAACGCTACCGGAGAACGAGCGGTCGATCAAATTACTGGAAAAAGTAGGTTTAACGTTTGAAAAGATGATTCAGTTGTCAGGCGATAAAGACACCTTGATGCTTTATGCTGCAACTTATTCTTAGCTGGCTCCTTAGAATGATTCCTGAGTAGGAGAGGCTTGCTTAGCGCAAAGTTTGACCTCCAAACAGGTAGACCTACAAAATAGTACCAAAATTTCTCGATTTACCCCTATCTTTGCGGGATGATTGAAGTTTCCACAAAAAAAGACATTCGCCGCTATTCACAGGAAGAGCTGGTGCAGTTGTTCCTGGAGGTTGGTGAACCCAAATTTCGGGCTAAACAGGTGTATGAATGGTTGTGGCAAAAAGGGGCTCATTCCTTTGCGGAAATGACCAATTTGTCGAAAAAGCTGCGTCAATATTTGGAGGAGCATTTTACCATCAATGCCATTAAAGAAGATAAGGTGCAGCGTAGCCTGGACGGCACCATCAAGTCTCGCTACCGCCTGCATGATGGCCCACTGGTGGAATCCGTGCTGATTCCTGTTCCAGATGATCGTCGCTTTACGGTATGTGTTTCTTCACAGGTTGGCTGTAGCCTTACTTGTAAGTTTTGTGCCACTGGCCGGATGAAACGCCTACGCAATTTGGATGCCGCCGAGATCTACGACCAGGTGGTGATGGTCAACCAACAGTCATTGGAAACTTTTGACCATCCCCTGACCAATATCGTGTACATGGGTATGGGAGAACCCCTGCTGGCTTATAAAGAGGTGATGGGCAGCATTCATTATATTACTTCACCTGAAGGCCTCAATATGTCGCCCAAACGTATCACCGTTAGTACGGCCGGCATTGCTAAGATGATTCGCAAACTGGCCGATGATGACGTGAAGTTTAACCTCGCTCTTTCCCTGCATGCTGCCGATGATGCGAAACGAAACGAAATCATGCCCATCAATGAAAGCAATACGCTGGAAGTCCTGATGGAGGCCATCAAATATTTCTACCTCAAAACCCGTAACCGTATCAGCTACGAATACATCGCTTTCCAGGACTTTAATGATAGCCTGGAAGATGCCGCCAACCTGGTCAAGCTGTGCCGACATTTTCCTGTCAAGGTCAACATCATTGAATACAACCCAATTGATGGTGCTGATTTTCTCAAATCTACCGAACATCGCATCGATGACTTCGCCCAGTATCTTCGGGATCATGAGGTAATGGTGACCGTACGGCGTAGCCGGGGAAAGGATATTGATGCTGCGTGTGGGCAGTTGGCGAATAAGGAATAATTGAATCGGGGAGTTGATATTCATCTTTTTGCTACAAAAGCCGTCCTCCAAACAAGTTCGTAAGTTTCAACTCAACCATTGTTTTACTTCCTGGCGGTAACTTTTACCAATGGTTAATTGTGTGCCATTTTTCATGACCATTCTATTGCCTTCCACATAGTCAATATATGCTTTTTGAATGATGTAAGATTTGTGAATTCTCATAAATGTGGAATCATTAAGCTCCTTTTCAAAGCTGGAAAGGGTACGGGGCGTGAGGTACATTTCTGATGCAATCCAGATTTTTACATAGTTGCCATAACTTTCAAAGTATTGAATATCCTGTAGATTGAGCTGAATAAATCGTTTGTCGACTTTGATAAATATTCGATCATCAGCTGTTTGCATTTCAGGCGGCTTGGAAGAATCTTCCTGCTTTAAAAGGGATATTTGCTGATGTGTTTTATGGATCGCTTTCAGGAATCTATCAAAAGGGAAAGGTTTGAGTAAATAATCACAAACCTGCAATTCAAAACCCTCCAAGGCATATTCTTCAAAGGCTGAGGTGATGATAATTTGTGGTTTATGGTCCAATGTTCGGATGAAATCCAGCCCTTTTAGTTTTGGCATTTGGATATCCAGAAAGAGGAGGTCGATTGCTTTTTCATTAAGCATGGAGTATGCTTCTGTGGCGAGGTAACATTGGCCAACAATTTCCAGAAATGGGATGTCTTCGGCATACTGTAATATGACCTTATGGGCAAAGGGTTCGTCATCAATAATCAGGGCTTTCAGTAGTGTCATAAATTGATGGTTAACGTAGCCTTGTAATCCGTAGGGCTTTCCTGTATCTTCAGTTGGTGTTGGTTCGGATAATGTAACTCCAGCCTTCGTTGGAGGTTTTTGAGACCAATACCCGGTTCTTTTCCTTCGGTGTCTACCTCTATGGAATTATGGCATTCAAAACAAATAGATTGGTCTGTTGAACTCAATTTTACGTGCAAAAAACAATGCTTTTCTGCAGGTTCAATACCATGTTTAAATGCATTTTCTATCAAGACAATAAAAAGTAAAGGTGGTATATCAATAGCTTCATTTTGTACCTGTATATCAAAGCGAATAGCTACGGTTTTGTGTAGTCTGATTTTCTGAAGGTCGATATAATCTTTTAAATAACTGATTTCTTTTGAAAGCTTGACTTTATCTTCTTTGCCTTTGTAAATGACGTACCGCATCAGTGCCGAAAGCTGAAGAATGGTCTTTGGCGTGTCCTTCTCCTGGGTAAGGCTCATGGCATAGAGATTATTGAGGGTATTAAAAAAGAAGTGGGGATTGATTTGTTGTTTGAGTAATGCCAGTTCCGCATCTGCTTTTTCTTTTTCCAAAATATTGATCGCATTGACTTGTTTATACCATTCCACAATGATGATCAAAGGTAAGGTGGACATGAAGATAAAAATGGGAATCAGATAGTTGGGATCTTCAAATGGACTTTTGAAAAAGCCGAGGGTATGCATTTTTAATTCATACACTACAGGAAAACGTAATATCACCTCGGCATAAATGGGGGAAAGCACCAAAATGAGGGCTATTGCTCCAAATAGGTAGTAAAAGAACCCTCTTTCTTTGAGTACTTTATTGAATAAAAAGTGGTGGTGAATATGATAAAATAAATAATAGGAAAGATAGATCAGGAATACCTGAATTACGCTGAAAAAATAGATCCATAAAAATTGGCCTGTGGATGCTCCAGCCACCTTGTCCTGAAAAAAATTATTGATGGGAACAATCATTAACGAAAAGACAAACACCACAATGATTGCCAATTTTGGAATGCTCAATTTTAATATCCAGCTTGCTGTTTTTCTTTTTCCACTACTTCGCGATAGGACCTGTAAAAGCAATTCAATGGCCAATAAAATTATGGCAAGCCAAAGAATGCCTTGCTGGTTAACCTCAGACATCGGATCTAAGAATTGCCGGGTAAAGGGAAGGTGGTTTATTTGTATGCCTAATAATGTCAATGCAATAGGGTAGGCGACAAAGAAAATTGCCCAGAGCAAATAAAAGACGCGCGTTTTTCCTGCTTTAGTCCACCGTTCTCTGGCTGTGGCCAATAAAAGAACCGGAAAAAACAACAGACAGAAACTGCCAATAAGTCCGAGGTAAGCCGACCAGCCTAATTGCCCGCTCATTTGCATAACTACATAACTGAATGCCAGGATCGCTGTTAAGAATATCCAGGAAGAGGTTTGTAGTATAAAGTTCTCCAGGTATTTGATATATGCTTTCAATACAGAACTAGTTATTGCCGTAATTTAGGTAAAACCCCGGCAAAGGAGGAAATTCAATGACGAAAGTCTTCTTTCCCGTGACATTAGTCAAGGAGAACTTTGGACACGACTTTTTCTCCCTTCATCATCAAAAATTGGCTTTCCCTTCTAATTCCAATAGGTTTAGGTGTAAATATTTCACCATGCAACTCAACATTAACCAACTAACAAAAGTATATCCCAACGGCGTTAAAGCCTTGGATAATCTCAGCCTGCAAATTAGCAATGGCATGTTTGGCCTGCTCGGACCGAACGGAGCTGGCAAGTCAAGTCTGATGCGCACCATTGCTACCCTGCAAAGTCCGGATGACGGATCGATTCATTTCAATAATATGGATATACTCACCAACAAAATGTCCTTGCGGAAGGTGCTCGGTTATCTGCCTCAGGAATTTGGGGTTTATCCAAGAATATCGGCTGAAAGATTGCTCGACTATCTGGCTAAACTGAAGGGTATTGCCTCCAAAAGAGAAAGAGGTATCCTGATCGACAAGTGCTTGGAGATCACCAACCTCACGGGGGTTAGAAAAAAATACGTCAGCGGTTATTCCGGAGGTATGAAACAGCGATTTGGTATCGCCCAGTTATTGCTCAATGCACCGAAACTCATCATTGTCGACGAACCTACTGCAGGGCTAGACCCGGCTGAACGTCAGCGTTTTCTCAATATTCTCCGCGAAATTGGCACGGAGAATATCGTCATCTTTTCCACCCATATCGTCGAAGATATCAAAGACCTTTGTACCGATATGGCCATTATGAATGGTGGGAAGATCCTTCAACATGCTTCTCCTGATGAAGCCATTTTACACCTGGATGGAAAGGTCTGGGCCACCGACATCGACCGACAGGAGCTGGCAGAATTCGAATCCCGTTATTCGGTCCTTTCTTCCTCTTTCAACAGAGATCATACCCTCAGCGTAAGGATTTATGCAGACCATAGTCCCGGTGATCGCTTCCGCAAGGCGCTACCAGGATTGGAAGATGTTTATTTCACGGCTCTACTTCAAAGCAATCATTAAAAGCATGCACATGTTTACCACCATTTTCCGACATGAAATCACCCATTGGTATAGACAGCCGCTGCCCTACATCTTTGGCTTTTTCCTATTTGCACTGGCATTGCTAACCATGTGGGGCATGGCCAGCGAGGGGGCATCGGGCCCGAATGCAGAGATGATGAATTCCTACTTCCGGATCAATTTTATGACCAACTACCTCAGCATGTTTATGTTGTTTATCCTACCAGCAATCATCGGCGTGTCCGTTTATAGAGATTATAAAAGCCGGATGTATACCTTATTGTATTCCTACCCTATACAAAAAGCGGAGTATCTGCTGGCAAAATTTTGTAGCTCTTTTCTGGTTGCCATCTTGGTTGTAAGTATGCTTGGGCTTGGCTTTATGCTGGGCACGCTGATGCCTGGGGTTAACACCGACATTCTACTACCGTTTGATCTGGGTGCTTATACCCAATTGTATGCATTTTATCTGATCCCCAATGTGTTTTTATTTGGGATAATCGTGTTTGCAGTCGTTGTTTTTACCAGGAATATTTATGTCGGTTTTATCAGCATCATTTTGGTGGTTATCCTGCAAGGTATATTCGGAGGTATACTCACGAGTGTTGACTTAAGATACCTGGCAGCAATGCTGGATCCGATTGGCGATACAGCTGTAAAATATATGGTGAAATACTGGACGCTGGAAGAAAGAAATACGCAAGCACTGCCGGTATCCGGAGTTATCCTTGTCAATCGCTTATTATGGTTGGGCATAACAATTCTTATTGCGGGGATAACCTACTGGAAATTCCAATTCAATCAGTTTGTCGCTGGGGCTTCACAGAAAAAAGACACCCATATTGCTGACCAGCTCCCCATTTTCTCCCGGGTGGTCAACATATCTTTGCCCAAGGTTCATTTTGATTTCTCCTTTTTTCAACGACTAAAAACCAGTTGGCAATTATCGGATGTTGATTTCCGCTATATTGTATTTAGCTGGCCTTTTGTAGCCATTTTGTTATCGGGGTTCTTGTTGGTGTATTTTCAGCAAGCTCAGATGAATCCGCCCTATGGTTTTCAATTGTTGCCGACTACCGCCCGTATGCTCAGGGTGCCAATGTTCATCTTTACGCTGGTGATCAATCTCCTGACATTCCTGTATATGGGTGTTTTGATATACCGGGGCAAGACCACCCGAATGCATGCATTGATTGATGTGGTTCCCCAACCGGATTGGGTACTGCTTTTGTCGCAATTATTGGCTGTTTTGAAGGTGCAATTTTTGTTGTTGACACTGGTAATTGTAGGTGGAATGCTGGCGCAGACCATCAATGGGTATTACAGATATGAAATCGGCCACTATATTTTCGAACTCTATGGGTTGCAATTTATTCATTTTGCCATCTGGGCCTGTATCGCTCTTTTTATCCATACTTTGTTTAAGAATATGTACCTGGGCTTTTTTATCCTGTTGTTGATTCCTATGGGGACTGGTATGCTCCCTCAGGTTGGAGCGCAATTGGGTTTGGATTTCCTCAAAGAAAGCATTTTACAATTCAACAGAGTACCGGGTATTAACCTTGGATTTGACTATTCCGACCTCAATGGTTATGGTTCCATCTTGCCACTTTATTTTGCCTATAAAATTTATTGGTTAGTAGCCGCTATCGGTTTAATGTTAGGCGCTATATTATTGTGGAAAAGAGGTTTTACTTATACGTTCAAAGAGCGATGGCAATTGGCAAAAATCAGGTTTACACGGCCATTAAAACTTGTTTTTTTCCTGACACTGATTGTTTTTGTAGGGATGGGAAGCAGTCTTTATTATCAAGAACATTATGTTTCCAAAACGAACTTCACACAAGAGGATCAAGACCGCGGGTTTGCACGCAATGAAAAACAATACGGTCATTTTCAATCTACATTGCAACCCAAAATTACTAAGGCTAAAATCGATATGCAGCTCTTCCCCGATACCCGGGATTTTAAGGCAAACGGAACGCTTTATTTTGTAAATAAGGTTGACCATATCATTGATACGATCCTGGTGGCTACCAGTTTTAAAGAGGTTACTTCCTACACCATTAATACCCCTCACCATGTCTTAATTCAGGATGAAGCCCTACATTTTGATGTCATCAAACTTGATAAAGGGCTTCAACTTGGAGATACGCTGGCCTTAAATTTTGCAATAACAAATCATCCCAATTCCCTTTTGCATAATAACAGCAGAGTACTGTCTAACGGCACCTATCTCGATGCCAGGATATTGCCCACGCTAGGCTTCAGAAATGCTTTTCTAACCAGCAAAAAGAAGCGGACAGCTTATGGCCTTGGCGACCGGAAAGTAAAGGATCACTTGCCAACCGATACGGCTTTGTTGGGCTATCAATTTGCCTATAATAATATGGATAGAATCGATTATGAAACGGTGGTCAGTACTGCTTCTGATCAAATGGCTTTCTCCATGGGCGACCTGCAAAATAGCTGGACTGAAGGCGGTAGAAATTACTTCCACTACCAGTCGGCAGGAAAGATTACCAATAACATTTCCTGGTTGTCGGGGCGGTATGTTGTGGAAAAGGACAGCACGGCTGGGCTTTCCATCGAGGTCTACCATCATCCGGATCACAATCAGAATATCGGACACTTGTTGGGGGGATTAAAGGCTTCCATTGACTATTGTTCTTCCTGGTTTGGAGCCCTGGATTATGAGACGCTTCGGCTAATAGAATTTCCGATCACGACAGGTACACACGCCACCTTGAATGGCAACCTCATCCCTTATTCAGAATCCCTCTTCCTTTGCGATATCGATGATGCTAAAAATGAAGTATTCAATTTTCCGTTCTATACTTCTGCCCATGAAGTGGCGCATTATTGGTGGGGCCACCGAGTAGATCCTGCTAATGTACAGGGTGGAAAAATGTTGACGGAATCTATTGCAGAATACATCGCTTTGCAAGTAATGAAACAACATTATGGCAAGGAAAAAGCCACAAAATTTCTGGCTACTTCCCGGGAGATCTACCTCAGGCAAAGGGCTACAGCTGGAGATGAACACCCACTCAATATGGCTCGGGAGGATCAGGATTATATCAACTACCGCAAAGGGTTATTGGTTTTTAATGCGCTGAGTGAATACATTGGGGAGGCTCAATTAAACATGGTCCTAGCAAAATATGAAAAGGCTAGAAGGTATAGTCTGCCGCCTTATCCCACTTCTCTGGACTTCTTAGATACCCTAGCTGCTGCCATACCCGATTCGCTGCAATACCTTATGCGGGATATGTTTGAAACCATTACCCTGTATGATAATGCCATAAAGGAGGTCAATATCCAAGACCTTAAAAATGGCCAATATCAGGTCGACTTATCGTTCTCTATTTCAAAATACAGGTCGAATGCAGCGGGTAAAAAAAGTTATGGAGAAGATGCATCGGTTATGCTTACCGCTGGAGCTTTAGAGTCTTTGCCACTAAAGGATTATATTCGCATTGGCCTGTTTAGGAATAATGATTCCGATGACCAGGAAATAGAAATTGGAATTGAAGAAATAAAGGTATCTCAAATTGACAATCGCATTACCTTGATCGTTGATCAAAAACCGAATAAAGTAGTAATTGATCCTAATTTTTTATTGATTGATGGTGATAGGAGGGATGATGTTTGGAGCGAAAGATAATTTTGATAGGTTACCTATTTATTAAATGAGGGATGGGCATTATTCGAAAAGGATAAACCATGATTCGTATTTTTATTCACCGCTGAGGCGCAGTGAGCGCGGAGTAAACGCAGCGTAAAAATACTAGTATATTCTCTGCATTGTCTCAGCGTACTTCGCGCCTCAGCGGTGAAACTTTTCCTAACTCCTAATTACTCACTCGTTTTATAATTGCTGCTATTCCAAGCGTGCTACGGCTTCTTTTGCCGAAGGTAAGCCAGGTTGAATGGATAAAGCTTTTTTATAATATTTCAGAGCCTTTTTCTTATCGCCTTTTTTTAACCAGGCCTCACCCAGGCTATCCCACACATTGGCAACTTCCGGAAACAACTCAGTATTAAATTCAAAAATTTGGATGGCTTCGTCGGTTTCGCCAGAAGAGAGCAGGTCATAACCAATCGCATTGAGGATAAAATCGCGGGGATCGCTGGGATGGAAATTGGTGGTCAGTGCTTCGAAATTTTCCTTGACATAGTTTGTACCGTGTTCCTGAAGCGCCTGATAAACATTTTGCGACGCTGGCAGAGAAGGTTGGTTTGGCACTTTACCCCGGATGATAGCCAGAATGCCTACCCCCAGCTGCTCCGCTACCGGTTCATCCATATTGGCGAAAACCAGGACGGAAATCTTGTCGCGTAAAACCTCGTAAAGAACGGTATTGGCACCATTAAACCCACCGGCATGAGGGATCGCTCCGCCCGTATTGCGATGGGTTTCCATAAACTGCCAGCTTTCATCAAGCTGTTTGGTTTTTTCCTTTAATAGTTGGTTGCCGTAATGGAATTCCCGGTAGAAAGTCAGAATATCTGTAGTTGTAGACTGGAATCCGCCATCTGGATTGGGGATTTCCAGAAATCCTTCATTGTCCTGAATATGTCCTTTGATGTCTTTGAAATATCCGATAGACCTGTTTGGTACCTGATCCTTGTTTTCCACGTAAGTGTCTTTCAAGTTGAGGGGTTGAATGATGCGCTTCTTCACATTTTCGTGGTAGGATTTTCCGGTGATTTTTTCAATGACGGCACCTAGAAGGATGTAGCCCGTATTGCTATAGGAGTTGTCGGAGCCAGGGGCAAACATAAGAGGCATCGTTCGGGCATGTTTGGTGATGGCTTCGATGGTTTTTTCGCTGCGAGGTGCCTCAAAAAAGCCAGGTGTATGATAATCGCCAAAGCCGGAGGTATGGTTAAGCAATTGGTCTATCGTGACCTGTGTGGCAACGTTTTCGGGGAACCCCTCCAGGTATTCCCCCAATTTATCGCTGAGTTTTAGTTTCCCGGCTTCCACCAATTGTAAGATGACTACCTTGGTGAAGGCCTTGTTCATAGAGCCGATATCAAATTTGGTGGTCAGTGTATTGGGGATGTTTTTTTCGCGATTGGCCAGCCCGAATGCCTGGTGGTAATACGGATCGCCATCTTGGGCTATCAGTACCACACCTGAAAAAATATCCAAATCTATATAGGCTTTTACCAGCTTGTCGACCTTGTCTTTAATGTCCATTTTTTTTAAATCGACTTTCCCGATATCTTGTGCTGATCCCGTTAAAAAGGTTGCAGCAATGAGTAGGGTGATCATGACCTTTTTCATTTGAACGATTGATTTTGTTGAATGATAAATAAAATGTATTTGCAAAACATGTTCAACAATATTAGGTGATGTTGGCGCTACATTTTCAGCCAAGTGATCTATGCCAGACAATAGGTGATAAAGCCCCCCAAAAAAGGTAGCTACTCCAAAATGTCCTTTTCCTACCACCAAACCCAAGCTTCCTACCTAATTGGATAAGAGGAGTCGGGAATTGCTTAACTTGCAGTATGAAAACAAAATGGCTGGAAGCAGGCATCAATCTGCTTTTCTGGGGATGTACAGGATGGTTTATAGTCTCCACCTTTTCGGTAGAATCTCAGGAGATTATTATGGAAACCAATGGATACGAGAGCATCAAAACGGTTCGTAATTTCGACCGGGCTAACTTGCTGTTGTTGAATGTATTGATCGCTTGCCTGCTTTTTTATACCAATCTTTATCTCATTACGCGCCTGAAAAAAAGAGAAAATTTTTTCTACCCCCTATTGTTTTCGGGAGCAGCTTTTTTAGTTGCCCTTCTATTGATTACCAGTCTGCCCAGGGTGTTTTTTTTCGGCATACAAACAATCATTTCCATACCGTTGGTCTTTGGCATTCTGCTCTTTTATTACGCCGTTTCCGTTGGTTATGGTATTGGCAAACTATGGTGGATCGCTGAAGCGCAACGACAACGGCTTACCTTGGAGAAGAAACAGGCGGAGTTGAATTTGTTGAGATTGCAATTACATCCGCACTTCCTGTTTAATGTGTTGAACAACCTGCTGGCGATGGTGGACCAGAAAAGAAATCCCAAAATGGCAGAAACCATTGATCGATTATCGGGCATGCTGCGCTACGTCGTTTACGAAACGGAAAGAGATAGTGTATCTCTGGAAAAAGAAATTAACTTTATCCGTGATTATGCCGAATTGCAACTAATGCGGTATGAACAGGAGGAAGTCGACTTTAAATTGACTGTTGAGGGAGAGGACCGGGCAATATTGGTTGAACCGGGGATCTTTATTTCTTTTGTTGAGAATGCTTTCAAACACGGAGTACAGGCAGAGGAACAGTCATTTGTACAGGTCTGTTTTGATTTAACCATAGCGGGGAAAATCATATTTACCGTCAGGAATTCCATTCACCCTAATTATCCTTCCCTCGAAAAGGGTGGCACGGGACTGGCAGCTACCCGCAAGCGATTGCAAATTGTTTACCCGGATCAACACCAACTGACCATTAAGGAAGATCAATGTTATACCCTAAAATTAGAATTGCAGCCACATGAAAACCATCATAGTTGATGATGAACCCAAAGCCATAGAGTTGCTTAAAGGGTACACACAGCATTTTTCAGAATTGGAATTGGTAGCTACTTTCCGAAATGGCCTAAAGGCATTAAACTACCTCAACACCGAAACTGTAGAATTGATCCTGCTGGATATTAATATTCCACACATCAGCGGTCTTTCTTTGTCTAAAATGATCAGCAAAGACACCAAAATCATCTTTACCACAGCCTATTCGGAATATGCCGTAGAAAGTTATGAAGTGAATGCCGTGGATTATTTACTCAAACCGATCAGTTTTGAGCGTTTTGCCAAAGCCATTAGCAAGGTATTGTCCACCACGTCGCAAGTCACTACAAAATCAGAAAATCGCCCGCTTGGAACGTTTAGCATCAAAAGCGGCGCAAGGATTTATCAGGTCAAAACAGAAGAGATTGCCTACCTGGAAAAGGATGGCAATTACATGATTTATCACCACAATGGCCAGCGTATCTTTTCCCGACAATCCGTTGCCGAAGCCCTTGATTCACTTCCCGAATCTTTCATTCAGGTGCACAAGTCTTTTGTAGTAAATACCAATAATATTGACTTTTTTGATAAAAACAACATCTCTGTCCAAGGTAAAGAAATAGTGATTGGGCCAAAGTATAAGGAAGCATTTTTATTTAAGATGGGGTATTGAGAATTTGATTGGCCGACCTTCAAACATGAACGGAGTGGTAGGAGAGATAAAATGAATTTGTAGGTTATCGCACAATTCAATAGAAATCTGCTTATCTTTCCTTTTTGGGAAAAAGGCATTCCTGAAATTGTGGACTTATGCTATTTAACTCCATAGATTTTGCCATATTCTTACCAATAGTTTTTTTATTCTATTGGTTTGTAACAAACAAAAGCATCAAGCTTCAGAATGCGCTGATCGTTGCTGCAAGCTATTTGTTTTATGGTTGGTGGGACTGGCGATTTTTATCTTTAATCCTGTTTAGTACCCTGGTTGACTATTGGGTAGGACGTGGGTTATCCAGAGAAGAAAATACCACAAAAAGAAAAATTCTTCTGTGGACAAGTATCCTGGTTAATCTCGGATTCCTGGGGTTCTTTAAGTACTACAATTTTTTCCTCGACAATTTTATCACGGCTTTTTCATTTTTTGGAACAGCAATAAAAGCCAATTCTCTAAACATCATCTTGCCGGTGGGTATCAGCTTTTATACCTTCCAAACACTGAGTTATTCTATAGATGTTTATAAAAGAAAACTGGAACCTACCCGTGATTTTATTGCCTTTGCTGCCTTTGTGAGTTTCTTTCCACAGCTCGTTGCCGGGCCGATTGAACGTGCCACTAATCTATTGCCTCAGTTTTATAAACAAAGGACATTTGATTATCAAAAAGCCGTGGATGGCTTGCGCCAAATACTCTGGGGCTTATTCAAAAAGATCGTCATTGCTGACAATTGCGCTGAATATGCCAATTTGATTTTTAATCATTCCGCGGATTATTCGGGGAGCACCCTGGTATTAGGAGCCTTGTTTTTTACCTTTCAGATTTATGGCGACTTTTCCGGATATTCAGACATTGCCATTGGTACCGCCCGGCTTTTTGGCTTTGACCTGATGAGAAATTTTGCCTTCCCCTACTTCTCACGAGATATGGCAGAATTTTGGCGGCGTTGGCACATCTCTCTTTCTACCTGGTTTCGAGATTACCTCTATATTCCATTAGGAGGCAGTATTGGCGGAACGTGGATGAAAATCAGAAATACCTTTATCATTTTCATAGTAAGTGGTTTTTGGCATGGTGCCAATTGGACTTTTATCATTTGGGGCGCATTAAATGCCTTTTACTTTTTGCCCCTTTTATTGTTAAATAAGAATCGGCAAAACCTGGAAATTGTAGCTCAAGGAAAGTATCTGCCCTCCCTGAAGGAATCTTTTAATATGTTTTTAACCTTTACTTTGACCGTTTTTGCCTGGATCTTTTTTAGGGCCGAAAATATTGGGCATGCCATCAGCTATTTATCTGAGATATTTTCTAGTTCGCTTTTTACTGTTCCCGATTTTGCTGGTATGAGTAGAGCCTTAACCATTTCATCATTGGTCGTTCTATTTCTGATGATTGAATGGCTGGGTAGAGAGGAAGAATACGCCATTGCACATCTGGGTTTTAAATGGAAAAGACCATTCCGGTATGCCTTTTATTATAGTTTAATTATCGCCATCATCGTTTTTACCGGAAAGCCACAACAGTTTATTTATTTTCAATTTTAAACCATTGTCTATGAATAAATTTATCACAAAAATTGTGGGCTTTTCTATCGTTTTATTCCTGGTGCTAACCGTAGGTATATTGCTCCCTGCAACACCAAGAGCATCAAAGTCTTTATTGTTTTCCAAAATTCAAAAAGACGCACTTCTGAAGAATGTCGAACCTCCCAGGATAATATTTATTGGTGGTTCCAATTTGAGTTTTGGATTAAATAGCAAAATGGTTAAAGATTCTTTGGGGTTAAATCCAGTTAATACCGGGATTCATGCTTCCATTGGTTTAATATTTATGATGAATGAGGCGCTTCCTTACATCCGGAGGGGCGACATTGTGGTTGTTGCCCCGGAGTATGACCACTTTTTTGGAACATTTGCCTATGGTAAGGAGGAATTACTGCGAACAATCTTTGATGTAGATAGGTCTGGTTATAAAAACCTGAAAGTTAGACAAGTGTTGAATATTATAGGGTTCTTACCCAAATATTCCTTAACAAAATTCAACCCACTGGAGTATTTTGATCTTGATGAAAGTGACGTTTACAGCGTTCATTCGTTTAATCAATACGGAGACACTTATGCCCATTGGGGAATGCAGCCTCAAATATTTGATGCTTATAAGCAAATTACAGGGGATTTTAATGATGCGGTAGTGGAGGAGCTGGTTCAATTCAGGGTTGCTCTGGAAGGCAAAAGGGCAAAATTGTTTATGACTTATCCCGGATTACAAAGGGTATCCTTTCAAAATTCCATTGACCAGATCAATAAAGTAGATGAAGCATTAAAAGATAAAGGTTTTTCAATATTAGGAACTCCTGAAAGGTATATCATGGAGGACTCCATGTTGTTTAATTCTCCTTATCACTTAACAAAAAAAGGCCTTGATTACAGAACAAAGTTATTTATTGAGGATTATAAAAAAGGGACAAATAATTGACCTCAAAACACAATCAATTTTGAGAAAAAGTGTTTTTTAGGAAAACTACGGTCTAAAAGATGAAACATCATATCAAGTCAAAATCTTTCTATACCCACCTTCAATGTCATTATTGTGGAAGAATTTATGACAAGCATAAAATACACACCTTTTGTCAGGATGATAACCAGCCTTTAGAGGCTTATTATTCCTTTGACAATTCCTGGTCAAAAGATAGTTTAAGGGGTAGGGCTAACAATATGTGGAGATATCGGGAGGTATTGCCTATTGAAAATGAAGAAAACCAGATAAGCCTGGGGGAAGGTTTTACGCCACTGCTTCAGCTTGCCAAACTTGAATCCAGGTATGATCAATCCGAATTGTTTTTAAAAGATGAATCCGGCAACCCTACCGGTTCTTTCAAAGCCAGAGGTATAAGCATGGCCGTCAGCAAAGCAAAAGAATTAGGGGTCAAAGAAATGTGTATCCCCACTGCGGGAAATGCAGGTAGCGCATTGAGTGCCTACTGTGCAAAAGCCGGAATTGGGGCCCATATTTTTATGCCGGAAGCCACACCCGTGGTCTTTCAGTTGGATTGTGAAATTATGGGAGCCAAAGTTACCAAGGTAAAAGGTAATATTTCTGATGCCGCAAATTTGATGCGGTCAAAAAATGATGGCTCCTGGTTTGATGTGTCTACCCTGAAAGAACCCTTCAGATTGGAAGGTAAAAAAACAATGGGTTATGAAATCATAGAACAGTTGCATTGGCAATTACCCGATGTGATCCTATATCCGACAGGAGGAGGCACTGGATTGATAGGGATATGGAAAGCCCTACAGGAAATGAAGACTTTAGGGTGGCTCACACATATTCCTACGCGGATGGTAGCCATACAGGTGGCCGGGTGTAATCCTGTTGTTCAGGCTTTTCAAAAAAAACTGGATTATATTCCTATGTATGAAAATCCAGCGCCTACTATTGCCAATGGACTTAGAGTACCCCATCCCTTTGGTGATCGAATGATCATGAAGACACTATACGAAAGTAAAGGTACAGCAGTTTCGGTCACTGAAGAAGAAATAAGACAAAGCCTGGATGAATTTGCAAAAACAGAAGGCCTATTTTTATCACCTGAGGGTGCCGCAGTATGGATGGGTTATAAAAAATTAAAAGAAAACAATTGGATCAAACCGGATGATTCGGTCGTCTTGCTCAATACGGGTTCTGTGTATAAGTATGTGGAGAATTTGGTTTAACGCATGTTTTCTGCTTATTTTGAACGAAATGAAACGAAGAAACTTTATCATCATTGCCGCCGCAGGGACTGTAGCCATTGCTGGGCCGCCTCTATATTATTATTGGAGTGATATTCGGTACGAGAATGCTTTAATTCAACCCAAGTCACTGGCCCGTATCTGGGATGCGGAGACTATTCAATCTATTGGAAAAACCTACTGCCGACAATTCCCCAAAGAAAAGAATAAGGAGGTACTGCTCAAACGACTATTAGCAGGGATGAATAATAGTGACGACCTAGCTACAGCATTAGAACAACAAATAAAAGAGGATTTTGAAACAGGAAATACCGTCATGGTCAATGGATGGATACTGTCTATAACGGAGGCACGCCAATGTGCCCTTTTTGCTGCCTCAGCCCATAAATAAACAAACATGCATATCGATGCCCGTATCTTGCCAAACGATTCATTGATTGAAGGGGATATTTGTATTATTGGTGCGGGGGCAGCTGGAATAAGCATTGCGCTTGACTGGATAAATACGCCCTATAAAGTCATCCTCCTCGAAAGTGGCGGATTTGAATATGAGGATGAAATTCAGGATTTAAACGGAGGAAAATCAACGGGCCAACCCTATTATCCGCTTAAATCCAGTCGCTTACGGTACTTTGGGGGAACAACGGGGCACTGGGCAGGCATGTGTTCTCCATTTGACCACATCGATTTTACCAAAAGAGATTGGGTACCCAATAGTGGGTGGCCTATTTCCAGGAAGGATCTTGACCCATTTTATACAAAAGCTCAGGAAGTTTTAAAAATGGACCCTTGTCCTTATGAGTTCGAATATTGGAATAAGGAGTTGCCCAATTTAAATCCTTTTCCGCTCGACAAAAACGTGGTTTGGAATAAAATGTGGCAGTTTAGTCTGGCCAGATTTGGTCAATTGTATAAAGATACCATCGTCAATGCGAAAAATATCCACCTGCATACCTATGCCAATGTAGTCAATATTCATGCTAATGAAAAAGTAGCTGCGGTCAATGAGGTAATCGTCAAAAATCATGCTGGAAAAACACATACCGTAAAAGCAAAATATTTCATCCTGGCATGTGGTGCCATTCAAAATGCCAGGCTTTTATTGGCCTCTAATACGCAGGCCCCGAACGGGCTGGGCAACCATCATGATCTTGTAGGGCGCTATTTTATGGAACACCTGGAAATTGCTTCCGCAGAATTATGGCTGTTAAGACCTTTTCCTACAGATTTGTATTCCTGGGAATACGGCGTCACCAGAGCAAGTGCAGAATTAGCCCTTACGGAAAAAGCCCAAACGGAACATAAAATCTTAAACGGCACAGTGTCCCTTGAGCCGCTAAGTAGCAGCCGAAATAAAACCCCAAAAACTAAATCCTGGCAAGATGATGACCCACGAAAAGCGATGGAAAACATGATGAAAGACTGGGAAGAGGCAGCGCAGGCAGCAGAAAAAGAAAATAAGGGGAGTATCGCCAGAGCTTTTCAGTTGGTTACCCGGATTGAACAGGCTCCTAATGCCAATTCCCGGGTTACTCTGGGATCAGAAAAGGATGCCTTGGGCGTACCCCGAGCAAATCTACATTGGGAACTAACCAACCTAGATAAAAACAGCATCCGAAAGATTTATCAATTGCTGGGGCAACAAATGGGCATTGCCAACATCGGAAGAGTGAAATTAAGACCGTTCTTGCAGGATGAAAACGATAGGTCCTGGCCCGAAGGCGTAGATGGGGGATGGCACCACATGGGCACCACCAGGATGAGTAATGACCCCCAAAAAGGAGTCGTTGATGCCAATTGTAAAGTGCATGGAATGGCCAATTTATTTGTAGCAGGATCGGGCTGTTATACAACTTCAGGTGCACCTAATCCGACCCTTACTTTAGTGGCATTGTCACTGCGGTTATCGGATTATTTAAGGGGAAAGATAAAATGATAGGATACCTCTTTTAGAAATAAATAAGCAAACCGGCATCGGATCACTCCAATACCGGTTTGTTTATCGCCACATGCGCTCATTCATCACAATATCAACATTTCCCCATTCCAAATCATTCCACCACCATCTTCCGAACCAAAATCCCTGTATCCGTACCCAACTGCACCAAGTAGACCCCAGCGCCATAAGCGGATAGATCTACAGTTTTTGTCTGGCCGGCATCAAATTGGGTTTTCAGCAGTTCCCGTCCATCGATGCTCATCACTTTCACATCAACAACACCAATACCTGGATTAAGCATAGAAATGGTAAAGGAACCTGTACTAGGGTTAGGGAATAAAGCAACCCCCAGATTTGGATTCAAATCTTGTGTAGCATTAGGGTTTTCGCCAATCACAATAGTGGTAGCACTGCTACAAAGGTCTTCTCCTGCATTGTCAACACAAGCTGTATTGGTGACCGCGTAGAAGTCGCCCAAAAATTGGATGTCATCCACAAACCAGCCCTGACCAGCTACGGAGCCATCGGAGCCCAGGCGGAAACGTAATAGTACCTCCTGACCTGCATAGGATGACAGATCGACGATTGTATTGATCCAGTCACCGCTGTCGCCATGGAATGCCGGGCGGCCACTTAACACATTATCGGCATTGATATTGAGTGCACCGTCATATCCATTGCTGATCATCTGACCACCCAGATCATCCCAGCTATTGCCATCGGTAGAAATTTCTACCACGCCACCGTCCCAGTTGGTTTCGGTATTGTAAAAGTGCCAGAAGGATAAGGTAGGGTTAGGGCCATTCAACAGATGAGGGGCAGAAAGTACCAGCTGCTGATCAGTTATTGCCCCAGGGTTTGGCGCAAAGAAAGAGAAACTACCGCTGTTGACATTCGTGGGTGTCAAGGTCCAGGTTGCAGTCCCTGCAGGGTTGACAAAGTTCCAGTTGTCATCACCAGCTTCGGCATCATCTTCAAAGGTGGTATACGTAAATGGCACTGCCGCCAACTGTACCTGATAGCTACAATTAATGACTGTTCCACTCGTCACAGTTCCCAGTGAGATAGATAATACGCCGTTATTTTCTGTAATATCACAATCCGAACTGCCTATAAAAGTAGTTCCAGCTGGTAATTGATCGGTCACAATAGCTTCACTGATGCTTTCTGATCTACCATTGGTAATTTCCAGGTTGTAGGTGATGGTCTCTCCTGCATTGGCTTCTGTTACGGCTGTTTTTTTGACCCGGAAGGTAAAGTTACAGGCATCCGGCAAGTCGAAAGCTTCGTCTCCACCAGCCGAAGCACTAAAGCCTACCCCCCGACGGGCAAAAGTATTCCAGATCAGACATTGATTGGCGCCATCATAGTTGGCAACATCGGCCGCCAGAATAGCATCTCTGGCATCGATAAAGGTCGGATCACAAGATTGCATTTTTAGGCCATCAACGACCAGCTGCATAGCTACGTTGTTGCCACCGGTACCATGATACAGGTCTTCGTCATAACCATATTCATCAACCAGATTCCAGTACAAATCCCAGATCATCACACACCATACAGAACCCACCCCGTGAGGGATAGCTTCATTATTGATATCTGCATAAGTATGTGGATTGATATTCATATCGCGGCTATATGGGAATGGCCGGATTCCAGGACCAGTTATGGGCTGGTTATCGGCATAGGTGCCTATTCCTCTAGCTTGTTCTGCGGTATTATCTGCGGTATTGGTCATAACCAGTGAAAACCAGTCACTCCACCCTTCGCCAGCCTGCTCGGCATTCGAGAGGCAACCAGCAGCAGCAGGGCCACCCGTCAAACGATTGGAGATGCCATGTGTATATTCGTGGGCGATAACGCCATTGTCAAAGTCACTACTCCGGCCACTAGGTCCGGGATTTGGCACCTCAAATGCAGGTTGTGCTAATTGCATTGTCAAATCAGGTAAACCCATTTTGATCTCATTACAATCGGCCAAACTAATCATGATGGCCGGAATGGTTACCTGATTGCCAACATCACCTGCCCCCATGTTAATAATAGGATCCCCTACATTATTACAAATAATTACTGCAATGGCTCCCGCATTTTCAGCAGCCAGGCTTTTGAACCCAAACTCACAATCACCTCGGTCAATCATGGCAATTTTACCCACGAGGGCGGTATCATTGGTAATCGGCTGACACGCATCAGAGGTGATGCCGGTATTATCATCAACCAAAACGACCTGGCTTATAATAGGCGTAGCAGTGGGAGGCAAATTACTGCCAAAACCTCCACGGGCATAATCATAACCACCGATCAAAGTATCAGGAGCAGTTACCTGTACTTGTGGATCGGGATAAGTTGGCAATGATCCACCCCATAAATACATCTGCATCCGTGGGTTGCCACCATCCGCGGGCGTTCCGAAATTGGCATTATTGGTGCCACTGCCATCAAGCGCTTCAGCAAAGACATAATCGTCGCCTTCGCCTCCATTGTCATAATTGTTAAACTGGAAATTGCCGGATACTTCATCAAATCCATATTGGTACCACACATCATGCATGAGGTTATTCCAATAAAAGAGGTTGGTAATAGAAGGGGCCAATTGCGTATACGGGCGTCCCTGACTCAGATCCAATGGGAAATCAAAACACAGGGTATCACCACCATCTGGTTCGCCACCTACGGAGCTGTTTTGGTTGAAAATATCGTGGTAGGCATGCACATTATTACCTCGGGTAATCGTATACTCAGGGCCTTCTGCTCCATCCGTATCATGCCAGCCAAACGGAGAGGCTACAGGGTTGGCTGGGTTAATTTCCAGCGTCCGCTCCCCGTGGTTAGGGCTTTCAATGGTCAATCGAAAAACATTGTAAGATGGATTGCCATTAGGAGGAGATAAGGTTACGGATTCAGTATTCAATTGGCTATCCCGAAAAGTGTTTTCTTCTTCACACACTTCCACCTCAAAATCACAATGTACTACCTGATCGAAATAATCAAGTACTTTGCCAGTGACCGCATCTACACGGGCATTCCACCAATGTTGTGCGTCCAATTCATAATACACCACATTCCAGGCGAGCCTGACACTTTTATCAGGCATGGGCTGGTATACCAGTTTCACGGTTATCGGCTCCAGGGCCAGGCCAGTAGCATCAAAAATGGCTTCTTTGTCGCCCTTATGCTCCAATAAACTAAGCGGAGCCGCCGCACTTATATTAAAGTGCGTCTTGACTGACTGAACTGCCTGTTGCATGGAAATAGCCGGATTCTTAGTATTCACCCGGCTGGCCAGGTTACTCACAAAACGATTGCCTATGCCCAAAATACGGCCATCCTTCAAGATATTGATATTGATCAGGGCATTGTGAACTTCAATACCTTGATGGTGTTGCAATAAATAAAGGTGAGTTACTTGATTGTGTTTCGAAACATACTGGTTGTTGACCACCGCATCCTGAATATCAGTTGCCGATAAATGCAGTTGGTCCAGATTCTGTTGTAAATGCCTGGTGGCTATTTCCAATGGCGTTTGGGCTTGCGCCAATAAAAAATGGCTGCACAGCAGGAAAAAAAGTGCGAAAAACGTTTTTTTGATTGTCATGTGTGGAATAAATTTTACAGGTTTAGGATTAAATATGTTGGAGGCATAAGGACTAATTTTAGATTCACGTTAGGTTACCCAAAACAACCTAAAGGGTTGGCCTCCAAACATGCTCTTAAGCTTCGCTTTTTAGGTTGACCACGAAATTTGTCAAAAAAGATACCTTTTAAAACAGCTCAAATATAGTTTAATGAAATGTAAACTATCCTTTTAGTCGATAGGTATAATTGAAGGCCAAACGACTATTTGGTGAAACTGTTTTCAAAAAATGAACTCCTGGCTCGGGTGAATACACATATCCACTTATCTTAAGCTCAATTTGGCTTATGCCCGGTTAGTTCGTGCATTCATCAGCTGTATCCATCTACTTCCCTCTGGCAGACCTGATTAGCTGTTCTATACTCAAAATCTCGCCCTAATTACTCAATTGCCATTTTAAACGGTTTATTAATTCCTCAACTTTATGGGCACATAGGGACGAGGTATCAATAATTGTCCACTATTCTATCGAAATCGGACTGGTATTAATCCCACGTCCTATAAAAACCACAATCAATGAAGGCGCGAATATTTTATGCAAGTCTTAACCAGGAAGCGAAATGTAATACGGATGGTTGTTCTTTATTGGACGCATCCATTGAAAATAAAATACCTCATTTGCATGAATGTGGTGGCAATGGAAAATGTACAACCTGTAGGGTGAGAATACTGGAAGGTATGGAAAACCTGACCGCCAGATCCAATCAGGAAGCTATCATGGCCAGAAACCGAAAATGGGACCCCTCTATACGTCTGGCTTGTCAATGTTATGTTAAAGGAGACGTCAAATTGCAACGCCTGTTTTGGTCGAGTGCTGAAGTAAGCAAATTGCAAACGGAAACATTACCTGAAGGCAAAGCAGAAGAACGGCCCATAGCCATATTGTTTTGTGACTTACGTAATTTCACCAACCTCTCTTCTCATAACCTGCCCTTTGATATTGCCTTTATGTTGAATAGGTTTTATACGGCTCTCGGTGATCCCATTCTAATGAACAATGGCATTATTTACCAATATGTTGGTGATGAAATCATCGGTGTTTTTGGAACGGCTGGTGGTACCCGTGAAAAAAATAGTTTGGATGCCATCCGGGCAGCAATGGGTATGCGTTATGCCCTGGAACGCCTGAACAGAATAGAACTAAAGGATTTTGATGTCAAATTGAAAATGGGTATTGGCATTAATTTTGGACTCGCTTATGTCGGACATCTTGGTCATCCCACTCACCGACAATTTTCGGTAGTCGGCGATCCGGTCAATGTGGCCAGTCGCATACAGGCCCAAACGAAAAAGACGGGTACCCACGTATTAATTTCCAATTCCGTATATCGAAATGTTCCGGAAACAGCACTGGAGATTGGCTGGACCTACCACGCATCGTTAGCGGGGAAAGAAGAAAGGGTTGAAATACATGAATTACTTGGCTTTAAGCAAATGGATCTCCAGCTGGAATTGCAAGCCTCACTGCATTTGCTTTTACAGGATGAAGATGCCTTTGCTGCCCTTTTTTACGAGAAAGTTTTTCAAAAAGCACCATTTATCCGAAATTTATTCAAAAACAATATGCCCGATCAGGGCCGGCTATTAACCCACATGTTGGGAGGAATTGTCTACTCCCTGGCCAGACCGGAACACTTGATATTGGGGCTTAAAAAACTCGGACAGAGTCACCACCGCTATGGCGTGAAAGACGAATATTATCCCATAGTGAAAGAAGCTATGCTGGAAACCCTACCCGAAGTGCTTGGAGAATTCTACACCCCACAAATAAAAGATGCCTGGAGCCAGGCACTGGACTTTGTTACCAAGACCATGAAAAGCTGGAAGGAAGCCAGTTCTTCGGTTGCTTGATATCAGTAGCGAGCTGCTGATATCAAACTTGATTGTTGGTGGTCGGCATTGTTTAATCTAACAGATTTTTTGGGAGGCTGTAGCTAACAAAAAAATAAAACAACGGGCCAAGCAAAAACAATAAAGCCAAGCTGATACCTATAAAATGCCCCACAAATGCGATTTGTTTTTCTCGATAACACAGCATTTTTTCGTCTAAAATCGTATTTTTAAAAAAAAATCACCGCGACATGAAAATCACCCACACCTTCTTCCTACTGGTGTTGCTTTGTTCCACTTTTACATTGACGGCTCAATCGGCGCTTACTGAACACACCCTGGCACTGGATAGACCAGAGAATGTGGCTAAGGCCAATGTCCAGGATTTCAACTGGATGGCAGGTCGATGGGAAGGTCAGGGCTTTGGTGGTACCGTCGAAGAAAACTGGAATCCGCCGGTTGGTAGTACCATGTTAGGATCTTTTCGGCTGGTAACGGAAGGAGAACCCTCCTTTTACGAACTCCTGGTGCTCATGCCGGAAGGAGAGAGCGTGGTATACAAAGTAAAACACTTCAACCCGGACCTCACCGGATGGGAAGAAAAGGAGAAATCAGTTGCATTTCCACTTGTAAAATTGAGTCAGGACACGGCATGGTTCAATGGTCTAACCGTCATCCGGGATGGAGATCTTTGTACCCATTATCTGGCCATGAAAGGCAAGGATGGAACCCACAAGGAAGCCAAACTTGAATATAGGCGTCGTGACCAACCTGTTAGTTTAGCGGAGCAGGAAGTTGTCGATATGTTGCCAAAGGTGGATCTCGTGCCATTGCTTCTATTGGGCTCCTATCACATGAGTAATCCAGGTCTGGATATGTTCAATATGGAATCCGATGATGTGCAGGCTCCTAAACGGCAGAAAGAGATCCAGGCCGTTGTAGACCGGCTGGCGCTCTGGCGGCCCACCAAAGTAGCTGTTGAAGCACCTTATGGCGATAGTGCCACCATTGCCCGTTATCAAGACTATCTTCGAGGTAAAATTACCCTACGCAACAGTGAAGAAGAGCAGATTGGCTTCCGCCTGGCCAAACAGCTCGGCCACAAAACCATCTACCCCATTGATGTGCGCCTGATGCTCAATGATGATGGTATTAGCGAGATCGTCGGTTCAAACCCTGAAAAGTACGGCCCTTATATGGCCAATTTAGAAATTATTGGTAAATCTGCGATGGCTGTAATGAGTAAATGGCTTAAGGAAGGGACCATTGGCTCTATGTTATATAATATGAATGATCCCTTCCTCAATGAGGTTAGTCACGCCTTCTATTTTCAGGCGTTTGTTCCAATCGTAAAAGACGATAACTACGCCGGTACCAACATGGTCAATGACTGGTACAATCGCAACTTGCGCATTTTTAGCAACCTACATCAAATCAACGACCGACCCGATGATCGTATCTTTATAGTTTATGGGGCAGGCCACGTGCCATTACTCCAGCAATTTGCTGAAGACTCGCCCTATTTTCGGGTAGATCAGGTGCAGGATTATCTACGAGGCCTTTGATAGGTTGTTGGTGCTGATTACTTTTCAAATACGCTGGTATATATATTTTAACGTTCTAACTTTTTTTACATAAACAATTTACAATGAAAAATGCGCAGCTTTTTTTGCTATTCCTATGTTTCACAATCTCGCTGGGGGCATTTGCCCAATCTACTCCTGTTGGCAATTGGAAAGCCGAAGTGCGGACTGAAGATGGCGCTTTTGTTGTCATTAAAGCGTCTCTTAGTAAAGATGGTAATTATATCGTTGATATGGGCGGAGACGGCATAATTGATATAAACGGGAAGTACCAGGCCAAGGATGGAAAATTAATTATCCAGGATAAGAGTGGCCCTGGAGCATGTAGCGGTAAAGGCATTTACAAATTGGAAATGTCCGCAAACACTATGGAAATGATCCTGATTAGTGATGAATGTAAAGGAAGGGCTGGCCCGGAAGGAGTCATTAAATTTACCAGAATCTAATCGACCAATTATAGCAATTGCCAAACCATCAGGCCAGACCAATTATTTACAAAATTTCCTAAAAAGAGATCAAATAAATAGTACCTTGGTAAACGAAATAATAGCGACGATTGAGCAGGAATATTTTAATTTTACATAAAACCTAATCGTTATGAAGTACGTACATTCGTTCCTTGTGCTCCTTTGTTTTGCCTTGCCTTTAAGTCTGATGGCACAATCCAGTCATGTAGGTGACTGGCAAACCAAAATCCCTGCTGAAGATGGCACCATGCTGGCCCTCAAAGTTTCCCTTTCTGCCGATGGCACCTTCGCTGTAGATTTTGGCAACAATGGTACCATCGAAATCAATGGAAAATACGAGGTCTCGGATAACCAAATTACGATCCAGGATATTAGTGGACCCAATTCTTGTACTACAGGTAAAGGCGTTTACAAACTAGATGTATCTGAAACGACCATGACAATGACCCGGATTAGTGATGGCTGTGAAGGCAGAGGTGGACCTGATGGCGTGATGGCCTGGACAAGAAGTTAAGTCTCTAGCCCTTGTCGTCTGAAGGCTTGACGGTTTTCAGGCGACAAGGGTCACTCATACCGTTCAACAAATCCCAAGTCCTTTTCACTGGCTCAGTATGGATTTGAACATGCTCTTAAACATTGGCCGTAAAGTTGGTTGAAATGATCAGACCCTATAGTTCTAAAGATAAAAACAACCTCACCTCTTTATTAAAGCTCAACATCCCACAATATTTCGACCCATCGGAAGCAGATGACTTTGTCGAATACCTTGACAAACATGCGCACAATTATTTTGTCTTTGAAGAGCAGGGGCAAATTATTGGTGCAGGCGGATTTAATTATTTAGAAGATCAAGAGATTGTACGTATTTCCTGGGATTTCATTCATCCTGATTTTCATGGCAAAGGCATTGGGAAAAAACTGACCCTTTATCGAATTGATCAGATCAAAAAGGAGGCCAGAGTGAACTTGATCTATGTGCGAACCTCCCAGTTGGCTTACGGATTTTATGAAAAAATGGGTTTTGCGCTGGAAAAAACGGAAAAAGACTTTTGGGCCAAAGGATTTGATCTTTACCAGATGAAGATGGACATAAGTGAGGGTTAAAATCAATCATAAATTGAATTGTCGGAACCGTCTATCTAAATGGCATTTCCACCCGGGTTCCTATTACTGCCAAACCTTCCGGTATATCTCGTCGTTATGATAGGAGCCTAAGAAGCTGTTTTAGAGGCAAGTTGAAAGATTACCGTATCTTCAAAGAAATCCAATCATTCTATGTTAGAGAAATCATCAGTTTTAAAAGAAGCCTCCCTTTTTGTGCAGCAATATTTGGTGAATCATCTACCCATTGATCGGTTGTACCATAATTTCGACCATGCTGAAGAAGTCGTGGAGATATGTAAAAGTTTAGCAAAAGATGCAGGACTGTCGACAGAGGAAAGCGAAATCCTACAATTGGCGGCCTGGTTTCACGACTGTGGGTATGCAGAAAAACCTGCGTCGATATCCGAAGGAAGTGTTCGTGTTGCAAGGAAGTTTTTAAAAGGCAAAAATTATCCGGAAGATAAAATAGAGCGAATCACCCAATTGATACAAAGTATACACGATAATAAACCACCATCCGGCAATTTGGAATCAATACTACACGATGCCAATCAATCCTTCACTGGCCGCAAACGTTTTTTTCGACGGGGCAAGCTGATGCGGCTGGAAAGAGAGGCGGTAGAGGATAAAAAATACACCCTTCATGAATGGAATGAGTACTTACTGGAGTTACTGATTAACCAACGGTTTTACACCCCCTGGGCACAGGAAGAATTCTCTACTCGGCTAAACAAAAACATTGCAGAGCAGCGTGAAAATATTAGCAAAGCTTTTAAAAAAACAACCCGAAAAAAGACAGGTAAAGAGTTTGGCCGGGCGATAGATACCCTTTATCGGGTGACCTTGCGCAACCATACGAACCTCAGCACGATTGCTGATGGCAAAGCCAATATGATTATTAGCATCAATACCTTGGTGTTGTCTATCCTGATTACTGCCGGTGCAGCCGGTTTTTCCTTCGACTGGATGAGTATCGAATCTAACCTTTTCTTCGCCGCTCCGATACTTATGTTAATGGTGACCTCCCTTACAACAATCATTTTTGCGGTGCTGTCAGCCGTACCCAAAGTTTCAGGCGAAGATTATGATAAAAAAGATGTGAAGGAGGGTAAAGTAAGCATGCTGTTTTTTAGCAATTTTTTAAAATTAGAGAAACCAGATTTTGTTCAGCATCTCAGGGAACTGAAAACAGATCAGGAACTGCTATACGACGAATTGTCGAGGGATTTGTACAATCTGGGTGCCGTTTTAAAGAAAAAATACCGATTGCTCACTATTGCCTACTTCGTATTTGTAGGAGGATTGGTATTGAGCTTTTTGTTATTTTTGGGTTCGCGTTTTGTGTAGCAATATTAACTATAGATAAGTTTAAGTGCTTGTTTGGAGGTTGGGTTTGCATCGCCGTTCCCCGGGCGTCTGCGCCATGCTCCTTCGCTGAAGCTTCGGCGCAAGCGTAAGTTTGACCTCCAAACATGCACTAAACGAGCAAAACTCATACATGAAAGACCAACTCAATACAGTACCCCCGGAACTCAAAGGCATCGATACCTTCTCTAAGTTATTGGATACCCGCTTTACTATCCCGGGAACCTCCATCCGGTTTGGGATTGATTTTTTAATCGGATTGGTTCCCTTTGCAGGGGATTTGGCAGGTTTCTTGTTTTCTGCCGGGTTGGTCATGACTATGGCCAGGCATGGGGCAAGCGGACAGGTACTCGCTAAAATGATTGGCAATGTTATCCTGGATACAGTCGTTGGCAGTATCCCTTTCTTTGGCGATATTTTTGATCTTTTTTATAAATCCAATCGCCGGAATTACCACCTCCTGGAAAAACATTATGGGGAAGGAGCATACCAGGGAAGCGTATGGAAGGTTGTGGTGCCCATTCTACTGGTGCTATTGCTTGTGTTTATTTTGGTGATCTGGTTGGTGTTTAAGGTATTTGCTTTGACTTGGCAGTTGGTGGTACAATAAATTTGCTATAAAATTCGCGTTGGGCATTTTATATCAAAAAGGACTATTAAAACAACCTTATGGAGGCAGAGAAGAGGTGATAACGCTACAACTGGCATATTTTCTGGACTAATTAGGTCAGCCAAATAACCCATTTTAACAAATAACCCTTATCTTTGTGCAGTAATGAAAATTTTAACCCTCATATTGGCCGCAACTGTCTTGGTCCTCGCTGTGAAGCCGGGAATAGACCTGATTGCATTGCAGCTGCATGTTGAGGAAAGTTGCTGTAATGGATATTGCAAGCCAGCAGTAGACAACCAACAACCATTCGAGCAACAACAACAGGCGGGTGACTGTCACGGGAATTCCTGCAATCCCTTTCAGGTTTGTTGCTCTAGTGTGCTATACTGCCTGAGTATTCCAGCTATTGAGTTTTCAAAATCAGACCTCTCAACAGAGCAGAACTTTACCTATCATACCGCTTTTTCAACACTATTCACCACTGAATTTTGGCAACCACCCAGGTTTGTTTAACAAATGCCGTCTCCTATTGGGAGAACACTCAAAGCGTTGACATTAGGTTGTACATCACATTACGGCCTAATTTGACCACGATTTATCAAAATTTTTGTTAAACATCAAATTCAGAAACATGAAATTCCTTAAATCAATTATCCTCGCATTCGTCGTTATGGCCGCTACTGCAAATTTTGCCAATGCACAATCAGCAAGTACTGATCAAGCTACTAGCACTGAGCAAACCGCAGAAAACATCAAAACTTTAACTGTTAAAGTGAAAGGAGTAGGCTGTTCATCAGACCTGAAATCAATTTCCGCAAACGTAAAAAAATTGGAAGGTGTAAACAGCTGCGAATCCGTGAAAATGGGCGCAACCTCTTCTTTTGAAGTTTCCTACAATTCTGCGCTGGTCACTGAAAAGCAGATTCATGCTGCCATTGAAGGTACAGGTGGATGCCAAAACCCTAACGATAGACCGTACAAGGTGAAAATCTAGTCGGATTAAAATAAAGGTTATGGGCGCCCTGAATTGAGGGGTTATTTAGGCGGAATTTTTAAAATTACCCCCTGGATTGGTTCTTTGTTTCATTGCTTGGTAGCATCCAAGCCGATGTGTGCATACTTCTGGTTCAGCGGAAATTTTTCCGCAGGCTAAAATGCCATTCGAACTAGGCAAACCCACATTCAGGATGCCCATGCCTTCAAATAATACACAATACAATGAGAACATATATTTTCATTGTTGGCTTGCTTTTTCCATTCAGCATTACTGCACAAAATATTACGGGAAAAGTAACCGACAATAATAAGGAACCATTGGTGGGAGCCAGTGTATATTGGCTGGACACAACGACAGGCACCTCGACTGACATAGAGGGCGAATTTGAACTTTCTGCAAGTGAAAGCTCCAGCAAACAATTGATCGCAAGTTTTATCGGATATACTTCGGATACGATAACCATTACCAATCAGACAAAGGTTGAATTTAGCCTAAATGAATCGGAAACACTTGATGAAGTGGTGGTTCAGGGCCGGCGGGACGGAGTCATGATTTCAGATATCAAACCTGTAAAAACAGAAATCATTACACAAACCGAATTGAAAAAAGCAGCTTGTTGTGATTTGGCAGGTTGTTTTGAAACCCAAACTTCGGTGCAATCACAAACCACCAATGTAATTACCAATGCCAAAGAACTGCGCATTCTGGGTTTGTCGGGTGTTTACAACCAACTTTTAGTTGATGGGTTTCCCATGTTTCAGGGACTGTCATATACCTATGGGGTGAGTAGCATTCCCGGCACTTTGGTCGATAATATTTATGTGGCCATAGGTGCCAATAGTGTGCTGCAAGGCTATGAAAGTATCAGTGGCCAAATCAACGTTATCACCAAATCACCTAGCAATACCGATCAACTTTTGCTCAATGCTTATGTCAATAATTTTGCAGAAAAACACCTCAATGCCAATTATGCTTTCAAACAGGGCAAATGGAGCAATCTGACCGCTGTACATACCGTACAACCTGCCGACAAAATAGACCGGGACAAGGATAACTTCCTGGATTTGCCGCAGCTTACGCGCTATATGATTTTCAATAAATGGCAGTATGGTGATGAAAATGAATGGGGATGGAGCAGTAGTATAGGCTTGCGCTTTTTAAATGAAAAACGCATCGGTGGGGTGACCTCTTTTAACCCGGATAGGGATAAAGGCAGTACAACGGTATACGGGCAGACCGTAAATATCAATCAACCTGAAATTTGGGCAAAAACGGCTTACAGCTTGGATGATAACCACAAATTTACCCTATTTGCCTCCTCATTTCATCAAGATCAAAAATCATTTTTTGGAACGGTAAAATACGATGCTCGCCAAACCAATATTTATACAAACCTTCAATATGAGCTGGATTATGCTCAAAAACATTCTCTAAAAACAGGCGTTAGTTACCGTTATTTAAATTTGAAGGAAAATATTGACTTCACCGATAATGCTCTGGAAAGAACTTATGCCGGAGTTTATCAACAAAAAGAAAATATTCCGGGATTTTTTGTAGAAAATACCCTGAGCCTTTTGGCCGGTAAATTAACCTGGATTGCTGGTGTTCGCGCCGACCATCACAATCAGTTTGGTTTTGAGGTAACGCCAAGGACTTTATTAAAATATGATATTACGCCCAAAACAGTAGTCCGGGCCAGTGTTGGAACGGGCTGGAGAACCGTCAATTTGTTTACCGAAAATATCAACTTACTGGTTAGCTCCAGAGACATCATTTTTGCAGAAACATTAGAGCCGGAAAAAGCCGTGAATTTGGGATTGAATATTACTCAGAAATTTGAAGGTAATCAACTTTCGGGATACCTCAGTACCGACTTTTACCGCACTGATTTTCAAAATCAGATTTTCCCGGATTACGATAGTGATCCCACCAAAGCCATTATCCAGAATTTTTCCGGAACGAGCATCAGTAATGGTTTTCAGGCAGAACTTTATATGAAGCTTTGGAAACGGTTTGAGTGGAAAATCGGCTACAACTTTTTAGATGTTTATAGAGAAGTTGATGGCTCCAAACAGGTATTGCCATTCAACCCGACACACAAATTTTTGACCACCCTGGGTTATCAACCGTTGACTAGTAAATTCCATATTGATATGAATATCCATTGGTATGGAGAGCAGCGCTTACCCAGCACAAAAGCTAATCCAACGGAATTTCAGCGGCCTGATTTTTCAAAACCATACACACTGGTTAGCGCCCAGGTTACCTATAATTTCAAGCGTTTTGAAGTATATGGAGGCTGTGAAAATATCTTTGATTTTCGTCAAGAACAACCCATCTTGAGCTGGCAAGACCCATTCGGTCCCTATTTTGACACCTCATCAGTTTGGGGCCCAACAAGGGGGCGGGAAATGTATGTAGGCGTTCGATATATATTGACTAAGGAATAAATAATTATGGAGGAAACTATCCAAATTTCCTACCGCTTTTGCGGACCTCCGAATTCCGGCAATGGCGGCTATGTTTGTGGTATGCTTGACCGATATACTGATTACCTGTCGGAAGTAACCTTGCGCAAGCCAATTCCGCTGGATAAGGAGCTAAATGTCCGTAGTGAAATTGACCAATTCCAGCTGATCGACGGCGAAGCACTGATCGCCATTGCCAAACCCGGACAGTTGGATTTGTCAGTGCCTAAAGCGCCCAGTTTTCTTGAGGCTGCTGCTGCCGCCAAAAGCTTTATCGGACACGATGGCAAACACGTTTTCCCTACCTGCTTTGTTTGCGGGCCGGATCGCCATTCCGGTGATGGACTTCGTATTTTTGCGGGTAATGTGGAGGGAACAGACCTATTTGCTGCCCCCTGGATACCCGATTCCTCTCTGGCCGATGAGACAGGGCATATCGGCGAGGAATTTTTATGGGCAGCACTAGATTGTCCTGGAGCCTTCGCTGTGATGGGTGATGCCATGAAAAAGATTGTCCTTGGCAGAATGACCGCACAAATATCCGGAACGATTAAAGCCGGAGCGCAATGTGTGGTCATTGCCTGGACACTGGGTTCAGAAGGTCGGAAATCCTATTGCGGTACAGCCATTTATAATGAACAGCAAGAGCTTTGTGCAGCGGCTAAGTCGGTCTGGTTTGAAATTTGATGAACGGGCGTTCCCTCACCCTTCTCAGACGGCGAGGCCTCGGCGTGACACCACCTCACCATAACGTCCTACCGAAAAAAAGATATTTCCTACCGCACACCTATATTTTTGTAGCGAAACATTCATTTTTTATCTATCTTTGTGCTTATCTCCAGTACTTTTGTTAGTATCTATCCACTTTTTTCCCTAAAAATTACGTTATTGATTTATTTTAGACTTAGTAGGGGAGGTCTGCTACTCAATATTCCTAACAACTCCACCTGCTATTAAAAACCAAAATTTTTATACCATGAGGATGCTAAATCTACTGTCAGTCGTTTTGCTGATGTTGTTTTCTTCCCAGATTTTTGCTCAGGAAAAAATGAGTAAAGAGGAGAAAAAGAAATGGAAAAACGAACTGAAAACCTACAAGAAAGACCTGAATGCGCTGAAAATTTTAAAGGAAGAACATGCTGAGTATCGGCAGGAAAACCGGGATTTAGAAGAAAAATTAAACCGTCTTGAAGCCAGCCAGTCTATGGGTGATTCTCGTATGGTGCAAAAGGATGAAGAAATTGCTGCACTCAACAACCAGCTGATGAATGCACAAATGACCATTCAGCAATTACATGAGCAAAAGCCCGACAATGAGATGAGTGATAAAGGTATGTTGATGGGCCTGATCTACCGCGTACAAATCGGAGCTTACGAGAAAACAAGTATTCCCGATAACCTTAACTCGGATGGCGACCTGAAATTAGAGCAGGAGGATGGACTACAAAAAGTGGTCATCGGCCAGTTTCGGGATTACAGCAAGGCTCTGGAACTACAGAAACATATTAAGAAAATTGGCGTCAAAGATGCCTGGGTTGTACCTTATAATGATGGTCAACGCATTACTATCGAGGAAGCCAAGGCTATGGGAGGCATGAAAGGATAGAGCGGAATATTGTTTTAGCGCCATTTACCGAATGAAGGCATTCTAAATTGCCTGGATAAAAGAATATTGCGGTCAGCACTTGAGTTAAATCGGGGCTGGCCGCTTTGTATTTTTATAAATCAAATCCAATATCCTTTCGATAATATTTGCCCTCAAAATTGATCTTTTCTGCATTGGTTTTGGAAACCGCTAGTGCTTTTTGAAAATCATTGCCATAAGAAGTGACGGCCAAAACGCGGCCCCCATTGGTGAGCACCTGATCTCCATCCTGACGGGTGCCTGCATGAAAAACCAGACTTCCTGTAATCTTCTCCAAACCATGGATGGCTTTTCCTTTTTCATAAGCTTCCGGATAGCCACCCGAAACCAGGATAATGGTAGATGCGGCACGCCTATCCTCCTGGATGTCTATTTGTGATAATTTACCGTTTGACAAGGCTGCCAAAAGTGCTACCAGATCACTTTTCAGGCGTGGCAATACTACTTCGGTCTCCGGGTCGCCCATACGGCAGTTGTATTCAATAACATAAGGATCATTGCCCACCTGGATCAACCCAATAAAGACAAATCCCTGATAAGTCATGTTCCGTTGCTTGATACCCTGGATGGTAGGTTTGATGATGCGCTCTTCTACTTTTTTTAGGAGTGCTTCATCTACAAATGGAACAGGGGAGACGGAACCCATTCCACCAGTATTCAAACCGGTGTCTCCTTCACCTATACGTTTGTAATCCTTGGCAACCGGCAAAACTTTATAATGATCACCATCGGTAACCACAAAAACCGAAAATTCAATACCGCTGAGAAATGCTTCGATCACCACGGTGCTACCAGCAGCGCCAAATTTACCTTCCAGCATGGCCTTAAATTCTGCTTGTGCCTCGGCAATATTGTCAAGAATCAAAACCCCTTTACCGGCAGCCAATCCATCTGCTTTCAGCACGATTGGTGTGGGTTGTTTAGCAATATAGTCCAGCCCTTCCTGCTTGTTTTCGGCGGTAAACTCCCGGTAAGCAGCCGTTGGAATATCAAATTCGGCCATAAAAGCTTTGGCGAAAGCCTTGCTGCCTTCCAGCTGGGCCCCACCGGCAGAAGGACCCACAACCTGAATGCCGGCCAATGCCTCATCGGATTGAAAATAGTCGTAAATACCTCGTACCAGAGGTTCTTCCGGCCCCACCACGACCATTTGGATATCGTGACCCACCACAAATTGTTTAACAGCGGGAAAATCGTTGGGGTTAAGGGCTACATTGGTGCCATGTGCTGCTGTGCCTGCATTACCAGGCCCGATGTATAGCTGGTCACAAAGGTCACTTTGGCTGAGTTTCCAGGCAAAAGCATGTTCGCGGCCACCGCTACCAAGAAGAAGAATATTCATGTTGTATTAAAATTCACTAGTGAAATGAAACTGCACCTTGGGGTGATTTTCCTGTGCCATTTGTAATGTCCAGGCAGATTCTGCCAGAAAGACCAATTTATCATCTTTGTCTCTGGCGATATCGCGTTTGCGGCGGGAAATAAATTCTTTTAGTGCAATCGGATCATCACAACTCACCCAACACGCTTTGTGTAAATTTACAGGTTCGTAATTGCAGGAGGCTCCGTATTCATGTTGTAGCCGATATTGAATGACCTCAAATTGTAATGCCCCCACGGTGCCGACAATTTTCCGGTTGTTGAGCTCTTTGGTAAACAATTGAGCAACACCTTCATCCATCAATTCCTGCAGGCCTTTTGCCAGCTGTTTTGATTTAAGTGGATCGGCATTGTTCACATACCGGAATTGCTCCGGGGAGAAAGTCGGAATACCCTTAAAATGTAATACTTCTCCTTCTGTTAATGAGTCGCCGATTTTGAAATTCCCAGAATCGTACAGTCCAATAACATCCCCAGGATAAGCCTGTTCAATGACCGTCTTTTTGGAAGCCATAAAAGAGGTAGGATTGGAGAATTTCATCTTCCGATTCTGACGTACATGCAGGTAATTGGTATTGCGCTGGAAGGTCCCCGAACAGATGCGCAGAAAAGCGATGCGGTCCCGGTGTTTGGGATCCATATTGGCGTGGATTTTGAAAACAAAACCTGCAAACTGGTCCTCATCGGGTCTGACTACACGTTCCTCCGTTGTACGTGGCAGCGGTGTAGGTGCAATTTCTACAAAACAATCTAACAATTCTTTGACTCCAAAATTGTTGATGGCACTACCAAAAAATACCGGTGAGATATCTCCATTGAGGTAGTCCTGCCGGTCAAGTTTTGGGTAAACACCTTCAATCATGTTGACCTCTTCGCGCAACTCATCTGCCGCGGCTTTGCCTACTTGTTGATCAAGCCTAGGGTCATTCAAGTCCGTTATTTCAATAATATCTTCTTCATTTTGTTTGCCGTGTGGATTGAAGAGGATTAGTTTTTTTTCATAGAGGTTGTAGACCCCTTTAAAGCGTTGCCCCATACCGATGGGCCAGCTTAGTGGTCGTACATTGATGTTGAGCTTTTGCTCCACCTCATCCAACAAATCAAAGGCGTCTTTTCCTTCCCGGTCGAGTTTGTTGATAAAAACGATGATGGGTGTTTTCCGCATGCGGCAGACCTCTACTAGTTTTTCCGTTTGCGTTTCCACTCCTTTGGCTACGTCGATCACTACAATTACGCTATCTACCGCTGTGAGCGTTCGGAAAGTATCCTCAGAAAAATCCTGGTGACCCGGTGTATCCAGGATGTTGATTTTGAGGTTACGATAATTGAAGGCCATCACCGAGGTGGCCACTGAGATTCCACGCTGCCGCTCAATTTCCATAAAGTCGGAAGTAGCGCTGCGCTTAATTTTATTGGATTTTACCGCTCCGGCTACCTGGATAGCTCCTCCAAAAAGCAGTAACTTTTCCGTCAGGGTAGTTTTCCCTGCATCCGGGTGGCTGATGATGCCAAAAGTTCTTCTGCGATCGAGTTGTTTCTTAAAACTCATATATATTGATCCTGATTTAAGGCTGCAAAGGTAAAGTTTTAGCAGCAACTTTGCCAGATTTGAAAATCTTTTAGTATCATGGGCCTTTTATCTCTTCCGTGAAGCAGATACATTACCAAAAGAACTATGAAGAAACTTGAGCGTAGCTTGACGCTTTCCTCAGTTATAGCTATTAGTGTAGGAGGCATGCTTGGCAGTGGCATTTTCGTTTTACCGGGTCTGGCAGCCGCGAAAACAGGCCCTTCCGTATGGATGGCATATTTGCTGGCCGGATTGTGTGTATTGCCGGCGGCATTGTCCAAATCGGAGCTAGCTACGGCTATGCCCACTTCTGGTGGAACCTATATTTACATCGAGCGGGCATTTGGTCCAATAATAGGGACGATTGCCGGCCTGGGGTTGTGGTTATCCTTGTTACTCAAAAGCTCTTTTGCTTTAGTAGGCTTTGGCGCCTATTTGATGGTGATGGTTTCTTTGCCACTCAAACCTGTTGCCTTGTCTTTTTTAGCCCTGATCGCTATCCTCAATATCATGGGGGTGAAAAAAGTGGGCCAGGTGCAAATTGTAGTAGTCACCATGAGCCTCTCGGGGTTAATAGTTTTATTATTAATGGGCCTTCCGGAGGTCAATCCAGCCAATTTGGATCCCTTATTTATTAATGGGAATTCAGGTTTACTTGCAGCTACTGCCTTTGTTTTTGTTTCTTATGCAGGTGTTACCAAGGTGGCAGCAATAGCTGAGGAAATTAAGAACCCTGACCGTAACCTGCCAATTGCCATGATGTCGGCGTTGATGATTGTTACTTTAATTTATGCTTTGGTCAGCTTCACAATGGTTGGTAATATTCCCATCGCGGAACTACAAAAAGATATCCATCCTGTCTACACTTTGGCCGAAAAATTAGGTGGCTCTTATTTGGGTATAGGTGCGGCTATATTAGGGGTCATTACCCTTATTTCTATGGCCAATTCCGGTGTGTTGGCGGCTTCTCGTTTCCCTTTTGCTATGAGCCGCGATAAATTGGTGCCCACAGCTTTGGGCAAGGTGCATTCCCGTTTTTTGACACCACTCACGGCCATTTTGGTTACCTGTATTTTGATGGCTTTTGTCATCTTATTTTTGGATGTAGAAAAAATTGCTAAACTGGCCAGTGCCTTTAAGGTAATGATGTTTGTGATCGTAAATGGATGTGTGATTGTGCTCCGGGAAACTTCAGTGCAGTGGTATCGTCCCAGTTACCGTTCGCCCTTTTATCCCTGGATACAAATTTTTGGCATATTGTCGGGCATTGTTTTATTGATTGTACTCGGTGTTTCTGCTTTGTTGGCAGCGTTCGTCATTATATTGGCCGGATTGTTCATTTATTATGTTTACGGCCGTGTCCGCGTTTCCCGCAGTGGGGTGTTGAAACTATATGGCCACCGTCCGGCATCCTATCTGTTGTACCAACGCAACAGGAGAAAAAACAAACCCAGGGTTCCAGTTTCAGAAAATTATGCGGAACCTTTGAGAAGTAAAGCCAATCTTGATAGTGCTTTGGCGAGCACGGCAGGGGTGGTGATTCCTCTTTTTGGCAAGGAACGGTCGCCGGAAACACTGGTAGAAATGGGGTCAGCCCTGGCCTATGGTGCCAAGGTGCAGGTGGTCCACCTCAATGAGGTTCCCGATCAGACTGTATTAGATGCATTACTGGAGGATAGCCCGACAGTGACTTCCCTCAACCGACGAATTTCGGCCATGGCAGAGGAGCGAAAAGTAGATGTAGATTTTGATGCAGCAGTTACCCATGAATTGGTGGAAACCATTCACCGGATTAGTACCCAAACTCATTGCCGCTGGATGGTATTGGGCTGGGATGGCCGAGCTGGTTATGGTTTATTTGTGCGCAATCCAGTTGGTTGGTTAGTTACCCACCTTGATAGCAATTTTGCCCTTTTCAAAGATAATGGTGTGCGTTATATCCGACGGATTTTGGTGGCGCTGCGTCCGGGGAAAAATGATGCCCAGTTTATGATTGCCTGCGATAGGATAGCCCGTTTTTATCAAGCAGAATTTTCTCTGATTCGCGTATGGGTCAAAGATCTTGATGAAGAGAACCAGATAATACTTGAAAGAGATACCCAGGCTCTGATCGACCAATGCGAGTCGGAAGTTAAAGTCATTTATCAACAGCATAAAGACCCGGTCAAAATGATTACAAAGACTTCAGAAGCATACGATTTGCTGATTATTGGTACAACTAAAGAAGCAACCTGGCTGGATGTATTGTTGGGCACAAAAAAGGATAGATTCGCGGAACATGCTGCTTGCTCGGTGTTGAGGTTGACGATTCATTAGTATCTTTATGTCATGAACCTGGAACAGTTACAAAACCGCAACCGGGAATTGCATATTCTCAACACCATTGCCCATCAGCTCAACCGGGAGGTGAGCCTGGACAAGGCATTATCGGTCACCCTCAAGCATAGTGTGGAGTTGTTGGGTATGCAAACAGGGTGGATATGGCTGGTACATCCGGGCTCGAACGCCGTTTATCTGGCCGCTTCTTTTAATTTACCGCCTATTTTCCGCCAGCATCCGGAGCGCTTGTCCGGCTGGTGCTATTGTATTGATAAATACCTGGCTAATAACCTGGAAAGCGCTGCCAATATCAGCGAGATTACCTGTTCCCGGCTCAAAGACCTGGAAGAGGGTACCGATGGCTTGCGTTTCCATGCCACTATTCCCCTGTTTTCACAAACGGAAAAAATAGGCATCCTAAATGTAGTGAGTGCCCAATCCCAGCAGTTGAGTGATGCCCAGTTAGAGCTATTGTATACCATCGGCGATTTGTTGTGCATATCCATTGACCGTGCTCGTCGTTACGAACTCAGTCATCAGGCCGGAGTATTGGAAGAGCGGCAACGGCTTTCACAAAGATTACAGGATAGCTTAATACAAAATATTGAAAAGGTAGAGCAACACATTTCGGAATTGCTGGCCGCTTCTGGAAAAAATGCTGACTTGATGCCGGCATTACAGAAAATCCAGAAAATGGTCCAACAGAACCTGGAAGCTACCAAAGCTTCCATGCAAGCACTGGCCGTCCATGCCAATACGACACAAGCAACGCAACAACCGCTCACTTATCCATATACGCCCTTAACCGAACGCGAAATGGAAGTCCTGAATCTGCTCAAAGCCGGAAAAACCAATAAAGCAATAGCCGCAGATTTGTTCCTCTCCGAACGGACCATTAAATTTCACGTCAGTGCCATCCTCAGCAAACTCAATGCCTCTAACCGCACTGATGCTGTACAGATTGCGGTGAGAGGAGGCTTGGTCAGTTTGGTCTGATCCTATACTCATTGTCTCCTTGGGCAAGTCATCCCATTTCCACTCACCATCAGCCATTGTCCATCACTTCCAAAACAACTGTACCAAAGTACAGGTCCCAAACTATCCCTTTGCCGGATGTGTGCGGTCACTATTTCCCTGACCTTTGTGGTATTAGAAATCATTAAATCCACAATTATGCATATCATCCATAAAACAGCATTGATCACAGGAGCTTCCAAAGGTTTTGGACTGGCATTGGCCGAAGCGTTAGCCCAGCGGAATTGGCAATTGATCATCAACGCCCGCAATGCCGCCGAACTGTTGAAAACACAACGGCATTTGGAGCAATGGACAACGGTAACGGCCATTTCTGGGGATGTACGCGACGAGGTGCATTTGCTGCAATTCCCCGAAGTATTACAACGATTAAATGTAGCGCTTGATCTGGTAGTCAATAATGCCTCTACCTTGGGAGGTTCTCCCCAACCACAGCTGTTGGACTACCCCATTGAAAGCATTCATTCCATCGTACATACCAATCTCATTGCACCGCTGTCTCTATTGCAGAAGGTCCGCCCATATTTGAGCGAAAGGCCCACCATCATCAACCTCAGTACGGATGCGGCCGTAGAACCATACCCTGGCTGGGGTGGCTACGGAGCTAGTAAGGCAGGATTAGACCACCTGACCTTGATTTTGGCTGCCGAAAACCCAGATTGGCGTGTATATGCCTTTGATCCCGGTGATATGCGGACGGCCATGCAACAGGCTGCCTTCCCCGGCGAGGATATCAGCGACCGGCCATTACCCGAAGAGGTGGCTGTACCCGCGTTACTGAATCTACTGGACGGAGATCTGAGCAACGGCCGATATTCCGCTCAAAAACTGTTGGAGAAAGAGCCTATAAGTTAACGGCTTTCCTTTTTTAAAGTCTTCCCGACTTGGAAAACGGAAAACCCTGTCAAAGACAAAGAACAGAAGCCTAGAAGAGTAATAGAAAGTGAAAGGCATGCACCCCACCCCTCACGACATCGCCCGCTCACATTCTCGCTCTTCCCCGCTCACCCTCTTTAAAATTCAAAGAAATCACCCGACACTTTTAAATCAAAAAAAATGGTACAAATAATCAAAAATCAGCCCCTTAACTTCACCCTGCCATTATCTCTGCAATGCGCCACACCAAGCGAATTACGTGGCATAGAAAGGCATGAAGTTCGCTTGATGACCTCCTTTCGGGAAGACAATCGAATCGAGCATAGCCTATTCAAAAATATTGGCGATTTTTTGGAGGCCGGTGATGTATTGGTGGTCAATACTTCCGGCACACTCAAGGCAGCCCTTCCCGTGACCTTACCCAATGGACAATCAGGTCGCATTCACCTATCCACTCACCGAAAAGACAATGAATGGTTGGTGGAACTACGTAGTGTATCAGACAATAAAACCCATCGGTATCATCAGGCCAAAGTTGGTGATGTATTGAACCTACCCGAGCAAGGGAGCATGAAAATCGTCGCTCCTTATTACCGCGATGTGGCTTCTGGTAAAAAACACCTGCAATTGTGGATCGCCCGTTTTGATTTGCCCGTTGAAATGGAGGCATTTCTAGAAAAATATGGCACACCGATTCGATATGCGCAGATTGAGGAAGCCTATCCGGCAGCCTATTACCAGACCGTTTTTGCCAATGAAACCGGTAGTGCGGAAATGCCCTCAGCAGGCCGCGCTTTTACTCCTGATTTGGTCACCAGCCTAATGGCTAAAGGCATTTTATTTGCCCCCATTTTGTTACATACTGGTGTAGCTAGCGTAGAAACGGGTGAACAACCCTATCCGGAGTATTTTCGGGTATCACCTACCAGTGCAAGCCTGATCAACTGGGCAAAAAGTCAGGGCCGTCGCATCATAGCTGTTGGTACCACAGCCATCCGTGCCCTTGAAACCGTAGCTGATCCAAATGGCAAAGTTCGGGAAGGAGAAGGTTGGACCAATTTATTCATCACCCCTGAGCGTGGCCTCCATGTAGTAAACGGATTGCTGACCGGCTTTCACGAACCCAAAGCTTCCCACTTATTGATGTTGGAAGCGCTAGCCGAACGCTCGCATTTGGCTGTAAGTTATCAGGCTGCTATCCAGGAAGGCTATCAGTGGCATGAGTTTGGGGATTTGCATTTGGTGTTGTAGATTCGTATTTGGGCTAGCAAAATATCCTTTTAATGAAATCAATTTATTGTTTCAATTAAAAAATCACGACTTTCATCATTTCAAATTTTATTGCTTTAGGTTAATCATTGTCGATTGTTAATCACCGTTATGATCTCTACTTCATTTTTTGTTTCATCCACACGGTAATAGGCAGTAGTTCTTGAGGTAATAACACATTTTCGAAGTCCTGGGAAATCTTGAGAGGCAGGAAAAGAATAAGGCATTTGACTAATGGTTTCCATAGACCGATCCAACTTGTCTATAAAATTATTTCTTACTTTTGAAGGCCAATTTGTATCCAAATATTCGATAATTTGATATAGCTGGTCGTACGTAGGCCGTTTGAGAAAGGTAAACCTGCATTATTTACTATTCCGGTATTTAGTTATAAATTCTTTATAGGCAATTTTTTTACCTTCCTCCAAATCTTTAACTCCTTTTCGGACCATGGCCTTTTCCGCTTCACTCATTTCTTTCCAAAAATTAACGTTAGGCACCAACAGGTTTTCAATTTGTTGAATGACACTTTCATCTTCCCACTCTGCTAGATATTCAAGAATATTTAATTTCCGAGCTTCCAGCTTAGGATTCATGTAGTTATGATTTAAACTATATGATTTACTATAGCTAACAAATTTAGGGAAATTAGTTAATGATGAATATGCGCTCCATTTTCAAAAAATGACGATCTTTAAAGAAATCTAACGCATTATGTATTCCACTTCCAAACGCCTATTATTCGGACTAGCCTTGTGCCTACTATATCCCCCCTTAAATGCCCAGGACTTTTACTTCGGTGCCGACCTCTCCTATGTCAATGAAATGCAAGACTGCGGAGAAGACTACCTGGAAGAAAGCGTAGTCAAAGATCCCTACCAGATATTTGCCGACCACAATTGTAATCTGGTGCGCCTGCGGCTGTGGCACACGCCCAGTTGGTATGACGACCTGAATAGCGGCCAACGCTACTCCGATTTTGCAGATGTGCGACGGAGCATCATTCGGGCAAAGCAGATGGGTATGCAGGTGTTGCTGGACTTCCATTTATCAGACAATTGGGCGGACCCCTCCAAGCAGATTGTGCCGGCAGCCTGGCTGGAAGTAGTAGATGATTTGCCGGTTTTGAAAGATTCTTTATACAACTATATTTCGACGACCTTGATAGCTTTGGCCGAAGAAGGTTTACTCCCCGAAATGGTGCAAATCGGCAATGAAACCAATAAGGGCATTCTACAATCACCGGAAGACAATCAGGAATGGATGCTGGATTGGGACCGAAACAGTCAGCTGTTTAACCGGGCCATTGAAGCTGTGCGGGATGTGCAAGACAGTACGAATACCTCTATAAAAATTGCCCTGCATATTGCCGATCCGGACAATCTGGGATGGCTGCTGGAAGGATTTACCAATCATGGGGTGACTGATTACGATGTCATCGGTATGTCGTATTACTGGGCTTGGCATCAACCTACAAGTATTGCCCAAGTGGGGGAACTCATCAGTCAACTCAGACAGGCTTATCCGGGAAAAGACGTCATGGTTTTTGAAACCGCCTATATCTGGACCTGGGAGAGTAATGATAATGCCAACAACATCATCAATGACGTGCATGATGATTATGCGCCACCAAGCCCGGAAAACCAGCGGGAATGGTTGATAGACCTGACGGAAGCCGTAATGGGCAATGGTGGTACCGGTGTGATCTATTGGGAACCGGCCTGGATATCATCGCCTTGTTATACCCAATGGGGGCAAGGCTCACACCAGGAGCATGCTACCTTTTTTGACTTTGACAACAACTTGCTGGAACAAGGCGGCATTGGTTGGATGACGCATGATTACACCACCGCCATAAAGGAGCCACCTGGAATTGAAGATTTTAAATGTTTCCTGAATGAAACCAAACAATTGTTACATCTAGAATTCCAAAATACGACTGCTGATAGCCTATTTTACCTAAAGGTGGCCAGCGCAGAAGGTCGAATATTGATGAACAAAAAGATTGAAACCATTCCTTATGCGCGATTGATCAGGGAAGTGGTTATGCCTGATTTACCGGCTGGGGTGTATGTCGTTGGACTTTATAGTAAACAGCAATTGGTAGGCAGCCGGAAATTGACAGTAGTAAAGTAATTATAGCGTGCCTACAGGACTGATTCCATAACTTTACCCCGCTGCACCGGCACAATCTGCTGCCAAACCAACGGCAATTGCACCCCCTGCATTTTCAAACTCTGTACCCGATACAGATAGGCGGCACCAGTCATGATCTGTTCTGCAACATCAGCAGTGCGCCGATTTTCGTAGGTTTCAAGGTAACTACCTTTCACCCAATCATTAAAGGCACCCATTGCAGGGCCACACCAGATTTGAAAGTCGAGCGTCCGGTCGGTAGTACCGGCATTTGCCCAGTTGGAACTCAGGCCCAGGTACCAGCGGAAGATGAGGGCCATTTTGCGATGCGGATTATTTTGAGCACGTTCGATTTGTTGCGGATCGCGGCCCTGGAAAAATTCGATACAGCTCTGCCAAATGGCTTCCAGCGGTTGTTTAAAGACCTGCTGCTCCAACTTTTCTCGTTCGGCTACCGGAATTTCTTCAATGGAGCTGTAGCGGGTATAATATTCGTAAAGTTTTTTGGCTCGGGGGCCAAATAGCGTACCTAGTTTCAAAACCTGCAATTCCACGCCCATTTCAAACATATCGGATGCCGGTGCCATCATCACATCGGTTGAGGCTACCTTCGCCAGCAACTTGCGCACATGCTCGGAAGTACCTGCCTCCACACACGACTGGTTGACTGATCCGGTCACCACATACGCGGCGCCCATCATAAAAGCGGCCAAAGCAGATTCAGGGGTGGAAATACCGCCCGCGGCACCAATTCGAATGGTGTGTGCATATTGGCGTTGCTCTTGAATTTCATCGCGCAAACCAATGATAGAAGGCAGCAAAGCTACCAGGGGACGATTGTCCGTATGACCACCGGAATCGGCCTCAACAGTGATGTCGTCAGCTATCGGAATCTGTGCGGCCAATTCTGCTTGCTGAGGTGTTAATTTACCGGCTTCTACCAGTGGGCGTAAGATGCGTTCAGGAGCAGGATGCATAAACTTGGCCGCCACTTCACGTCGCGAAATTTTGGCAATCACTTTATTCTTGATCACGATATTACCTTCTGCATCCAGGCTTAGTCCTGCCGCCCGGTAATGCACAATGTGAGGTGTCAAATCCAAAAAAGCGGATGCTTCTACAACATGGATGCCTCTTTCGAGGAATAACTTTACAGCTCCGGCTTCCAGTGCTTCTTCATTCGGACTGTGGATCAGGTTGAAAGCATAGGTTTCATGTGTCAAGGCTCCCTGTATTTTGTCAATAGCTTGTTCTACCCGGGCTGGTACCAGACCTGCAGCACCAAAGGAACCCAAAAAACCTGCCTTGCCCACAGCAATGACCAGCTCTTCAGAAGCAATACCATTGGCCATAGCCCCGGTTTTATAGGCATATTTCAGCTTGTAATCGTCCCGAAAGCTGGGGTCCCCCAATTGTGCAGCAGTAAGTGGGGCCACCATTGCCAGTAATTGTAGACCCTGATCACTGCCCCCCACTTCTCCTTCATTAGCTATACCAATCCGGCCACGAAAGTCTTGTACTACATAACAGGGAAGATGTACATTACCCAATTTTTCACGCATCCCATCTGCCTCAAAAGCGATGGAGCGAGGGGAACCTTTCCAGGTTTGTTTACTGCTATTTGATCCAATATATTTGACTTCCATGTTGTTAATTTTTGAATTCTTAAACCCTAAACTTCCTGCCGTGCAACATTAATTTTTAATGTTTGCTACGACGTATTGATTTGAAAATTTTTGGCGACAATTAATCCGCTTTAACACTACTGCGACCGCGCTGCGGTCGATCTCAAAGGTGTGCTAATGTCTAACATACTTTGACCCCGCTGCGGTCCTTTTAACCCAACTTCCCCACTGCTACTTCTTTGCACTTCGCCCACTTTTTACTTTTTATGTTTCACTCCCTTCCTCAATTCCCAACGCCAAATCCGTCACCTGATAAATCCGTACCTGGTCATTCCACAAATAGGCATCGGCGATAATGGCCAATGTGTTCTCTTGTTTTTCGACCGACTTGATATGGACTTCCAGCTTCATTTCTCGTACATGAGTCAGAATCTGGCCACGATATTTCCAGACGGTTTTGTGATTGGCCAATTGCACAAATTTGGGCGATCGGAATTCTTTACCCAAATCCTGCTGCAAGGCATAAACCTGCATCGCCTGCAAAATGGCCTCCACACCCAATGAGCCCGGCATTACCGGATCCTGATAAAAATGGCAGGTATAAAACCATTCGTATGGCCGTACTTGTTTGATGGCGTGCACATAACCTTTGCCATATTGGCCACTATTTTTGGCAATAATTAAATCGTCCAACAGATTGAGCTGTTTTTCTGCCAATCGGTAATGCGGCTTATCGGCCGGGGCTTTATACAATTTCATTTTCCCGTAAAGGGAGTTTAACTTGATCTGCATATACTGGTTTGGAGCCAGCTTTTCGGATTCATACCAGGCGGCAACAGTTTTGCCATTGTCTAGTCCTACCTGCTGAGCCAGTGCTTCTCCGGGGAAAAAGCCAAAGGAAGACTTGCCTTTATAAAAGACCTGCCCATCTACAGACAGTTCGAAAGTATAGTTTTGTAAAATCGTACCACCCAGGGCTACCGAGGAAACCAATACAGCCTTATTACTGATCGTTTTACCCCTAAGGTCGGTACCATTGGGTAAATCAAATAACTCCCCATCACCATCGAGGTTACGGAAATAGAGATTTTTATCGGCAAATTGTAAGGTACTGCCCAGATAGGCACCTAATAAACCACAAGGCTGCAACGCTATTTCCATCAACACGGAATAAGGCATGGTCACATTGGAATTCTGCTTGTAATACCAGGCATCCACAGGCACATCGTATTCGGCATAGATGGTTGAAGGTTGTTTGAAATGGTGCCGTTCGCCGTCGATTTTGAGTACCCGGGAAATGAGTTGCAAATCCGTATTGGGTTGGCGGGAAACGGTACGACCATCATAAACCGCAAATTCTTCACCAAAACACTTCGACAAATCATCCAGCGCAAAGGTGGTGATGTCTTTTTCATTCATTAAAGCTCCTTCCGAACGGGCCGGAATCTTGATGCCAGCTGTTTCTTCGAGGTATCTGGGATTGTCTTTTTCTCGCAATTGCAAACCCAGGTTCTCAAAATGAACGGTTACTACGCCATCGGAAATAATCTCCAGGTCACCAATCACATAAGGATTGGGAATCAAGCCGATTTCTTTAATTTCCAGCTTATAAATGAGTTTGGTATCCTTGGGGGTCACCTGTTTGCGGCAACGTACTTTTTGAGGAAGGTCAAACACCGGCTGATAGCGGGCATCTTTAGTGAGTCTTTGCAAGCCAAGCATCAACATAAAAAAGCGCAGCAAGTTGCCGCCGCCTTCCGCCTGCAAAGAACCGGCCAGCACTTCATCATCCCGGAAATGACAAGGGAAATACCAGTCATCGGGATTTAAATCTTTTTCAGCCACGATATATCCCAGCCCATAAGCACCACCGGTCAGATCAACAGATGTGATGTGGTCGATCATCAATATCTTTTCGGGTGGCAGACAGAGCGAAGGATTGCGGCCATTGGCAAAATAGGATTCATCTTCAAAACATTTCTCCATCTCCCCATTGATCAGGTGGCGTAGATCCTCTTTATTAAAGGTTGTCTTTTTTGTTTTCAATAGTGGCGTGAAGTAACGCTTAGGAGCGATGCGTTTAAGCTCTAACTCACTTTCTGTATAGACTACTCCATTGCCCTCTTCCAGTTGCTGATCGGTGAAAAATCCAGCACAGCCACCATCCATTTTCAGGACGAGGCGGTCTTCGACATAACAGCGATAACTAAAGAAAAACAATAAATTTTCTCCATTTCGCACAAAGGAATTGATGGAAATATCATACCGTAAGGTCTGCCCTTCAAAAGGCAGATCGTCAACAAATGTCAGGGTGCAATCCAATAGGCGATAAACCAGCTTCCCTTTGTTCTGAAAGTCGATGCCCAGGTAGGAAATCAGCAAGAGATCACACTGGCCGGACTCAACGGATACTGCCCAAGGAATCTGCCGGTCGGTGGTGAACCAGGCATTGTAGGGGATATCGTATTCCGTTTGCATGAAGGAAGGATTGAATTCCCCCATTTTACCCTTCAAACCGGTCACCCTGCTCACTAACAGATACGGATACATGGGGAGCATCACTCGACGACTATACGTATCGATGATGCCGTATTCGGGACCAAAAACATTGGCGATTTTGCCAGTAGCAAACTCCTCCAGGTCTTCTTGTGAGAAGACGATTTCTTTGCCCTCAAGTTGTTCACCGGAACTAAAGTCCCATAATTTTAGGCCATTTTCGCCTAGCTTATCGCTTTGGTCGGTTGAAATACCCTGGGGTATAGCTGTATTGGATTCCATTACAATGGTTGAAGTTGATAAATTGGATGTAGAAGCAGAAGCCTGTTTTGAACCAATGCTTGCTTCGGTTAGCACCAGGGCAGATTCAGTCACTAGTGTTTTGTGGTGGCGTTTTTTAGCCAATCCTGCAAACTGTTCCCGGTTGGAGTCGCTCAATAAAATGTCGTAAATCCGCGCTCCTCCCGGAATGATTTTTTTCAAAAAACTTCTGGGCTGCTGCCGCTTTTCTGTTTCCGGATACAGCACAGATAAATCAAGAGAAAGGCCATGGCTCAGTAATTGGGCCAATAATTCTATCAGTGCCTGCCCGTCTGCTTTACCCTTTTGGTTGATGCTTACGGCGAGGTGCTCTTCTTTTTTCAGGATAGTCTTGATCCAGCCCGTACAGGTAGCATTGGCCCCTAGTTCTATAAAGATTCGTGCCCCAGCAGCATAGATGTTTTTCACATTGGTCGGAAAATCCACTTGTTCACAACAAACAGTCGTTGAATTCTCCGCTATTTTGAGGCTGTCCATCTGTATCTTATCCCCGCTAATGCTGGAATAGAAATCTATCGCTGGGTGCTCTTGCAGTGGAAAATGGTGCATTTTTAACAAGCCTTCCCGTTCCCGGCCACAAAAATCGTGGTGGATGACATTTTGGAAGGGAATTTCTACTACTTCACAGCCCAGCTTGGTGGCGATGGCCGTACAAGCTTCCCGGTCGCCGGAAATGACGACTTCGGTGGCGGTATTGACAAAAGTCAAATAAACGCGCTCCTCATTAGCAATCAGGGCTTCTACTTTTTCCTTTGGTGCCAGCAAAATGAGGCTGACCCAACGTTTTTGAGCTTCTTTCGAAGAAATGCCCCAATGATCAGCCAGCAACTCCAGTGCTCCGGAAAAGCGGTTTTTGAATATGGGAGATTCCTGAAATTCTTTGGTCTCGGTAGGTGCCCAAAGGCCAAGGGAGTACCACATACTACTGCATTCACCCATGCTGTAACCAAAAGCAATATCCGGTTCAAGTTGGAGTTTTTTCCGTAACAAATGGGTAAAGATCGCTGAAAAGAACACGCCGACCGACATCATAGCAATGGCATCACTATGGATATTCGGCCCGGTATCTGTGGTATTTAATAATTTAGGATATAAATAATCCGGCCAGATAAACTGATCCAGCCTGGAGTCGATTTGCTCAAAGTGGGGATATAAATCTGGGAAAAGTTGGAAAATATCCTGCCCCAATTGTGTATAAGCCGTGGCTGAACCCGGATATACAAAAGCCACCTTTCCCTTTGATGCCAATGGATTTGGCGTAAAATAGCTTCCTTTTGGTGTTTTTAGAATGCTTTTTTGCTGAAAAGCGGCCGGCAACATCTTTGTGAAAAAAGCAATTTCCTGCTGTAGGGCAGTTTTTGTTTTGCCCACCAACGCCAGCGTAAATACCCCTTTCTTCTCCTTGAATTTTTTGAAAAATTGTCCCGCAATTTCAGAAAGTTCAATAGGCGTTTCCAATGCAATTTCCAGCGCTGAAAGTTGTTGAAGTAATGCTTCCGCTGTGTCTCCTTTTAATGGAATGAGCTGGGGAGCGCTGTGGCGCAAAAAATCCAGGTCTTTTGATACAAACTCCGCTGGTTCTGAAAGCCTGATTTGCAATCCTTCCAACCCGTTGACTGCTGCCATTCGTCTGGACTGACCATTTTGTAAAATCCATGGCCGGGACTGAGTGGGAAAATAATAGTTGGTTTGCTCAAACTGGCCAGCTTCTTTTGGTCCTCGCCAATTGGGGATCCCAGGTATGAAGCGGTGATGCAAACACAAAGCCGTTTTGATTAACGCAGCAATACCACTAGCGGCATAGGTATGACCAATATTGGTTTTGACACTGCCTAGGGCAACTGCTTGTGCCTGTGACGTATTAAATAATTGAGTTTGTTCTTTTTTATCTTGTTCGTTAAAGCCAGTTGCTGCCAATTCGATATAACCTACGTCCAGACTTTCTGCGGCTTTGCCAACGGCTTCTATTACAGCGTATATTTTGTCTGGATTGGTCCGGTCAGTGCGTTTGAGGACGACGGCTCCAGCTCCTTCTCCAACTAACCAACCATTTTCTCCTTGATTGAAACTTAAGCTGGGGTTGGGATTAGGGTTGATACCTTCCTGGTGATTTCGCAGCAATACATTTTCCAGGCCTCCTGAAAAGTCTACACCACCTACAACCACTGCGTCTACTTCTCCGAGGCTCAGTAAATTTTGGGCCACTTCCAGTGCTTTGAAAACGGAATTTTCTCCGCAGGAAACGGTAAATGCAGGTCCGGAAAAATCCCAAAGGGCGGCAATGCGGCTGGCCATAATATTGCCTACAAAACTGGTATGCTGACTAGGCGTTTGTGAACCCTCGCGGTAGTACATGCTATTTTTCAGGTCGCCTTCCAGTTGCTGTCTTTGGTCATCATTTAAGTCGATGCCACTTTTTTCCAATGCTTCTTCCAATTGCCAGCTGCTATCCCAGCGCGCCAGATAATGATGGATGGCTAATTCCGATTCCATGGCAATAAGCACGGCCACATTTTGACTTTCGTCTAATCCGGCGTCCTTCAAAGCATTATCGGCTACCTTTAGGATTAAGGCTTGCTGGGGCTCTAAAGTTTCGGCTTCCTTCGGCTGGATTTTATACCGTAATAGGTCAATTTCAAAATCTTCAATATAGGCACCCCGTGGTGCTTTACCATCTGTGAATCCGTAAGATTTTAAGAGTTCCTGATTTTCATCAAATCCCTTCCATCGGCCTTCGGGCAATTCCCGGAAATGTTGGCGGCCTTCGTAAATGGACGTATAAAAATCTTCAAGGGTAGAACAAGCTCCAAAGTGTACATCCATCCCTACAATTGCTATCTCCGAAGTGGATATGTCGTTGTTGGAAACTGACGGATTTTCTTTTATATTTTCATGCCCATCAGCCTTCCAGATAACCATGTGGGCATTGGTGCCTCCAAATCCAAAGGAGTTGATGCCTGCTTGTTTGTCCGTTGCTTTCCAGGGTGTTGCTTCCAGGATCATTTGTTCCCGACCTTCCCATCCATTGTCGGCTACCAGGGCGTCTTTTAGGTTGATATTGGGGGGGATGATGCCTTTATCCATTGCCAGCAGGACTTTAAAAAGACCGGTCATGCCCGCGGCAGTTAGCAGGTGTCCCATATTTGATTTGACAGATCCCAGCATGGGCCGCGTACCATATTGGCTAAAAAAGTCGGCGATGGAATTCATTTCCGTCTTATCGCCTAATGGGGTGCCGGTAGCATGACATTCCAGGTAGCTGGTCGCCTCAGGGCTAATGCCGGATTGGGCGTAAGCCCGCTCAAAAGCTAGCCGTTGCCCCTTAGGGTTGGGGCTGAGTAAAAATTTCCCCCGGCCGTCATTCGACAAGCCAATACCACCGATGACACCTAAAATATGGTCGCCATCACGTTCGGCATCTTCCAGGCGTTTGAGTAGCACCATTCCGGCTCCTTCGGAAGAAACGAGCCCGGCTGAATTTTTATCCAGGGGCACAAATTTCTGATCGGCAGGAGCATAGGCGTGAAAAATGGAAAAACCCATGTGTATGAAAAGCTGATCGGAGGCGCAAACGGCTCCGGCCAGCATCAGGTCGGCTTTGCCAGTCATCAATTCATCGCAGGCCAGTTTGATGGCATATAAGGACGTGGCACATGCTGCATCCAGGGCATAATGGCTGGCACCTAAACCCAGGGCTTCGGCCACCATTTGAGAAGGGGTATAAGCTAGTATATCATTCTTGGGTTCGGCGTCCTTTTGTGATTCCAGACTGAATGCTGAATCATTTAATAATTCGCGTAGGGCGTTTTCCGCTGTTTGGGTATATACAGGAGCCAATAGTTTATGCGAAGAACCGGTAGGGAAAGACAAGTTACCGAGAATCAACCCACATTTTTTCAAAATATCGGGTTGATCTTGATAGGCGGTATCGCGCAGGGCTTCCCGGGCTACATATAACGACCATTGATACAATTTATCCTGCCGGGCTAGAAAGTCAGCCGGTAACTGATACCCTTCCGGGTCGAAATGAAAATCCCGGATATACCCGCCACGCAAGGAATAACATTTATCGACAACCCCTTTCTCCGGTTGGAAAAAAAGTTCGGGATCGACGCCAAAGTCTTCCTTCGTAGCCAGGCCGGTCAGGTCTTTACCAGCCATCAGATTATCCCAGAATTCCTCCGATTTGGAAGAACCCGGAAATAGGCCCGACATGCCAATGATTGCTATTTTGGATTTCTGCTTATTTACCATTTAAGGTCTTTTGAGACAGTTACCGTTGCGCCTTCTGTATACATATACACCTTTCCGTCTTCATCATAAACGGTGCAATTGGCCATCATCTTGAATTCGGTATCTTCGACGATATTCACCTTCACAAATAGTTCTTTGCCAAAAGGCACTGCTTCGTAAATGGTGGCAGATTTGGTCTGCAAAGGCAAACTCTTGGCGCCGTCATGGTATTTTTGTACCCAGATCACCATACCTTGGTATTGGATATCGCTAAAAAAGGTATTGACAGTGCCTATGGGAAATTGCCCTTGTTCAGAAAGGGGTACCTCAGGTGCACGACAAGACAAGACAATGCCTTCCCGGTTCCAGTCGAGTATGCTTTCAATGCCCTGGAAATATTTACCGTGAAACAACGATCCATCCTGATATAAAACGGAGCCCTCACTTGCCGTATAGGTGCCACTCAGCTGGTGTTCAAAGGTAGGTCTGGCCATTTTCTCCTGGCGATGTACCAGCGTGATTTTGGCTTTATAATGGTAGGTAGGTAATTTCCCACCTTGACTTAAAACCGTAGCTTCGAAAACGATGGATGTTTTACCTTTTTCTATTTCTTTCAATTCAAGTGTAAAGTCAGTCGGTTGCTGGCCATCAAATACGACGCCTTTAAATAACCGGGTATCTTCCACTTTGTAAATGCGGAAATCCGGATAAAGTCGTTCACAACTTTGAGCCATCCAACCCACAGCATTCACGACCGGCAAAACTGCGTTGCCCTGAATAACGTGATGCATCAGGAATGGATTTTGATCCGGGTCGAGTTTACGATGAACATGGAAGGTTTGCAGCTGATCGCTGATATGGCTGATGGCCATGGGTAAGGTTCCACCGATGATCACCTGAGGTTGATTGGCATAAGCCACATTCAATTCATTCACCATCATGGCTGTTCCGCCCTGGCTATTGACCAGGCTAACACCAGCCTCTTCGAACTTTTTCTTTAGCTCCGGACTCACCATACCGCCGTCCCAGGCACCCCAGTTAATGGCGGAAACCTGAGTGTTCGGATGATTGGTTTTGAATAAATGGGCCGCTTTACTCAGGATTTCATTGGCAATCGCATAATCTGTCTGCCCTACATTGCCATAAAATCCGGCTACTGAGGAAAAGAGGATTAAATGGTCCAGGTGGTGGATATCGACACACTGCAATAAAATCAGCAAACCATCCAGTTTAACCGATAAGACATTTTCAAAATCGGTTTCCGTTTTGTCCTGTATGTATTTATCTGCCAACCGACCTGCACCGTGGATAATACCAGTGATGCGGCCAAGGGTGGCAGTGGCTTTTGCCAAACCCGGCTTTAAAGTAGCCAGGCGGGTAACATCTCCTTTTAGGTAAATGGCCTGTCCGCCTGCTTCCCGGATTTGCGTAAGCGTATCTTCAATTTCTTTTTTGGCAATGATGTTGTTGAAAATGGACTTAACGGTTGCAAGATTCGGTTTTTCCCCCCTAGCTTTCATGTCTTCCATAATCAACCGCTTCAGAGTGCTTTCATCGGATTCCATTTTGGCGAAAGCCGGTACTTCAAAAGCATCATCCGAGCGACCTAGCAGGATGAACTTGCAAGCAAATGATTGAGCCATTTCTACCACACAACTTGCTGTAACACCACGAGCACCACCACTAACCAGAAAGACGGAATCCGGAGTTACTGTAGTCCTGATTTCCTGATTTTCCTGAGTGTCTACCGGAATGGCACTAATGGTTTGGCGGCCTTGTTGGCTATAGCCCACTTCTATGTGATTCAGATCAGCATCGTGCAATTCAGCAATAACCTGGCCTGCAATTTCCTCAACAGCCAATTCTGGTTGAATATCAACTGCTCGACAAAATACTGGCGACCACTCCAGGTTGAGTGATTTCACCAACCCGGTCAATCCTCCACCAACAACGGAAACATTACCCCGTTTACCCAATCCTAATTGTCCATCCAAACGGGATACGGTCAGGAAGTTGGCACGCTGATTTTGCCCCAACTCGTTGAGGGGTTTTTGCAGGTGTTTGGCCAGTAAAAAGACGGTTTTTACAATAGTTTTATCCTGCTGAAAATGCTGGGCAAACTGCCCATTCTGAAATTCCAGATGTGGATGCAAATGGATGAATGTACCCACTTTGCCATATTGCTGTTCTATCGTAGCCAAAGCTGTTGCGATGGCTTCATCAGTGGTTTCCACAAGGTCGATGACATTGCCTGTCGTGGCTTTGTTAAGCTGGGGCAAATTCAATATTACCACTTTGTTGCCCTGCTTTTCCAACGCTTCCTGTACTTTGGTAGTCAACAGGGAGCCCTCATTGGTAATCAAGGCAATGTGAGTCTCTGGCAAACTAAATGCCAGAAAATCAGGAACGGGTAAATAGGTCAAGCCTATTTCGCTGCGTTCCACTCCATGAAAACGGCCCGTGCTAACTATCCCCAAAGTGGGAGTAGGAGTGGTCGGTGTTAGCGGCGGGCTATTTACTTTTTTCCGTCTGCCTTTCCACCAATATAGCCTACAATCTGACGCAACGTGCGCAGCTCGGTCAGTTCTTGTGGGTTGATGCCAGATACTTCAGGATATTGCTCAATCATGGTGCCGAATATTTCTACACGTTTGATAGAATCAATGCCCAGGTCGGCCTCCATATCCATATCAAGTTCAAGCATTTCGGTAGGATAGCCCGTTTTTTCGCTGATC
>BQJU01000038.1 GCA_021604865.1 Saprospiraceae bacterium | reverse complement strand
AGGCAAAAAGTGTCAATTTTTTGGTGAAACGAGGCGCTTTTTGCGGAGCATATCTGGAAGATACGGTCAAAAAAAGCAACAAAGTATCAGCAAAAAAGAGGCGTTTTGGGCCCAAAGGGTGACCTCCAAACATGCACTTAGGAGTTAGCGAAGAATAGAAGTTATCCCTCGCTGGCCCCTTGGTTTGATTTAACCCATTGGTGGTATAGGCGCAGGTACTACATTATTCACTGGTGGAATGGACTGCAAATAAGCCCATATCGCGGCAATTTCATTGTTGGTTAAGTTTACAAAATTTTGCCAAGGCATTGGTGGTAATAACATCCGTCCATTGTCCATTCCTTTAAACTTTCCCTCTTGGAGTGCTTTTATAAATTGGTCAAGCGACCAGTTGCCAAGGCCTGTATCATCGGGTGTGAGGTTGGCACTGAAAGAGGTACCCCAAGGGCCAATGGCCGCAGTTAGGCTCATGTTAAAAAGAGCGTAGTTTTCCAACACTTTCTTGTCAGTTACCGGTTGCAGTTTTTCATTTGCAGGGTGGCCGGAGAGCAGACGACTAGGGTCTGGAACTGGCCCATGATCGGTCATAACTTTTGGTGAATGGCAATCGTGGCATCCCATAATTTCTACAAGATGTTTTCCGTATTCCACATGCTGTTCATGACTCATCTTCCCAGTTGCTGCACCCGGGGATGGCTCACCCTGAGTACTTGCTGTTAGTACAGGGCTTTCTTTTTCTGTGCAATTAGTCACTAAGAGACCAATGGCCAAAAGGCTGATAAAAAATGTGATAGGTTTCATTGATAAATTATTTTGGATTTGATTGTTTTCATTTGATTCATGAGGCAAAATTACTGGGGTTTTAATTCCGAGTATTGAAAAAATGCGACATTGATTAAGCTGAGGAAGTTACAGAAAAGTAGGATTTTAACATTATTTTTTGGAAGTTTGCAACTTGAGTCACGAGCGGCAATGGAAGTTTAGATGACTGATTTTAAGGAACATCAAAGCCTTGATTGATCAAAAGCCTTATTCCACTGAACTTTTTTCCTAAATTATCTTGTTTGTTTGATGAAACAATCCTACATTTGCATTCCATTTGGCAATTACACCTCTTCTGAGTGTATAGTGGTCAAAAAAAAGGCGATAAAAGAATCTCCTTAAATACTTATAAATCAGCATTTTGGCTCCATAGCTTAATTGGATAGAGCATCCCGATTTCACATCGGGAAGGTTAAAGGTTCGAATCCAGATTTCAGGAGTTAAACTGTTTTTTTTTTTATTTTGGCTCCGTAGCTTAATTGGATAGAGCACCTGACTACGGATCAGGAGGTTAAAGGTTCGAGTCCTTTCGGAGTCACTATTTTTTGAACGAATTGTGTAGCAGAGAATTTCAAAGATTGTAATCATGTCAAGAATCTGTCAACTTACTGGAAAACGTCCGATTTCGGGAAATAATGTTTCTCACTCTAATCGGAAAACAAAACGTCGCTTTTTGCCTAATTTGCAAAAGAAGCGTTTTTTCATCCCTGAAACGGAGCAATGGGTAACTTTAAAAGTATCATCACACGCAATGCGGACGATCAGCAAACTGGGCTTGTATGCCTACCTGAAAAAGCTGGAATCCAAAGGTGTAGATACTGGAGTAAAGCTAAGTAAGTAATTTATTGTATTCTTATTAATTAGGAAAAATGGCTAAGAAGAGCAAAGGTAATCGTATCCAGATTATTTTAGAGTGCACTGAGCATAAAACTAGTGGTATGCCCGGCACTTCTCGTTATGTAACCGAGAAAAACCGGAAAAACACGCCAGACCGTCTGGAACTTAAGAAGTATAATCCGATTTTAAAGAAAATGACTGTCCACAGAGAAATCAAATAAGGCCTGCACTTGCATGTCGGGATCTGAATGACTAAATTTGGGACTATAATTTTTCTCTGGGTATAAAAATCTAAATACAATGGCAAAAGTATCGAAAAACGCAAGGGTTGCTCAACGTGCTGCTAACGCAGGTTCCGGTCGCGATTTTGTAAAAATCGTACAGAGCATTAAAGACCCTAAAACTGGAAAATACACCTATAAGGAAGTAATGATACACAAAGATAAAATGAAGGAATTCATGGAAAAGAAATAATGCTTTTCCCTGTCTATCCTTTTTCATCAAAGAGGCTTTTCTGTCAATAGAGAAGCCTCTTTGTATATTTATTGGTTCTAAAAAAGAAAAGAATGAGCTTTTTCAATAAATTTTTCAGCAAAGAAAAAAAAGAAGATTTGGATAAAGGTTTGGAAAAAACCAAATCCAATTTTTTCAACAAACTCACCAAAGCCGTTGCCGGAAAATCCACTGTTGATGAGGAAGTTCTTGATGAATTGGAAAATATACTCATTTCATCAGATGTAGGCCTTGAAACCACTGTGAAAATAATAGAGCGAATCGAAGGACGTGTGGCCAAAGATAAATACCTGAATACCTCCGAGTTAAATGGTATCCTTCGCAGTGAAATTGTGTCATTACTTGCCGAAAACAACACAATTGATCTGGAAGAGTTTACTTTGCCGACAACAGAAAAGCCTGCCATCATTATGGTAGTGGGTGTAAATGGTGTAGGTAAAACTACAACGATTGGCAAACTGGCTCACCAATACAAAAAACAAGGCAAAAAGGTAGTGCTGGGAGCCGGCGATACCTTTAGGGCCGCAGCTGTTGACCAATTGAAAATTTGGGCCGACCGGGTAGGTTGTGACTTTTATAGCAAAGGTATGCATACTGATCCGGCTGCTGTTGCCTATGAAACCACTGAATATGCGATCAAAAACGGTTGTGATGTTGCCTTAATTGATACTGCGGGGCGTCTGCACAACAAAATCAATCTGATGAAGGAGTTGACAAAAATCAAAAACTCCATCGACAAAAAATTAGGGGGTGCCCCTCATGAAGTATTATTGGTTCTGGATGCAACTACTGGTCAAAATGCGATTGAACAGGCCACCCACTTTACTAATGCTACCGATGTAACTGCCCTTGCATTGACCAAACTAGATGGCACTGCAAAAGGTGGCGTAGCCATAGGAATATCAGATCAGTTTAAAATCCCTATTAAATACATTGGCGTCGGAGAATCAATCGACAAATTGCAGATCTTTAACAAACAAGCTTTTGTAGATTCCCTTTTTGAAGCGTGATTCTGTAATTTAAACCCAAAAATGTTGTTTTCACGATTTCAGAAACGTAGCAGAGGTTGGCTGGGGTTACTCAATTACCTAATTGACTTGATTACCTTTCCACTGAAACGTTTATTTGGATTGAATGCTCAGTCGCCCTTAATTATTAGTTCCTACCGTGGATTTGGGCAGAAAAATCGGATTATCCTTAGTGGCCGGATACTCAAGAACAAATTTATCATCAGCGATCAACAAGGCGGCCATTATCGCATATTACGCAATAACCTGAACAGGTTTCGCAGCGATGAAATTCCAGGAGCAGAGATTAATATCCAAATTGGAACTTATCAATTTGATAAAACAACGGATCCAGAAGGCTACTTCAAACTGGATTATTCCTTGCCCACCAGCCTTGATACGGAAGGCAATACCTGGTTTCCATACAAAGTCAATTTATTAAAAACACCCTGGCAGGACGCAGAGCTTTCTGCAACAGGAGAAATATTGATCCCTGGCCAGGCAGATTTTGGCATCATTAGTGATATTGATGATACCATTCTGGATACAGGAGTTACTTCGTTCCTCAAGTGGCAGGCCATTTATCGAACACTACTACTCAATGCCGGTAGTAGAAAAGCTATTCAAACAGGCAGTGCTCTATACCGGGCCCTGGAAGTAGGCAATGGTGTATTAAAAGCCAATCGTCCTTTCTTTTATGTGTCCAATGGTCCCTGGAATCTTTACGATTTACTTGAAGAGTTTTTAACGAGTAATGATTTCCCCAAAGGGCCCATATTATTGAGGGACTTTGGTATTCCCTATGAAGAAAGACATCCTACTTACCAGGGGCATAAATACGAACAAATTGCTCAAATTTTACAAACCTACCCAAACCTTCCCTTTCTGCTTATTGGTGATAGTGGAGAAAAAGATCTCGACATTTATCTAAACATCGCAAAAAAATTTCCAGGCCGTGTTCCTGCGATATATATCCGCGATGTGGCACATAAAAAAAGGGCTGACCGGATCAATCAAGTCATTGCGCTAGCCCCAGTTGAACCAGAAATATTACTGGTCAAAAGTTTTACAGACGCCGCGGCCCATGCTGTTATCAGAGGCTGGATTGATGCTGACTTTAAGCTGTAATAGCTGATACCTCGAAATGAAATTTTAGAAAATAATTGTAGTTCGGGCAATAATTAGGTTTTTTATTATGTTTTTAAATATATCTATTCCACCAGTGTAAATACTTTCTTCACATTTAAGACACTGAACTCCAGAACATTACTGACTTCATAACCGTTACCATTCTATATTCGCTTCCCCCACCTGCTGAATAAGGCTCGCAGGTATGAGTAGGCTCGTCGCTTGCTTAAATTTCGTTTTTTTCAGGACTGAATAAAAATCCATAATTATGAGAACGATATTTTTGGCTTTTATCCTGATCAACATTTCCCAATTCGCCCTGCTGGCACAACCCCGTTTTGTTAACGAGGATTATAAAGATTTTTACGAATGGTTTCATCAGCGTGCTCAAACTGAAAAATTATATACCGACGGCAGTGCCTTGTACATTTTTGGTCAGTCCAGTCCGGTTTATAGCCATCCGACGCTTAATTCTTCTGTGCTTTTGTCTTTGCCTATTGGAAAAGAAGTGACCAATATTGGATATAAAGCCTATCAATATCCGGAAGATGAAATTGGTGGCTATGGCGACATTTGGTACCAGGTAAAAGGTGTATCAGACTCCGGCAAAACATTCAAGGGATTTGTTTGGGGAGGGAATATTGCCAAAAGCTGGACCTTTTCCGACTTGAATGGTGACAACAAAAATGAGCTCATCATGTTAGGCATTTCCTCTCAAAAAAGAAAAAACCTGCAGGATATCAAAGCTGATATCAAAATTATATCCGCCGGGAAATTGATGGCCCAAACCACTGTTCCCGGTCTCTGTGTTTTTGAAGATTGTACCGCTAGTGCGCTCATCCGCGTTTTGAAAGATCAACCGTATCCAGGCATATTTATTTTTGAAGCCAGTACCATGACCATTGGTTGTTATGCTGGTATAGAAAAAGCTTTTTACTTTTGGAATGGCCAGCAGTTGGAAACAGTTTTTCATGCAGAATATACCATTAGTAAAATCTATGATAATCAGGCATTTGTATACCGGCCACAAGGTAACGATCAAACGATGATCTGCCGCTACGATCATGAAGATAAATACTATAACCCGGTGTGGAAGTGTCAACCTATAGCAGCAAAAAATGTTGAACCCAATAAAAATATAAAGGCTGCTTTTGCCGCAAAAGGACGGGCTAAGGCCAGATAATTTTGAGTATCTTGTCAGTTATCATTTACCTTCAATATCCTACATGTCTGTACCTGCTAAAATGCGAGCCGTTTCCATCCATGAATTTGGCGGACCGGAAAAACTGGAATTCATTGATTGGCCCACTCCACAAATTGGAGAAAGTGAGGTTTTAATCCGAGTCAGGGCAACAGCCCTTAATCGTGCCGACCTGTTGCAAAGGATGGGCAAATATCCTCCACCTCCAGGTGCAAGCCCCATTCCTGGCCTTGAGGTAGCAGGGGAAATAGTCGCTATTGGAAAAAAGGTAATCAATTGGGATATCGGAGCCCGTGTATGTACCCTCCTAGCTGGCGGAGGTTATGCCCAATACATCAATATTCATGGAGATATGGCGATGTCTATTCCAGCTGAAATGAATTATGAAGAAGCAGCGGCAATCCCCGAAGTTTTTCTGACTGCTTTTCAAGCCATTCACTGGCTGGCTGATTTACAGGCCGGAGAAAAAATATTAATCCATGCGGGAGCAAGTGGCGTAGGAACGGCTGCTATTCAACTAGCTAAAATGATTGGTGCAAAGGTCATTGTTACTGCCTCAGCGGCCAAGCATACCTTGTGTGACTATTTGGGTGCCGATCTTATGATTGATTATAAAAAAGATAATTTCGAAGCAGTTATTGCTGCATTTACCGAAAAACAAGGCGTTGATGTCATTATTGATTTTATTGGAGCACCCTATTTTCAAGCCAATTTAAATAGCCTGGCCATGGAAGGGCGACTGGTGCAGCTTGCTTTTATGGGAGGAGTAAACCCTTCTGACGTCAACATTGCTCCGCTTTTGCGAAACCGACTAAAATTGATGGGATCCACTTTGCGGGCTCGTAACCTGGAGTATAAAATTCGATTGATCCAAGATTTTCAAAAACATTACTGGCACCACTTTTCCACTGGCAACCTTAAAGCAATAATCGATTCCGTATACAATTGGGAATCTGTTGCTGAGGCACACAGGTATATGGAGAGTAACCAAAACCAGGGAAAGATTGTCCTAATGGTCGATTAATTCAGTTTGGTCGAATTAGAATAAATGCCCCATCCCCGTTTCCTTTGTTTTCAAGTATTCCCGGTTATCATCATTGGGTTCAATAATCAGGGCTTGACGACTCAGAACTTCCACTGGAGAATGCTCAAAGGCTTCGATTTTTTCCGGATTGTTTGTCAACAAATGGATAGCTTCAATGCCCAGTGATTGCAGCATATCCAATGCAATACCATATTGACGAGCATCTACCTCCAATCCCAAATGCAAATTGGCATCAATGGTATTCAATCCTTTATCCTGGAGATTGTAGGCTTCAAGTTTATTGATAATCCCGATGCCGCGTCCTTCTTGCCGCAGATAGAGCACTACCCCACCCTGAGCGGCAGTCATCTCCATGGATTTGTGCAATTGCTCACCACAATCACAACGACGTGACCCAAAAAGATCACCGGTTATACATTCCGAATGAATTCGGGTAAGAACCGGTTTACTAGGGTCAAAATTCTCGTGAACCATCGCCAGATGAGGCATCCAATCATCTCTTCCCTCTGAAAATGCTATCATTCTAAAAAGTCCCCACGGGGTTGGAATGAGTGCTTCTGCCTGTTCTACAATATGCGTACTTCTTGCTTTTTTAGCCATTATCATGATAATCAGACCATTAATTATGCCTGTATTTATTGTCAATCCAGGCAAAAATAGCATTGCTTCTAATTAATGGCAATTTAACAATTATTCATGAAGGATAGTTTATCCTTTTTTCTCTAAACAGCTACCAGGCTATTGCTACAGAGAGACATCGACAAGAATCCGAATATACAGCAAAATGGCTACTGCAACTGCTAAGTTCTTGTTTGGTGGTCTGCTTTTGTAGCAAAAAGTGTCCATTTTTTGATGAAGCAAGGCTTTTTTGAAATTCATACCCTGAGGTACGGACAAGAAAAATAACAGCCTGTCCCGCCGAAGGGAAACCGCTAGGTCGGGAAAGTGTCATCTAAAAAGTGATCCAATGCAGCCAATGCTCCTACGCTGAAGCTTAAGCGCAAGCGTATGGTTGGCCTCCAAACATGAACTAAACAAAAAAAGCGGGTAATCTCACTCGAGATTATCCGCTTTTTTTTTGTGCGTAATTAACGGTTATTACATCGGATTAATACCCAGATTTTCCACTACTTCCGCCGGCTGGAGGATCCATTTCATAATCATCAGACTGAGCGGCCCTAAATTCAACCCTACGGTTCATATAGCTCGCTGATTTGGGTACCAAAGCATTGGATTTACCTTTCCATTGGATTAACAAACGGCCTCTTCCAATTCCGTGATTGGTTACCAGATGATCGACAATGGCTTTTGCCCTGAGGTAGGACAATTTGTCATTATAAGACTCATTGCCCGTTTGATCCGTATGACCAGCGACGACCAACCTTAGGTTAGGATTCGATTTCATCATACGTCCAATACTAGCCAGGTTGCCAAAATCAGAGTATTTAACGGTATAACTATCCGTCGCAAAGTGAATCATTGGCAAGAACCAATCGGCCACAGAATTATTCTGCTCAGTCACCCGATATTTTTCTAATGCCTGATCAATCATTTCCTGTACGCGACCTTCGGTAACACCACCGCCGCCGCCTTGGGGGCCTAATGGATTGACCACTACACCATCACTATTCACTCGTTCGCCTGCACGTGGAGGATAATAAGGCTCTTTGTCTTTGTAATCTGCAATACCATCCCGATCACTATCCAGTGTGCGTCCTTTAGTGTCAACCGGAGCATCAACAGGACTATCAGGTTCTTGATCCAAGGCATCAACTACGCCATCACCGTCTGAGTCAAGCATAAAATCATCCTGGCGTTGTTTCACAGAAGCGATATCCTCCATTACGTCTTCCAATGGATTTATCCAATATAATGGCTCAGATTTATTCGATGGGTTGCCCAGGTTAAAATTCAGATTAATACGGGTATAGTTAAAAATATCCCGGAAGTTGGAACTTTCATTCACTTCTTCATCTGTTCCATCCAAAATATCGGCACGATTGCCAAAAAGCATTCCGGCCTGATGCTCAAGGCCAATATTGAATCGATTAGACAAACGGAAGGCAATACCGGCACCTAGCACTACATGCGGGGCAATCTCCTGCGGAACGACTTCCCGGGGAGCTGGTGGTCTGGGTGTGTTCTCATTACGGAATTCCGATTTAAAGGAATTGGCTCCTGCACCGGCCAATGCGTAATAATTGACTTTCCGGACACCTTTGTCAAACCGAAAATTACTTAAGCTCATAATTGCCAGTGCTGATCCGGACATCCAGGTCATATCAAATTCTCGAATATCAGTTTCTGCTGAGGCCTGTCCATACATTAAATCGAGCCTTAATGAAAAGACGTAGTCCAGTGCCTTTCGCACGTGGATACCTCCAGCATAACCAGGTTTTTGTTTTACATCGCCAGCTACAAAAAAGTAGCCACCGTGAGCACCAACTTCCAGCATGTTTCCAGGTTTAGCAGTACTTTGGCCTGGCTGAGCGTAAGTTGATGTCATAAGTCCTATGCAGAAAAGGACGGTCAGAATTGTACGTGTAATCATCGCCATAGGGATTAAATTTAAATCAGTTCATGGAATGTGGTTAATGAATAAAAAAGGTTTGGCAACTAAAAATCGCCAAACCTTTTCTGTTAAACCTGGCACACGCAACTGTACCAAGCTAATATATGTAAGAGACTTTAGCTTCTCGATTGTCATTAGTTTTCTCAAAGTACCCACCTTTCAACTGACATGACCGGAAAAACCGGTTTTCTCATGGTATGGTTGTCGCCTCTCATTAATGTGTTGCCACCAATTTTGGTTCTTTGACAAATTCCGTGACCGGGTGCCAAAGAAGGCAATATAATAATCCGGTACAAATTTATTGTTTATTTTAACTTGTCCCAAAAAAATTTACCCTAAATCGGGTATAAAGCAAAGAATTCGGTGAAAAATTCCTATTTATACCCCTAAAAGCGGACTGTTTACTCTGTAGCCACTGCATTATTAATTAATTTATCCAACGAAAGTGTCAAAGCTGCCTTTGAAATACCCGTTGCTTGCGGGTGTACATTGTAGACATCAATTAGTGCCTTACCGATAGTCTCAGACACATCTCCGAAGATCGCTTCATCAGTCATTTGAGCTCCTCGCTGCATAAAATAAGCAAAAACTCTGGCCATGCCACAATTGGCGATAAAATCCGGAATTAAGCTAACCTCTTCATCGACAAAACTAGCTGTTGGTCCAAAAAAGATTCCGTCATCTGTAAAGGGAACATTTGCTCCACAGGAAATCACTTCAAGGCCACCTTCTATCATTTTGTCAACCTGCTGCCGGGTTACCAGCTTAGAAGCAGCACCTGGCACAAAAATATCTGCTCCAAGTTCCCAGATTTTTTCGTTTACCTCGTGGAATGGACGCATTTGGTCAGATACCAGTTTGTTGCCCTGCTTATGAACAAAAAGTTGCTTCACTTCTTCTATTCCCATGCCTTCCTCGCAGATAATTCCTCCTTCCCGGTCAATGACGCCAAGTATTTTCACGCCCATTAATGTCAAATAGGAAGCAGCAGCAGAAGCTACATTTCCCCAGCCTTGAATGATCGCCGTCTTGCCGACTGTATTTTCTTTACGGAAAATATGGTAATAATGTTTCACTGACTCCGCAACTCCGTATCCGGTAATCAGATCAGCCACTGCATATTTGTAGGGGCCATCAGGTACAAATAAGCCGTCTTCCACGATTTTAGCACAACCAAAACGCAACTGTCCTATAATGTTAATTTTCTCTCCTTTGGTTGAATGAAAATGGCCATTTACAATACCTTCTTGAGGATGCCAAAGGCCCAGTGCCTCTGTAATGGGGATCACATCTTTCAGCTCATCTACATTTAAATCACCACCAGTACCATAATAATTTTTTAAAATGGGAAAAGCAGCTTTGTACCAGCGGCGGAGTACATCATTACGGCGTGGGTCAGCCGGATCAAAGTTGATACCAGATTTTGCGCCTCCAATATCAGGGCCACAAACTGAAAATTTAATTTCCATGACCTTAGCCAAAGAAATAACCTCTGATTTGCTCAGACCAGCCCTCATACGTGTACCTCCCCCAGCAGCACCATTGCGCAGGGAATTAATGACGATCCAGCCTTCTGCATCCGTTTCTGAATCTTTCCATTCAAAAACAATTTCTGGCCTTTTGTTTTTATACTGTGCTAATAATTCATTCATTTTGGTTAGGCTTAATGGTTTATCACTTTTATTTTCGAAATTTGGCAGCGCAAAGGTAAAATTTTTCAATACACAAGTTTTACCGGATTAGTGGCTATTTTGCGAGATTGATTATTTTAGCGAAAATTTGGTGCATGTTTGAAAACTGGTTACGACCCATTGACAAAAAAGACTTCAAGGAGAACACTTACAAATCCTATCAACTGGGTAAACATCTGATTAAATATCAGGATAAATTTCCCGAGCTGGAGCCATCCGGAATTGCATTTATTGGCATTGATGCATTGATAGCAAGAGACATTCGCAAATCTTTGTACAGCTTGAGTAATTTCTTCCCCGGAGCCTTACCTGTAGATTTAGGGGATGTTCGTAAAACAGGCATTTCCTTCCTGATTCCCCTTTTTAAAGAACTCCTGGAAAATAAGATAGTCCCGGTACTCCTGGGTGCAGAACCACACCATATTCTTGCGTTGTATAAATCCTTCAGGGAAATGGTTAGTTTGGCCATTGTTGACGAAAGAATCCCCTTAGGCAATTCCGAAGCATCACTGGAAGAAAATTACCTGGAAGAAATCATTTCAGCAAAACGTAGCCGACTTTTTCATTTGGGCTTGATTGGTTATCAGGTCCATTTTGCATCTCCATTGGTGATGGAAAAGATTGAGGCCAACAACTTTGAAAGTGTCCGTCTTGGTAAAGGCAAAGCGGAACCAAATGAGTTGGAACCCATTATACGGGATGCCGATTTATTAAACTTCCACCTGCGGTCTCTAAAACAATCCGAGACACCTGACCTCGTTTCTTCGCCAAGTGGATTTACCGTTGAGGAGGCTTGCCAAATCAGCCGATACGCCGGAATGAGTGATAAGATGCGTGCCTTTAGCCTCACGGGGTTCCAGCCAGTGGAAACATCAATTCCATATACTGCCCAAGTAGCAGCACAGATTATCTGGTACTTTATGGATGGGTTTTACAGCCGAAAACAAGATTTTCCGGTATCTACAGAAGGACTAGTTGAATACATTGTTGATTTTCAGCAGGATCAGATTGTCTTTTGGAAAAGTAAAAGAAGTGGCCGGTGGTGGATACAGGTTCCGGTTAAAACTAGAAAAAAATACGATCGGCACCGCCTTATCCCCTGCTCTTATAATGATTATCGATTGGCTTGTCAAGAAGAACTCCCCGACCGGTTACTCAATGCTTTCCGGCGTTTTCTTTAGGCAATATCTTTTCGAGGGCCATGCCTCTTGATCCTTTTAAGAGGATCAGGGTATCTTCAAAAACCTGTTCCTGAAACCAGGTACCCAATGCGGTAGCATCTTCAAAATGTTTAAGGTTCAAAGTGTGGGCAATTTCTGCAAAATGTGGGCCCACCAATACCAAATTGACCAGAAGTAGTTCATTCGCCAATTGGGCAATCTCCTGATGAGCATTTTCACTTTCCTGCCCCAGTTCCAACATATCCCCCAAAATAGCCATTTTCTTCTCCCCTTTCATTACTTTTAAAGCCATCAAAGCCTGTTGCATACTACTGGGATTGGCATTATACGCATCCAATATCAAAGTATTGCTTCCCAAGTGCAACAATTGTGAACGGTTATTGGCTGGCACATAACTTTCTATTGCTGATTTGATTTGGTCACCGGGGACTTTAAAGTACCACCCGATAACAATCGCTGTCATGATATTACTAAAATTATACTGCCCAATCAACTCACTGTTAATTTGTAAGGGTTGACTATTTTCCCCTAAAAATTCCGCAACTACAAACGGATTGGCCTCAACCAGGCGAACAGCATAGAAAGGACCAGTGTTGCGACATACTTCATCTTGCTTATAAAAGATTCTTTTATTTACTCCTTCGGAAAGCGCTAACAAATGGGGCTCACTCAGGTTAACAAAGGCGACCCCGCCCGTCTCTTCCAGATAACGAAACAACTCAGATTTGCCCTTACGAACTCCCTCTTCGCCTCCAAAACCTTCCAAATGAGCTTTGCCGATATTGGTAACCAAACCGTGAGTAGGCGCTGCAATTCGGCATAATGCATCAATTTCTCCCTGATGGTTTGCCCCCATTTCAATAATGGCCACCTCCGCGTCAGGGCCAATGGAAAGTAAGGAAAGAGGTACACCAATATGATTATTCAGGTTTCCTTTAGTATATTGTAAAGGGTAGTGGCTGCCCATAACTACAGCCATTAATTCTTTGGTAGTGGTTTTTCCATTTGATCCTGTCAGAGCAATGATGGGAATATCTAGCTGGCTGCGGTGGTGATGGGCCAGGTCTTGCAGGCATTTTAGCGTATCGTCAACCCAGATCATTCCAGGTTCATCGGCAAGAGTCGGGTCATCAATTATCGCAAAGGCCGCTCCAGCATCCAGGGCTGTTTTAGCAAAAAGATTTCCATTAAAACGATCTCCTTTCAGCGCGAAAAAAAGATCTCCCTGTTGGAGTTTACGGGTGTCTGTACAAATACCCGGATATTTTAAAAAAATATCGTAAAGTTCTTCAATAGTTGTTTTCATAGAAAAAGTCTCTATATGGACCTGCCAATATAGAGACTTTTCAGTTTTTACCCTATGGGTAGGATAAATTATTATTAGTAGCGACTTCTCTTGCGCTTCTTAGTCTTGGTTTTGAACTGATTGCCACTGGCCTGATCATTACCAGAAGGTGCACCCACACGAATCATCGCACAACGGAAACCGATAGAACGATCCCCTTTGTCTTCTTCTCTGTAGCGGCGGGTACCTGGTGACATCCAGTAGGCACGGTCGGCCCATGATCCACCTTTATATACACGAGCTTTATCACTAATCAGGGTATGAGCACCATAATCGTAATAAGCTTGAGATTCCTGGTCACCATCAAGGTAATTATATACCTGACCACGCTTATAGTTCTCGCGGTTGGCAGCCTGATCGTCATCGATATAGCGGTAGCGAATCCGTCCAAGGCTGTCTTTTTCTACCGGACGGCCATTTTCATCAAGGATACGCTCCTCAAATTTATTACCCCGATAAGGATTCAAGTCCTGGTTGTCGACATCGACCAAAGTCGTACTTGTTAATGGACGATAAAGATCAAGCGTCCATTCATTGACGTTGCCAGCCATGTTATAAAGACCAAAATCATTAGGCAGGTAGGAACGTATTGGTGCCGTAGGACAAGCATTGTCATTCAAACGGCCGGCCATACCCATATAATCACCCTTCGCCTTTTTGAAGTTAGCCAGGATCAAACCTTGCATTTTATCTCTTCTTTGATAGCGTACGGTGTTTCCATCCCAAGGATATAAACGGCGATCGGAGATCAATTCATCCTGACCACCTATCTGGTTACCTTGCAAGGCAAGTGCTGCATATTCCCATTCAGCCTCCGTGGGCAAACGGTATTCAGGTAACAAGATACCGTCCTCAAAACGAACCCGACGCTCACCTCCTGTCTGGAAGTCTTTCAGGTTCTTGCGAACGTTTCCTTCATATTGACCAAACAAATAGGCGTCGGTATCAAAGTTGTCCTCATCCTTTTGTTCAGGGTTGGTATTGATGATCCCCTTTTCAATCAAGAGCATCTCATTAACCCGGTTAGTACGCCACTTACAAAAGTCATTGGCCTGCAACCATGATACACCAACTACTGGATAATCATCATAAGCTGGATGGCGGAAATAAGTTTCTACCAAAGGCTCATTGAAAGCAAGTTCTTCACGCCATACCAAGGTATCGGGCAAGGCATTGAGCACTACTTCCGGATAGGATTCACCAAATACACGGTTGATCCAATACAGATATTCCCGATAATGGTTATTAGAAACCTCGGTTTCATCCATATAAAAAGAAGAAACAGTTACTCTTCTTGGGATATTATCCCAACTGTAAGTTACATCTTGTTCAGTAACTCCCATGGTAAATGTACCTCCTTCTACTAATACTAGATTCGGGCCAGCAATTTGGCCTTCATAATCTAATTTCTTTTCAAAACCTCCCCATTTCTGGTCGTTGTATTTCCAACCAGTAATATCGGAGCGTTCTTTCCGACTACAGGAGCTGAGTACCATCACTGCACCCAAAAGGATTAAGCCAAGCTTCAACAGATTTTTCATTATCCTTTACGAATTTGTTTTTGAGAAATGACCAACAAATATAGTGAAATTGTCTTTGTTTGCTATTGGTCTAAAAATTTTAACACTTATCAGACCAGCTATCCTTTGATAACCAGAACCTTACTTAATTAAACATTTTGAAACAGTCATTGTAACGAGAGGCATTTCGCCTACGTTTGAAGTTCTGACCATCCTCAAAATTGATGCTTAAGGAAATTTCGTGGGTCCCTCCTGTACCTCCAGGAGCAGATGACAATTTAGAAAGCGTGAGATCGTAACTGTATCCGATTCGGAAAATGCCTTCTTTAAATCCTACCAAAGCTATAACGGCATCCGGATTAGAAAAGGTGTGCCGATACCACAAACCGCCAAAAATTTTTCCTGCACCTGCGTAAGCACCACCATTGATTTGTCCGAAATCTCCCTGTTTGATAAACATGATATTTGGTGATATAAACGACGCACTATTTCGATTATTGCCTCTTTCAAGTACAAATTCCATCCCCGTGTGCAAGGTAAACCGAATTGGAATTCCCGCGCTCAGGTTTTCATTGACTTTCAGCAAATCTTCATCCGGGGTATTGAGGTGTTTTACAGAGAGACCTGCATAAAATTGTTCACTGTAAACCAGCAGTCCAGCCGAGACATCAAACATATTTTTATTTAAGGATTCCGGTCTTTGCTCGTCAGAAAGCTGTGGATTGCCACCTGGGTCAACAGGTCCAGTAATCGGGTCCAGTTGATCGCCAAAAGTCAGGCGATCCCAATCAACTGTAGTTTGTATAATTCCGGCTTCTACACCAAACTTGATGCCGAATACATCATTCACCCGCACCTGATAACCATAAATGGCACTGATCCGGGTACTTTTGTATACCTTATCTCCTGCAGCATCGGTCATCAGTACTAAACCGAACCCGCTGTTGAGCTGTTCTACAGATTGCTCATAAGCTGCCGAATAAGTAGCATAAGCATTTGGCCAAGCGGGATACTGGTTGCGATAGTTCAAAGTTATCCGCGGTGCATAGGTCACTCCTGCAAAAGCAGGATTCAAATGTAATGGCGCAGCATAAAACTGGCTAAAAACCGGATCCTGAGCTGAAGCCGTATATGTTATTGTACCGATACATAGTAGGAGTAATAGTTTTCGCATAGATCCTGGTATCAAATGATGAACAATCAATTTTCCCGAGTACTGATACATACTCAACAGTATTAAACGATCAGGCTTAAATGTAGTAAATTCTTTTATCGGTTGTTCGTTAATATAGAGTAGTTTGCGCGAAAATGTAATGCAGTCACCATAAATGCAAGCAGTAAAAGTTAAATAGGCGACCTTTTTGAATCTTGGTAAGTTAAAAAAACAATACCTGTATTATCTTAACGTTCCTATAACAAATTTCATTGTGATCTTTCTGCTCTCTACCTCAAATTTAACTCGTGCAAGATATGAAGAAAATTATTTTTACCCTGGTTTTAGGCATACTTTTCAGTCCTTTCCTTGTATTTTCCCAATATACCATTCAACAAAATTTTACGTGGGAAAATACAACCAACTCATTTAGAGCCGATATTAACGAGACTTACGACATCCACCGTTTTGAAGGTGGGATCATGTCTGCTGAGTTTCCTGGTCTACCCTATCTGAGTAAAAAGATTGACCTTAACGGGCCGGGCCGTTTGGAGGTAGAAATCCTGGATGCCCAGTTTGAGCCTTTAGATCATCAGCCTTCATCATCCGATGAAGGTTTGAGTGAACGCCTCAATTTTAATACTTCAGTACACCGCGATCGCAATAATTATTATGGCAAAGTATTTTTTATACCGATCATCAAAAGAGGTAATGAATACCAGCGCCTCACCTCCATCCGATTACGTGTAAACCTAATTCCGGAAGCCATTACTTCTTCCAGAGGGCCGGATAATACGGAAGTTTCGGTATTGAGCGATGGATCAATTTACAAAATTGCCACCAGCACTTATGGTATCCACAAACTGACCTATAGCTTCCTAAAAAATGACTTGGGCATGGATTTGGATAATATTGACCCACGGACCATTAAATTATATGGTAATGGTGGAGGCATGCTCCCTGTTTACTCAGAAGCAGAACGCTATGATGATCTGATAGAAAATCATATCCATATTGAGGGAGAATCTGACGGAAGTTTTGATCAGAATGACTACCTGCTTTTTTATGGCCAAGGTCCGGACAATTGGGAATTTGATGCTGAGAACGGGATATTTGATATGCATAAAAATATCTACGATACCCGGGCCTACTACTTTATTAAGGTGAGTCCAGGTAATGGTGCCCGGTTACAAACCCAGAATAGTATCAGCAATACCGCCCATACTGCAACAGGATTTAACGACTATGCCCGTGTTGAACAGGATAAGGTAAACCTGATGCATGAATGGGAAAAGGCTGAAGGTTCAGGACAAAGCTGGTTTGGCGATTATTTTAAAGTTGCCAGAGAATATTCTTATACAGAATTGTTTAGCTTTCCCAACCTACTGCCCCAGGCTCCTGCTCATCTAAGTGCCCGGATGAATTTACGAGCTGCCATCAATTCCAAGTTTTACATCGATGTGCAGGGAACAACTGTGGAAAGTTCCAATGCCAACAAAATTTTAACCCTCAGCGGTAGTAATGATAACACGATCGACTATTCTCAACCGGCAAAACTCAATGAGACCATTTCTTTGACAAATGGGAAAATCGATTTGAAGGTCAGGTATCCCCAACCCAATACATCCCAACCAAGTGAAGGGTGGCTGGACTACATTCAATTCAATGTGCGACGAGCACTGACAATGAGTGGATCACAAATGACATTCAGCGATTTGGAAAGTTTGAATTACCCATCAACTACCTTTAACCTCGCAAATGCCACCAACAATTTACGCATTTGGGATATTTCCAACACTTTGCAACCTAAATTGCAAAATGCCAATTTTAACAATAACCAACTCAGCTTTGGGGTCAATACCGGTAGTCTGAAAACCTTTGTCGTTTTTAATCCCAATGATGCGCTCAAAAGTGCTGAAGCAATCGGGCCGATTGGCAATCAAAATATTCACGGAGCTAATAATGTGGATATGGTGGTAATTTACCACCCTGATTTTCAGGAACAGGTACAAGATTATGTTCAGCATCGCAGTAGCCACAGTAATATTTCTATTCTGGCGGTTTCCATCGATCAGGTTTTTAATGAATTTTCTTCAGGGGCTCAGGATGCGACCGCTATCCGTGATTTTGCCCGGATGTTATACGACCGGACGGATCAATTTAAAAGTCTCTTATTATTCGGAGACGCTTCTTTTGACTTTCGGGAGATCTACGGTTTAGGGAACAATAAAGTCATCTCGTACCAGCGGGATTCCACCAATCCCCTTTATGCCTTCCCTACCGACGATTATTACGGCCTTTTGTACAACTCCAATGAGAATGATCCGCTTAAAGGAGATTTGCAGATTGCCATCGGTCGTTTCCCGGTAAATACGCCAGAGGAAGCTTCCGGTTTTGTCAACAAATTGAAGAATTACGATGCCAATCCTGCTACAATGCGCGATTGGCGCAACCGGTTATTATTTGTAGGCGATGACGAGGACGGAAGCCAGCATTCCAAGGATGCCAATGGCATTGCCGAGGAAATATCCGCTGCTTTTCCGTTTTTGAATGTTGACAAAATTTACCTTGATGCCTTCCCGCAGGTGTCTACCCCAGCGGGCGACCGTTTTCCTTCTGTAACGGAATCTATCAATCGTTCCATTTTTAAGGGAATTCTCGGAATCGTTTATTTGGGGCACGGTGGGCCAAAAGGCTGGGCACAAGAAAGAATTTTAAATATTTCTGATATTACCAACTGGGAAAACCCACTGGAGATGCCATTGTTTGTGACGGCAACCTGTTCTTTCACGGCTTTTGATGATCCTTCTTTTGTTTCGGCAGGTGAGGAAGTCTTTCTCAACCCCAAGGGAGGAGCTATTGCATTATTGACCACAACACGTGCCGTCTACGCTAATCAAAATGAAGCCTTTACCAACCTGACATTATTACAACTGTTTAATAAAGATAGTGGCGCAATTCTACCCCTTGGACAGTCCATGCGGATTGGTAAAAATCAGATCGATGATGCTTTTACGGAACTCAATTCCCGGAAGTTTGTCATTATAGGTGATCCATCCATGCGTCTGGCTATACCGGAATACGAAGTAGAAACCACCAAAGTCAATGTAAATGATGTGACTATAGGGGTAAGTGATACCCTTCGGGCCTTGGAAAAAGTAACCATTGAGGGGCAAGTGATTGATGAACAAGGCCAGCTTTTATCCAATTTTAACGGGATCGTCTATCCCACCATTTTTGATAAGGCCACCACTGTTACGACACTCGGGCAGGACAATTCTAGTCCGGTATTCAGTTTCAAAATTCAAAAAAATATTATTTTTAAAGGTCGGGCATCGGTAACCAATGGTCGATTCAGCTTCACTTTTGTAATGCCCAAGGATATCAATTACGAATACGGAAAAGGAAAAATAAGTTATTATGCTGCCGATACCGATCAGATGAAAGATGCATCGGGCTTGTACGACAATATTATTATTGGTAGTATCTCGCCAGAAGGACTAGCTGATGATCAGGGGCCAGATGTGAATGTGTATATGAATACCTTTGATTTTATTTTTGGTGGCGTAACCGATGACAGCCCTACCCTACTGGTCAAATTGGAAGATGATTTCGGTATCAATGTAGTAGGCAATAGTATTGGTCATGATTTGGAAGGCGTATTGGATGACAATACTCAAAACACCTTATTACTCAATGATTTTTATGAATCGGCACTTGATGATTATACCAAAGGCGAAGTGCGTTATCCTTTGTCGACCCTTTCGGAAGGTTTGCACACCATGCGGGTTAAAGCTTGGGATGTAGCCAACAATTCCTCAGAAGGATACACTGAGTTTGTGGTAGCGCCCAATGCCCAGGTTGCCCTTAACCATGTGTTGAATTATCCAAATCCCTTTACAGATTTCACCTGTTTTCAGTTTGACCACAATCTGGCGGGGCAGCAAATCGATGTACTGATTCAAATTTTTACGGTTTCCGGCCGATTGGTAAAAACTTTAGACGCTTCGATTTTCACCGATGGTGCTCTACGTTTGGATGATTGTATTGAATGGGATGGAAAAGATGATTACGGTGACCAGCTAGCGAGGGGTGTTTATCTTTACAAAGTGCGGGTTCGTGCCAATGCTGGCGAAACTGCACTAAAGGGAGAAAGTGGGTTTGAAAAATTAGTTATCCTAAAATAAGAATGAAAATTTTACGTATTGATAAAGGAGTGGCAAGGAATTTGATAATACTTCCACGACAGATTAAGTCAAAATTTGGGAATAATCCCTACATAAAGAACTATATTTGCAAATTCTTTGATAAAATACTAGAGAATCTCATGAAGAATCTACTCTTAAAGTCCACCTTCGCAATGATCGTGGTAGCCCTATTCAGTGTTGTTGAGGTACAAGCTCAGTGTACTGAAGGTCCTGATGGCAAACTTTACAACCTCGATGGTACTCCCTGTGTCAATACTGTTGTCACAGCAGTTCCATTTTTACGCATTGTTGCGGATGCCCGTTCCGGTGCGATGGGTGATGTTGGTCTCGCTATTTCACCTGATGCCAACGCCATGCATTTCAACGCGTCTAAATTAGCGCTGATTGAAGATCAGAAGGTTGGTATCTCTGCCACTTATACCCCTTGGTTACGTTCTTTGGGATTAAATGATGTTTATCTGGCATACCTAACTGGTTTTTATAAACTGGATGATCTACAAACCCTTGGTTTCGGACTCCGTTATTTTTCTTTGGGTAGCATTCAGTTTACCGACGTAAACGGTGATCCACTGAATACCGGACGCCCCAATGAATTTGAGGTTGCCGTGGCTTATGCCCGTAAACTAACAGACAACTTTACAGCCGGTTTGACGGCCAAGTTCATCTATTCGGACCTGGCTTCCGGTCAGCAAGTTGAAGGTGGAGAGACTATTGAAACAGCCATTGCCGGTGCTGCTGATATTTCTTTCACCTACAAAACGCCCATTAAATTAAAAAAAGGTTCTTCTAATCTGATGGTGGCAATGGCCATCACCAATATTGGGTCAAAAGTAACTTATACCCGTTCACTGGTAAAGGATTTTATCCCGACTAATCTCGGTATAGGTGCTGCCTGGGAAGTAAACCTCGATGATTACAACACCATCACATTCGCTACGGATATCAATAAGCTATTGGTTCCAACGCCTTGTCAGGGTCCTGACTGCGATCAGAATGGCGATGATATTCCAGATTATAAGGAGTATTCCAGCATTAAAGGAATCTTTACTTCCTTCAGTGATGCTCCCGAAGGCTTTAGTGAGGAATTGCGGGAATTGATGTATTCTGTAGGTATTGAATATTGGTATGACAAACAATTTGCGGTTCGTGCAGGATATTTTCACGAAAACGATCGCAAAGGTGGCCGTCGGTTTTTCACTGCTGGTTTGGGTCTCAAATACAATATTTTTGGCTTGAATTTCTCTTATTTAGTGCCCACTACCAATCAACGCAATCCACTGGATAACACCCTGCGTTTTTCTTTGTTGTTTGACTTTAGCGCTTTTGATGCAACAGCGGACAACTAATAATACACTAGATATTTTAAAAAAAGGGAGCAAATTTGATTTGCTCCCTTTTTTTAAAATAATTGTGACGAACCTGTAAGCCGGATTCTGTTCTATCATCCAAAGATAATAGCCTCTATCATTTATCTAGTCCCGCCCTCACGGTACGGGATCATTGTCTGAGGCTCGCCGAAGCGAAACCACAGGACGGTTTCTGCCTACCCCCCACGACTAATTCCGGCGAACCGGAAATTAAACAGGCGAGCAACCCGTCTTCCGAAGAAATCGAGGTGTATGTGGCATTTCAACCCACAAGGTTTACCCTCCTCAGTTGTTGCCAACTGAAGGCGTGCGCTCTTACATTAAGGGCCAAGGCCCCGCACGATTTCACCCTTACCCCACCATTGGCGGGGCGGTATATTTTCTGTTGCACTTTCTGTCTTCAGCCCACCGAAGTGAGTTAAAGCCCATCCGTTAGATGGTGTGGCGCTCTGCGTTGTCCGGACTTTCCTCATTCCCATCGAAACAGGACCGCGATAGAGCAGTTCGTCACAATCCCTGGCAAGATAGCAGTTTAAATAAAACAAGGAGGCGCTTTACAATAAAATTCCTTAATTTGACAACTTATTTACAACCGGTACGTATGACTGAAAAGAGAGATCGCTATTGAGCGCATGTTTGGAGGCCAACCATGCTCTGAGAAGAACCTTCCCAAAGAATGACCAAAAGGCAGCAATATTTATCCATCATCGCAATCGCACTTTTTTGTTTCGCCGAAGCCTACAACTGGTTTTCGTCTGACCAGCATTTGTTGCAACGGTATGCGGCTGAGTTGGAGGACCGGGTGCAGGAGCAGGAAGAGATCATCATCAACTGGCTTTCGGTTATTGATCCTGAAGAGGGGTTTAAACCTGATCAAATCCGACAAAATCAGGAAGGTTATTCTTTTTATAACTATCGGGATAGTTTTTTGGTACAATGGACCGATAACAAATTAGCCCTTCCCAATTATCACATCCTCGATAGCCTGACAGGCGCTACAGAAGGACGTCCCTTTCTGATGCAGGTGCCAAATGCGTTGACTTTGGTGCATTTTCGTCAAAAAGAAAGTAAAAACAAACGCTATCGACTCTATGGGATCTTCCCAATCAAATGGGATTACCCTTTGGAAAGCGAATATTTACCCAATGTTTTTGCCGGATGTCCCAATTTACCCAGATCTTTAAAATTATCAGAAGAAGAAATTGGCATTGCCATTCATAGTCAAAGTGGACAGGTTATTGGCCATTTGCAAGCTACTATTCCCCTACCCAACCTTATGCGCCAAAGCATTTTATTGTTGCTCTTCAGTATGGCTTTTGTTACGTTGGCGGTATTGTTGAATGATTTGGCTAAAATGTTGGTCAGTAAAAATCGGGCCTGGCTCGGAGGGAGCCTTCTACTTTTGAGCGTTGGCGGTTTGCGGTGGTTGAGCCTTGAATACAAATGGACCCACTCCTTTTCTGATTTAAAATTGTTTGAGCAGACTTTTTCTACTGAGGTAATGAACAGTTCGTTAGGTGACCTGATGATCAACAGCCTCATTTTACTCTGGCTAATGGTGTTTTTTCATTGGGCCTATCGAACCCAGCCAGTGAAAAAGGCTGCCCTGCGTTGGCAAATACTATTAAGCGCACTTAGCTATATTTCGATTATCCTGGGATTTTTGTTGTTAACCCACCTCTTCAGGAGCCTGGTGCTGGCCTCTGGTCTCGTTTTTGATTTTGACAATGTATTCCGGCTTGATTTTTTCAGCATATTAGGTATTATTTGTGCATTGGTTGCCCTAGTTTCATTTTTTCTTTTCTCGCATAGAATATTAGAAATGGCCCTACATACAGGGCTTTCCCGAAATCGGCGTATCCTGACCATTATTGTTGCCCTCTTGCTCTGTATTCCCATCATTAATGCATTTGATCTGTTAATTCCGACCTTTCAGATCGGCCTGATTGCCTTTATTTATTTGTTGATTTTCGATCTTTATCTCGATAGCCCTTTTTCAAGTCTTACCTGGATGGCTTTGTGGCTGGTGATCTTTTCTGCCTATTCAGCATTTATGTTGTATCGTTATAATTTGCAATTGGATTTGAAAATTCGCCTCAATTATGCCCAAGCCTTAGAAGAACCTCAGGATCAATTGGCGGAGAATGACCTGATGCAACTCTCGGATGTCTTAAAGCTGGACAGCAGTTTTTTAAAAATTGCAAGCAGGGCCTACCCTCAGCGTGTGGAAGAGAGAATGCTACGTGAAACAGCCAACCGTTACCTGACCAATTTTCATTATTTGTTTAATGTGTATGACTATGACCTCTTTTTGATCGATCCACTCCTAAAGAAGTCCCTAATTAAAGGAAGAGGAGGCAGGGAGTTTTTTAATATGCTTAAAAGCCTGAATCAGGAAATTGAATTTACAGAGGACAGCTTGATTTTCATTCATGACCCCGGACAAAACAATCGTTATTTACTAAATTTAGATGTGCCAATCCCCGGTAGCGATGGCCGATTCAATCGATTTGTTTTGCTCTTTTACAACAAGGCACTCAATACAGCCCGGGTATATGCCGAATTATTGCTCCCTACTGAATACAAACAACTGCCCCGACTTAATCAATACGATTACATCGTTTCCCGGGCAGGCAATATCTGGCTGCAAAAAGGTCAAATAGAAACCTTTCTGCTAGACGAAGCTGAAAACACGGAGAATGATAGCTGGGCCGAATTTTTCTGGGACAACCAGTCCTATCTATTGTATAAAAAGGGAACAACAAACGTCATCATTGCCCGTAATTCAGGAGGGTATTTCAAACCATTATCGCTATTTTCTTATTTGTTTATTTTACTCCTGCTGACCATTAGCCTATTATCTATTCTCAACCATTATCTAAAAGCGATTCCTGCCAAACATGCATTTCCATTCCTGACCCGCACCAGTCTACGAAGCCGCATTCAAATGTACGTCGTTTTGCTCATTCTGGGATCCTTCATTTTTATTGGATTTGTAACCGTTACCTATTTTAGAAATTCGTCCATTACTTACCACGAAAGCCGACTAAGCCGGAAAGTCAGTTCTGTACTTCGAGAAATTCAGCACGATATGGCTATTGTGGCTCCAGGAGATAGTACCCTAAGACACTTGCCTGATATTATTAGCCCTATTGCTGACATTCAAAGTATAGATATCAATATTTACCGGCTCGACGGGCATCTAATGGCTTCCTCCGCCAGCTTCATCTTCAATCGGGGTATCCGACCTAAAATATTGAATCCAAGAGCGATGAATGAGTTGCGGCAATATCCTGGCAGGCCATATCTGCAGGAGGAAACCCTGGGAAAGCTCCAGTACAAAACAGCCTTTGTTTCCATTCGTGATCCACAGGGTAACCTCAGTGCTTATCTGGAACTGCCCTACTATTCCAGTGATCGCAACCTGCGGGATGATTTGTACACCTTCATGGGCACTTTGTTGAATGTTTATGTCTTTTTATTATTGATTGCCGGGGTTATTGCCATTGCTGTGGCCAATTCGATTACCCGTCCTATTGCACAGATTGGCGAAAAGTTGAGGGGTTTCCGTCTCGAAAAAAACGAACCTCTGGATTGGAAAACTCAAGACGAAATAGGTGCACTGATTGCAGAATATAATCAGATGATTATCAAGCTGGAAGAAAGTACTGAAAAACTACGACAGTCGGAACGGGAAGGGGCCTGGCGGGAAATGGCCAAACAAGTGGCACATGAAATTAAGAACCCGCTAACTCCGATGAAATTGAGTATCCAGCATCTGATGAGGGCTTACCAATCGCAACCAGAAGCGATAGAACCGATCCTAAAAAGGGTCTCCAAAACCATGATTGAACAAATCGAAGGTTTAACCAGAATTGCTTCGGAATTTTCCAATTTTGCAAAAATGCCTAAGGCTGAAAACCAGGTGTTCTTTCTGAATGAGGTTGTGAAATCCGTCTGTGATCTTTTTGTTGAAAATCAGGCCAAACACGTAGCATTGTATTGTGAACAAATCAATGATTCATTCCCCGTTTTTGCTGATAAATCACAGATCATGAGGGTATTTAACAATTTGATCAAAAATGCAATCCAGGCCATTCCAACTGATCGGGAAGGAAAGGTCGAGGTTCGGATCTATCGACAGGATGATCGGGTAATTGTAACAGTGAGGGATAATGGTACTGGGATCAGCGAAGAAATGAAGGCCAAGGTGTTTTATCCTAATTTCACCACAAAAACATCAGGGATGGGGTTGGGACTGGCCATGTCAAAAAATATCATCCAGGCAGCAGGCGGCAAAATTCATTTTGAAACAGACCTGAATCAGGGTACGACCTTTTTTGTGGAATTGCCTTATTATGATGCAGCTAATGGGCAAAATAAAAAGTTGCCAACAATCTGAGTATTTTATTGTTTTGCAGATGGAATTGGTAAAAAGTTAAACAATGGAAATCTTATTTTATATTTTTATTACGCTGGCATCAGTGGCTGCTATGGAATTTGTGGCCTGGTTTACCCATAAATACGTCATGCATGGATTGTTATGGAACTGGCATGAGGATCACCACAAACCGCATCATGAAAAAGAAGGTTTTTTTGAAAAAAATGACCGGTTCTTTCTAGTCTTTGCCGTTCCCAGTGCCCTTTGTTATATGCTGGGCGCCTGGACAGTCCATTTTTGGTTGTTGTTTGTGGGTATCGGCATTTCCATTTATGGCTTGATCTATTTCCTGATTCATGATGTGTATATCCATCGTCGATTCAAATGGTTTAAACAACTTGATTCGTCCTACTCCAAAGGAATTCTACGGGCACATGGAGCGCATCATGCCAAACAAACCAAGGAGGATTGTGAATCTTTTGGCTTGCTCTGGGTTAGTTCAAAATTTTTCAAAAAGCGGTCGACCTGGAAAGAACAAGAGGCGAAATAATGGACTTCAACAATAAGTCCTTATATTAGAGTTGTTTCGCAGGGGCCATAGTTTTTCCCACGACCTGCCCCTGCAAAACAACGCTATTGAGTAATGATCAAATGCATGAACTTTGGAAAATAAGCTGCTGGATAAAATTGCCAATTCCTTCAACACCGATCTGCCTGAAGCAGATTCGATGGATGAATACCTGGACAAGATCATTCCTGTAGTCAGAAGATGGAGTGAGGATTTGCGAGAAGAAAATTTCTATGTCGGCAATCATTGGATTGAATTGCGGGATGACGATTCTTTTCATGAATTGGTTCTTCACATTTTTAATCCAGAACAGGAATATATCAAATCTGTTAATGGCAAGATGATCAATGGGGAGTGGCGCCACCTGGGCAACAAACTATTAATCACTCATGATGAGGGCGAGGTCTATGAATTGGCATTTATGGATCCTGAATTTTTTATCCTTAAAAAACATAGCAACCCCAATGTAATGGACCGCCGCTATTTTGTGCTGGTCAAAGAATCTATAGCCCGGAAACTGGAATGGCGAGAAGCCCTGGAGTTGTTATTCAACAAATACAAAAACAACAATAGCTTCTATTTAACGCTGGCGGTCATTGTTCTTTTGATTATAGCCATCATTATGGTCTTGTCTTAGCGCATGGTTTTGGGGCCAAAAGAAAACCGGCATCAAATTGCTTTGATGTCGGTTTCCTTTTGGCCTTAAAGTAGTTTTTAGTTCATTTTCATGGCTTCCAACATCGTTGCACCAATTTGGGCAGGTGAATTAACGACATGAATACCACATTCTGCCATAATCTTCATTTTGGCCTCAGCAGTATCATCTGCACCACCGATAATGGCGCCGGCGTGGCCCATGGTGCGCCCTTTAGGAGCTGTTTGTCCGGCAATGAATCCAACGACAGGTTTTGTGCCAAACTCTTTGACATAATGCGCAGCGTCGGCCTCCATACTTCCACCAATTTCGCCGATCATAATGATGCCATCGGTTTCGGGATCATTCATCAATAATTCTACGGCATCTTTAGTCGTGGTGCCCACAATCGGATCACCGCCAATACCGATACAGGTAGATTGACCAAGACCAGCCTTGGTTACCTGATCTACAGCTTCATAAGTAAGGGTCCCTGAACGGGAAACGATACCAATTTTACCAGGATTGTGGATAAAACCGGGCATGATTCCGCATTTTGCACCGCCAGGCGTAATAACACCCGGGCAGTTAGGGCCTACCAGACGACAGTCATAATCCTCAATATAGGCTTTCACCTTTACCATATCCTGTACTGGAATACCTTCTGTAATACAGATAATTACCTTGATACCAGCTGCTGCAGCTTCCATAATTGCATCGGCTGCAAATGGAGGTGGCACAAAAATAACGGAAGTATCAGCACCAACTTTTTCAACGGCATCAGAAACCGTATTAAATACGGGTCGATCCAAATGTTTATTCCCTCCTTTTCCCGGAGTCACTCCACCTACAACATTTGTTCCATATTCGATCATTTGTTCAGCATGAAAAGTACCTTCCTTTCCTGTGAATCCCTGGACAATAACCTTTGAATCTTTATTGACAAGTACAGCCATAATATTTAGTCTTTTTTATTTTTTTCATCTTCTTTGACGATAATGAATACATCTTCGCCAGGTTTCTTCATATAATATTGCTCACGGGCAAATTTTTCCTTATTGACTTCCAAATCCAGGCGTTCCTGCCTGGCAGCTTCAATTTCTTTGGAATAATACGCTTTGTCCTGCTCCAGCTTGTTGACCATTTTTTGTAATTTCCACTGGGTCAAAAAATCGTGTCTATCCATAAAAATCATCCAGGCAAAAAACACCGCTAATACCAGAAAATAACGATTGCGCAATGGCGGCGGTATTTGCTCCAGCAAAGATTGTAAGGGATTGTTATTGGCTGCCATGGTAAAAGATATTGTTTATAAATACCAAATTAAGCGAAAAAATTGGCTTGGTTCAAGCATCTACGCTTAAAATTGAAAACTTCGATTACTATTTTAACAATCTCAAATCCCGTTATGCTGTCTATCCTTTCTTGGAATTAGCAATTAAGTTCATGTTTGGAGGCCAACCATACGCTTCGACGACGGCGCACGGCCCGAAGGACTCAGCGCCTTGCTTCGCGAAGGCAGCGTAGGAGCATTGGCTGCAAAGGATCACTTTTCGCTACAAAAGCCCACCTCCAAACAAGCTCTAGCCCAGCAATGCTTTACCTGGAAAACCTGCCGAATCAGCCAGCTCTTCTTCTATGCGTAGCAGCTGGTTATATTTTGCAATTCTATCTGAACGGGAAGCTGATCCCGTCTTAATCTGGCCCGTATTCAACGCTACTGCCAAATCCGCAATGGTGGTATCCTCCGTTTCTCCAGAACGGTGACTCATCACACATGTAAAGGAATTACGGTTGGCCAAACTAACTGCATCAATTGTTTCCGTAAGGGTACCAATTTGGTTGACTTTGATCAGGATAGAGTTGGCAGATCCTTCATCAATCCCGCGTTGTAAACGTTTGGTATTGGTCACAAACAAATCATCTCCTACCAATTGCACCCGATTGCCCAAGGTTGTCGTCAGTTGTTGCCATCCCTTCCAGTCGTCCTCATGCAGACCATCTTCAATCGATAAAATCGGATATTTATCACACCATTCCTTCCAGTAAGTGACCATCTCGGAAGTGGTCAGCTTATCTCCGGTAGATTTATGGAAATGGTACACTTTTTCCTGTTCATTATAAAACTCGGAAGCTGCTGCGTCCATGGCAATCATGATATCTTCGCCAGGTTTATAGCCAGCAGCTTCGATGGCCATCAATACCGTTTCAATGGCTTCGGCATTTGATTTAATATTTGGCGCAAAGCCTCCTTCATCACCAACATTGGTAGAATACCCCTTCTTTTTCAATACAGCCTTTAGATGGTGAAATACCTCCACGCCCATACGCAAGGATTCAGAGAAAAAGTCGGCACCAATTGGCATAATCATAAACTCCTGAAAATCGATGCTATTATCCGCATGAGAACCACCATTCAGGATATTCATCATGGGTACCGGCATCAGGTGAGCATTTACGCCGCCCAGGTAACGGTACAAAGGTTGAGCAGTAGCTTCAGCAGCAGCTTTGGCTACAGCCAGAGAAACGCCAAGAATGGCATTTGCACCGAGCTTGCTCTTATTTTCAGTACCATCGATTTCCAACATGATATTGTCAATATACCGCTGTTCGAAAACATCAATTCCAATCAATTCCTCCGCTATAATTTCTTCTACATTTTTGCAAGCATCGAGCACGCCTTTACCCATAAACCGGCTTTTGTCACCGTCTCTGAGCTCAACGGCTTCATATTTTCCAGTAGAAGCTCCAGAAGGAACAGCTGCCCGTCCCATATAACCACTTTCGGTCAATACCTCTACTTCAACGGTAGGATTACCGCGAGAATCAAGAATTTCTCTGGCGCGAATGTCGAGAATGGTACTCATAGGTTTTAATTTTTGTTCTTAGATCAATCTCTTAGTCCAGTTTGATCTAAGAAGGTTCATTTTTCATTAGACGAATAAACTCATCAAACAAATATCGGGCATCATGCGGACCTGGAGATGCTTCGGGATGGTATTGTACTGAAAAAGCTTTTTTACCCACTATTTGAATCCCTTCAATCGTATCATCATTGAGGTTGACGTGGGTAATTGTAACTTTATCGGAATTCTTTTTAATGACTTCATGATCTACGCCAAAACCATGGTTCTGGCTAGTAATTTCACATTTACCGTTTACCAGGTTTTTAACCGGATGGTTAATACCCCGGTGTCCATGATGCATCTTGTAAGTGGGCAGATCGACCGCACGTGCCAACAACTGATGCCCCAGGCAGATGCCAAATACCGGATGGTCTTCTTCCAGGATACTTTTTATGGTATTTACTGCATAATCCATTGGGGCTGGGTCGCCGGGTCCATTGGACAGAAAGTAGCCATGGGGTACAAATTCTTTCAGCGTTTTCAGCTCTGTTTTTGCCGGGAATACCTTGAGGTAACAGCCCCTTTCTGCAAAACATTCCAGAATATTACGCTTCACACCATAGTCTAACACAGCAATCCTCAATGAAGCATGGGGATCACCCATAGTGTATACTTCTTTGGTACTCACTTTAGAGGCTAACTCCAGCCCATTCATATCCGGCACCTCTTTCAGTTTCTGCTTCAAAGCTTCGACATCCAGAATTTCAGAAGAAATAATGGCGTTCATGGCTCCCTTACTGCGGATATGGCGGACCAGTGCCCGGGTATCTACGTCCGAGATGCCCACCAAACCTTCTTCTTCAAAATAGTCCTGAATGGATTCGTCTGCCCTTTGCCGGGAATACTGCCAGGTGAAGTTTTTACAGATCAACCCAGCAATCTTGATGCTGTGTGACTCTGTTTCCGTCTTTTTGGTGCCGTAATTCCCGATATGGGCATTAGTAGTGACGAGGAGCTGACCGAAGTAGGAAGGGTCAGTAAATATTTCCTGATAGCCGGTCATTCCGGTATTGAAACAAATCTCTCCTCCCGTGGTCCCGATTTTACCGGCTGCCTTTCCTCGGAAAAGTGTTCCGTCTTCCAATAATAAAAGTGCCGGTGCTGATTGCAATTCACCCATGAATTATGGTTACATCTTTAAATTCGCTGCAAAGATAAAACTTAATGGGAAATGAGCGATTTATGAGGCGAGAATTATGTTGAAAAGTTTATCTTATTAACTCAGAGATTGGGGAAAGTAACAGATTAGAGGAAAGAACAAGTCAGTTTTTTACGTGTGTTTTCATTGTTATGTTTGAGGGGGTGGGTTCCGCGCATAATCCGAAGGATTTACCCCAAATTCCTCCCGAAAACACTTACTAAAATATTTAGGCGTTTTGAAGCCGGTAGAATAACATATCTCTGATACGGAAACAACATTTTGAGACAATAACTGGGCAGCTCGTTTCAGGCGCATCACTCGGATAAAACCGTTGGGCGTATAGTTGGTGATGGCTGGAAATTTCCTGTAAAGAACTGGTCGGCTCAATCCAATTTCTTTGGCCAGGGTATTGACATCAAAAGTTTCATCTGAGAGGTGTTTTTCTACAGCTTCTATTGCTTTTTTCAACAATTGCTGGTCGGGAGAAGTAAGGGTAACTTCTGAGGGTTCTATTTTGAGTTCATTGCTAAATTTTTCTCTAAGGATCCTTCTGGATTCTATGAGGTTATGGACTCGTTTTTTTAATAGTCCCGGGTTAAATGGTTTGGTAATGTAATCATCTGCTCCGGTATCCAAACCTTTGGACAGCGACATCACAGAAGTGCGGGCCGTAAGTAAAACGACAGGAATATGGCTCGTTTCAATAGTGGTCTTAATGACCCGGCAAAGCTCAATGCCGTCTAATTCTGGCATCATGATATCCGAAATAATCAGGTCCGGCAAAATTTCATTGGCGAGTTTAAGGCCCTTTTTTCCATCAGAAGCTTCAGAAATTTGATAGGTTGAGGCAAAAATATTTTTCAAATAGTTTCTTACATCTTCATTGTCTTCAACAATCAGCACTTTGGGGCCTTGCTTCTTTTGTGGTTTGGAAGCCATAAATGGTCCGGCGGCTGGTTCTATTTCATTTAGCTGATAATGTCTGGCATCTTCGCTAGATTTAAAGTCGGAATTAATTTGATCTTCAGAAAAATGGGCTGAACCAGATTTTAATTCCACCACAAAACGAGTGTATTCCTTCGGTTTGCTTTCTACGGTAATATTTCCATGATGTAACTCTACCAGGTTTTTAGTCAAAGCAAGGCCTATTCCGCTACCCAAGTAGTTGCCGGAATAATCTTTATCAAATTTGTAAAAACGGTCAAAAATAAATGGAAGGTCTTTATTTGAAATGCCATTCCCATTATCTTCCACGATCAATTGGATGCTCTCTTCCAGTGCTTTCACTTTGACCGAAATCTTTCCATATTCAGGCGTGAATTTGATGGCATTAGACAATAGATTAAATAAAACTTTTTCCATCTGACTTCGATCATACCAAAGCTCGATTACTTTTGGTTCGCACTCCAGTGAAAAGTCAATATTTTTTTGATGTGTTATATCGCTGAAAGATAAGGAGATTTCATGTACAAACTTCGAGAAATTTCCTTTTGCCACTTTCAATTTCATGTGGCCTGCTTCCTGCTCCCTGAACTCGAGTAATTGGTTGATAAGCCTCAATAGCCGGTTGGCATTTCGATGCATAATCTGGAGCTGTTCCCTAGTTTCATTATTGCCGATAAAGGAGGACCTCAATGATTCTAAAGGACTGATAATCAGTGTAAGTGGTGTGCGAATTTCGTGAGAAATATTGGTGAAAAACTTCAGTTTCATTTCATTCAGTTCCCGTACTCTTTTTTGTTCCAGGCGTTCTAACCGCAATTCGTTGATTAACTTGATTCGTCCTATTTCATAATGCCTGATCAGGTAAATAAAGCCCATCAGCATAAAAAAATACAGCGTATAAGCCCACCAGCTTTTCCAGGGCGTATTAAGCACTTTCACGTTGAGTTGTGTTGCTTGTCCGCTCCAGCTACCATCTTTATTGTTTGCTCTGACTTTAAAGGTGTAATCACCAGCAGGAAGGTTGGAATAAGAAGCGTAACGGCGCGTTGCATCAGAATTTTGCCACGTTTCATCATAACCTTCCAATTGGTAAGCATATTTTATCTCTCCGGATCTGGCAAAATCCAATGCGGCAAATTCAAAAGCGAAATCATCAATATGATAAGGGATCGTAATTTCTTTTACCTCGTGAATCGATTGAGGCAATATTTGGTGCTTGTTGATCCATTCTCCCGGTTGGATGGATCGATTGAAAATTCTCAAATCCGTAATCAAACAAGGGGGATTTTCATCCTGCACCTTTTCCGGGTTTTCCGGAAAGAAAACATTAAAGCCATTGGTTCCACCAAACAGCATAACCTTATCCTTGGTCAGACAGGAAGACCCCAGGTTAAAACCTTCCCCCTGCAATCCATCAATGATGCTGTAGTTCACAAAAGTTTCATGCACAGGGTTAAATTGGCATATCCCTTTTAGGGTACTTATCCAGAGATTGCCTTTTCCATCCTCTTCGATACTTTTCACTACACTATTCGGCAGTCCGTCTTTTTTCTGATAACTTTTAAACGATTCCGTAACCCGGTCAAACCGATTTAAGCCACCGCCAAAGGTGCCGATCCATAATTGTTTTGTAGTTGGAGATTCAAAAATTGAGGTAATGATATCGTTACTTATACTCGTTGAATCCCCCGCCAGGTTTTTATATTGAAAAAATTGGTTGTTGGCCGGATTGTATCGGTTCAAACCGCCATAAGTGCCAATCCATAAAATCCCCAGGTGATCTTCAAAAATGGCTCTTACATCGTTGCTGCTAATACTATTGGGGTCGGCGGGATTATTTTTGAAATGAATGAATTCCTGTGTGTCTTTGTCAAATTTATTAACCCCTCCACCAGCTGTTCCAATCCATAAATTGCCCCTGATATCTTCACAGATTGACCACACACCATTTCCTGACAGTGAAGTGGCTCCAGAAGGAGAATGGTTAAAACTGGAGAAGCTATTTTTCTGCTGATCATACTGATGCAGGCCCGCGCCATCTGTACCGATCCATAATTTGCCCTGGCTATCTTCGTAAATAACCTGAACATTATTATTAGAGGTATTATTTGAAGTATCTGATTTTTGTAACAGGTGGGTAAATCGGCCTGTTTTGATATCAAACAAACTTAAACCGCCGCCAAAAGTGCCGATCCAGATTTGCCCTTTTTTATCTTCGTAGATGGTTTTTACCAGGTTGCCATTGAGGCTATAAGGATCGCCTTCGATCTGGTAATAATGTTTAATCTGTTGTTTTTGAGGATCAATAGAATTCATGCCGTTGATGACCAACCCAATCCAGATAACACCTATCTGATCCTGGTAAATGGTATTGATCAGATCGCTATTCAAACTATAAGGATCGCCTGCCACATGCCGATAGCGGGTAAATCCCTCCCTCGATCTATCAAAAAGACAGAGGCCACCCCCATTGGTAGCCACCCAGAGTCTGTTATCTCTATCCTCAAAAACAGAAGAGACATAATTATGGCTCAGGCTTTTAATATTCCCCTTCTGGTATACATATCTTTGAAACTGCTCGCTTCCTTTCAGTAATCGGTTTAATCCATTAAATTCCGTCCCAACCCACAATTCACCTGATTGATCTTCATAGATAGATTTCACAGAATTGCCACTCAAACTTGTTGGATCTGATGTGTCATGTTGAAATCTTTTAAAACCAGCCTTTCCGGCGCCAAGCGTTTTTAAATCCAGCATATTCAAACCTCCCGTGACCGTACCTACCCATAGTCGTTCAGATTGGTCAATCATCATCGTCCAAATATTATTATCCGCCAGGGAGGTAGGATCATCAGGATTAAATTTGTACCGAGTTACTTTGTATTTAGAAGGTTGCTTCTCGTCAGGTTGATCAAAAACAAACTTATTCAATCCATTGCCCAACGTAGCTGCCCAAATTGCACCTGATTTGTCCTCACTAATGGCATACACCCGGTTTCCACTAATCGTATTGGGTACTTCCGGATCATGTTTAAAGATTTCAAATTTTTCCGTTCTAGGGTCAAACCGACACAATCCGCCGCCATCTGTCCCAACCCATAAATCCCCATTTCCATCTTCATGTAACGCCTTAATGATATTGCCACTAATGCTGTGTGGGTTCCCAGGATCGTGCTGATAAACTTTAAAACTATACCCATCATATCGCACTAATCCCGTTTCCTGACCTAACCAAAGAAACCCTTTCCTATCCTGAAGAATACAAAAAACGTGATCCTGAGGCAAACCATGTTCAGGGGTGATTCTGTCAAATTTTATATAGTTATCCTGTGCATTGCCCCAAGGACAAACGACAAGCAAAAACAATAAAGCAATTACAATATAATATGTTGTTTTACAATTATTTACCATTTAAATTTTTCCCTGTACTTTTTAGGTGAAAGGTGGTTAATCTGCCCAAATTGTTTGTAAAAATTGGATAAACTATGGTATCCGCATAGATAGCCTATTTCTGCGATATCTTTATTAGAATGGATCAACAACTGGTTGGCTTCACCCACTCTTACTTCGTTGACAAACTGGGTAAAGGTCTTATTCATCCTTTTTTTAAAATAATGACAAAATGCTGTAGTACTCATATTTGCAACCGAAACAGCTACGTAAGATGTATCGATTTCTACCGTATAATGGTCTGAAACGTACTGGCAAACCGCATTAATCCGATCACAATCCGCCTGATTGAAGGTGGCTTTATAACCTGGACTAGCAAGGTATTCCAGGTCATTTGAAGAGGCAATAATGGTTAAAATGGAAAGTAATGATACCACTTTTTCGAAAGGATCCAAATCGAACATCGCCAATAATTTTTCCTCAATCACTTTTTTGCTATGCCCGCCTATTTGGATGCCTCTGTGCGCTTTTTGCATCAATTTCCCAATATGCTGCATCCCCTGTTTTGTGAAAAATGTTTTCCCGAGAAAATGCTCTTCAAATTGTACAATTATTGCTTTGGATCCGCCATTTTCATGTTTTGTATTTTGCCAGAAGTGTGGCTCATTTTTTCCGATAAAAACCAAATCTCCGGGCCCAAATTTCCCCACGTGGTCTCCAACATATCTTCTGCCTTCACTTTTCTGTATCAATGTCAGCTCCAATTCTGGATGGAAATGGAAGGGGACGTTAAACGCAGGTAGTACTACCTCCTTTAATAAAAAAGGACTATTGTCAGGTTGCTCTAATTTCTCGAAAAGGGCTTTCATCTATTTTATCAATAATCGTTGGTCTAATTCATAATTGCTGGAAAAGCTACACTAGTTTGAATGATACCTCTAAAAATAGGAATAAAAATGACAATCAAGTAGAATAATAGGGCAAATTAAAAGAAGCCCGACTTCCTAAAACCCTTGAAAGATGTTGGCTAAAAGGGATGCGGAAGGTGCACTTGTTTTTGAATGAGAAAATTGAGGTACCATTTTGATATTTTTCGGCCCCTTTTCCCCAAAAAAGAATCCCACCTTTAGCATTATTGTTTTTTAACCAAGAAATGGATTTTTGAAAAATTAAACACAATTTCATGAAATTAGGTATCCTTAAAATTGAATTGCTCATTGTATTCTGCTTTCTATTTTCAGTCGTTTTTGCTCAAGATATTCCCAACAAGGGAATCGATCTTGAAGGGTTTTCAAAAAATTATTATAGCCTGCCCTTCATTGACTTCAATGACGATGTCCAGCGGCAAATAATTGTCGATAAAGAGGCAGGACAGTATCTGGGGCATCCAACCACCGTTTTATTGGAAGATGGTAAAACAATGTACTGCGTATATCCAAAAGGCCATGGGCGTGGTGGCATCGTAATGAAGAGAAGTGATGATGGCGGACTGAATTGGAGTGAGCGGTTACCGACACCAAAAAGCTGGGAGACCTCAAAGGAGGTACCAACATTATTTCCCGTTGAGGACGCAGCTGGCAAAAAGCGAGTCATAATGTTTTCTGGATTGTATCCTACTCGTATGGCAGTTTCGGAAGATGACTGTAAGTCTTGGTCGGAATTGGAAATTGTGGGCGACTGGGGTGGTATCGTGGTAATGGGCGATCTTGTACCCTTACAGACGGGCAAAGGCCATTACATGGCTTTGTTCCACGATGACGAAAGATTTTTGACCAAAGACGGAAGGCCACTAGATGCACCTGCAAAATCGACGAACAATCTACCGCTTTTCACGCTTTACAAAACATTTTCTTACGATGGTGGACTCACTTGGAGTTACCCACAAGAAGTTTTCCAATCAAGAGTCATTCATTTGTGTGAACCAGGCTTGATTCGTTCTCCCGATGGAAAAGAAATCGCTATGTTGTTGCGTGAAAATGCCCGTCGCATGAATTCGTACATTATGTTTTCCAGAGACGACGGCAAAACCTGGACGACTCCTCGCCAACTTCCCAACTCGCTCACTGGCGATCGGCATCAAGCCATATATACCCTCGATGGCCGCTTGGTGATTTCCTTCCGGGACAATGCACCAGGCACCTCTCGTTTTCGTAAATTGAAAAATCAATGCAGTAATTGCGATGAAAAAATATTGTTTGAGCAAGCCGGCCCTGTCAGTCCAACTGCTGGTGATTGGGTGGCTTGGGTCGGTACTTATGAAGATTTGAAAGAAGGCAAAGAGGGGCAATATCGTATCAGATTAAAAGACAACACTAAAGGCGGTGATTGTGCCTACCCCGCAATGGAGCTGCTCCCCGACGGGACGATTGTTGCTACAACCTACGGGCATTGGGACGAAGGGGAACCTCCCTACATTCTCAGCGTTCGGTTCAAGATGGAAGAGATTGATTAGAAGGTTATGGCAGGAATGGCTTGAGTGTCAAGGCTTTTGTTTGAGCTTTGGTGGTAGGTTTAAGGTTTGGGGCTTTAAATAATGGGGCGTCTTCATTTTTTTTGGTGGCATGGCAAAAAAGAACGAAGCAAAAAAAACATTCCGGCTGGAGGATTGGCCTAAAAAAAGCGGCCCATAGCTTTTAGTACCAACCAAATTCATTTGGTTGACCGCAAAGCGCTGAAAGCCAGCTTTCTTCCATGTTGCATTTATCTGTCCAATTAATTCAAATAGGTCAAAACATAACCTGCAAGGCCAATTTATTTGCCACTATTAGGTTTTGAATTGGTTTTCTCATAGTCTTTCTGTTTACCGCTAGAGGGATCGCAAACAGCAATAGATTAAAGATCGGCATTATGCAGGCAAGTCTTTGGTTTGATTTTTGGTGGTAGGTTTAAGATTTGGAGCATTAAATAATGGGGCGCCTTCATTTTTTTTGATGGCAAAAGATCACTTTTCGATATAAAAGATGGCCTTCAAACATGATGCTCTAATAAAAACTTGGTTCCTTTTTATTCATATAGGTTGTCAAGGCTAGTTTGTTCCAATTCTATTAAAAAACGGCTAATTTCTAGCGTGGTCATTTCCAAAAACCTTTTGCCTTTTTCAGCTGTAGAATGAGCCGGATTACCCACGCCCGTATCTGCGGTCACCTTGGTCCATTGCCGTTGGGAAGTAGCCCATCCATCTTTTAAACCTTTAATTTTATATTTGCGGTCAATGCCAGGACCTGCTTCTGACAATGGTAAAACCAGATCGGGCCGAATATGCATGATGGCACTGGTTTCAAGTTCCCCGGCATGATCACCTGGTTCATCAAAATAGTCTTTCGAATTTCCGATGGCCCACCAATTTATGCTACACGTGAATAATTCCGGAAAATTAATCGACAATTCCCGGATCATGTTTTTAAAATTATTGCCGCCATGGGAATTGATGATGACCAATTTCTGAATATCATGCCGAAGCAATACATCAGCAATATCCTTAAGAATTGCATATTGGGTGCTTGGATTTATATTCATGCATAGTTTGACATCGAGTTGCCCAGTATTAACCCCAAAAGGGATGCCCGGTAAAACGATGACTTTTGCACCATTTTCCCATGCCTGGCGTGCCGATTCCGCAGCGACATATTCCGATTCGTAATTGTCGGTGGCGTAGGGCATGTGGTAATTGTGCGCTTCGGTGGCTCCCCAAGGAAGTAGGGCTACTTTGTAATCAGTATCCTTAACGGTTTTCCAGTTGGTTTCGGCCAGGATGTATGGTCTTATTTGCATGATTTTTTATATTTTAATGATAAATTTTTGTTGTGAACGGAACTTAGTACATGTTTGAAGGTCAAACTTACGCTTGCGCTGAAGCTTTCTCCGGGTATCTGCGCCATGCTCCTTCGCTGAAGCTTCGGCGCAAGCGAAAGGCTTCGACGACGGCGCGCGGCCGTAGCCTTTGGCGAAGGACTCAGCGCCTTGCTTCGCCGTAGCTTCGCGAAGGCAGAGTACGAGCATGGGCTACAAAACAAGCACTTAATCCCGACCGCCCAAGAGTATCTTAAACGGTGCCAAGGGCAAATTTTCGCTATTAACTATGTTATTATCAGGAGCTGGAGCCCAGGCGTATTTTACATTTACTGGTAGAAAATTTTCGGGATAATTGAGGATGATTTTTTCGTTTTCTATCCTTATCTTTTCTGGTATGATAAAGGCTTCCAGGCTGCCTTGTTCCAAATATCCTTGAAGCAAAAAGCCAGTGGGCACTTCTCCCCTACTAATCTTCAAACCACCGTAAGTTTGCTTAAAATTAAGCACAATTTGACGATCCTTTTTCTGCCATTCAAAAGTAGACAACATAGGGCTTTCTGCCAAAAGCATTTTGCCATAAGTTTTGGCCAGGGCAAGATTGGCCAGGCGTTGTGAAATGCCTTCTTTTTCTTTGGGATGCACATTTGTTGGATGTCCGCCATCAATGGCAACCACCATGCCCGTATTTTGTATGGCCAGGCACTTTTCCTGAGCTTCCCGAAATTCTGGCCAGAGATTACGGGTACCAATTTTGGGTAGTTGGATAAAATAAAAAGGCAAATCCAGCTGCCAGGTCTGGCGCCAATTTTTCACCATTAATTCAAACAATGCAGCATAATTTTCCGGATTAGTCGCATTGGATTCTCCCTGATACCAGATCACTCCTCGCAGAGGATAATCTTGTAGCGGTTGAATTGCACTTTCAAATAAATAGGTTGGAGCAAATGGGTGCCCTGGTAGTTCTCCACTCTTTTCTTGGTTAACCCAATCGGCCCAATTTTGTAGGGCACGTTCCTTTAGCCAGGGATTGATATTCTCCAAATCCAACCAATTGCCTCCTTCCCGAAATTTTACAAAATAATTCAGTTGTGGATGGCTTGCAAACGCTTCTTCACTGATCCAGGATTGGATCGGAGAACCACCAACTGCATTTTGAATCAGTCCAATCGGGATCTGTAAGGAATCTTGTAGGGTCTTTCCAAAGAAATAGCCCACGCCTGAGAACACTGCAGCGGTTTCTGGCGAACATTTTTCCCATTTGGCCGGGTAAAAAAAATCGCCAGCAGTAAAGCTTTCCAATTGTTCCTGTGTAAAGGGCGACTTATACATATCGTGCTTTTTCTTTAGATGAAAAAGTCGGATATTGGGGTTATTGGCATTCGGGATCTCCCTTTCTCCTTCAGCAGTCCTTTTTAAGGACCATTCCATATTTGATTGGCCAGAACAAAGCCAGACTTCTCCTACTAAAATATCTTTGAATACAATGGATTTGCCATCACCCAAAATGGATAATTCAAAGGGGCCGCCTTCGCTCCTTGCCGGAAAACTCACCCTCCAGTTGCCATCGGCATCAACCTGCGTTTTTAGTTCAACTTTTTCAAAACGAACCACCACTTCACTGCCTGCTGAGGCAGTACCCCATACCGGAATGGGCAGATGCCTTTGTAGCACCATGTGGTCACTGAATAGATTGGGTAAGTGGAGTTGCGCCTTGCTATTTATTGGCAAAATCAATCCCAAAAACAGGATGAAGCCGTAAAATTTTAATTGAATCTTCATATTAGTATTTCTTCGACAATTTATCTTTTCCATCCGTCAACCACTCCAAGGTAAACCTGGCAAAAGTAATTTTTTCATCGGCCCTAAGATCGCCTCTTTCATAAAATAAACCAATGGAGCCATCGGCTAAAACAGTTAAGGAAGAATAGGCTGCTGGGCCAGAATGAATGACTTTTGGAGGCGACCAGGTTTTGCCTTCATCATAGCTGATCCGTACCGCCATATTTTGTCGTTTATTTTCATCGGCGGGGTTTGAAAATAAGAGGCGACTCTTCTCAAAGCCATCTTTGACGGAAGTATATCTGATGATGCTGGCATTACAGGTAGGTTCTATTAAGCCACTTTCGTGGGAATACTCGCCCCAGGTTTTACCACCATCTTTTGACATATTGATCGCCCGGTGGTGCCGCTTGTGTTTGCTACGCATATTGATCATCACCGAACCATCATCGAGTTCTACGGACTTGCTTTCACCCATTTTATCGCCGGCAGAAGCTGAGGTTTGCCAGGTTTCACCATGGTCATCGCTATAGGCTATATAGGCATGATCCTGTTTGCTGGTACCAAATTCTTTTTTCACCATCAGGTTTACCATTAATCGTCCCGACCTCAACTGTAGGCCGCGGCCTGAAGCGAAAAAGATGCCGTACCAGTCTTCCTTTTTCACCTCCTTGGTGATGTTTCGGGGTTCTGACCAGGTTAAACCATCATCTGTACTATGGATCAGCATCAATTGTTGCGTCGTATCTTTGCCAAAACCTTGTTTGGATTGATTGATGCCAATTCCCTCAGCACCGTAGACAAAAAAGAGCCAGATCAAACCAGTCTCCTGATCCACCAACATGGCCGGATCTCCGCCACCTTCTTGTCCTGGATAATCGATAATGATTTTGGGTTTTGACCAGGTTTTTCCATTATCTGTACTTCGCCGCAATGCGAGATCAATGTTGTTGGGCAAGTCGCCTCTTCGATCTACCCGGGCATCACAGGCCGCCAGAAGCGTACCTTTAGTCGTTGTCACCAGGGCAGGAATTCTATAATTGGCAATGCCATCTTCGCCACCAACAAAAAGATCCGTTTGCTGCAATACCTTATTTTCTCTAAAATAATCCAGATAGGACCATTCGAAGTTGGGATTCTTAGCGTAGGTGTGGTTGGGGTATTTTTGGTTTACTTCGTCGATTTCAGCGTTGAATTTTGCTAGGATTTCCGGTTTGCGAAATGGATCCTGTGTTGCTTCCTGCCAATTTTCCAAAGCCATTTTTAGTCGTTCAAAAATCGCATGGTGTGTTTGCTCATCGATCAGATTATTAAATTCAAACGGATCATTTTTTAAATCATACAATTCAAAAGGTGGCGGTGATTTCCAACAGGCATAGGCCTCTTGTATATTTTCCGGAGCAGCAGCAATTTCTGCTTCTGTAGTGCCTGCCGCAAAATGTTGGTTGTGGTGGTCAGCATAAAAACGAAATTTCGGATTTTCTCTATCGGATAAAAGGTTGTTGATCAATTTATACCGTTCATCACGTATGCTGCGCCTGGGGAAATAGAGCAAGGAGGTAGAGCCATTGCCTCCAGCAAAAATATATTGGCGATCCGATTTGGCCTCCTTGTTTTTCAAATTTGGCAAAAGTGAAATACCAGGAAGTTCATTTGGCATCTCCACGTCCGCCAGCTCCAAAATAGTCGGCATTAGATCAATGGAGGAGACCAACGCCTCGTTTCTTCGGCCGCCTTCGATTTTTCCCGGCCAATTAACGATAAAAGGCACCCTTAGTCCCGCTTCATAATTGCTGCATTTCCCTCTCGAAAATTGAGCGCCGTGATCTCCCAGGTAAATGATGATAGTCTCTCGCCGTTTACCCGAAGCATTAAGGCTATCGAGCAGCATGCCTACTGACTCATCCAGACGCATCATGCTGTTGTAATAGTTGGCTGTAAATTCCCGCAAACGCTCACTATCGGCCCCAACAAAAGGTAGACTCTGCTGCAAATCTTTGCCATCAATAGGGTTTGCCGGCATGCCTTCCACCTGTCTTTGTAAAGGAAAATGCGCATCCGGGAAGTTGACCATCAGAAAAAAGGCAGAATCAGATTGATTGATAAATTTTGCCGCCTCTTTTGCATAATCCGGCAGTTTCTTTTTAGCAAAATTGCTGCTTTTGATAGGATGAAAGTCAAATGGAACGAGGGTTTCAGGATTGACATGTATTTTCCCCAAACACCCCGTACGATAACCTGCTTCTTTCAAATAAACGGGTAAAGTTTTTAAATCATCATGCATCCTGAATTTATGAGTGGCCAGTCCAATCTGTCCATTCTGATGTGGATACAACCCCGTAAACAGGGTACCCCGTGAAGGGCTGCAGACCGAATAAGTCACAAAGGCATTTTCAAATAAAACACCCTCTTCCGCCAGACGATCGAGGTGAGGGCTTTTGACGGCTTCGACACCATAACAGCCTAGATCAGGGCCGTTATCTTCAGAAACAATGAGTAAAATATTTGGAGGAGTAGTCTCTTCATTTTTTTGAGCCTGATTAGCATAAGGAAGGCAAGTTAAGAGGATACAAGTTAGAAGCAAAAGCTTATAAAAAGAACCGTTTCTTTGAAATAATGGGTATTTCATAAATGCTCTATTTTGGTGTTTTTAACTCTTGTGGCAATGGCGCTTCCTGCATCACATCCTGATGCAATTGAATTAATTGTCGCGATAAATCCCGCACCACTTCAGGATATTGTTTGGCTATATCCTGGTCCTGATGAAGGTCATTTCGAATATTGTAAAGTGAAAATTCAGCTAACCGGGATTTTTTAATAATCGGCAATTCTTCAGCGGGATAAAATCGACCTTTTTTATGAAAATCGCCTACATCCCACGTTGCGCCTAAAATCCACTTGTCGGTCCTCAGCAGCGATTGCGGGCCACCCCAGGGATCATAAAAATGCCAGTGGAGTGGTGTCGGCCGATTTATTTCTTTTCCAACAAAAAGAGGCGAAATATCGGTGCCGTCAATTTTAAGATCTACAGGAAGTTTAACTCCTGCCAGGTGGCATAACGTAGGCAAGAAATCTATATTACAAATAGGTGTATTTTCTGTTGTTCCAGCTTTGGTTCTTTTTGGCCAACGTAAGATGCCAGGTACCCTGATGCCCCCTTCAAACTGATGCCTTTTGTAACCACGAAGCGGTGCTGCTGATCCGTGCGATTTATTAAAATAGCCGGTTGGTGTATATGCTGCAGGACCATTGTCAGAGGTGAAAATGACGAAGGTATTGTCAGCTATTCCTTCCGCCTCCAGGGTCTTTAAAATCTTGCCGATTGCGTTATCCAGATTGGTTACATTTGCATAATATTCTGCCTTTATACCGTATTTCTGGTACTGTTTTACTAAGGCAGGCGGAGACATGATAGGTTCGTGGGGTTCATGAAAAGCGACAAACTGGAAAAAGGGCTTTCCTTTATCCCGGATATTTTTCAACCAATTGGCGGCTTCATGAGCCACTATTTGACAGGAATAACCTTCGGGTTGTTCCGCAGGTTTGCCATTTCTATAAAATCCTTTGGGGTCTTTATGGTCGGGACTATATTGGGTTGCATACCAATAATCAAATCCGTGGTCTTGGGGTTGTGTTTGGATAGAAGGATCAAATGAGCCATTTAAATGCCATTTTCCAAACAGACTGGTAGCGTAATTTTGTTCTTTTAACAATGTAGCAATAGTGTGTTCATTTCGAGGTAAATACATCAGCGAATCGGGTGCAATCCAATCGTAAATACCCGTGCGGTAAGGCACCCTTCCGGTCAATAATCCTGCCCGTGATGGCGAGCACATAGGCGCAGAAGCATAACAATCTGTATAAAGTACACCTTGTCGGGCCAGTTGGTCAAGGTTTGGTGTTTTAATGATTTTGTTGCCAAAACATCCCAGATCGCCATACCCCAGGTCATCAGCGAGAATGATGAGGAAGTTGGGAGATGAACCATTTAACCTCCTTACATCTTGCAGGTTGGTACTGGTACAAGAACCAATCATTATAAAAACAGACAGCAGCCAGTAACAAAATAGGTTAGTAGGTTTTGGCATGTTTAAAATTGAAAAATAGATTAAATAATCCAAGAGGCAATGGGATATTGCCGCATGAAACAGGAACAAATTAAAAAGAGGGGGCTCCCCCCCTCCAACTCACTAGTAATTACGAAACTTAAATAAACTATTCAACGTCGTCTAAATCCAAATTGAGGCATAGGCATTATTCAAAAAGAATAAACCGTGACCTATATTTTATTCACCGCAGCGGTGCAAAACACGCTTATCTTCTCTGCGTTATCAGCGTATTTTGCACCTCTGCGGCGAAGCTTTTCCTGGCTAGAACCTGAGTAATTCCTAATTATATCCTGGGTTTTGAACCAGACTGGAGTTCAAGCTAAGTGTTGTAATGGGTATTGGAAATAACAACAAATAGCGATCATTTTCTCTTCCATTTAACGAAGGAACCAATTCAAAGGCTTTATCAAACCGTACCAGATCCCACCATCTTTTAGCTTCGAAGGACAATTCAAACAACCTTTCCTGCAAAATGGCATCGTCGTTATCTGCTTGTGATCCAGAGACGAACTCATGACCGGCAAAATTTGCACCATAGGCTCTTTCCCGAACGGCGTTCATCTCTGCCGTAGGGTCTTGTCCCAGTCCGTTTTTAGCCTCAGCGATCATCAATAATACATCAGCATATCGGTATAAAATGATATCATCCAAAAACTTTCTAGATCCCGCATCAACAAACCCACGGTATTTCAAGGTAGCAGAAGCATAATAAGCAGGACCTGTGCCATCATCGGTGAACATAGCTACAAAAGTAGCGTCTTTACGACTATCGTCATCGGCAAATTGATCTCTAAAGCCTTCTGCTGGTGCCCAACGATTCAGGCCTCCTCCTGTACCCAACAGGTCCTTGGATTCTTGTGTAGCATTTGCGGGAATCTGGTCATTTCTGATGTACATCAGATCGCTATACATATTGCTAGCTTCTAAGTCTTCGAGATGCATGGCCATCAAGACTTCGGAATTGCCTTTATTGGAATACCTGAACACGTCGTCATAAGCAGGCAACAGAGCGACATCTCCAGTTTTTACCGCTTGAAGGGCAGTCAATGCCGTTTGCAAGTCTGCATTTCCACCACCCTGGGTTTTAGCCGTCCACAGATATACATCGCCTTTCAGGGCATTCACGGCAGGCCGGGACCAGATACTTCTTCCTGGAGAAAAACTATCATCAGGAAAAAGGGAAATGGCCATGTCAATATCCTGCTTTATTAAAGTGTACACTTCACTTATTGAGGCACGAGGTTTGAAAATAACCTCAGCATCATAACCCTCTGAAGGAGCGGTTACAATCGGTGCTCCACCCCAGGTTCTCGCAATAATGAAATATACATAAGCCCGCATGGCATGTGCCTGGGCAAGTGTTTCGTTTTTTACTTTTTCATCTCTAAAGTCAATATCAGGTACATTTTTCAATAACAAATTGGCATCGTGGATTACGGTGTACAGGCCTTTCCAATCTGGTCCTGCACTGATTGGGTCAAGTGTGTTTTCAAAATAACGTTCTAAACCCTCTGAAGCCTGAAGTCCGTAACTTAAAAGCTCTGCACGAGCCCCGCCCCAACTAAATAAATTGTCATAACATTGGGATCGCATCCGGGTATACATGCCATAAAGTCCTCCTTTGGCGTCATCTTCCGTACTCCAGAAGGAGTTGACTGAGATAATACTTGTGGGTGCTAATTCAAGGTCTTCTGTACAGGAATTGAAGAACATCCCCGTGCAAACCATTATTATTATTGCTAGTGTTTTTTTCATGATTAATACTGAATTTTTTATTTAAAAATTACAATAGCTTGTTGCCTTTTTCAATTAAAAGGTCACATTTGCGCCAAAAGTATAGACTCTTGGATTGGGATACCTACCGTTGTCCAAACCACCCTCTTCGGGCATCAGGCCATTATAATTGGTGAAATATTTCAGATTATTACCGGTAGCAAAAATGCGGATGCTAGCAATCTTTATTTTTTCAAGGAAGCCAAGTCCGGCAAAATTATAGCTCAAGGTCACCTCGCGTAAATTGATGAAATCTCCCTTTTCGTGGTAGTCAGAGTTAAAGAAAATATTCCCTGCGGCATCACTAGGACCACCATTTCTAAACTGACTGTTTTGAGCCAGCTGGTCAGCCCAATAGTATCTTGGTATGTCGGTTATATCTCCTTGGTTTTCCCAGGAATTCTTAATATCATTCAGGATGCCAATGTCTCCTTGGAATTGTCCCATAAAAGTGGCATTTGTTCTATTGCGAATGGTATGCCCAATTGCAAAGTCAGTCCGAATAGTCAATCCAAAACCTTTATAGCTAAAGAAATTGGAAAACCCACCGGTCCAGTCTGGATAGATATTTCCGGCATATACCCGATCTCTGGTATCAATCTCTCCATTACCGTCTACATCCAGAAAAATAACATCACCACCCAGTTTGGATTTGTCTGCACCTGGTACCAATAAATCTATTGGACCGGCAGCGGCTTCTTCATCTGTTGCATAAACACCTAGTTTTTGGTAGGTATATAATTCTCCGATAGCTTGTCCTTCCTGCAATCCTGCTACCCAGATATATTTTCCTGAACCTGGGTCAAACACTTCAAAACCACCGATACGGTTATTCTCATTTCCATTTTCAGGCAATTTCAGGATCTTATTTTTGTTGTAAGCCGCATTAAAACCAACATCCCATTGAAATCCGCCTTGTGTATTGATAATATTAGCATTGATATCCAGCTCTACGCCCTTGTTTTCCAGTGATCCAAGGTTGGTCAAAATGCTGGAGAAGCCCGTATTTTGTGGTAAGTCCAGGTTAGTCAGGAGGTTATTGGTCTCTCTACGATAGAAATCAAATAAGATATTGATGCGGTTATTCAGGATGCCTAAATCAAAACCGAAGTCAAAAGTTTTAGATTCTTCCCATTGCAGGTCCTGATTGGCCAGGCGGGTATTTTGTACGGCAGCTATGCCATTGTATATCTGGCCAACGCTATATTGTCCTTGTGCATGAAAATCAGAAAGGTTACCCAAATTACCATTCACCCCATAACTAGCCCTCAACTTCAGAGTGCTGACCATATCGGGCATGGCATCCCAAAACTGTTCCCGGTGGACATTCCATCCTGCAGAAACGCCGGGAAAGAATCCCCATTTGTTGTTGTCTCCAAGGTTGGAAGCACCATCGTAACGCGCACTGGCAGAGAACAAATATTTGCGTTGATAATCATAGGTTACTCTACCAAAATAGCCGATAATTCTTTGGTTGGTTAATTCACTGGATACACTTGTTGGTTCTGCTGCTGCATTCAAAGTGGAAATCAGATCAGATGCAGCGCCTCTTCCTCTCGCTTCTAATTCGTAGGCTCCTCGATTGTAATAAGATACTCCGCCTTTTACTTGAAAATTGTGGGCATTATTAAAACTCTTGGAATAAGTCAACACCCCTTCATATTGCTGAGTCTGATAGTCTGAGAAAAAACCGATGGCGTCGCGGGAATCAATAAACTGAGTAGCATTATTAAAATAGGATTTTTGAAACTGGTCAATTCTCTCCTGCGACATATAAAATGCAGCATAAGGTTCAAAGGTCAATCCTTCTACAATTTCCCAGTTTCCACCAATTACCATCGTCAATCTTTTGAGGTCTCGGGACCTGTCCAGATTATTTAGGTGGTAGGCCGGGTTTCCGATACTTCTGTTTTGTCCGGGAGCAAAAGTGCCATCTTCAAAAGTATATTTTGCTGTCGGAGGCAAACCCAATGCCCGTTGAAACAATTGATTCGTATTATAAACAGATTCGTCCTTTGAATTAGAAAAACTCACTTTTCCAAAGATGGTGACGTTATCTCGCACCCGAAGGTCTCCATTCAGTTTTCCCGTAAATCGCTGATATCCTGTACCAATGCCAATACCTTCATTGTCCTGATAACCAACTCCCAAATCAAAGCTGGAATTCTCGCCGCCACCAGAAAAAGACAAATAATGGTCGTGTGTAATGCCGGTACGGAATAAAACATCCTGCCAGTCAGTATTTTTAAAAATAATGGTTTGGGAAGGATCAATCGGGTCAGGCATGCTTTCCCAGCCTTCATTTAGCTTGTGTTCATTTTCCGGCGTCAGGTACTGAGGCGTAAAGCCAGTATTGTTAGTCAGATCATTGCCTATACCATAGCCTACTGGTAAATCTAATCTTGATAACCGCTCCGGGTGACGTTCTCCCGTGGCAGCTACGCCAAGACGGCCGTAATAAAGGTAGTCTCTTGCATTTACCAGATCATAACGCTCTGCCAAATTTGAGGCACCCATAGAATAATTGTAGGAAATTCTTGATTCACCAAATTTCCCTGTTTTTGTGGTGACAATGATGACACCATTTGAACCTCTTGCTCCATAAATAGAGGTTGACGCTGCATCTTTCAGGACTTGTAGTGATTCAATATCATTTGGGTTCAGATCATTGATATTGTCCCGGATCACGCCATCTATAATATATAATGGTGACGCCCCATTCGGGTCATTGATGGAAGTACCGCCTCTGAGGATAACGGAAGGAGCCGAACCAGGTTGCCCTGTTGTTGTTTGTACTCTTAAGCCCGATACCGTTCCTTGTAGTGCAGAGGCGGCATTAGAAAAGGGAATATTGTCTAATACTCTGTCATCCAGCTTTGAAACAGAAGTTGTTAATGTTGTTCTGGATTGCTCACCATAACCAATCACAACAACCTCATCCAATACAGAAGAAGAAGATTCCATTTTGAGGGTAATTTCACTTCTTCCATTTATTGGGACTTCCACCGTGGTATAACCTATATAGGAAAAGACTAAAACCTCGTCAGGACCGGGGGCAATGATTTCAAAGTTGCCATCTGCATCAGTAACGGTTCCTATTGAAGTACCCTTTACTATTATGGATACTCCAATAAGGGTTACTTCCCCATCAGTAACAGTGCCTTTTACCGTGATTTCATCCAGGTTCCGCTCATGCGGCAAGCTAAAGCCTGAGACTGCTGTTGGCGTACTTAATATTCCTGCAACCAAGACTGCCAGGAATAATACCCTTTTTAAAAAGGTAGTAGAATATTCTTTCATAACGGGCTTAAATTTTGTGATTAAATCATTTGTTCAGCAATTTTAGGGAGAAAACAGGTATAGGAAGGGTCCATTCTGTATCAAAAAAGGGAAGAATCTTCTCTAAGCTCCTTAGGCGTGAAAAAATATTTTTAAAAAAATCTGGCCTTTATCATCAGTATTTCCGGTAAAATGAATTCCGATTTTACGGCTTTTTTAGAAAATTGAGACTTTTCGACCACCTGTTTGAGAAAATTGGCCCCTATGCATAAAAAATGAGGACTTGTCCGATATGATCCGGCCGTTCAAAAATAGATAAATAGCACATCTTTGGGTTATTGATTCATTTATACTCAACCTTTTGATGAAATCTAAATTAACCTATCGATGGTTCCTGTTGATGCTTCTCCTGGTGAAAGGGTTTAGTTTTATAGGTTGCTCGGATGCCAAGCCAGAAAAGGTCACTCAAAATCCCACCAATGTCATTTTGGTGATGTCTGATGATCAAGGCTGGGGGGATGTAGCTTATAATGGAAATGCTATTGTAAAAACTCCCCGGTTAGACCAACTGGCAGCTGCCAATATACGACTGAATCGTTTCTACGCAGCGGCGCCCGTTTGTTCTCCTACCAGAGCTAGCTGCCTGACCGGAAAGACACCTTGCCGGGTGGGTGTTCCATGGGCTGACACCGGAGCCATACCGCTGGAAGAAACGACCCTTGCAGAAAAATTAAAGCAGCATGGTTTTGCCACCGGACATTTTGGAAAATGGCACGCTGGTACACTTTCAAGAACAGTAAGAGATGGTACCCGTGGTGGCCTTCCAGAAAATGAAAAATTTTATAGCCCTCCCTGGGAAAATGGGTTTGAGCATTGTTTTTCTACTGAAACGATGGTGCCATTATATAACCCCACCGTTTGGGGTGCCGGCCAATTCAGGCTTCCCCAACCAGGCCCTGATTACAAAATGCTGATGGACAGGGCCGTTGAAAAAGGAGAAACAAGCGACCTTCCCGGAGTTTATCCCTGGTACTGTTCTTACTGGACAGGGGAAGGCCAAAAGGTGACAAAAGGTTTGGAAGGTGATGATTCCAGAATCATTATGGATCAGGCTTTAAATTTTATTAAACAGCAGGCCGCTGATAAAAAGCCCTTTTTTGCCGTTATCTGGTTTCATGCTGTTCATTCTCCAATCGCTGCGGGAAACGAACATCGCGCTATCTATGATTCCTTAAATCTTTCTATTGAAGAAGAACATTGGTATGGCAGCATTTCCGCCATGGATGCACAGGTAGGTAGACTGGAAGATGAATTAAAAAGCCTGGGCATTTTCGACAATACCCTCCTCTGGTTCAATAGCGATAATGGGCCTTCCTATATCCATGATTTTAATTCCGCAGGCCCATATAGAGGCAAGAAAGGGACCTTATATGAAGGCGGTATTCGGGTGCCTGCATTTGTTTCTTTACCCAAACGATTTCCTCAGGCAAAAAGCATTTCTCAACCAATATCTACTATGGATATCTATCCTACCGTGCTGGCTGCCCTTCAATTGGAAAACAACCATGCTATAGATGGTGAAAATGTACTGCCCATTCTCGATGGAACCAAAGAATTCAGAGAAGCACCGATATTTTTCATTTCACCACTTCGGGGAAAAGATTGGCGGAAGAATGCCAACAACTGGCAATTTGCGATGAGTGGTGAAGCATTCAAGTTATTAAGCGTGGATGGCGGGGCCTCTTATCAATTATATGATCTAAAAAAAGACGAAGCAGAGACCGTCGATGTTACTGATGCTTTTCCTGAAGTTAAACAAGAAATGCAGCTGGAGTTAGAAAAATGGGTGGCTGATTTTGACCGGTCAGCACTAGGTAAACAATAATAATATGAAACCGGAATTGACAAGAGCTTACCGCTCTGAATATAAAAAAGAGCTCTTTGAAAGTGTTATCCCCTTTTGGGAAAACCATTCTATAGATAAGGAATTTGGAGGGTATTTCACCTGTCTGGATCAAACAGGAAAGGTGTATGATACCGATAAATTCATGTGGCTGCAGGGACGGCAAATCTGGACCTTTTCCATGTTGTACAACCGTTTTGAAAAAAACGAGAAGTGGTTACAGATTGCCGAAAATGGCATTCGTTTTTTAAAAAAACACGGCCGTGATGAGCAGGGTAATTTTTACTTCTCTTTGACCCGTGAAGGCAAACCATTGACCCATGCTTTTAATATTTTTTCAGATTGTTTTGCGGCATTAGGTTTCTATGAGTATGCAAAAGCATCTGGCGATCAGGAGTCCCTGGCTATTGCGTTAACCACCTATCAAAAATACATGGATAGGTTGGACAACCCCAAAGGGAAATTTGAAAAATCCACGGGTGTTCGTCCTCTGGAATCTTTTGGTTTACCAATGATGACGGCCTATCTGACCTATGAGATGGAGGACTTATTGTCGAAAGAAGCGGTCGTAAAGATTTATGAAAACTGTGTACAACAAATACTTACAAAACACTACAATCCCCAAACGGGACTGATTCATGAATACAATGGTACTGAAGGACGTTTTCTGGACACCTTCGAAGGTCGGCATCTCAATCCCGGACACGGCATAGAGGCGATGTGGTTTTTGATGGATATTGCCAAAAGGCTAAATCGCCCTGAACTGATCACCCAAACGACTGACCTATGTTTGCATATTCTGGACCATAGCTGGGATAAAGAATATGGTGGCATTTATTATTTCATGGATAGCAAAGGAGCGCCACCTCAACAATTGGAATGGGACCAAAAACTATGGTGGGTGCACCTGGAAGCTTTGGTGGCTTTGTCAAGAGCTTACCTGCTCACCGGCCGCAATGATGTAAAAGAATGGTATGAAAAAGTTCATCATTATACCTGGGCAAGATTTCCCGATAGAGAAAAAGGAGAATGGTTTGGTTACTTGAATCGTGAGGGCAATAAATTGTTGACCCTTAAAGGTGGAAAATGGAAAGGATGCTTTCATCTCCCCAGGGCATTATTTGAATGTTGGAAAAATTTTAAAGCGATTGAAAATCTTAATAGATAAAACCATATGAGAGCATTTCTATTTCTGTTTGCGGTCTTCTCTTTTTCTTTTGGTTTTGCTGAAGGAAGTAAAAATGAGCATCTGCCACCTATCCATATTGATTGGTCAGAAATGGCCACTATTCCTCCATTAAAAGGAGAATCCAATCAACCCGGTTTAGCGGGAGCCTTTACCGGTATTCATAACAATGTTTTGATCATTGCAGGTGGCGCGAATTTTCCAGATGGGCCGGCCTGGGAAGGTGGGCAAAAGGTTTTTCATAAAAATATTTTCATCCTTGAAAGATTGGCCAATGACACCTACAAATGGTATGAGGAAAAACAATTTATTCTGCCTCAAAAAATAGCTTATGGCCTGACGGTATCTACTCCATACGGATTGGTTTGCGCAGGCGGCACAAATGGTGACAAACCATCTTCTAGTGTATTTTATTTGAAATGGGATGAAAAACAAAAAGAGATTGAAATTGAAGACTTACCATCCCTACCTGTGCCTTTGGCAAATATGTCAGGTGGCATTATCAGCAATAAAATTTATATAGCGGCCAGCGGGGAGGGAGACCATAGCAAATATTTTTGGAGTTTGGACCTGACCGCAGTTGAGCAGGGCTGGGAAAAACTTCCTGTATGGGAAGGCGCTTCCAGAACGCATGCCGTTGGCGTGGTACAAAATAATGGGGAAGACGATTGTTTCTATTTGATAAAAGGACGGTATAAAGGCGAGGAGGCCACCAGCGAATTATTTTCAGATGTTTATGTTTATAATCCCAAAACGAATCAATGGGCCAATCTTGGCCAGCATAAAAATGGGGCTGGACAGGAATGGCCAATATCTGCCGGGACCGGACTTGCCATTGGCGCTAACCATATTTTACTTTTTGGTGGTGCTGAAGGAAAAACACTTAACAGGCTTGAACAATTGGGCGCAGATTTGGCACTGGAAAAGGAAGGTGATCAATATGCATCGTTACTAAAGGAAAGAGATTCCATTCTCATCAATCATTCCGGATTTTCCAAGGAAGTATGGGCTTTTCATACCATTACGGAAACGTGGATAAAAATCAGTGCCTTGCCAAAAGGTAGCCAGGTCACAACTACCGCTTTAAAATGGGGCGATAAAATTTTAATCCCTTCAGGGGAAATTTCACCCTGCATTCGCACCCCTAATATAATGGCTGGCGATATTGTAAACAAAACCTCCTTTGGTACCCTCAATTACGCCATATTGCTGATCTATTTATTGTTGATGGTGGGCATGGGTTTTGTCTTTTCCAAAAATCAACACAGTACTGACGACTTCTTTAAAGGAGGAAATCGCATTCCGTGGTGGGCTGCCGGGCTGAGTATTTTTGGCACTCAATTGAGCGCGATCACCTTTATGGCCATTCCTGCCAAGACTTTTGCAACCAATTGGCTCTATTTCTTCCTATTGATGACCATCATCATGGTGGCGCCTTTTATCATCCGTTTCATTTTGCCCTTTTACCGGAGGTTCAACCTGACTACTGCTTACGAATATCTTGAACTGCGTTTCAATCTTGCTGCAAGGCTCATTGGTAGTTCAATGTATGTTTTCCTACAATTAGGCAGACTTGGTATTGTCTTATTGCTACCCTCATTGGCTCTTTCTGTGGTCACTGGTATTGATGTATATTTCTGTATTCTCTCCATGGGCATTTTGAGTATTTTGTACACCGTTATAGGAGGGATCGAAGCAGTGATCTGGACGGACGTTTTGCAGGTACTGGTTTTATTAGGAGGCTCACTGTTAAGTCTTGCTTTACTTTATTTTAGCTTGGACAGCAACGATATTTCCACTTATATAACCCAATACAATAAGACCCAAATTTTCGATTTAGATCTGAGCCTTGCCACCCCTACCCTATGGGTTGTTATCATCGGTGGATTTGCCGCCAATCTGGTGCAATATGGTAGTGATCAAACGGTTATCCAACGTTACCTGACCACTAAAGATGAAAAAAGTGCTGCCAAGGGAATTACGATAAGCGCCTGGCTTACATTGCCTTCCGCCTTAATTTTCTTCTCCTTGGGAACATTGCTATTTGTACATTACAAAGTGAATCCCGCAGCCCTAAATCCCATCATGGAAAGAAATGATGCCATTTTCCCCTGGTATATCATCAATAGCTTGCCCAATGGTGTTTCGGGTTTGCTTATCGCTGCCATTTTTGCAGCATCCATGTCGAGTTTGGACAGTAGTATGAACTCTGTTTCAACGGTAATCACTACTGATTTTTTTCGCCGATTAAAACCACTTAAGCAGGAAAAATCATACCTCAGACTTGCCCGTAAGATTACCATTATAATTGGTGTAATGGGCACAAGTCTGGCCTTGCTCATGGCTAGTTGGGGTATCTCGTCCTTATGGGATCAATTTAATATGATCATTGGGCTTTTTACCGGAGGATTGGGCGGTATTTTCTTATTGGGCATTTTTAGTAAAAAAGCCAATGGCACCGGGGCTATTGCCGGCTTAATCGCAAGTGGATTTTTACAATATTTCATCAAGGAATACACCGACATCCATTTGTTGATGTATGCCTTCACGGGTATGTCTTCGAGTATAATTATCGGTTATATCGTCAGTTTGCTTTTTGGAGGAAACAGTGTTCAAAAAGAACAGTATACCTACCAGGTTTTAAAAAATGCAACCGCTTTGAAAAAGAGTGAAAAAATTGTCGTTTAAATCAATACAAAATGCAAAAAATAAAAGGATTAGTAGCGGCGCCTTTCACGCCGCTTGATAAACAAGGTGAATTAGCTTTAGGGCAAATAGAAAAGCTCGCACGCTTGTATGAAAAGAATGATGTTACCGCTGCTTTTATTTGTGGTTCCACCGGGGAAGGTGTATCCTTGAATTTTGAAGAAAAGAAGCAGGTAATGCAGCAATGGGGCAAGATAAAAGGCAATAAGCTGAAAGCGCTATTTATGCTTGGCGGCACTTGTCTTAAAGAAATACAAGAGCTGGCACTTCATGCCCGCCAACACAATATGGATGGCATTTCCATATTATGCCCCTATTATTTCAGACCTGCCGATGAAGCTCAATTGGTCCGTTTTTGTAAATCAGTGGCAGAAACGACACCGGAATTACCTTTCTATTACTACCATATCCCAGGATTGACTGGAGGTAATTTCATGATGAGCAAGTTTCTAGCCCTGGCAGATGACCAAATTCCCAATCTGGCAGGCATCAAATTTACGGCTTCAAACATCATGGATTTTCATACTTGCCGGATGTTTAAAGACGGCAAATACGATATGCTTTGGGGAATTGATGAAGCATTTTTATCAGGCCTGGCGGCAGGAACTAAGGGAGCTGTGGGTAGCACTTACAACTACGCTGCTCCATTGTACAACCAGATTAACGAAGCTTTTCAAAAAGGCAAAATGCAGGAGGCTGAGCAACTTCAGCAAAAGTCGGTCAAAATGATTGAGTTATTGGTAAAATACGGTGGTATTGGAGCGGGAAAAGCCTTTATGAAAATCATCGGTTTAGATTGTGGATGGTTTCGGGCACCGATTCAGTCCCCTACTGATAAAGACCTTATAGCGCTAGAAAAGGACCTGAAGGAAATTGGTTTTTTTGATTTTTGTAGTAAAGTTTAAGCACCAAAAAATAGGCGCATTAAAGTTTCCAGTTGAATCAAATTAACAAACGATCATGAATCGAATTGAAGATTTGCAGGATGAGCATTTGCAAGTCAACCTAAAACAGTCCTTTGAGGAAAATGGATTTATCTTCTTTCCCCATTTTTTGAACGAAGAAGAAATCACTTCTGTCAAAGAGAAGCTGGCTGATTTCATCCAAAACAAGGTACCTGAAATGCCTTCGGAAATGGTGTATTACGAAGACAAATCAGCCCCTAATACATTGAAACAATTACAACGGTTGTTTGAATTTGATGACTTTTTCCATCAGATGATGTTTGACAGTCGTTTTGAAAAACTGGCATCGATTTTATTGAATGACAAGGTGGTTGGCAAAAATATCCAGTACTTTAACAAGCCCGCAAAGATAGGCCAAGAAACTCCTGCACATCAGGATGGCTACTATTTTATGTTGGAACCCAATGAAGCGGTAACGATGTGGATGGCATTGGAAGATGTGGATGAAGAGAATGGATGTGTTCGATATGTTAGAGGGTCTCATAAAAAAGGAATTCGTGCCCATGGGCGCACGAATGTACTGGGGTTTTCACAAGGCATTGTAGACTTTGGGACACCGGAGGACCTTAAAAATGAAGTTTTTTTTCCAACAAAAGCAGGGGACCTACTAGTGCATCATTCCCTAACCATCCATCGGGCAGATGGCAACAAAAGTGCCAACCGCAGTCGCAAAGCCATGGGTTTTATCTATTATGGTGAAAAAGCTAGGGAAGATAAGGCGGCGCATGAAGCCTATGCCAAAAAACTATCTGAAGACTTGGCAAAAGAAAAGAAAATCTAACCAAAATTATTATGCGAAAATATTCGATCTCACTTATTGGGCTTTTCATTTTTATATTTTCCAGCATTCATCTAGCTGGACAAGCACCTATGCATTCTACCTATTATTATCAAAAGAAATCCCATTTTGAGCAGATGCCTAATACTAAAAAAGAAATTATTTTTTTAGGTGATAGCATCACTGATGGATGCGAATGGTCGGAAGTATTTGGCAACAAAAAAATCAAGAATAGAGGCATCAGCGGCGATGTAACTCAAGGGGTATTGGACCGACTGGAAGAGGTGACTGAATCACATCCCCGGAAAGTATTTCTAATGATCGGCATCAATGATCTGGCACGTGGGGTAACGACAGGAAAGGTCATTAAAAACATCCACGACATCATTCAACACATCCGGGAAGCCTCACCTAAAACAGAAATTTTTATTCAAAGCCTGCTTCCCGTAAATGATAGTTTTGGAAAGTTCGATAAACATGTTAACAAAACCGAAGCAGTATTAACTGTTAATGTTGCTCTACAAAAAATGGCTGGAAAACAGGTCACCTATATTGATTTGCACCAAGCCTTCGCCAATGAAGACGGCAAACTCGATTCCGCTTATACAAATGACGGTTTACATCTAAATGGAGCTGGATATTCATTATGGGTTGCAGAGATTCAGCGCTTCGTTGGAAGTTGGCTTTTGTAGCGTCTCGGCTCAGCCGAAGCGGACAAGAAAAGTAACAGCCTGTCCCGCCGAAGGGAACCCGCTAGGTCGGGAAAGTATCATTAAAAAACTGATCCTATGCAGCCAATGCTCCTACTCTGCCTTCGCGAAGCTACGGCGAAGCAAGGCGCAGACGCCCGGAGAAAGCTTCAGCGCAAGCGTATGGTTGGCCTCCAAACATGAAGCTCTTAATCCTTTTTGAACTAATCTGATTCCTCAATTACTACAAAAACAAAAATCATGAGATATACCTTTGCTATTTTCACCTGTTTGATGGTATTATTAGGAAGTTGTAATAATAAAACCCAAATGGTCCACAGCAATCATTCCGATGATGCAAATACAACAGTGGAGCATTCAGCAGACCAAGTAATAAAAACCTATTCTCCGGAATACCCAGTGCTAATCGGAAAAGATAACAATCCGGTTTTCCAAATAAATGTTCAAACCTCAGCAGTTACCGCTGCAACAGATATAACCACCTTTAAAATAGACTTAACAGGGACGAGTGAACTAAAGGATATCTCGGCTGTGAGCGTTTTTTACAATGCCAATAAATCCGATTTCTCTAATAAAAGTCTTTTTGGAGAAACTACAGAAATTTCGGAAATGTTATCCATTTCTGGTAAGCAATCGCTGGTAAATGGCGATAATTATTTTTGGATATCCCTTACCTTAAATGAAACTGCAGATATTCTTAACAAAGTCGCCTGTGTAAGCACGGAAGCCACTATCAATGGGAAATCAATAGCCCTCTCTCCTCCCGAAAAATCTACCATAAAAAGGCTAGGCCATGCCCTGCGACAACACAATGATGATGGTGTCGATACTTACCGAATTCCTGGCTTGGCTACTACGAATAACGGCACACTCATTGCTGTTTACGATATTCGTTACAATAGCAGTGTGGATTTGCAGGAAGATGTAGATATTGGCATGAATCGCAGTACTGATGGCGGCCAAACCTGGACAAAGATGGAAATCATCATGGATATGGGTGAATGGGGCGGCTTACCACAAGATCAAAACGGTATAGGTGATCCATCCGTCTTGGTAGATCGTCAAACCAATACTATTTGGGTCGCAGCTGTCTGGGCGCATGGTCAGCCGGGTAAAAGAAATTGGTTTGCATCAAAACAAGGCATGAAACCAGAGGAAACGAGTCAATTTGTGCTGGTCAAAAGTGAAGATGATGGCCTCACCTGGTCTCCACCGATAAATATTACGCCTCAAATTAAAGACCCGAAATGGCACCTGCTTTTACAAGGCCCAGGAAAAGGCATTACGATGAAGGACGGCACACTGGTTTTTCCCGCACAATATAAGGATGAGGAAGAAATGCCTCATTCTACACTTATTTACAGCAAAGATCATGGCAAAACCTGGCATATCGGTACGGGTGCCAAATCAAATACCACGGAAGCCCAGGTCGTAGAATTAGCAGATGGCTCCCTGATGCTCAATATGCGGGATAATCGGGGGAGTGGACCTGACGGCAGAACTGGCACAGGGGCACGTTCAGTTGCAATTACTACTGATTTAGGAAAAACCTGGACAGAGCATGAAACTTCTTTCAAAGCACTTCCTGAACCTGTTTGTATGGCAAGCTTGATCAAACACACCTCAAAGGGACAGGATTTACTTTTATTTTCCAACCCTTTTGATCAATATACCCGTAAAAATATGACCATCAAAATTAGTGAGGATGAAGGCATGACCTGGCCAGAAAAAGATCATACCTTAATTGATGAAGGCCGTGGCAGAGGTTATTCCTGTATGACCAGTATTGATGAAAATACCATCGGCATTTTGTATGAAGGCAGTCAGGCGGATCTGATTTTTCAAAAAATACAACTTTCGGTATTAAAAAAATGATAATTTCCGGGTAAAAATCTACTAAATAAATGAATTATAAAAAACCACTCAACACCAGTAAAAGAGTTCTGATGGGTCCGGGGCCCAGTGAGGTACATCCCAGAGTTTTAAAGGCCATGGCTACACCCTTAATTGGCCACCTTGATCCCGAGTTTGTAGAAACCATGGATGATATTAAATACATGGTGCAGCAAACTTTGCAAACGGAAAACTACCTCACTTTTGTTGTCTCAGCACCGGGAAGCGCGGGTATGGAAACCTGCCTGGTCAACCTCCTGGAGCCAGGAGATGAAGCTGTCATTTGTATTCACGGTGTTTTTGGTGGACGTATGGCTGATATTGCTGAACGCTGTGGTGCAAAAGTGACCAAAGTAGAGGCACCTTGGGGAGAGGCTATAGACCCACAACAGGTTAAAGCAGCCTTAGAAAAAGTTGACAACCCCAAAATGGTAGCCATCGTTCATGCAGAAACCTCTACCGGTGTTTTACAACCGTTGGAGCAAATCAGCAAAATGACTCACGATGCAGGGGCTTTGTTTGTGGTGGATGCCGTAACCTCCTATTGTGGCACCGATTTGAGGGTAGACGACTGGGGCATTGATGCCATTTATTCCGGTACACAGAAGTGCTTGAGTGCTCCTCCGGGTTTGTCGCCCGTATCTTTTAGCGCTGCGGCCATCGAAGCCCTGGAAAATCGAAAGACCAAAGTGCAAAGCTGGTTTTTAGATCTTTCTCTGGTGAAAAATTACTGGGCGGGTGCCAAAAGAGCGTATCACCATACCGCTCCCGTTTCTGCCATGTTTGCCTTACGTGAGGCTTACCAATTGGTGCTAGAGGAAGGCCTGGAAAATCGGTTTGTCCGTCACCGTAAAAACCACGAATTGCTAAAAACAGAATTAGAAGCTCTTGGGTTTGAATTTTTGGTAAAAGAAGGTTTTCGATTACCCATGCTGAATGCAGTTAAAGTTCCGGAAGGTATGGATGAAGCAGTTGTCCGCAGTCAGCTCTTGAAAGAATACAATATCGAAGTAGGCGGTGGACTCGGAAAATTTGCCGGTAAACTATGGCGCATTGGTTTGATGGGGGAAAGTTCTTCGGCTAATCATGTGAATATGTTGGTGTCGGCGTTGAGGGGAATTTTGTAAGGAGGCAGGGGGCAGGTCGCTGCGCTGCTAGGGGTCAGGTCGCTGCGCTGTCAGGGGTCAGGTCGCTGCGCTGTCAGGGGTCAGAGGTCAGGAGTCAGATCGCTTTGCTGTCAGACTTGAAATCGCTGCGCTGTTAGAGGTCAGATGGTTGTGTTTTATGGTTGGAACATATCTTCTGGTAGCCAGATTTTAGCACCGGCTCATGGACCGCAGTGCGGTCAAAATATGTTAGCTCGTGATGACGCCACGGTTTTCGACCACAGCGTGGTCAAACTAGGTTAGCAGAATGGTTCGTCTTTTGATTCGACCGCAGCGCGGTCGCACATTCATTAACATAAGGGGGCATTATTCTTTAGCCGTTAATGGCACAAATGATCCTGTCCACCTGTTTTTTGATTATAAAGGGCACGAATTGGTCGAAGATCTGGTGAGAGAAATCAAAAAAGCGTCTAATGTTGAATTCAATGAAGGATATCTTTTTGAATTTTTTGATTGACTTTGGGGTGGTGGAGAATAGTGCGACTACGCTGTAGTCGAAAAACCGTAACGTTATGGCGTGCTAACGTATTTGGACCGCGCTGCGGTCCCTAATGGTGGTAAAAACCGGACAAGTGGAAAAGGTATTCCACCCTAATACTTTGTGGACTGTTTCATCCACATTGATTTATTTAGCAACCTTGACCTCAGCGTGGTCAAACTAGGTTAGCAGAGTGGTTCGTCTTTTGATTCGACCGCAGCGCGGTCGCACATTCATTAACAAAAGGGGGTATCATTCTTTAGCCGTTAATGGCACAAATGATCCTGTCCACCTGTTTTTTGATTGAAAATTGGGTGGTTGAGAATAGTGCGACTACGCTGTAGTCGAAAAACCGTAACGTTGTGGCGTGCTAACGTATTTGGACCGCGCTGCGGTCCCTAATGGTGGTGGAAAACCGGACAAGTGGAAAAGGTATTCCACCCTAATACTTTGTGGACTGTTTCATCCACATTGATTTATTTAGCAACCTTGACCTCATCGTGGTCAAACTAGGTTAGCAGAATGGTTGGTCTTTTGATTCGACCGCAGCGCGGTCGCACATTCATTAACAAAAGGGAGCATTATTCTTTAGCCGTTAATGGCACAAATGATCATATCCACCTGTTTTTTGATTATAAAGGGCACGAATTGGTCGAAGATCTGGTGAGAGAAATCAAAAAAGCGTCTAATGTTGAATTCAATGAAGGATATCTTTTTGAATTTCTTGATTGACTTTGGGGTGGTGGAGAATAGTGCGACTACGCTGTAGTCGAAAAACCGTAACGTTGTGGCGTGCTAACGTATTTGGACCGCGCTGCGGTCCCTAATGGTGGTGAAAACCGGACAAGTGGAAAAGGTATTCCACCCTAATACTTTGTGGACTGTTTCATCCACATTGATTTATTTAGCAACCTTGACCTCAGCGTGGTCGCACCAAGTCGCTTTGCTGTCAGAGGTCATAAGCCAGACCGCTGCGCTCTATGGTTGGAACACAAATTTTATTTAGAATGATTCGTATTACATTCCAGTTCAAAAACCCCGTAGGGATGACAGCTTATTGCCAGGGGGTCAGCCCCTGGTAATGGGCTGAGGAGCAAATGAGTTCCATAGGAACGACAAGCTATTTTGCTCAATGTTTAGCCCTCAAAACATAAAGAACAATTATCTAAAAAATGATGAATCACAATCTATTCATAAACGATTTGAAGCTAAATGTCCGGGGGGATGTTTTGGTGGATAAGGGGAGTTTGGGTATGTATGCAACAGATGCGAGTGTATACCAGATAACACCGGTAGCCATTGTACTTCCAAAAGATAATCAGGATGTCTTGACGGCCATAAAAATTGCTGGCGATCATAAAACAACCATTCTTCCTCGTGGTGGGGGCACCAGTCTTGCCGGGCAAACAGTTGGACATTCAATGGTGCTGGATTTTTCCAAATACATGAATCAGGTATTGGAATTAAATGAGGCCGAAGGTTGGGTTAGGGTTCAGCCCGGCATAATACGCGATGAGTTAAACACTTATCTTAAGCAATACGGGCTTCATTTCGCACCAGACCCGGCCACATCAAGCCGGGCGAATGTGGGCGGTATGATAGGCAATAACTCTTCGGGGACCAAGAGTATTTTGTATGGCAAAACGGTGGATCATGTTCTGGAATTAAAGGTCGCTCTATCGGATGGTACTGAGTTGTTTTTAGAAAACCTTTCTCCTGATGCATTTGCCGCTAAGGCGAAAACCCCTGGAATAGAGGGCGAAATCTATCATCGGTTCAGTCAGATTATCAAGGAAAACGAATCGGAAATTCATGCCCGATTCCCGAAAGTTATGCGCCGGGTTCAGGGGTATAATCTGGATGAATTTGCCGGGAAAGAAAACTGGAACCTCGGCAAGTTGATCTGTGGAAGCGAAGGTACATTAGCTACCATTCTGGAAGCAAAGATAAACCTGGAATCCTTACCAAAATTTAAATCTGTTTGCGTGGTTCATTTTTCTGAATTGTTGCAAGCGATTCAGGCTGTAAAACCTATGCTGCCTTTTCATCCTTCTGCAATCGAAATACTGGATGAAACGGTGGTAAAATTAAGCAGGGAAAATTTGACGACTCGCAGGCATTGCCATTTTATTGAAGGCTATCCCAAAGCCATCCAGATTGTCGAGTTTTATGGTGATACCCTTGAAGAGGTCATGGAGAGGGCCGAACAAATGATTGACCGTTTGAAAGCGTTAGGCATGGGTTATGCTTATCCCCTATTTCCGGAAGGTAAAGCCTACAATGATGTTTGGGTCATTAGAAAAAAAGGGTTGGGTTTGATGCTGGGGTTAAAAGGTGGGAAAAAGCCCCTACCTTTTATTGAAGATGCGGGCATTCCCACTGATGTATTACCGGAATATATCGATCGCGTTCTTAACGTTTGTAAAAAACACGGTACCGAAGCGGCTATGTATGCACATGCCAGCGTTGGGGTCATCCACGTTCGCCCTATATTGGATTTGCGTTTGGCCGAAGATATTGAACGCTTTAAACACATTGCTGATGAGACCTTTGAATTGGTGAAAGAATATGGTGGTTCCTGGAGTGGGGAACACGGTGACGGTTTGGTTCGCAGTTATTACCTCAAGCGGTATTTTGGCGATCAGGTCTACAATGCATTAAAGGAAATCAAACAGTTATTCGACCCTCAAAATCTGATGAACCCGGGCAAAATTATTGACGCACAGGAGATCGATCAAAATCTGCGGTACGGCACCCAATACAAAGACCAGCCGGTAGAAACGATTTATAAATATCGAGCCGATGGGAGTTTTGAAAATTCCGTACACATGTGTACCGGTGTGGGTGAATGCCGCAAAATGTTGGGCGGCACCATGTGTCCCAGTTTTAAAGCTACTCGCGATGAAGAACATTCCACCCGTGGTCGGGCCAATGCGCTACGCCTGGCCATGTCGGGTCAATTAGATGAGGAAGGCCTCGCAAGTGATCGCCTGAAAGAGACCTTGGATCTTTGTCTTTCCTGCAAAGCCTGCAAGTCAGAATGCCCCAGCAATGTGGATATGGCAAAACTCAAAAGTGAAGTTTTACAAAAACATTATGATCAGCACGGCGTATCTCTGCGGGACAGACTCATCCGGGATTCATCGAATATGGCGGCAAAACTTTCTGGGTTTTTGGCTCCGCTGGCCAATACAGTGGTCAAAAATCCGTTGGTCCAATCTCTACTTGAAAAGGTAGTAGGCTTTGATAAAAGAAGGTCATTACCCGCTTATGCGAAACAATCCTTTACCAGCTGGTTTGAAAAAAATTATACCTCAGAAATAGTGGGCAGACAAAAAGTGGTTCTATTTGCCGACACCTATCTGAATTATCATGAACCGGGTATTGGCATTGCCGCTACCCAATTATTGGATGCTTGTGGTTTTGAAGTCTTAGTGGCAGATGCCGGGTGTTGCCAACGGCCTAAAATATCACATGGCTTTTTGAAAGCAGCAAAAGCCAATGGAACAAAAACGGTGCTGAATCTAAAAAAATATTTACAGTACGGTTTAAAAATTGTGGTTTTTGAACCCAGCTGCGCATCGGCCTTGACGGATGATTTGCCCGACTTATTGGATGATGAAAACCTTGCTCAACAGCTGAAGGACAATGTACAACCTCTTGAAGTCTTTTTAGCAGAAGCGATAGAATCCGAACAAATTAAGGCAAGCTTTAAAAGCAAGGCAAGCAACATTTTACTACACGGGCATTGTCACCAAAAGGCACTATTTGGAACGTCCCATCTGAAGTTTATTTTTGATCAAATCCCGGACGTTAAATTAGCAGAATTACCCTCCGGTTGTTGCGGAATGGCAGGCTCTTTCGGTTATGAAAAAGAACATTATGACATCTCTCAAAAAATAGGAGAAAATGGATTGTTTCCACCGATTCGAAGTTCTGCTCCCGATACAATAATCATTGCCAATGGATTTAGTTGCCGGCATCAAATTGAACATTTTACGGAACGTAGGGCTAAACATTGGGTGGAAGTATTGGAGGTTGAATCCAACCTTAATCCCTCGCTTTGAAAGGAGTATCCGGGGTTGGATTTACCCGTTCCCTGATCACCCTCAATATATTCACCTGAATATCTTTCATAATCAGTTTGGCCCAAAAACCGGCATAATAATTAAAGGTAGTACTCAACACAAATTCGCTATCCAGTTCGAGGCGATAATGATGGTCCGCTAAGGAAATTAGCCGATATTCGCCGGTTAATACATCAAAATAGTCTCCGCCGATGACAATGTGTTTGTCCATAGTAGTGGATGGAATATCGTAGGGATTAGCTGTAATAGTAAATTTCATGCGTTTTAAATCCTCATACTCAGTGACATCTTCATCAAAAACCAGGCCTTTGTCAAAAATGGCTTTTCTATGCGCACCAACTCCATTGAAATCCAGTTCAGCCTTAATAGGTCGGGGCAAACCTAGCCATTTGGTATACCGGCTGTGGTCTTCTGCATCAGCGATGGTGCGTACTCTGGTAACATTATCCCAAATTGTTTCTGCTGCTCCTTTTATTTCTATACTGGTAATCACTCGGTAAATGGTTTTCGGAGGTGTAAGCTGATGTTCAATCGGGCCAAGGATAAAGGGCAATAGGATTAAGACCGAAGCATACAATTTATTGTTCCGTTTATTCTTCAAGTTGCCACCAATCAGTCCCCCGATTCCCGAAAGGATCAGGAAAGCAGGAAGCATCATCAGCCAACAGGCCCAACCTTCAATGGCTAATACAAGTGTGATCAAAAAAAAACAAATGATAGGTATTCCGGCGTAAACAAATTGTAAAATTTTCGATTGCAAAACCTTAGTATCCTTCCACAACCAAATCGTCAGAAAGCCCATTAACACCGGCAACCCTACTAAAAAAGAAGTAGACATTACCACCATCAAGTTATTATTCAGGTTTTCATCAAAAACAAAACGCATCAACAAGGCAAACAGAATAGGTATACCAATAGCAAGGATAATGTTTCTCGTTTTGTTGGTCATTCTAGTGTGTTTTTTTCTCGGGTAAGATCAGTCGTTTTGGTTTCAAAAGCAAGTTGTGAAAGTAAAGATCAATAATTTAACACCACACCCCTCCCAATCAATTCCGTCCCACTTCATCCTACGGATTCGCTCGTTCTTCATTCCCGTTCAGCTTCAAATCTTACTCATTCAGTAAGATATGAGCTATTCCCATCTTACATTTTCCTATATTTGAAATTCAACAAATTACACTGTAAAAACTGCGTTCAGTTATGTCTCCAACAGTCCATCGAATTTACATTTCTACCCTGGTAGGTATTGTTCTATTTACGGCTATCTACCTGGCATACAATGGATACACTTACTATTCGACCAGTATTGAAGAACGATTTTACCAAGCTAATCATGATTATTTCAAACCCAGCGGATTGTTTGGACATGGTTTGGGCATCACCGGGACACTGCTTATTTTGATTGGTGTGACTTCATATATCGCTCGCAAAAGGTACAATTTCCTTTCGCGTTTTGGGAGGTTAAAATATTGGCTGGAGTTCCACATTTTTCTGTGTAGCCTTGGTCCGGTAATGATTTTATTTCACACCGCTTTTAAATTTGGAGGGATTGTATCTATTGCTTTCTGGAGTATGGTGGCTGTGGTAGCGAGTGGGATCATCGGTCGGTTTATTTACATCCAAATCCCCAGGACAATCGAAGGTCGGGAATTGAGTTTAAATGAGGTCAAACAAATGAAAACGGATGTTAGAGAAATTCTGAGTGGTTCGTACCAATTAGATGAAACAAGCTATCGGACCATTCTGGAATCTACCAAAATTCAAAATCGCGAAAAAAAGGGATATCTATTAACCAGAATAATTAATAAATACTTTGAAGATAAAAAAGCTGTCCGGGAGATAAAAAAGGCCTTAAAACAGAATAATTTATCAAAAAGTGATATCCAGAAAGTGACCAAGTTATTGAAAAATGAAATTTCTCTTAACAATAGGATCGAACGATTGCAGACCATGCAAAAGCTGTTTAAATACTGGCATGTAGCACACATGCCATTTGCGATTATCATGCTGGTCATTGTGCTTTTACATGTAGGCATTACTATTGCTTTTGGATATAAATGGGCATTTTAAATTATGATATTAGAACAGTTCATCATATACGCTATCCTATTTCTGTTTTGCGGTGGAGTGGTTTTCATTTATTTAAATAAACTTAAACGAGCATCACAGAAAGTTGAAGCTAAAATTGAAATAGCCAAACAAGAGGGCTTATTCGAGCCTGTTTCTTTGCACCCGGTTATTGACTTGAATACTTGCATCAAAAGTGGCGCCTGTGTGGCAGCTTGTCCCGAAAAAGATATTTTGGGGATTCTAAACGGTGGAGGCACACTGATCAATGCCTCTAATTGTGTAGGCCATGGGGCATGTTTCCATGCCTGTCCGGTAGATGCGATTTCTCTGGTTATTGGTACTGAAAAAAGAGGCGTTGACCTTCCACATGTCAATGAATCTTATGAAACCAACGTGCCAGGTATATACATTGCAGGTGAACTGGGTGGCATGGGATTGATCAAAAACAGCGTGGAACAGGGCATGATGGCCGTTGAAAACCTGATCAAAGCCGGCCTTCCTAAAGACGATTCGACCTATGACTTGATTATCATTGGCGCAGGTCCAGCGGGAATTTCCGCTTCTTTGACTGCCAAAAAACACCAATTGAACTTTTTGACGTTGGAACAGGATACTTTGGGTGGTACGGTTTTCACTTTTCCACGTTCCAAAATAGTAATGACTTCGCCTATGGATTTGCCCCTTATGGGCAAGGTTAAGTTGTTTGACACCAGTAAGCGGGAGTTATTGGAATTGTGGAATGAGGCCCTGTCTAAAAACAACATTACGATCCGCGAAAAAACGAAAGTAGAGGAAATCATTCCCGAGGGTGGCCATTTTAAACTAACAACCCTAAACGGAGATACCTTTAAGACTAAAAATGTCCTTTTAGCTATTGGCAGGCGTGGCAGTCCCCGAAAACTAAATATCCCTGGTGAGGAGGGCACCGAAAAGGTGGCTTACCGCTTATTGGAACCGGAAAACATTCATGAAAAGCAGATTATCGTAGTAGGCGGCGGAGATTCAGCAATTGAGTCAGCACTATTATTGGCGGAGCAAAACAAAGTGGTATTGTCTTATAGGAAAGATAAATTTAGCCGTCTCAAACCCAAAAACCGGGAAAAGATTAACGACGCAATTGATAAGGAGCTTTTGGACGTAAAGTACAATACAAATTTGTCCAGAATTGAAGAGGACCAGGTCTATCTGACTACCGATAAACCAGGCGAAGAAATTATTTTAAAAAATGACCTCGTCTACATTTTTGCAGGCGGCGAATTACCAACACAATTCCTTCAAAAAGCAGGCGTAAATATCTCCAAACGGTTCGGTTATACAATGAAAAAACACAAATAGCCAGTTGGGCTGCCAGAGGGCTCTCAAATTTCAATTCTTGTAAATTATTCCTCGTTCAGCAAAAAAATATTCCCGTTCAGCAATTTTAGCGCATACATTTTAGGGTTTTTAAACAAAATTTGGTATTTCGATCTCAAATCCGCATAAAACAAGGAATGAGACGAGGTATTCTAAATATCATTTTCATAATGAACACTTTTTTCTTTTTAAATTTGCATGCTCAGTTATCGCCCGGCGATTTAACCCGTGCGCATGCCAATTTGGAAGGAATTTCCAATTGCACCCAATGCCATACGCTAGGTGAAAAAGTCTCTAACGATAAATGTTTGGCTTGCCATTCAGAAATTAAAAATCTAGTTGATCAACAAAAGGGATATCATGTTTCGAGGGATGTGAAAGGGAAAGATTGCTCTAGTTGTCACAGTGACCATCACGGCAGGAATTTTGACATGGTTCGATTTGATGAAATAAATTTCAACCATAACCTGACCGGGTATAAATTGACCGGTGCACACCAGAAAATAGACTGTCGTCAATGCCACCTTCCAGATTTTATTGATGAACCGGATTTAAAGAAAAGAGAGGATACTTATTTGGGATTAAACCAGGAATGCATTTCCTGCCATGATGATTATCACCAAAACACATTATCCACAAATAAATGTACGAGTTGCCACATCACAGATGACTTTGCACCGGCGAGCAAATTTAGCCACAGCGAAACAGATTTTGCACTTGTGGGCAAACACAAAGAAGTTGCCTGTATTGAATGCCACCAAAAAGAAATCCGAAACGGGAGGGAATTTCAGGTTTTTGCAGATATATCTTTTTCTAATTGTAATAGTTGCCACACGGATGCCCATCAAAATAATTTGGGGACCAACTGCAAACAATGCCATACCGAGCAATCCTTTGCTTCTTTGAGTCAGATAAACCGATTTAACCACAGTCGAACGAATTTTCCCTTGAAAGGAGCCCATCAACGAGTCAATTGTAATGATTGCCACAATATGAATACTACGCCTGTGGCCATTTTCCAAGACAGATTGGGCATTGCATCAAATGATTGTATCCGTTGCCACGATGATGTTCATGAAGAAAAGTTTGGCAACAATTGTGTGCAATGTCATAATGAAAACTCCTTTCAAGAGGTAAATACAAACAATTTCAACCATAATTTGACGGATTTTACTTTGGTGGGAAAACACGAGGTGGTGGATTGCCGGCAATGCCATACCACGAGTTTTGTGGAACCCCTACCCCATAATGAGTGTGCCGCCTGCCATCAGGACTACCATGAGGGAGAATTTCTTGTCAACAATATAAATCGGGATTGTGCAACCTGCCATACAGAAGATGGTTTTGAGGTCACCTTGTACACCTTTGATGATCACAATAAAACGGACTTTCCTCTGGATGGGGCACACCTGGCTACGCCTTGTTTTGCCTGTCATGTATCAGAGGATAAATGGACTTTCAGAAATATTGGGGAAGGTTGCGTTGATTGTCACGAGGATATCCATGCAGGTTATATTGCTGAAAAATATTATCCGAACCATAGCTGTGAAAAATGCCATGCAACAGCAAGTTGGGGGGATAATCACTTTGACCACAGTTTGACCGACTTTAATTTATCGGGCGCTCATGCCGAGCAAAACTGTATGACTTGTCATGCGGTAGCCGACGAAAATCCACAAAATAGATATGCAGGTTTTACAGACGTATCATCTACCTGCATAAGTTGCCATGAAAATGTTCACGACCAGCAATTTGAACAAAATGGAATCACCGATTGTGCCCGCTGTCATAGCTTTGAAGGTTGGGCCGTCAGTGATTTCAATCACAACAATACGGCTTTTAAATTGGAAGGTAAACATGCTGAAATTGCCTGTAATGCCTGTCATAAACCAGTAACACTTAATGATAAAACATTTACAAAATACCAATTTGATAGTTTTGAATGCGTAGTCTGTCACCAATAATATTATTGTTGGGATTGACGGTCAGCTTATATTCACAGTCACCTCACGGCACTGATTTTAAAATAAATTGTGCCGCCTGTCATTCCTCTGTCAGTTGGGATATTCCGGCTGATTCATGGGATTTCCAGGAACAGGCAAAACCCAAAGTTTCCGATATCACAGGCTGGGAAGTAGCTTCAGACACTCTTAAATTTAACCATTACAAAACTGATTTCCCACTAGAAGGGCAACATGCATCGGTTGATTGCAGAGCTTGTCATGAAACGCTGGTTTTTGCTGAAGCAAGCACAGATTGTATTTCCTGCCACACGGATATGCACCGCACCACGGTAGGTTCGGATTGTGCCCGTTGTCATGCTACTGATAATTGGCTGGTAGACAATATTACCGAATTGCATCAGGATAATGGGTTCCCGCTTTTGGGGGCACACGCCATAGCGAGCTGCACGGATTGCCATACCTCGGAATCGGCACTGGAATTTCCCCGAATCGGAAATGAGTGTATCAACTGCCACTTGGCCGATTTTACGGCGACGACTAATCCCAATCACCAAGGAGCAGGTTTTTCAACCAATTGCATTGATTGTCACCAAGGAGATGGATTCGATTGGGCCTCCGAAGATATTAATCATGACTTTTTTCCTTTAACCAAAGGGCATGAAATTTCAAACTGTGCGCAATGTCATACCACTGGAGATTTTTCAACGACTCCAACGGATTGTTTTGCCTGTCACCAAACGGATTTTGAAAGTACCCTGAATCCAAATCATCAAAGTGCAAATTTCCCAACGACCTGTGCAACCTGTCATAGCACCGATGTGGGATGGATGCCCGCTGAATATGCCCAGCATGACGCCATTTTCCCGATTTATAGCGGCGCCCATGACGGGGAATGGATGCAATGTATCGATTGCCATAATAATCCTTCAGATTTTGGAGAATTTACGTGCATCAACTGTCACCTCAATCCCGAAACAGATGAAGCGCACGATGAGGTAAGCGGTTATGCTTATGAAAACACAGCATGTCTGGCCTGCCATCCTATGGGAGATGCAGACAATAGTTTTGACCACAATAGCACAGAATTCCCTTTGACAGGCGCGCATATCGGCACAGATTGCATCTTATGCCACGCCAATGGTTATGAAGGGACACCGACACAATGTGAGGCCTGTCATACGATAGATTTTAATAATACAACCAACCCAAATCATACGGCATTAGCATTGCCCACCGATTGCGCAACCTGTCATACCACGGAACCAGGATGGAGTCCGGCTACCTTTGATATCCACGACGATTATTACGCGCTAAATGGAGCACATAACGCCATTTCCAATGATTGCGCCACCTGCCACAATGGGGATTACAACAATACCCCAAATACCTGTGCGGGCTGCCATACTGAGGATTTCAATCAAACCAGTGATCCTGATCACGAAGCGGCCCAATTCCCCATAGATTGTGAAAGCTGCCATACCGAAACGGCCTGGGTACCTTCCACCTTTAATCATGATGAATTCTTTGTGATGACGGGCGCACACATTCCCATTGCCAATGATTGTGTGGCTTGCCATCAGGGCGA
>BQJU01000037.1 GCA_021604865.1 Saprospiraceae bacterium | reverse complement strand
TGGTTTAGGAGGGTTTAGGAGGGTTTAGGAGGTTTAGGGAGAGTTTGGAAAAGAGGGACTGTATGGTTTAGAAGGTTTAGGGGCAGAGGTGGTGGGTTACAAAAAGCCAACAAAAGGCCAATCTTTCTCTTTTCAATAATGAAGGGTTGAGAAATTCGTTACATTTTGGCCGGATAAAGGTAGACATCGACTATTTTTGGCCTTCCAAATCTACGGAACAGAAATTATGAATAAGGTTTGTCAGTTTATACAGGTGGGAATTTTGGCTTATTTACTTGCTGCTTGTGCTAATGTGATCGCGCCTGCTGGTGGGCCAAAAGATGAATTGCCGCCCTTGATAGTTGCGGAGAATTCCACCCCAAATTTGCAAACTAAGTTTACGAAACAAACTATTGAGTTGACCTTTAATGAATGGGTAGAACTCAAAGATGTGTTTAATCAGGTGGTTATTTCGCCGCCGCTGGAGTTTCCTTATAAGTTGAAAATCAAACGCAAATCGGTACTTTTTGAATTTGATGAAAAGGAGGTGTTGCGACCTGATGCAACGTATACCATCAATTTTGGCGAAGCCATTCAGGACCTGAATGAGCGCAATCCGGCCGATAATTTGCGGTTTGTCTTTTCTACCGGCGACTATATTGATTCTCTGAAGGTGACCGGACAGGTTGTAGATGCACAAACCAGTGAACCGTTGGAAGGCATCTTGTTTATGCTTTACGAAAATATTGCGGATAGTGTGGTGCGTACGGAACGGCCCTTTTATTTTGGCAAGACGAACAAAGCTGGGCAATTTTTAATTGAAAATGTGAAAGCTGGGCAATTCAAAGGTTTTGCCTTGAAAGATGCCGACCTCAATTACAAATTCAATCAAAACACGGAAATGATTGGCTTTCCCGATACCTTATTGCTTGTGGGAGAAGGGCAGCAGCCGAATGTGCAGATCCGTATGTTTCAGGAAGCCCGTGTTATGCGTATCAGTGAGGTGGATACGAGTCGTTTTGGCTTGATAAAATTGTCGTTTAACCAGCCACCTACGGGCATCAGCTACCAGGCTCCAGACTTTAGCGGCCAGCTGATTGAAGAATATGATAAGGATACCTTGAAACTTTGGTACCCGGAAGGCAGCAGCGAGGTATGGCCACTCTTTGTCAATCGGGATACGTTGTTGAAGGATACGATTCAGATTCCTGTTCGCTCAAAGGAAAATTTTGTAACCAATGCTACCTTGAAGAGCCTGCATCGGCCACAAAAAAAAGCTGTACGCCTGGCGCCTGGCAAACCAATGGCTATAGAATATGCCCATCCGCTGGTTAGCTATGATACGGCTTTGATTCACCTGGTGGAAGATACCTTGCATATTCCGGTGATCCCCCAGCTTTCTTTTGATACGCTGGCTGGCCGCAATTTGTGGCTGAGCTTTCCGTGGAAGGAAAATATGCCCTATGAATTGGAGGTCCTGCCTGGTGCGGTCACTGACATTTTTGGACTGACGAATGTGGATACGGTCCGGCAATCCTATGTGGGAGATGTGCGCAAAAATTTTGGCAATTTGATCCTCACCCTCAGTGGTCTGGATAGTACAGCTAGTTATATAGTTCAATTACTTTTTCAAGAAAAAAACCAGATTGCGGAACTGAAAACCCAAGGGACTACTGTATTCAATCATAGTTTCAATCTGCTTATTCCTGGTGATTATACCCTACGCATCATCACAGACTGGAATGGTAATGGCTATTGGGATACTGGCTTCTACGATGACCTTCGCCAACCCGAACCCATTTTTAGAAAAAAACTCCAGCAGTTGCGCGCCAATTGGGATGTGGAGGCTGAAGTCGTGCTGGGGGTAATGGATGAGGTGGTTGAAGAAGAGAAGAAGGAGTGAGTGTGTGTGGGCAAAAGAGTAAGTTATTCTTCGCTGAGCCCTAATGACTTATTGATGAAAAGCCGACCTCCAAACAAGCTCGTAAATTAGATTTCTAAAGCAAAACATTGAATCCAGCACATGGAAAATCTGATCGATAGAATCAAAAAAATCGAAGCCCTCATAAAGGGAGCGGCGACAAAAGGAGAACAGGAAGCGGCTATTTCTGCAAAAGCCAGAATAGTTGAAAAATATCCTGAGCTTGAAATTCATAAAAATGCTAAAGAGTATGCCTTGTATACCTCAGATAATTGGCATAAAAAATTACTGCTAGCCATCTGTCGGAAATATGGCGTCAAACCATATCGATATTACCGCCAAAAATATACCACGGTAATGGTAAGGATAAATGAAGGCTTTCTGAATGCAGTATTATGGCCGGAATACCTAGAATATTCGAAACTCCTTGGGGCATTGGTGGAGGAAATAACTGATGATTTGATTAATAAAATTCATGCCTATGAGGAAGAGGATATTATTCAGGGGCGGCTGGAATAAGGGTCAGGGGAGTTACGAGGAAGTGTTTTTTTTACCGCTGAGGCGCGGGGGACGCGGAGTTTAGCGGAGTAATTTGTTGAGATTTAGCTTTTAGAGCATGTTTGGAGGCCAACCTTACGCTTGCCGAGGTTCTTCGCCAGGAGGCTTCGACCTCCGGTGAACGGCGATGCAAAGCCGACCTCCAAACAAGCTCTTATGCACTTTTTCGGAAATTGAGAATTCTGAGTAGGACACAGTTTGCTGACCCCTAAGATATTGGAATTTGCAGCGTTGGGGCAACCTCAATTGCCCCCTGCGTATTTGGTCAGGCTACCAAACTTATCATTCATCCTGATTAGCATGTATTATTTTCAGGTTGCGTATGCGCGTTCCATTCCTAATAACTGCAAAATAGACGCCACCGGCCATATCGAGTTCTCCGGTATCCCAACTAATTTGTTGTTCTCCACTGGATTTAAATTCCTGCGTCATTTCTTTGATGCGTGTTCCTTTGGAATCATAAATTGTAATGGAAACTGGCGAAGGTTTTTGCAAATCGAATGTAAAATTAATTTCGTCTTTAAAGGGATTGGGGTACATATTGAAGGGCATGATTTTTTTCTCCTGAATACCCACGGTTGTGGTCAGGCCATCAATGACTCTAACCCGGTTTAAGCCGTACTCGGTAACAAACAGCTTTGAAAGGTCCGCATTGAAACCGATACCATTTGGGGCGGCAAATTGTGCTTCATGCGTTTCCCCATCAATGCCACCATAAGCCCCAGTGCCGGCAAAATCATCTACTACACCATTCCGGTCAATACTATGTACTTTATTGTCACCATTGGTAATATAAAGATGACCATTGCTATAGGTCATAAATCCACAGGCCCAGGCTTGTTGTAATCCATTGACATGTGCAAAAAGCTCTATCTGTACCGGATTTCCGGGGCTTAGTTTGTAAATATTGCCATCGTGAGCGCTCGATACGAAGAGTGTATCTCCGGGAGTCCAGGCGATACCCAAAGCGGTATTAAATAGCGGAGATTGGGCATAAAGACTGACTGTACCTTCGGGTGTTATTTTTCTAACTTTATTGTTAAATTCTGTGACATACATATTGCCCATATCATCAAAGCTGATATCCCCTGGAAAGTTAAGGCCAGTAGCAAATATTTGGCTGCTTCCGTCCGGGTTGACTTTGGTAATCCATCCCAACTGATTGAGGGGCCTATTGGTGACATATAGGGTGGTGCCTGCATTGTCAAAACACAAACCGCTTGCTCTGGTAAAATTGACCCCACTTGCGAAAAAGGGATTATCTACAACACCTGAAGGTGAAATACGCGCTACACCGGAGGATTCAGAGGTGACATAAACATTACCTTCCTGGTCTACGGCCACATCGCCATTTGAAGGCGTATTGGTAAAAGTGCTGACCGTTTGTGCATCAAGAAGCGCTGAAAATAAAAGACACCAAAGGAGTGCCAAACCAATTGTAAAATACTTGCTGATCATAATTAATAGTTTTCCAGCAAGGATAGATACTTATCGGGCTCGACACAATTTTTTTGTGTTCGCTGCTATACAGCTGGACATTTTTAGGTGTTATCTTCCGAAAAGGAAGGTAGTTTTGTTCGGTAGGCTATTGGTGAATCTATTTCTGACATTGGGTTAGATCTAGAGCAGATTGGGCGAAATGGGTTTGGTGGCGCTGTTTAACCCAACTTATGGATTCATAACCCCAATATTGATGGGACAAAAACGCTGCTGGAATTAATTGGAGAACCAGAATAAAATGACCTATAATGGCTTTCAATCTTACAATTTGGTCCCTGCTTCTACTATTTGGAGTTATTCAAGGCCTGTTTCTTTGTTTGGCGATCTTGCTGCGAGAAAAAAATAGAAACAGGCGAAACATCCTCTTTGCGCTTTTAGTACTGATCATCATTTTCATCCAACTTGATCACAGCCTCAGGCTTTCGGAACTGTATAAAACAGCTCCTGATCTTTTGTACACATCGGATGCCATGTGGTATTTGATCGCACCGCTCTTGTTTTTTTATGCCAAATTGTTTATCCAAAATAATTACGCTTTCAGGTGGTATGATGCCTTACATTTTCTACCCTTTTTGGGCATGGCTATTTATTATTGGCCGCTTGTCATTGCTGACGCTCACATCAAAATGGATATTCTGGAAAACTATAAGGCTACCAGTGATTATGGGCTGATCACCAATTTGTCAATCTTGATGATGATGTTGCAGATGCTGACTTATATTACGATTAGTTTTTACAGATTGAAGCAATATGAAAGCAATTATAAAAGTGAATTTTCAGAAAACCAGATTGTGCATTTAGTCTGGTTAAAAAATATCTTTCGCTTTTTTCTATTTTATTTTCTATTTGAATTTACCTTTTCCACGTTGAGGAATTTCTTCGGTTTTCGCAGTACTTTTTTAGACAATTGGTCATTGGTGGTTTGGGTGATTTACATTTATACCATTGCATACTTAATATTGACGCAGGCTCAATACATTTTTCCAAAATTTGCGGCACAAAAGCTCCTTCCGGCGGATAAAAATCAGGAGAAAGACTACGAGGATGTCAAAAACCTGAAAACCTATATGCAAAGGCAAAAGCCTTACCTCAAAAGCGATTTAAAACTTCCTGAATTGGCTAAAGCATTGGGGTTTTCTACCAATTATTTATCTTTTATTATCAATACCCATTTGGGGGTGAATTTTTACGAATTCATCAATAGATATAGGGCCGTCGAAGCAAAAAATATGCTTGTAAATGACGATTTTGCCAACTTTACCATATCCGGTATTGCCAGCGAAGCAGGTTTTAAAAGTAAGACCTCTTTCTATAAATTTTTCAAAAAGGAATTTAAGATGACACCTAAGGAATATCTGGCGAAACAGGATAATTTGAATTAGCGCCAAGTTTTTTAATATTTTATTAACCAGCTTGGAGATGGGCAGAACCCTATCCAACCTCGATAATGGCCAATATATATATGGACCCTAATGGATGGAACAAATTTGATTTCTATGCAGTAAAGTTGGGTGATTTGAATTGAATGTCACAACATTTGCCGATTTTATATCACGCTTCAATTCTTCGGGCAACGAAGCTTTCTGACAAAGAGCCACAAAGTCCTTTCCCATGCCTACTTAACCGCCTCAACGGTATAGCCTTCCGCTCTCAATAGCGCGATCACTCCTTCCTGCCCACCCAGGTGTCCGGCACCAACGGCAAAGAAAATTGGCCCGGTGGCCATCATTTTCTGCATGATCGGTATCCAGTTGCGATTGCGACTCAGCAACAACAATTCTTCATATTTGCCGATGCCGCCGCTATCGTCCTTCATCAGATTCTGCATGGCCTGGATATCTTGATTTTTGTACATCTCTACCATCTGATCCAACTGTTCCGACTCTTTATTACTGCCTCCTTTGATGCTTTCCATCAGCATTTGGGCCTGCACTTTGTAGGGAATACTATCAAAAAGGCCCATTTGAAACTCTGCCGTTTCCAGACCACCCATGCCTTTTTCCTGTTCCTGGGCCAGCTGCATCAGTTCTACCTCATAAGACATAATGCCGCTGCTATCACTAGCGGGGTCCATGCTCATCATTTGTTCGGGATCAAGCATAGAAAGAAACATGGGTTTTACCCGTTCCAGCAAACTCATTGGCAAGGGTAATGCGCTATTTTGAAAATGGTCGGCCACCAGCTCATATTCTTCCTTGGTCAGCAAATCACTAAGGGTGGTATCGCCGTTCATCATAATTTTCATCAACATGGGCAGCATAGCCATCGGATTTGACATGTCTTCCATATTGATTTCAAAAACCACACTTTTCGCTTTATCCAGAGATTGCCTTGTCGCTTCAGTTAGGAAAAAATCCTTGCGGTCAATCATGTGAATGGTGCCATACAGATACGAAGGCGTTTCGAGGTCGTTGCCACTAATTTCCCACAACAAAGATTTCTCTTTTGGTACGATATTGCTATCTGCCGGTTGGGCAATTAACGCTGACCATCCAGCAATCAGGAAAAGTAGGAATGTAAAAATGCTTTGTTTCATCATCTTTTAACGGTTGATTTCTTTTTTAATGTACGTGTTTGTGTTATTTGATAACCATTTTTGGCCCCTAAGGGTTGACCCGATTTCAGCCTGTGACCGTTCTAGCCTCTTCCCAGGCCCAGGCACTACGCATAATATCTTCAATATTGTACTTGGCCTGCCAGCCCAATTTTTGGGCAGCATGGTTATTATTGGCATAAATAGCTTCCACGTCACCAGCGCGCCGTGGGCCGATCCGGAAATTGAGTTTCTGTCCGGTAACCTGCATAAAAGCATGGATGGCTTCAAGCACCGTAACGCCCTCACCGATACCCAGATTGAAGATTTCACAATTCCCGGTATTGTTCCCATTTAACAAGTACTGAATAGCTTTGGTATGGGCATTCGCCAGGTCCATCACGTGGATATAATCCCGGATGCAGCTGCCATCACGAGTAGGGTAGTCATCGCCAAAAACCACTACCTCTTCTCGTTTGCCTATCGCTGTCTCTGTGATTACCGGTACCAGGTTGGACGCCGGGTTGCTAGGGGCTTCGCCAATCAATGCACTAGGATGTGCTCCTGCCGGATTAAAATAGCGCAACAAGACCGATTGGTGTTCTGGGTGAATGTGTGCAAAATCAGCAATGATATCCTCGCCAAATTGTTTGGTCCGAGCATAGGGTGATTCTGCCTCCTGACGTGCAGTAGCCTCAGTCACCGGTAGTTGTTCGGCATTGCCATAAACGGAACAGGAAGAAGAAAAAATCAAATTTTTCACGCCAAACTGATCCATACAATCCAGGATGTTCAACAACCCATTGAGGTTGTTGCGGTAATACCTCAATGGCTGATCTACAGATTCACCCACTGCTTTTAAGGCCGCAAAGTGAATGATGCCAACAATGTCCTGATTTTCTTGAAAAACTCGGCGCAACTCCGTCAAGTGACAGATGTCAATCGGATAATTTTGTACTTCCACACCCGTAATTGTCCGGACTCCCTGAAGGATCTCTTCATTGGAATTAACAAGGCTATCTACCGAAATGACTTCAAATCCATGGTCAATCAAATCTACAATAGTATGGCTGCCAATATATCCACAGCCCCCGGTAACCAATATTTTGCTCATATATAAATTTTTTATTTGACTGACTGCTCACAGTACAGCGATCTGACCGCAAATATCCATATCTACACTAAAAAGCTTACCTTATAACTTCAACTTATTCCTTTTATTGGCACAAATTTATTTCATAGCCAGTATATTCGCGATTTTAAAGACCAATAATTCATGGATAAAACTGAAATGGCCCGTTCCGTCTCCCTCATTGCCCGCCAGGCAGGGGAGGCTATTATGAAAATCTATGGGCAGACAGATTTTCAGGTAGAGCTAAAGGCTGACGAATCCCCCCTGACCATTGCTGATAAGACGGCAAATGAGATCATCTGTTCGGGATTAAAAGAATTGGCTCCAAATGTGCCTATCATTTCCGAAGAGAATAAGACCATCCCTTATGCCGAACGCCGTAATTTTGGCGTGCATTGGCTGGTTGATCCACTAGATGGCACCAAGGAATTTATCAAACGCAATGGAGAATTCACGGTCAATATCGCTCTGATTCAAGCAGGTAAGCCCATCCTTGGAGTTGTATATGCACCTTGCCTCGACGAGATGTATTGGGCTGTAAAAAATGAAGGAGCCTGGCTGGAGAAGGCCGGAAACCGCCAACGATTGCAAGCGGCATCCTTTACTATGCAAGACCAGGGATTGAAGGTTGTCTGTAGCCGGTCACACCTGAATGAGGGTACTCAGGCCTTTATCGATCAGCTCAATGCGCCGGAAAGAGTTTCACAGGGCAGCTCTCTTAAATTTTTGATTTTGGCCAAGGGAGAAGCACATCTCTATCCACGTCTCGCCCCTACCATGGAGTGGGATACCGGTGCTGCCCATATTGTACTGGAGGAAGCCGGGGGGCAGGTGATTAATGAAGAGACAAAACTTCCACTGTCCTACAATAAGGAAAATTTGTTGAACCCTCACTTTGTAGCCTACGGTCGCGTGGAGGATCTTAGTGCCTAAGGATACCGATACCACAATAAACGACAAATAATGTAATGATGATTTGCTGAATGCCAGCCACGCTCTATCACCAAATCGCAACATCAAAAACACCCGACAATGTCAATAAATTTAAAAAGAATTATTCTGGTTTTAGTCATCATCCTTGTTAATATTGGCTTGGACCAATGGACCAAACAAATAGCGGTAAAACAATTAAAACATCATACCGAAATGAATTATCTCAACGGTATGTTCAAATTTACCTACGCTGAAAACTCAGGAGCCTTTCTCAGCTTGGGAGCCAATTCTTCCGAAAGGGTGCGCAATTTTGCCTTGAAGGCATTGCCTATGGTTTTGCTGATTGGCCTTTTTTTCTACGTATTGTTTTCGCATAGCCTCAACCGATGGCAAATTATAGCGTTCAGCTTTGTCTTAGGAGGTGGTATCAGCAATATCTACGATCGGATGTTGTACCACAAAGTGGTCGATTTTATGAATATCGGCATTGGAGATCTACGCAGCGGAATCTTTAACGTAGCAGATATGTCCATTATGGCAGGCCTATTTCTCTTGATACCATTTATGTTCAAATCGAATAAACAACAACCATCTGAGGAGCCAACCCAGGAGGAGGTATAGTTGATTTTCCCCTGGTAGTAAACCTCTGCAACGGCCTACTACCAGGGGTGCGCTTCCAAAGGCCGCAGTAGTTTCTATCCTTCACGCAGGCTAGGGAGTGTACAGCAAAATGTGTCTACCTCAGAATCTTCAATTTCTAAGTATATAAAGAATTGGATTTCAATAGATTACTCCGCGAAAATCCGCGCCCTCAGCGGTGAAAAAAACACCCTTTCTTGTACAGCCCCAGGCTACTAAATTTCCTCACAACTTCCCCAATACTTCCACCCGAAAGACCAAAATAGAATTAGGCGGCACCAGAAATCCACCCTGCCCGTCCGGAAATCCATCCTTCCCATAAGCCAAATCGGAAGGCGCATACAACTCGATAGCACCACCGGGTTTGATCAATTGTAACCCTTCATTCCATGCAGGAATCATATTTCCCACATAAAACTCCAGAGGCTGACCGCGATCATAGGAGGAATCAAAGACCTGTCCATTCAGCAGGTTCCCCTTATAGTGGACCCGTAGGCGGTCTCCCCATTTAATGGATTCTCCTTCGCCTTCTCGTAGAATGCGGTAGTAGATACCCGTATTGGTGGCATGAAGATCCAGCTTTTTTGCAATGGCTAGATTGATGAGGGTATTCCGATCTATTTCCGCCTGGTTTTGTGCATCCGCTGTCAGTCCAGGTGAAAGGCGAATGATCAGTTCTTCTTCACTAGGTGGTGGCCCTACCTCAAATTCAGGCTCTGCCACAGGTTCTGATTTTTCTGTCGGCGCTTGCTGACAAGCAATAATAAGGGTAAGTAATAAAAACAATAACAGGTTTTTCATAGGTATTAAATTGTAAGTGTATGTTTGGAGGTCGCTCAGCCGAGATGATAAAGTAACGAAGTATCATCGAAAAAGAGATCCTTTGCAGCCAAATGCTTGGCCTTCACATGCACTAATTATCAAGGCTACTAGTCGCTGCCAGGACATTATGAGCAGGATTGGTTTGAACTTGCAGTATAGCTAAAGTGTTTTTAAAGCATAATAATTAAAATAAACCTTCTTTGGCAAATGCTGTAAACACACTTGAAGGTAGTCAAAGAACTAAAATAAAATCATGAGTAAGACAAGTTTCAAAACACTAATTGCTTCAGAAACACCCGTTGTTGTCGATTTTTATGCAGATTGGTGTGGGCCATGTAAGGTATTTTCACCCATTTTGCAGGAATTAAAATCCGAGGTTGGAGATCAGGTGCAAATTGTTAAAATTGATGTAGATAAAAATCAGGAATTATCCGGGAAATTGGGCGTGCAGAGTATTCCTACCGTGATGATTTTCCAAAAGGGAGAACTTAAATGGAGGGCTGCCGGTGTGCAGACATTACCTACGCTAAAGCAGCAACTAGCTCAATTGGCATAGCATTAAAGTTGTTTCGCAGGAACCATTTTATGCATGGCTAGCCTGCCATAATTTAGACTTTAGATACTTGCTTTGCATATTTTGCTATATTTGCCTTTCAAGATGCTTTAGGCAAATATGATTCAACAACTCACACCGTATACCATATTAGGGGTTATTGCACTTTATTTTCTAGTATTGATCGCTATTTCGTATTATACTGGAAAGAAGGCCAATAACGAAGGGTTTTTTATTGGAAACCGGCAATCGCCCTGGATCATAGTAGCTATCGGAATGGTCGGGGCCACTTTGTCGGGGGTAACTTTTATTTCTGTTCCTGGAAAAGTTGGTGCCGAAGGAGTCAATCAGGATTTTGCCTATATGCAATTGGTCTTTGGCTATTTGCTGGGCTATTTGGTTATCGCAACTATCCTGATGCCCTTGTATTACCGGCTTAAACTGACTTCTATATATAGTTTTCTGGACCAAAGGTTGGGCAAATCTGCCTATAAGATGGGCGCAGCATTTTTCCTGTTATCCCGTACTATCCAGGCAGCTTTCCGTTTATACTTGGTTGCTATTGTGCTCGATAAGTTTGTTATGGAACCCCTTGGCATTCCATTTTGGGGAACGGTGATGGCTACAATCGGCCTTATTTGGGTATACACTTTTCGTGGAGGTATCAAAACCATTATCTGGACCGATACCTTGCAAACAGTGTGTATGATTACCGCTGTAACATTGACCATCTTTTCTATAGGTAATGCTTTAGATGCCAATATTGGAGAAATTGTCGATATGGTGCATAAGAGCGAATATGCCCAAGTATTTTTCTTCGAAGGCGGCTGGAGTGATCCCAACAATTTCTTCAAACAATTTATTAGCGGAGCCCTGATTACCATCGTTATGACGGGGCTTGATCAGGATATGATGCAGAAAAATCTGAGTTGCAAAAATATATGGGATGCTCAGAAAAATATGTTAACCTTCAGTATCATTTTGGTATTTGCTAATTTGCTGTTTTTGTGTTTGGGTGCCCTATTGTATATCTATGCATCTAATGTAGGCCTGGAAATTCCCGTGACCACTGATGAACTTTTTCCCATGATTGCCTTGCAAAACCTTTCGCCGGCGGTAGGGATAATTTTTATTCTGGGATTGATTGCAGCGGCCTATTCTTCTGCCGACTCGGCTTTGACAGCACTAACGACTTCTTTTTGTGTCGATTTTCTTAATTTTGAAAAAATCGCTCGCTCAGAAGAAGAAAAACAGGGTATTCGTTTGCGCGTACATATTGGCTTTTCTTTTTTCCTTTTCCTGCTCATCTTGGTTTTTCGCTCCCTCAATAATGAGGCAGTGATCAATCAGATATTTATAGCTGCGGGCTACACTTATGGACCATTATTGGGCTTGTTTTGTTTCGGTATGTTTACCAATTTGAAATTGCGGGAATACCTCGATTTATCCAATTACCAGATTACAAGCAAACTGCCTCCAGCTTTGCAAAAAATCAATCTGGTTGCTGTGATCTGTCTTCTTTCCCCGATTTTATCCTTTATTGTAGATAAATATTCCTCCGAAGTATTGTACGGATTCCAATTCGGATTTCTCATTATAGCACTGAATGGATTGATTACTTTCGTTGGACTCCTTTGGATTTCTTACCGGGATTACGAAGAGCAATTGGAGGCCTATGAACCTTCTGAACAATAGGCATAGCCGAAAAAAGACTATGCTATCATCACATCCCTATTATTACTGCAGCTGACTGACGGCTACTGACCTTTGACCGTAAAACGGTCTTCTTCCCAAAAACTTATTTGCCATCCTCCGTAATTGGGCTGGTGAATTACGCTTTTCAGAAAAGAGGTATCATTGTTTACTTTTTTTTACCTTTGCGCTCTATTTTTGTAAGGAGGCATCGGTTAAAAAATCTAATCGATACAATAAATACAAACTGACCAACGCATTAGCTATGTCTAAAATACAAGCAGCTATCACAGGTATCAATGCTTACGTTCCTGATTACATTTTAACAAATCAGGAGTTGGAAACCATGGTTGATACAAACGACGAATGGATTACCACCAGAACTGGTATTAAGGAAAGACACATCCTCAAGGGCGAGGATCAGGGTACTTCCGTTTTAGGCATTGAGGCTGTCAAGGGGTTATTGGCCAAGACCAATACGGACCCTTCGGAAATTGAACTCCTCATTTGTGCTACAGCAACTCCGGATATGCAATTCCCGGATACTGCCAATCTTATTTCGGCAGCTACGGGTATCAAAAATGCGTTTTGTTTTGATATCAATGCTGCCTGTTCGGGCTTTATATATGCATTGACTACGGGTTCAAAATTTATAGAATCCGGGAGTTATAAAAAAGTAATCATTGTAGGAGCCGATAAAATGTCCTCTATCATCGACTATACTGATCGGACTACCTGTGTCATTTTTGGCGATGGTGGTGGGGCCGTACTTTTGGAGCCAGCCACTGACGGATTGGGGATCATTGATTCTCTGCACCAGAGTGATGGAGACGGTGCTCAGTACCTATACTTGAAAGCAGGAGGTTCAAGAAGACCTTCCAGTGCTGAGACCGTTGCTGCCCGTGAGCATTTCGTTTATCAAAATGGTCGTCCGGTTTTCAAAGCCGCTGTGGCAGGCATGTCTGATGTGGTTCAAAAAATCATGGCGCGCAACGAGCTGACCAATGATGATATTCGCTGGTTGGTGCCTCACCAGGCCAATATGCGCATTATTGAAACGGTGTCACGGATGGCAGATTTTCCATTAGAGCGGGTAATGATCAATATTCAAAAATATGGCAATACGACCTGTGGAACTATTCCAATTTGTCTTTGGGAATACGAGGATCAAATTAAAAAAGGAGACAATTTGATCCTTACCGCATTTGGTGGAGGGTTTACCTGGGGAGCCATTTATCTCAAATGGGCTATTTAAGAGCATAGCATTTTTGCTATCTTTGCAGGACAATTTTAATTCGCAATTATAAAAATTAGAAAATCAATATGGCAAGTACATCAGACATTCGAAATGGGATGTGCATTGAGATGAACAATGATACTTTTATCGTAGTAGAATTTCAGCATGTTAAACCAGGTAAGGGTAATGCATTTGTTCGTACCAAAGTGAAAAGTTTGACGAATGGTAAGGTGCTGGAAACCAATATTCCTGCGGGCCATAAAGTAAAAGATGTTCGGGTTGAACGCAGAAAATTTCAGTTTCTTTATACCGATGAACTAGGATACCATTTCATGAATACGGAAACGTATGACCAGACCTTTATCAAAGGAGAAATGATTGAAAATCCTCATTTGCTTAAAGAGGGGACTGAAGTAGATATCTTGTTTCATGCCGAGAATGAAACAGCATTGACACTTGAAATGCCCCAATATATCATCCTGAAAATAACTTATACAGAACCCGGAATGCGGGGTGATACGGCAACTAATACCTTGAAGCCAGCTAAAGTAGAAACAGGAGCAGAAGTGAGAGTGCCATTGTTTATCAGTGAGGGAGATTTGATCAAGGTTGATACAAAAACGGGTGCTTACATGGAGCGCGTAAAACAATAACCTATGACCTTAAAAGAAATTCAGGAACTTATCAAATTACTCAACAAATCCGACCTCACTGAATTTAAGATGAAGGACGGAGATTTTGAGTTGTCCATCAGGACCAAGCATTACGAAAAAACCAGAATTCAGGCTATATCAACTGCTTCAGCCCAGCCAATGATGCCGATTTCTTCTATTGCAACACCTTTTGTTCCACCTGCTGCCCCTAGTAGCCCATCTCCGGCTGCTACCCAAGATTTACCAGCTAGTAGTTCGGCTCCTGCGGAGCAAAGTGATACTGAAGATACCAGCAAATATCTGCAAATTAAATCACCAATGGTGGGTACTTTTTATCGCTCGTCATCACCAGAAAAGCCACCCTATGCTAAGGTAGGTGACCGCATTGAAAAGAATTCAGTAGTCTGCATCATCGAGGCTATGAAACTGTTCAATGAGGTCGAGTCCGAAATAGGAGGCAAAATAGTAAAAGTGATGGTGGAAGATGCTCAGCCTGTTGAATATGACCAGGTATTATTCCTGGTAGATCCTAAGGGATAATTTGAAGGGGCTGGATACGCACCATTGGCATTATCGGAACTACATTGCTGATCAATCGGAAAACTTATGTTTAAAAAAATACTTATAGCTAACCGCGGTGAGATTGCATTACGGATCATTCGCACCTGCCGGGAAATGGGCATTAAATCTGTTGCCGTTTATTCGACAGCTGATCGTGAAAGCCTACACGTTCGCTTTGCTGACGAGGCCGTTTGTATAGGACCACCATCCTCTGCCGAATCTTATCTGAATGTTCCTAAGATTATGGCAGCGGTGGAAATTACCAACGCTGATGCCATTCATCCCGGTTATGGATTCCTGGCTGAAAATGCCGACTTTGCCGAAGTATGTGCTGAATATGGGATCAAATTTATTGGGCCCACCCCCTCACAAATCCGGAGGATGGGAGATAAGATCACGGCCAAGGAAACAATGATCGCAGCGGGCGTTCCCGTTGTACCTGGTTCCGATGGTTTGATCAAAGATGTCAAGCAGGCACAAAAAGTAGCCAACGAAATTGGATATCCGGTTATCATGAAAGCTACTGCCGGAGGAGGAGGTAAAGGCATGCGGGTAGTATGGAAAGATGAAGAACTGGAACCCAATTGGGAAAAAGCCCGCAAGGAAGCCAAGGCAAGTTTTGCTAACGATGGTATCTATATCGAAAAATTTATTGAAGAACCCCGGCATATCGAATTCCAGATTGCTGGCGACCAAAAAGGTACGGTTATTCACCTTTCGGAAAGAGACTGCTCTATTCAACGTCGACACCAAAAACTGGTGGAAGAATGCCCCTCTCCATTTATGACTCCCGAATTGAGAGAAGTAATGGGGAACGCAGCCGTCAAAGCCGGAGAAGCCATCGATTACGAAGGAGTAGGGACTGTAGAATTCCTCGTAGACAAACATCGCAACTTCTATTTTATGGAGATGAACACCCGTATTCAGGTGGAACATCCCGTAACGGAAGAAGTAATTGATCACGATTTGATCAAAGAACAAATAAAAATAGCATCGGGCGAACTCATCACAGGGGGAAATTATTACCCCACTGCTCATGCCATTGAATGCCGGATTAATGCTGAAGACCCATTCAACGGATTTCGGCCAAGCCCGGGTACAATCATTTCATTCCACAGCTCTAAAGGCCATGGTGTCCGTGTAGATACCCACGTATATGCTGGTTATACTATTCCGCCTTATTACGACTCCATGATTGCAAAACTCATTTGCCGGGCTCGTACCCGTGAGGAATGTATCACGAAAATGGAGAGAGCCCTGGATGAATTTATTGTTGAAGGTGTAAAAACGACCGTGCCATTTCACCAAAGACTGATGAAAGATGAAAATTTCCGTAAAGGCAATTTCCATACCGGTTTTTTGAATGACTTCAACCTGGAGGAATAAACCGATGCAGAGCAGTTTTTGGAGATTGATGGGGTATATGCGGAATTACAAGTTGTATATCAGCTTGAATGTTCTGAGTAATATCCTGACTGCGGTATTTACAGTCATCAGTATCCCATTATTCGTCCCCTTCCTGGAAATTCTTTTTGAACGTACTGAATTAGCAACGGAGGCGCCACAATCTGCATGGAGCCTGGCCACAGCAAGTGAGTGGTTCAATTATCAGTTTAGCCAAATCATTATCAATCAGGGTAAAGAATCCGCACTGGTGCTGGTCTGTGTAGCTATTCTTACTACCTTCTTTTTTAAAAATATTTTCCGCTATTTTGCTTTGTTTTTTATGGCTCCAGTACGCAATGGCATCATACGGGATGTCCGTGGGCAGCTATTTGACAAAATACTGAATTTGCCCCTGGCCTATTTTTCCGAAGAACGCAAGGGGGATCTGATGTCGCGCATCACTGCTGATGTGCAGGAGGTAGAGCAAAGCATTCTCAATGTATTGGAAGCGGTTTTTCGCGAACCGCTCATCATTGCCGGTGCACTTACATTTATGATTTATGTGAGCCCGGAACTGACCATTTTTGTTTTTATCCTGATGATTTTTACGGGAGTCGTGATTGGTGGATTGGGCCGCACCCTTAAGCGGAGCTCGACAAGAGTACAGGAAAAACTAGGCAGTATTGTATCCATTGTAGAAGAAACGCTGGGAGGACTGCGCATCATCAAAGGCTTTAATGCAGAATCTTATCAACGCGATAAATTTAATAGGGAAAATAATGGTTACCGCTACTTGCTAACGCGCCTGTTATGGCGACGTGACCTGGCTTCACCACTATCTGAATTTTTGGGCATTGCTACCGTGGCGATTTTATTATGGTACGGTTCCCGGTTGGTTTTTAGCCGGGAAATGGATGCAGAAACTTTTTTAACATTCATCTTTGCTTTTTATCAGGTGATCGACCCTGCCAAGTCTTTTTCCAAGGCATTTAATCACATCCAAAAAGGAATAGCCGCCATGAAACGGGTAGAAAGTATCCTGGATGCCGATATTAGCATCAAAGATGCTGAGCAGCCTAAACCCAAACCCGCTTTTACGGATAAGATCCAGTTCAGGGATGTTTCCTTTGCGTACAATTCACAGGAAGGCCCCGTTTTACAACATATCAACCTGGATATTCCAAAAGGAAAAATCGTCGCCTTGGTGGGTGCTTCTGGAGCTGGAAAATCTACACTGGTAGATTTGTTGCCCCGCTTTTATGATCTAAAAGACGGGTCTATTTGTATTGACGGTACGGATATTCGGGATTTTAAACTTAAAGAATTGCGCTCCCTTTTTGGCATTGTATCACAGGAAGCCATTCTTTTTAATGATACGATCTACAACAATATCGTTTTCGGTATGGAGCAGGTAACACCTTCCGCAGTAGAACAGGCTGCCCGCATAGCTCATGCACATGATTTTATCATGGCTACCGAAAATGGCTATCAATCCAATATTGGTGATCGGGGTGGTAAACTCAGCGGAGGGCAACGCCAGCGATTGACTATCGCCCGGGCTATTCTTAAAAACCCGCCCATCCTCATTCTCGATGAAGCCACTTCGGCGCTGGATTCTGAATCAGAACAACTGGTACAGGCTGCTCTGGAAGAATTGATGAAAAACCGAACGGCTATTGTTATTGCCCACCGTTTGTCCACTATTCAGCATGCTGATGAAATTGTGGTGATGGGCGAAGGGCGGATTGTAGAACAAGGAACCCATCAAGCGCTGCTGGAAAGAGGCGGGGAATATCGTAAATTGGTGCAATTGCAGGCCTTTTGAGCGTTTACCCGTTAATCTTTTTACTTTACTGGAAGTTTTGCTTTTAAAAGCCTAATTTTGAATAAGCAATCTCCAAGCAAGCTCTTAATCACCAAAGCATTAAACCTTCCTATGATATGAGGCATTTTATACTCGCCACTTTATTTGTTATTGGTACCATTGGCCTGACTCAGGCACAAATCACTATTACAGCAGACGATTTTCCTGAAGTTGGGGATACCTTGTTTTCAGCGGTAGATAACCTTCCAACCAATATTGATGTTCAGCCAACTCCCGGACAGCATAGTTGGGATTTTACCAGCCTACAAGCACCATTCACCCGACGCCAGATTGTGCGGACGGCTGTTCAGGGACCAGCTTTTAACCTTTTTCCCGGAGCTGATTTATTGATGGAAACCGGCGCTACAGGTGATGGTTATTACAATGTGGAAAACGGCCGCTTTGAGTTAATTGGTTTTTCAGGAACTGATCCCTTGGGAATAGGCTTGGAGGTAGCTACACCTTTTAGTCCGCCTTATCTTGAACGGCGGGCACCGCTCAATTTTTTTGACGTCAACCAAATGGAATCGGCCCTATTGGTAGCTTTCGATCCTGATGATTTGCCGATAGATCTGTTTAGCCAATTGCCCATCTCACCTGATTCGCTGCGGGTGCGGGTAGCAATCAATCGACTGGATGCAGTGGATGGTTATGGTACCCTGACTATTCCCGGTGGAATTTATGATGTATTACGCGAAAAACGCACCGAAATCAGAGAAGTACGGATGGATGCCAAATTGCCTTTTGTCGGTTGGAATGATGTGACCGATATCGTAATTGAGCTTGTCAATTTTCCCACTCTAACGGACCAATTGGGCAAGGATACCATTACCACCTATAATTTTTACAGCAACGAAGCCAAGGAACCGATTGCGATTGTCACCTCAGATGAGGACGGCCAGAATGTTACTTCTGTGGAATTTAAGGCCAATGATATAGTCAATAATGTGCAGGACCTAAGCCGGCTCAAACCAGGTGTATATGCTTTTCCGAATCCTGCCATAGTTAATGTACGCTTCGAATTTTCCAATTTGCCAAAAGGAAAATACTACCTAAAGATTTACAATATCCTGGGAGTAGAAGTATGGCATAAAGCCTATGATATTGACAACAACTACATCGAGAAGGTGGAAATTTCTCAGCTTCGTAAAGGAACTTACCTCTATAGTTTAACAAACGAAAAAGGAAAAACAGTGATGACCAAGCGGCTGGTCGTTGTGCGGCCTTAATTATTGTGGTATTCAGAATTCAGAATAAAGGTACTATCCGTCAAACTCTCCAAAAAATGAATCAGATCCGTCTTTTCTTCCGGGCTTAAGGCCAATGGGCGGATCAAAGGATTTTTTAATGGGTGATTGCTACCCCCACTATTATAGTGTTCTATGACTGATTCCAGTGTTTGGCGAGTACCATCATGCATATAAGGAGCCGTAAGCGCTACATTGCGTAGGCTGGGTACCCGAAACTTCCCTTCATCTTCAGGTTTGAGCGTGACACGACGGCGACCGGTATCAGCGTCGTAATTTTCATGTAATCCGTTGTTTTCAAACTTGTTATTGGTCAAATTAAAACCCGAATGGCAGTTGCTACAACTGGCCTTTTCACTAAAAAACAATTGCATCCCCTTGATTTGACTTTCCGTTAATGCATCCGTTTTCTGCTGGAAGACATAGTGGTCATAAGGCGAATTATTGCTGATCAGTGTTCGCTGAAAAGCACCCAAGGCCCGGGTGATCACAAAAGGATCAGCGGGTCTGCCATAAGCTTCCTGGCAAAGTTGAACATAACGGGGATGTTTGTTGAGCCTGTCGGCAGCTTCCAATAAAGTGAAGTCCATTTCATTTTCATCCTCAATGGGCACGCTAGCCTGCAGATCCAATTTAACCACTCCACCATCCCGGTTCACTACCCCTAACCAGGCTACATTGGCCAGAGAAGGGGCATTGCGAAAGCCGAGCCGGTCTTCTACTCCAGGGCTGATTGGTAGATCATCAGCGAAGGCGAATTCCTGTTTGTGACAAGTGTTGCAAGAAACCGTGGAGTCGCGGGAAAGAATAGGGTCGAAAAATAGTCGTTTGCCCAATGCTACCCGTGCAGTTGTGAGGGCATTATCGGCGGGAATAAGCGGAGGATCAAAATTTTCCGGCCAGTGCATGGGGTAGGCTTCATCTGAAGTAAGGGTTTTTGGCGTTTTTTTGCAGGTAAATAATAGTAGACTCACCAGCACAAGGCCGGTGAGTCCGTAGATAGTTTTCATCACAGCAGTTTTATTGTTTTACAGAAATTGCTGTGGCCAGGTTTCCGGCTACTTTTTCAGCTAACGGCAAATCGTTAAACGTATGTGTATCAGTTTGTATACTCAAATCAACTCCGGTAAAAAATTTAGCCAGGTCAAATTCAAATGTCAATGTATTATCGCCGGGTTCAAAATCGTGGTGTAGGGCATAGGTCAATGGAGTAAGTAAGTCGTCAGTCCCCAGGTGGAAGGCCAACGGGGTCTCGGGAGTACCATCATTGTCGGTATCTACCAGCCCGTCAATTCTCAAGAATTTGTATCCTGAGCTCCAATTCCAGTGCATAGAAGGATTATGAGCAGCAAGCGGATCATCAGCACTTCGGGTCGTAAAATCGGTTTCACTTTGGTTATTGTCTGCAGGTTGTACCCCAACGCTGAACTTAGCCATGTGGTAATGGTCGGCCTTCAAATCTCTAATAACCTCCAGGCTTCCGGCTTCAGGACCTACGAGCAGGTATTTCCCATCGACAGCTATTTCATCCCCTACTTCTGGTTCCAGAGAGATACCACTGAGGTAAAACTGAGCCGTTTCGATGTTGACAGTAACTCCGTTGATATCAAAGTCTGTACCATAGGCGAATGCCTGGCCATCAACGGTGAAATTAAACTGGAAATCCAAGTTGGACAATCCTTCCTCGGTTTTATTATCACAACCTATTGAGGCCAGGATCAACCCGGCAGCTACAAATAAAGTTTTTGTTTTTGTTGATAAATTCATCGATAATGAGTTTTTAAATTTGGTACTAAAATAATTTATTTTTCAGTGTCTTAAGTGTTAAAAAAACTAAAATGTAATGCACTATTCCAAAATTACTTCCACGGATGCTTTATTGCTATTGCCATTATGATCATTGGCAATTACTTCCAATTTGTAAGCACCCGGTTGTAAATTGGGCATGGTAACCATCTCGTCAATTTCAAAATTTACAGCATCGAGATGTTCATTTTTTAGTGTTACATCGAAGCCTGTAGATGGGGAATGTAGGACTACCCTGTAGAAATGAATTTCCTGAAGTTCAGTCAGACTTACCCGAAGGGGAAACGGTTGACCCGGCGTTAAAATGGCTCCGATCGTAGGCGCGAAAATGGCAATACTTGGAGCTCCATTATCGAGGAGCGGCCCACTATTTTTTGTGCACCCGGAAAGCAGGCTTAGGCATAAGGCTAATTTGAAAATTGATTTCATAGCAATTGAATTTTGATTCTATGACAAATCTCGTAATTAACGAGGAGATTTGCCAAAACAGGTTGGGTTTAGAAATAAACATTGATATGAGCAGTATACCTGGCTTGGGCTTCTACTTGTCCTGCCGACCAATCCTGGTCTATGGGATGTAAATAGCTGGCCCCAAAATTATAACGGCTTACATACAATTCGATACCAACATTACTCATCAATAAATGGCCGCCAGTATTATTTTGCCAATACCTGTTTTCGACATCGCGGCCTCCCCATTCGCCGTAAAGGCCAAGGTTTGGCATAAATTCGAATGCCTTAATGTTTTGTCGGTAAAATAGCATCATCGACCCATTCAGGCGGTGCCCAAAACGAAAGTCGTCAGAATTGGTGGTATTCCGTTTATAGGTCACATTGGTTTGCAATCCCAATTGACCCATCAGGGCGGTATAATTTGCGCTAAACAGAAAGTCCCAACTACCGGAGCCTAGCTGAAAATTGGGATTTACCACCGATTCTGTATCTAAAGCGTTGAAAGAACCAGTGGGAATTTTGACGCCGAGCCCCAACTCAAACCGATGCCGAACCCGATGATTCAAACTGTCTGAAGAATCAAAAATGCGATAATTACCCATTACGCTAATATCCCCAAGACCATTTATGTTGATCCACTCACCCACACTTTGACGGCGATGAAAACCTACCGGCACTATTGCACTCAGAGAAAAGCGATCATTTAAATAAAAACGCCCCCTCAGTTCCAACGTATTGAAATATTCCGCTGATTCTGACTGAAGAAGCTCTTCGTGATCATGACCAAGGTGACTGGTATAGTGTTGGTTTTGCCACGAAAGGCCAACAGTATGCAGGTTGTTATTTGGCAAAATGCCCCAATATATCGATCCGATACCACATCCACATGCATCGCAGGCTTTTAGAGCTGGAATGGAAATGGCCAATATGGCTAAGGGTAGAAAAATTTTCTTCCACATGATTTTAATTTTTAGATTTCTTCCGCAGAGGCGACATGGCGAAATAGGTATTTTAACCCCTTGATAATCCCTGTGAAACAAGTCTGTTGGTGCATCCTGTCGAATGTCACAATTGTTTCCCGTAGTGATTGATCCAAGGAAATTGTTTGCTGTCATCGCTTCACCTTTGCGTAGCTGCTAGCTCCTCCGCTGAGTAGCTTCAGCGCTCGCGGACGGCAAGGCAGGGGGTAAGCGAGGATACTTTAAACAACTTCAATAGCAAAAAAAGAAGAAAATCTAGGTGGATGGAAAATGCTGGAGACAGGGTGATAATAATAAAGGTAGTTATAGTGGCTATTCAAAGCACCCTCAGAAGTAGGAGCAGGCACTATGATTGGAGAGAATTGCTCACAAAAAAGGGTCAATGATGGGCGTTCAACAGTGACTGTAGGTGCCGTAGACTGATCAAAGTTGCCACTTTCAAGCTCTTCCCCTAATACTTCATTGATGTAACAACGCCCACTACACAACAACAATGGTTTATCCTTGTTGATACAATACTTATCAATGATATATTCTCGCTCCCAACTCAAATAACCACTCAATAAGCCCAGGTAAAAGCCCTGGCCCAAAAAGAGTATCAAAAGTGATATGGAGAAGAATTTTTTCATATTGTCTTGCAAAGATAAAGGATATTTAAATGTCATGGAAACAAAAATGACAAAAGTCATCTAACTTGCGTTATTCAGGTAGTAATACCCATAACATTTTTAGTAAGTTGTTCTTTCCATGCTCTAAAATTTCATCGTTGAAAATTTTTTGGGCAGTTAATGAAATAAATAAAAAATTTAAACCTTTAATCTAAAATACTTAAATTAGGAGTTAATCTTATATGCCAACGACTATTTCTCGATACATGGACAGCTACGAAGTCCCAAATGTAATTACGCATGGCCTTGGAGCCCTCTTATGCCTGATTGCTATTCCATTTTTAATTTTGCAGGCCCATCCCAATGTCGATGGAGGGCAGCTGTGCGGGCTTTTTATTTTTGGAGGATCTATGTTTCTGGTGTATTTGTCTTCTACATTATACCATAGTGCTCGTAGTCCACGACTGAAATATAGACTGCAAGTGTTAGATCACATCGCCATTTATTTCCTCATAGCGGGTACCCATACTCCCTTTTTGCTTTATTACCTCAACAATAGCACCGGCTGGTTTTACCTGGCCATACTTTGGGGCCTGGTACTGATTGGCACCCTTTATAAATTGCTCTTCTTTGGAAAGCTGCCCTTGTTATCTCTGTTTCTATACATGGGCATGGGCTGGATGGCTATTTTCACTATTCCTCACATGCTGGACAATATGAGTTACAACTGTCTGTGGTGGATTATTGCAGGTGGCGTGTCTTATTCTATAGGTGTCATCTTTTACCAGTGGCGCAAACTCCGTTATAACCATGCTATTTGGCACCTCTTTGTGATTGGAGGCAGTACCGGTCATTATATTGCGATGTTGGAAATGGTGAAGTGATTAGAATTTAAATCATAATTTTCCAGTAAAATCGTTATAAATATAATCATTACTTTTATAATCATTACAAATGTAATCGTTATTTTTATAATCATTACTTTTGTTATCATTATTTTTGTAACGACTTTTCCCCTTTCTTTTTGCTCCAAAATTTCACAAAGACAATCTTCTCCGGCTAGTCAACCCACAGAGCCTGGTTCGGCATTTATTTGCATTTCTTCTGTAGAAAAATTCATTTGGAGCTTCAACCATAAAATTAATTAGCCTTTTAAGGCAACTGTTGGAGGCAAGTCTACGTCTTGGGGGCATCAGGCTTGTTTCGCAAGGGGCATGAGGAGGTAAAAACGAATTTTTTTAACCCAATGCCCTGCCCCTGCGCAACAAGTCCATTATTAATTTCCAAAAAGACACCCATGAAGAGACTAAGCTACTGTTTGTTTATTTTATTGCTTACAAATATATTGACAGCACAAGAATGGGTTAACTGCACCAATGGCGATCACATCACCGCCCTGATGGAAGCGGATCAAGATCTATGGATCGGTACCACAGGAGGGCTGGTTCATTATGCTCCAGATAGCGAGACGCCTACCTTTTATAACCGGGGAAACTCGGGGCTACCAGGCAATTGGGTAACTGATGTAGAAAAAAGTTCTGACGGCCGCATCTGGGTAGCAACCACCAAGGGAATGGCTATTTATGACGGCACCAACTGGATAAGACATGATTCCATTCGGAGCGCACAATTGGCACTCATGAACAACGGAGAAATTGCGGCAGCTGTTCCTTCAAAGTTATACCTCTCGTCGGGCAATGACCTTAGTGTGTATGAATATGAAGGTTGTGGTTATGAAGTGACGGATATAGCCGTAAATCCAGTCAATGGAGATATCTGGATAGTCGCTTATACTTTCGGATGTGTGGATTTGAACCGCTTTGATGGAACCGAATGGACACGCTACTACTATAGTAACAGTACCTTACCCTTTGAATCTCCAACCGATAATTCGGTAGTGGTAGACCAAGAGGGCACCGTATGGGTGGGAACCTGGGGCGGACTGAACCGGTTTCAAAATGAGGAGTGGGAGCAGATAGATTTGAGTGATTTGGTTGACCCGCTGTCTGCGATATACTCCCTTCGAGTGGCTGCCAACGGTGATCTTTGGGGCATTGTTTACTCGCAACAAATAGATGGACAAGATTTTTCCACCCAGTTGTTGCGTTATGATGGTACCGATTGGGCTACATTTCCCATTTCCGATGGGCTGGTCCAAAACTATCAAACGCCAGTCTTTCTGCCCGGTGACCAACAATATTATCTGGGAACTCAAGGAAAGGGATTATACGGCACCGATCTGGCCACCTTTTCCGGGATAAATACCAGCAACTCTCCACTGCCTGGGAATCGGGTTCAGCCGGTGATCAGAAAGGAGGAAGAAATGTGGATAGGTACCAACACCATTGGCCATAGTGGTAATGCAGTGGTACAAATAAATGGTGATCAGTGGACGGATTATGATCCTGAATATCCTATCAACTTAAGACTCATTGATCCGCAAGGCAAAATCTGGGTTTCATCTGATCAGTACCTATATTATACATTGGAAAATGAGGTTTGGACACCAGTGGACTTTACTGCCTTAGGAGCCCCGGATCTGGAGGGAATCGCCAATGTCGCTTTTGATCAGGAGGATAATCTTTGGATTTTTGGCAATATAGGAGTAGCCAGATTTGATGGCAATGACTGGACAACTTTTTCTACCGGACAAACAGGCATAATTAATGGTGCTTACATGGGTGTCGCCTTTGATCCAGCGAACAATGACCTCTGGATTGGCACTTATTACGGTGTTAAACATTACAACGGACAACAATGGCGGGATTATGCTTTCCAGGGCAACGGTATCGTTAATCTGCCGGCTGTTTTTGCATTTGCTTTTGGCCAAGAAGGAGAAGTTTACGCCGGAGCACAATCTGGCTTGTTCGTAAAAGATGGCCCAGTTTTTTCATTGCTATCCGGTACCGGTCTTACTCAGGTGCCATACGGCATTCAGTCCCTGTTTATGGATGCAGATGGAGACTTATGGGGCGGTAGTCTGGATGCCCTGATTCGTTATAATGATGGCATTCAAAATAAGTACACCCCGCAAAATTCCGGCCTACCGGATGGCCGCATTTTGGCTATTAATCAGGATGCCAATGGCAATCTCTGGCTGGGCACGGAAAGTGGATTGGGCCTATTTAATGAAAATGGAGTAATTTGGGAAAACCCGCATACCGCTAATGAAAATATGTTGCCACAATTAGAGCTAAAGATTAGTCCTAATCCTGTGGCCAAATCGGAACACTTACAAGTGCAACTTCCGGGGAATGTCAGTGGGAATCTTCACGCACGCCTTCTGGATATACAGGGAAGGCAAATATGGGCCGCCAATGTCACAGCGTCAAATGACCAATTTTTAGTGGATTTGAACACCTTGAACCTGGTCTCCGGCATGTATATTATTCAAGTGCATACGGATACTGGAATGGGGGCAATGAAGCTGGTGGTAGAGTAGTTGAATAGGGAAGTAGTGGCGGATTTCAGGAGTACGATATATTTAAAAACCTGACCCCTGAAACCTGCCTCCTGAAACCTATCTACTTCTTCATCACCTTTAAGATAACAAAGCGACCCTCATTTTCTACTTTGGCAAAATACATGCCACTCGGCAATTGGGAAAAATCGATATGAATTTGTTGTTCTACCCATTGTGAAGCAATGACCGTCCTTCCATAAACATCCAAGATGCTGATTTGCATGGCTTCGGCAAAGGAAGATTGTATCGTCAATATGTCCAATACCGGATTTGGCGCAAGCCGGATGTTGTTGGCAAGAGAGGGGTCTTCAACTTCATTAATAATCACTGGAAAAACGGCAGAAGTAGCCGTACAATTATTGGCATCTCTGACTTCTACGGTATAGTCGCCAGACATAAGCGGTATCCAAAAACCTTGATTGGCACCGTTAATGGGCTGTCCATCCAGTAGCCATTGATAATGGGGCCCTGAACTAGCAAAAAGTGTATCATTGGAGTCGGAAATTTCCGGAGTATCAGGGCCGCTGAAAATATAGGTGGGACCAACACCCGAACTAAGCCAAGATTCCGGACATAACTCTGGAGTCCCTTGTAGGACGTAATTACCCGATTCTCTAACCCAATATACCGGATCATTGGCACCGGGAATAGGCTCAAAGTCGTGTAACCACTGGATGCTGTCGAAAGTAGGGCCACCCGCTGCAAGTTTGGTCGAATCACCCGTGCAGAATTCCAGTTGTCCACTTTCCTGAATAATAAAGGGGGGAATAAACACCCAGGAATCAATAAGAATGGAATCAGAGTAAGCGGTACAAGTATCTTGCGTGACTCTAACCCTGAAAAGAGTACCACCCCATTCGCCAGCATTGATTAAAAGACTTTGATTAGATCCATTGCCCATTGCGGTCCAATTATTGCTACTACCAGAGAATCGGTATTCCCACTGATAATTATCAAAAGCAGTAGTTTTTAACTCCACATCATCGTAAGAACAATAAACATTGCCGGGTACCTCTGGAGAGGGAATGATGGGTACTGTTAAATCGCACTGAGCTTGTAAAAAATAATGACTCAAAAGGAATAACATTATACTAAAGATTGCTTTCATCATTGAAAACGGTTTGTTTATTTAATAATGGCCTATTTCTTTCAAAGATAGGCTTGTTCAATCTTTGTATCAAGACTTGATTAGTAGCGCAAAGGGTTGGGCTATTAGAGAGAGGATTTTATGAGTAGTTGGTCGCTTGGCTTCGTCAAATCGTCTTTTGTGGAAGGGCTCTTTTTTTCTTTTTCGGGTTGATTAACAACCGCAAAGATTGGTCGTATGTAAAATAGCTCCAAGCCCAGTTGACAAAAACGAGTACCCTGTTTTTGACGCCAAGAATGGCGATGAGGTGTACAAAGAGCCACAATATCCAGGCAAAAAATCCCTGAAAACTAAAGCCCGGTAAATCGGCGACAGCGAGATTGCGTCCTACCGTAGCCAGAGAGCCCTTGTCTTTGTATTTAAATGCTTGCATGGGTTTCCCCGATTCTAAGCGCAACAGGTTCTTCCCAAGCATATTGGCTTGCTGAATGGCTACCTGTGCCACCTGCGGATGGCCTTTGGGAGCGTCTTTTGTGGCCATAATGGCCATATCGCCAATAACATAGATGTCTTCGTGATTTTTCAAATGGTTATATTCATCAACGATCATACGGCCGCCTCTGCCAATTACCTCCTCCGGAAACCCTTCAATGTTATTGGCTTTAATGCCCGCTGCCCAAATCAAGCTGTCCGTAGAAATTGAGCTGCCATCGCCTAGTTCAACTTCCTTCCCGTCATAATTTTTTACCAGGGCATTTAATTGCACTTTGACGTCCAATCTTTCCAGGTATTCTTTTGCTTTTACGGAAGATGCTTCGGAATAACCATTCAGGATTTTTTCGCCAGCCTCCAACAAGTGGATGTGCATCCGGCTAAAATCCAATTCTGGATAATCCTTGGGTAAGATGTACTTTTTCATTTCTGCCAATGCTCCAGCCAATTCCACTCCAGTAGGGCCACCACCTACGATGACAATATTCAACAGACTTTCCTGCTTCTGCTGGTCTACTTCATTGAGCGCCTCCTCGAAATTTTCCAGGATGGTATTGCGCAGATTGATGGCCTCGGTTAAGGACTTCATCGGTATAGCGTGCTTCTCGATGCTCTCATTGCCAAAAAAATTGGTGTTTCCACCCATAGCTAAAACGAGGTAATCATACGCCAACAACCCAAGGTCCGTATAAATGGTTTTTTGTTTAGTATCGACGTATTCCACCGTAGCAATACGAAAATGAATGTCCTTCTGTTTTTGAAAAACCTTACGCAGTGGAAATGAAATGGCGCTTGGCTCCAGACCTGACGTAGCCACCTGATAAAATAGGGGCTGAAACTGGTGGTAGTTGTGTTTGTCTATCAGGACTACCTGGAAATTACTTTTGCGCAGCTTTAAGGCCAGTTTCAAACCGGCAAAGCCGCCGCCCACGATGATCAGGCGTTTTTTACCGTTATCCGGAATATTGGCAATGCTTTTCATAAGTCAATCAGTTGGTGTTCAATTATCCCATTTTGAAAGTCAAGAGTCTAACCTTCAAATAGATTACAACTAGAACAATTGAGAAATGTTTAAGTTTGGTGAAAACAGAACAAAATTTGCCAATAGTTAGGTGCTGTTTTTTGTACTTCTTTAGGAGAGTTATGTTGAGTGTAAATTTTTGACAATCAATCTCTTGGATATGTTTTATTTTAAATAAACCAATCCTGATTTTTTTGAGTTGTCAAACTTAGTTTAAGTTTTTAAAAAAAACTTATTCGGGAGCGTTTCACAAATGGAAAGAGCAAAGTTCATAAACGAAATAATATTTTGAATCTCGTGATGCGAGCGGGGACGGAACAGGTGACTACCTCCATACAAGCTTAGGGCCTCCTATTTGAAGCCGTCCCCCGTCGAAGTGTGTTACTTAAACCCTTTACCCAAAAAGGCAGCCGGTTGTATTCCAGGAAATAATAAGGGCTGTTTTTACTGCCAAAGCTACTAAAGAAATAGGCGATAGATGGAATAGAAGAACCTTCAAAATCCAGGACTTGGTGGGTTTCTGAATGCTGCCGGATCAAGCGATCGAGTAAGCTATGCATGGCAAAATGTTCGCGTCCTACATCCGTAGAGGTGCCTAAGAGATTGATGATGCGGCCATGGCTAAACAGGAAAAAGCCGGCAACTTCAAATGTTTCATCAGGCCCTTTTAACCCTATGATTTTACCCATACCTCGATCAATTGCCGTTTGCATCATACCTTTTACCCGTCGAAAATCTTCGTCAGTGCAGGGCAGTTTGTGGCCCTGATATTGGCGGTACAAGTCAACCAGTTCCGATACAGTACACGGAGTATCTATCCAATCGTAACGGGAGGCGACCCGTTTTAATCTTTTGCGTAAGCTCTTGGAATACTTGCTGCGAATGCTGTCGTAGGTCTGATGGAGTGGCAGCAGATAATTGTTGCGCGCCTGGAAACTAAAACCTGGAAGATCAATAGGATGGTTTTGTTCATTGAGACAAATAGAAATCCCAGGAAACTGGCGACCCGCTTCGAGCAGAAATGTCCGCAATAAATCAGGCGTGATGACATCGGTGGAATACAAACCGTGTTGCTGTGTAAAAAAAGGTTGGTATAAACGCTTAAACCCAAACAGCTTACGGTCCCAAACCAAGGGGAATACCGCCTTGTAATCTCCTAATACCAACGCCCCCCAATGGTTGGCCATGCTGCTGATGTACCAACTGTATCCATACACATTGCCATTGACTGCGTTGTGAATGCAGTAATCCCACTTTTCAAAATCGATATCGGCCTTGCGAAGGAAGTTGAGTTTCATGAATCACAAAACTACAATTTCCGGGCAATCATCAGGCCATCTCTCAGCGGTAAGATGAGTTGTTCTACTCGCGAGTCTTGAAGAACAATCTGATTGAACTGGTGCAGTACTTGTGCATCCTGATCTTCACCTGGATTTAAAACCTTGCCGCTCCACAACACATTGTCTGCCAATATCAACCCTCCGGGATTCATCCGATCAATGATCAGCTCGTAATATTGTAGATATTCCTGTTTCCCAGCATCAATAAAGACCATATCGAATGCTCCTTCCAGGGTGGGAATGATGTCCTGTGCCTGTCCGATGTGCAATTGGATACGATCTTCCATTTCAGCTTTACGGATATATTTCCGAATCAGGTATTCCAACTCCTGGTTGGCTTCAATGGTGTGTATGGTACCACCTGGTGCCAGGCCTTCCGCCATGCAAATGGTCGCATAAGCCGTAAATGTTCCAATCTCCACTACCTGTTTGGGTTGAACCAAATGGCTCAGCAACGACAACACACGTCCCTGCAAGGGGCCCGACAGCATCTGTGGCGCCAGGGTTTTGAGGTGCGTTTCCCGCTCCAGTTCCTGTAATAGCAGAGAGGGTGGGGTGGATTGTTGCTCACAGTATGCTTCAAGTTTTTTCTTTAGCTTCATAATTTGTACATCTCTTATCCATAAAATTAGGATATATGGATGAAAACTTTTGGTTTGTGGATGTAATTATTTATTCTGCAAAAAAGATTCCAGACTCAGCCCCTCTGAAGGCGTGATGATCAAGTGGAAATTTTCCTTGAACAATTTGACTGCAATGGCCAATAGGATAATCCCAAATACCTTGCGTAGAACATTGGCACCGCCAGCTCCCAGTTTCTCGCTGATCCAGGAGGAGGAGCGCAGCACCAGGTACACAAAAAGGATATTGATCAAAATACCTGCCTGGATGTCAATGGCCTCGTATTTGGCATTTAATGCAATGATGGTCGTCATGGTACCCGCACCGGCAATGAGCGGAAAGGCTACCGGCACAATGGTTCCGGTATTCTCTCCTTCACCTCCCTGATGACGGAAGATATCAACACCAAGAATCATTTCCAGACCAATGAGGAAAATGATGATGGCACCCGCAACGGCAAAGGATTGTACATCTACCCCAAATAAGCCCAGCAGCGCTTCACCTCCAAAAAGGAAAATAGTCATGATGAATAATGCAGCCAACGAGGCTTTGCCAGGCTCAATCTTGATGCCCTTACGCTTTAAATCAATCAATACCGGTACATTGCCTACAATATCAATGACCGAAAACAAAATTAGTGATACTGAAATCAGATCTTTGAAGTTCATGGTTTTACAATTTTCATTTTGCCTAACAGGCCTTCCTACTAAGAAACAAAAATTGGGATTTACCCCTATTGTTTGTGTGATTTAAAATAAAATTCTGTTTCTGACCAAAATATAGTCAGAATACAAACAGCAGGAACGATACAAATAGAGGAAAAGTTTCCAGGGAGAGGTTATTTTATTAAAAATATTTGACCCAGTATTTCATCCAGATCAAATAGCATAATAATGGCTACAATAATCATGACAACCAACAATCGGTGAGCCCATACATTGGCATGTGGATATCTAGAGGCAAAAGTAGCAGCGAGATACCCTCCGGTCATTTGCCCGACAGCCATCACCAGGCCATAGAGCCAGTGAATCTGGTGGTTGAGCTGAAAAATAATGACGGCCAGCACGGTATAAACGCCGACCACCAAACTTTTGACCACATTGGAATCAGTCAGACTGAACCGCGCCCCTAATACCATTATTGCCAGGAAAAAAATACCCATGCCCATTTGGATAAAGCCGCCATAGAACCCCAATGCCAAAAAGGCGGGAATCGTGATCCAGTGCGGCAACTGATAGCTGGTATCGGTTTCGCGTAGCCAGCGACTGGGTTTGACCAGGATAATGACCAGCATAAAGACCATCAAAAAACGGAAAACGGCGCGGAATTGCTCATTGCTGACCCAGGTAGCCACTAGTGTACCCACTATGGCACCCACTATCATCAGTATTATATAAAACTTGCTATGCAGCCAGTTGAGTTTACCGTGCCGGTAAAAACTATAAGTACTGGCCGCCGATTGGGCAACCACACCTACACGGTTGGTGCCATTAGCCACATTGGCCGGCAAACCCAGGATTTCTGTCAAAATGGTTAACGTGATGGCTGATCCATTACCGGCCAGCGTATTGATACCTCCGGCAATAAAACTACCAACAATAGCAATGATAATATGACTTAGTTCCAAAAGTGATTTTTTTTAGATCATGTTTGTTTGAATCCCAACGACAACACCCCCTCACCCTCTCTCTAAAAGGCTCTGGCACAATTCCACCAGCACCCCATTTGCGCTTTTAGGATGTAAAAAGCAGACCAATTTATTGTCAGCTCCACGTTTGGGCTGCTCGTTGAGCAAGATAAATCCTTCGTTGCGAAGCCGCTCCATTTCAGCATGAATATCGCTAACTTCAAAGGCAATATGGTGAATACCTTCTCCTCTTTTTTCAATAAATTTGGCAATAGGGCTATTGGGATCAGTCGCTTCCAGCAGTTCTATCTTGGAGTCGCCGGTTTGAAAAAACGAAGTTTTCACCTTTTCCGAGGCTACCTCTTCGATTTTGTAGTGCGCCTTACCCAGCAACTTTTCAAACAAAGCATTACCAGCCTCCAGGTTTTTTACCGCAATACCAATGTGTTCTATTTTTTGCATTTTTATCTTTTTATCTTTTTATCTTTTTATCTTTTCAGCCGCTCACGATATCCTACCTCTCTCCTTCTCCATCATCTTCACATACCTCAAAAATACCCCCCATGCCATAATCACACTAACCACAAAGCCTACCTTCCCATCCAGGAAACCCCGTTGCAGCACAAAGTGTTTAAAAAATCGGAAGGCCGGTTTGATCCATAAATGAAACCAGCCTACGTGGGGCGTCCGAGCTTGGTGGTCTCTGGCTGACCATTCGGCATAGCGCCGCATTTTATCCAGAAAGTGATTGATATCTTTAAAGGTATAATGATCCATTTTTGTTTTGAGGCGACTCACCCGAATTCCATCCGTTACGATTTCTTCGTGCACCTGCTTGGCATCATAACGTCCTTTGTCACGCCGAAAGAAGCGAACCACTGCGTCACCTTGCCAGCCACTGTATCGAACTTGTTGACCCATAAAATGGTTCTGCCGATTAATCCAGAAGGCATCGAATGGAATGTCTTCCTGCTGTAGCCAATATTGAATTTCTGCCTTTAATTCTGGCCTCACCCTTTCATCTGCATCCAGGATCAGCACCCATTCATGACTCAATTGGGGAATTGCCCAGTTTTTTTGATCAGCGGGGCCTTTGTATGCTCGCTGTAGCACTTTGTCTGTATAAGTACTTGCCAGGGCTACCGTTTCATCGGTGCTGAATGAATCTACGACCATCACCTCATCGGCCCATTGTACCGATTCTAAAACTCCGCGGATATTGTCTGCTTCATTATGCGTAGTGATCAGCACGGAAATGGGTTGCATGATGTATCAGTTGTATTAATATTCTAATCGGTCCGTTTTCTTGTTCCACTCCCTAAACACTTCCAGGCCTTCATCGTGTAAGGCCTGATGGGAGGGAATTTTGCGTTGATTGATCGGTAAGGCCATTTCCTCATAGATGAATTGATCATCAAACCCAGCAATGCGAGCGGCATCGTCGTGGGTAGCGGCATAAACAATGCGGTCTGGGCGTGCCCAATAAATAGCGCCCAAACACATGGGGCATGGCTCGCAGGAGGTATAAAGGGTGCAACCAGTCAACTGGAAAGTGCCCAATTCATGACAGGCATTACGAATGGCTACGATTTCGGCATGTGCAGTTGGGTCATTAGAAGAGGTTACTTTATTATAGCCTCTCCCTATGATTTGTCCCTCCCGCACTATCACGGCCCCAAAGGGCCCACCATGATTGGTGCGCATCCCTTGTAAAGCCAAACGAATGGCTTCTTTCATGAATAACTTATCATTTTCGCTGATCATGTCTATTCATTTTTGGCCAAGATAGCCAATTTGTCAAAAATTGTATCTTAGAGCCTGTTTGGAAGTCGGCTTTGGAGGCGAAAAGCGTCAATTTTTTGATGGGACAAGGTTTTTTTTGAAGTTCATACCCGGAGGTACGGACAAGAAAAGTAACGATGTATCATCGAAAAAGTGACCCTTTGCAGCCCAAAGATTGGCCTCCAAATAGGCTCTTAGAGCCTGTTTGAAACTTACATCTTCTGAAAGTTCAAACTTATACTTACCAATGAAATTGTTAAAGGTTTTCTGTTTTTTGTGCTTCGCCTTTGCGTAGCCGCTAGCTCCTCTGCTGAGTAGCTTCAGCGCTCGCGGACGGCAGCGCATGACAGATAAACGAAGAGACTTTAAACAACTTCAACACAAAAAATGTCATTAATGAAACGAAAGATCCTATCCCTATTGTTCATTTGCCTGGCCTTTTTGGCCTGGAACCCGCTTCACGCCGCCGCCGACTTGACCGTAAAGGTAGCCGATCGAGATTTGATCGACAAACCACCAGATGGAATGACCCGGCTAAGCCTCGTAAGTGATCCCGGCAAAATCTTTCTGGATAAAACCAATTCTTTCCTGGTCGAAATACCCAATACGCTGGTACCGGCAGAAGCTACAGGTATGGATGTAAAGGTAGCAGGGGAGGACTTCCATTTTGATGTTTTGGGACCTATATATATAGAAGGCTTAAAACCAGGCGAACCGGAAATTGCTATCCAGTTGGTAGATCAGGCAGGCGAACCGGTTAAGTTTAGGGCCGGTGCAAATAACAAAATTGGCCTGAAACTGATTGCAACAACACCTTTAATAAAAAATGATGCCGTGGTGCTGGGCATACTCATTATGCTCCTGGCTTTGGTTTTCTGGACGGAAAGTTTGCCGTCTTTTAAAGGGTTCTACCGTTATGTGCCGGCTTTATTGTTATGCTATTTTCTACCCTCCATCTTCAATTCTCTCGGTATTATTTCCGGAGCATATTCTGGATTGTATTTTATGTCCTCTCGTTATTTGTTGCCGGCGAGTTTGATTCTCTTGTGTTTGAGTATTGACCTGAAAGGTGTGATTAATCTTGGCCCCAAGGCACTGATCATGTTTTTAACTGCTACTATCGGCATTGTTTTGGGAGGCCCTGTAGCCTTGCTGGCGATTACTTATTTTGCGCCCGACTTAATTGGGGCTACTCCGGATCAGTTGTGGCGAGGGTTGTCGACGATTGCCGGTAGTTGGATCGGTGGCGGTGCCAATCAGACGGCGATGAAGGAAATCTTTGAAGTAGGGGATAATTTGTTTGCCTCTATGATTGTGGTGGATGTGGTAGTGGCCAATATCTGGATGGGCTTCCTGTTGTACGGTGCTAGTATTTCCGATCGCCTGGACAAGGTGCTTAAAGCAGATAATTCCGCTATTACCGAACTAAAAGCCAAAGTCGAGAATTATCGAGGTAAAATTGAACGTATTGCCAGTACAAAGGATCTTTTCATTCTGCTGGCTGTAGCCTTTGGTGGTGTAGCACTTTCTCATTGGGGCTCTGATATGATTATTCCATTTATGAAACATTTTAAAGAAGGCCTAACCAATGCAGGGTTACATTCCTTATTGTCGGGTTTCTTCTGGCTGGTGGTTTTTGCGACTACACTTGGGTTGGTATTGTCCTTTACCAAGGCTCGTAAGCTGGAAGGCGTAGGCGCTTCCCGGTGGGGTAGTGTGTTTATATATATCCTGGTGGCTACTATCGGTATGAAAATGGATCTGGGAGAGGTTTATAAAAACCTTGGCCTTTTTGCAATCGGAATCGTTTGGATGCTGATCCATGTTAGCCTTTTATTGCTCGTTGCCAAGTTGATTCGGGCGCCTTTCTTTTTTGTTGCAGTGGGTAGTCAGGCCAATATCGGAGGTGCCGCATCTGCACCTATAGTTGCTTCAGCTTTTAGTCCGGCCCTGGCACCCGTTGGTGTATTGATGGCCGTTCTCGGTTATGCACTAGGTACTTATGGTGCACTGATTTGTGCATTTTTGATGCGTGCAGCAGCAGGAGGGTAAATAGAATTGTTCAAAAAGCTATAATTTTCTACTCGAAAATTTGGAATTAAAGATCTTTCAATATCTCAGCTTAATTTTTCTTCAAAACGGGCGATTTTCAACAAAATCGCCCGTTTTTTATATGAAATGTATAAATTTTATTTTTTTGTTGAAAAATTTGCATGAAAATGCCACTACCTTTACATTTGTAATATCAAACAGCGACAAAGGGCGTTGTTAAAAATTTGCCGAAAGGCTTTGAAATACTGTGAGGTGATGAAACTGGCAGCCATGCCCTCCTGTCACGGGGGTGAAGACACGAGTCTATTTGAAGCTTACTTCTATTGCAAATCTGTTGATTTTCATAATGAATCCGCTCCAAATATGCTCTACGGAATAAATCTGTTCTCTTTGATGATATCAGACTAACTGCTTCGTGAAGGTTCGAATCCTTCCCTCACAGCCATTGAAGATAAGAATTGGGTGAAAGTATCCAATTTTGCTTCAACTTTTGAAATACTGTGAGGTGATGAAACAGGCAGCCATGCCCTCTTGTCTCGAGGGTGGGGAATTAAGGTATAAACATAGTATAATGTCTTCACGGACTAGGGTTGACCACTAAAATCCTGTACTACGGCTAACCTCCTCGTGAAGGTTCGACTCCTTCCCTCACAGCTTAAAAGTGTTCTACCCCCCAAAGAGCGTCTTCTACTTAGTGGAAGGCGCTTTTTTTTTCTTATTCTTATGATTTGCTTCGAAAATGTACCCCACTCCCAGAAACAAATTTCGGCCTGCACTAATTGGTGAGGTACCCATATTACTATTATGTGCGCTACCCGATAGACTTCCTTTTATTTCAACCTGTTGTACGTTTAATAGATTTTTAATACCCGCAGTAAAATGAAGCCTTTGTTTCCAAAAAGACTTGTTGATTGTGAAATCGATTAGGCTATATCCTCCCTGAATGCGTTGTTTTACGATTAAATCTCCCGCATCATTCACTTCGGGAAAGTAGGTGAAACGCCTATCGGTTTTTCGTGAAAACAAGGAAAAAGAAAGGGCATAAGACGGGATCAAATAGCTGATTTCATTATTCCATTCCAAAGCATAAGAAAAATCATTAACATTTGTGAAGGCCTCACTTTCGGGATTGAAGTAGCCCATTAAGGAAAACCCGGCCTGCAACTTCAGGTTTTTGGTTTGATACCCCAAACGAAGTGTAATGCCTTTGGTTTTGTAAATGGCTTGATTGAAATACGAATATTGTAGGGTAGAAGTATCAACAGCCGGTATGATACCGGTTGGTGTATTCATAAATTCAAACAACTCGATTTTATCTGTGATGTGGTTATAAAACCCTTTTAGACTTGCCTCAAACTTCTTTTTCCGGAAGGAAAGACTTGCTTGTAAATTATCCGACTTTTCCGCTTGTAAATCCGGATTACCTACAATAAAATGATTGATATCAATGAAATTGAAAAACAACTCTTTTAAATCCGGACTGCGAAACCCACGACTATAGGAAGCACGTATTGTGTATTGTTGATCAAAGTCGTATTTGAGATGTATCGAAGGTATAAAAGGAGCATCGTAACGGGTATTCCAGGCATACCGGAGCCCTCCTTCCAGCGTCAACTTTTTTACAGGAATATACCGCAAACTGGCAAATAAGGCATAATCGCCAATACGGGAAGTATGGTCCGTTTTGCTCAGGCTATCCTGAATACGCTGACCAGTAGCATGGTCATACCTTAGGTCTAGTCCAAGTTGAAAATTCAAAGGAGAATGCTTGAAACGACTGGCTATTGTAGTCCTAAAGGTGACTCCCTGAAATAGAGAAGTATCCTGCTGTCCCAATACGACCTCCCGGGAGTTGGTTTCAAAATCTGTTCGGAAACTGTGTTTGTATCGGCGATAATGGTTATAAGCTAAAGTACTTTGCAGGTAGTATTTTTCACCCATTTCCCCCTCTTGGGTAAGGCTGTGATTCAGTCGGCGGGTTTCATATTGATCGTCAAAGGCATAAGGTTTAAATTGAGGCCGCCTCATTTCTCCCAGATTGACTACCTCTTCGTCAAAGTAACCGAAGGCATACCGCAAATGGTGGCTTTCGCCCAATTGATAGCGCAGACTGGCTTCGCCAAACCATTGTTCTTTCGGATTCCAAAGCACGGAGCGGAGGGTATCTTCAGAATACCCATCAAAATGCTCATAGCCGCCATTCATACGTAGCAAGAGGCGTTTGCCAAAACGAGTGCCTGCCTGGGCTGTATAGCTATTTTCACCCCGCTCTTCGAACTGATTTTGTACCCCAAATTCGTACTTGCTGAGTTGTGATTTTTTGCTAATTAAGTTGATCACACCTGCCAAGGCATCCGTGCCATAACTCACAGCCAAGGGCCCCTCCACAATTTCCACCCTTTCAATATTTTGTAGATTTATTTGGCTGAGGTCGATATTTCCATCCTGTCTTCCGATCACCGGCACTCCGTCAATCATGATTTTGACGTTTTGCCCATCAATACCCAGTAGACTCATGCTGCTCCCCAGAATCATATCCTGGTTGATACGAATATTGACGTCTTGTTTGAGCAGTTGTTCAAGGTTGGTCACGCCTCTTTTTACCATTTCAGAAGCTTTGATCGTACGAATATCATGCACGGCGCTTCGGCTATCTGTGGGTGCGTATTGGGCTGTAACCACCACATCTTCCAGGTCTATGGCCCAGAGGCTGCTTGAATCCGGTGATTGTGCCATAAATCGGGAAACAAGACCAAATAATAGGAGTATTGAAAATCGGAATTTAATCATCTGTTGTCAATAATTTACGGTAAGCTTTATTCATTTTGATTCAAATCCCTTACAATCTCTCGCCAGGCTTCCAGCTCAGGCAACCCCGGTTTGCGTTTGCCAAAACAGTAGACAATTAGGTTATCGTGTGCATCAAAAACTTCTATTGCGGTGACTACTCCGTCAGCTGTTGGTTTTTTCACCACCCAGGTTTGAGCGATCCCGTCCAGGTTCAGGTGCAGGTTAAATTCCGGATCCATCACATTGATCCAGTGGTGCATAGACACTACATTTTTAATTTCGCCGGTATGAATCTGGATGCATCCATTGCTATTCACAAAAACCATAATCGGCACATACCTTTCTGCTGCAAAACGTAGCATTTTTACGATAGAATCATTATCTACCTGAAACGCATATCCCTTTGGGGCAAGCCGTAGTGCCTGGGCGCGATCAAGTTGGTATTTTTTTAATAAGGGAAAAAAATCGTGGGTATCTTTCAGTGTCAGCCAGTCCTGCTGAAATCCTGAGATATCGATTTTTTCTTCGACCAGGTCCTTCTTTTTGATTAGAGGCTTTTCCTGGATTTTGTGTGTGGTGATTTGATTTTTAGCCTTGTATTTTTCTACGAGCTTTTGATAAGCCGTTGGATCAGATTGTTGGGTGAGAAAAATCTTGTGGACCGCCTCACCATATTGGTCAAAAAACTGGAAGCTAAAAAGAGGCCCTTTACTCTTTTCCATCCGTACGGCATAGGCGTATTTCCAGGTCCACATCAAAAAACGCAAATCTATATCCGGATTCACGGCTACCCCCATTTTGCCATCTGGGTTAAAAGAGATATTGTCGTAGACTCCTTTTCGTTCGTGAACAGCATATTCGTTCCGGGTCAACGCCATGACATACCCAAGGTCCTTTATTTCGGCCAAAAACTTTTTCCAGTCTCCTTTTAATCGGAGCACATTATCGCCCAATTGTAGTTCAAGTAACTCCAGTTCACTTACAAAGAGTTTTTTGGCGGCATCTCTAATCCGTAATTTGGGATGCTCTTGTTTTAAAACATCATAGCGGTGACGCAGTGTAATAGTTGTGGAAGTAGCCATAAATTTGGTGATTAGTTGTTAATGATTTTATTGTGATTGGATCCAGCATTCTCTTGCATTGTATTACAAATTTTTAGTGTTCGACTGAAAAAGGGGTTGATTTCCGGAAGGTGGAAATATAGGTTTGGCCATCAATCGAATTTTTGATAATATCAGCATGTACATTAAATCCATATAAGATATTTTGGCTGGTAAAAACTTCATCGGGGTTTCCGGCTGCAATGACAGCTCCATGTTTCATTAGAATAACCCGATCAGCATAGTTGGCCGCCAGGTTGATGTCATGTAAAATGATGAGAACCCCTACCTTTTGCTTTTCACTCAATACGCGGATCTTTGATAGAATGTGGTGCTGCTGAGAGATATCCAAACTGGCTGTTGGTTCATCCAAAAGCAAATATTTTATCGAGGTGTGTTTTTCCTGATAAATTTGAGCCAGCACCCGGGCAAAGTGAACGCGTTGTTGCTCGCCACCGGAGAGGGTCAGAATATTGCGGTAAGCGAATTTTTCCATGCCTACCTGCTGAAGACAATGCCGGGCTATTGCCATACTGGCCTGGGTACTTTCTTGTTTTGAATGGGGAAAACGACCGAGCAATACTACATCGATTACCTGCATTGCAAAGGTGAGTTGGGTTTGCTGACTCAAAATTCCCCGAATCCTGGCCAGTGCTTCCGGCGCCCAGCTGGCTAAAGGACAATTGTTGATAGTGATTCCTCCGCCTGTAATTGGGAGGGCTCCCGCTATTGCTTTGAGCAAAGTCGATTTTCCTGCTCCATTGGCACCAATAACGGCAACGATTTCTCCGGCTTGCAGCCTAACGTTTACCTTGCGAAGAATGTGGGTCTTTCCACGAGTAACATCGATATTGGAAACATCAACCATAGGTTATGAAAAATTTTGCCTGGATTTCAACAATAACCAGATGAAAAAGGGAGCACCCAGCAAGGCTGTCAATATGCCAATGGGCAACTCAGCTGGTGCAATTGCGGTGCGCGCAAAATTATCGGCCCATACCAATAAAATACCCCCTAAAAGCGCTGATCCGGTCAATAAATTATAATGTCCGGTTCCTTTGCACAAGCGGATTAAATGGGGAATCACCAATGCGACAAAAGCAATAACACCACTAACGGCCACACAAACGCCTACAGCCATAGCTGTGCATCCCACGATTATCCACTTTAATTTTTGAGTGTGTACTCCCAGGTATCGGGCTTCCTTTTCACCCAATAATAAGATGTCGAGCCTGGTCGCATTTTTTAGTAAAATGAAAATAGAACCGATTACCAGAGGACAAACAAATGCCAACATTTTCCAATTGGCTCCGCCCAGGCTTCCGAGTGTCCAGAAGGTGATATCCCTGAGCTCGTCTTCTGAGGAATAATAGGTCATCAATCCCGTGATAGCGCCGCCAAGGGCCGTGATGGCAATACCGGCTAACAATAGCGTAGAAACCGAAGTATGACCTTCAACCGTTGCCAACCGGTATACGATAATGGTACTTAAAAAACTTCCGGAAAAAGCTAGGAAAGTGATCGTAGCATAACCCAAAAAACCATTCAGGGACTGTAACAAAACTCCAGCAAAAAGGATGCCCGCCACGGCAAAAACCATAGCTCCGCTGGTAATACCGATTAGAGCAGGATCCGCTAAGGGATTGCGAAACAATCCTTGAATCGCAGCCCCTGAAGTGGCCAATCCGGCTCCAACCAATAATGCCAGTATGATGCGAGGCAGTCGTATATGCCAAATCAGGTAAGTGATGGCATTTGTCTGGGTCGTTTCATTGCTGATAACCCCATCTCCAATAGCCTGTACAACTTCCTTTAACCCCAATGAATAGGCACCTATAAATAAGGAGCTAAGTATTGAAATTATCAAGAATATTGCCATTCCCTGGTTAGAGAATAAGAGTCGGTAAACAGCTGCTCGCCAATTGCTGGGCGCCACTTTTTGGGCTGGTATTAATCTACTTACTTGGCTCAAAATGATTCATTTTCTTTGTAGTCAAACGTATGGAGTCGGGTGGCCAACTCGACTGCCGACTCTATTGCTCTTGGTGTGAAACCTAATAAATACAAGCCATCCATAGCGATAAATCGACGATGCATGCCGGCGGGGGTTTTGCTCAGGCTGGGAATCTGTAATAAACCCTCTTCTCCACCAATACTTTTTAAGCCACTTTCAAAGAGTAATACCACGTCGGGTTTCGCTTCAATCAATCCCTCTGCTGATAAGGCTTTGAAACCCTCAAATTGGTCAACGGCATTTTTTCCACCAGCAATTTCAATCATGGCAGCGGCCGAAGTATTCCGACCGGCAACCATCAGACTGCCTTTACCTCTGGCATAAATGAAAAGCACCTTGGGTGTGTATTGCTTCTGCTGGAGGAGTGTTGTCAACTTTTTTTGTCCAGCAGAATTGGCCTTTCTAAGGTGCTGCAATTGATTGGTACTTCCCAATGTTTCCGCTAGTTCAGTCGCCATATCTATAGGGCTATCCAACGTATGGGTATTGCTAACAAAAAGGAGCTTGATGCCCGCCAGCTGTAGACTTTGCAAGGACTGATTGGTCGCTTCTGAAGATTCAGCAATAATCAGATCGGGTTGCAAACCCAAAATAGCCTCGGTATTTAACTGACTTACATGACCTAATTGGGGTAGGGCAGTGGCTTCTTCAGGGAAGGTACTAGTAACATCTACTCCTACCACTCTGTCTCCTACGCCCAGTGCAAAAAGCGTTTCCGTTATCGCCCCAGAAAGAGATATCATCCGTTGGTAGGTAACCTGGTCTGATACAATTGCTGCTTGTTTTTCTTCAGTCAACTGACAGCCGGTAATGCCAATGAGCATTAGCAAAATAATCTTGGTTAATGGTTTGATCATTTGATGATTTTTCGGGTTAGAAAGCTGCCATCGCCTTCTAAAGTGAGATAATACACTCCTGAGGGAAGATCAAAATTTGGAAGGATTTGAGCATTAAATCCAGCTGTTGCCTGCTTGCTGTCAGACCAAATGGTCCTGCCATAAAGGTCTCCCAATGTTATCTTTACCTGCTGGGCATTTTTTAATGAAAAAGTCAGATTTGCTTCTCCTCTTACCGGATTGGGGAATACGTTGCAATCCGTAAAAACACCCGGCTGCTCAACGGCAGAAATGGTGCCCAGGTCCGTTTTTTGGAATACGACATTACCAGTGCTGGATCCTTCAAAGTCCACAAAAACAATTTTCCAGATATCGCCTATGGCTGTTTTGACAAAATAAGCCCGGTCAGCTGGTAAAGACCATTGAAAGGTAGACAGATCAAAAGTCTTCCAGTCGTAACCGATGATATCCAGCACATTTTGTAGAGAATCTCCATATAGCTCAAAATCGACAGTTTCAGGATCAACACCATCCGCTTGAGCAATTTCTACACCCGTTCCCGACAAAACGCCAGTGACCAAATAATCAAGGATAGCTCCCGTGCCGTCATCAATTGGGGTCGTATAACGGGTAAACAACAGATCCCACTCAGCTGGAATGGTCTCAATGGTCTGTTCCGTACCAAATGAAAAATAGGCAAAATCGCTTTCCAGGAAATCGTTTTTATCAATGGTTTGGGTGATTTCATTACTTCCGTCAAGCGATGCATATTTGAAAGTATAAATGCCTAATGCCAAAGATTCAATTTGGATCTTTTTATAACTTTCATCTCTTAGTTTTAGGACGAAAACGCTGGTGCCACCAATGATATGATTTGTGGTATTGTATTGCCCCCAGCCGAAGTCCAGTGCATTATCAGGAGAACGTATGCTATTGAATGCTCCAAAATCCCAACTGAGTTCATCATTATTGAGCCATTCGGTCAAGTCATCAGTGTTAATTGCATCCTCAAAATTATCAGTAGGGGCTCGGTACAATTCCAGGGCCGTTTCCGAAGAACCAGTTGCTTCATTTATAAATATGGCGGCATCCTGTGTACCAACAGTGGAAAAGGCAATATCCCAATCGCTGTTAAAAATATTCGTCGTTTCATCACTGTCCAGTTTGTAGTAGGCTTGCTCAGTGTATTCTGTGCCATAAGAGACTTCCACAAATTGGGCCGAGAGCGTATTTGCCAGCAAGAATATCGGCAATAGGAGGAGCAGTTTTTTCATTACTTTATTTTTATTTAGACTAATTATTTATAACTGCAAAGCTACAGGCTATCTCCCATTTAGGAAATACCCATCTTTAGCTAAATTTTAAACATGAAAATTAGGTATGCGGTACTACAAATTAGGGAAGGTTTTTATTAATGGAAGTGGTTGTTGAGGGAGCTTTATCTTTTTTGGTATACGCCGACTGGCTTGTATTGTAGGTAGTTGTGTTCATGATTATTTCGCTTCTTAGTGCTACTTTGGGTACTTTAAATAGGGGGTATTTTGTTGAGTGTTCTAAAAACAATAAAGTATCTGGTTGGACTTGGATTATATCAATTTTTCACTTAAATTGAAATGAATATAGGGTTTCCTATATACCCAAATGGAACTTAATGAAAATAATGCCCCTAATTCCACATCCACGTGGGGGAATAGGCTACTTGATGCTTCGATTCCCTTACGTTCGAAATCCTGCTCAACGATATCAGTATTGTAATTCTATTTACTGGTGTCCCTCTTCTTTTCTTTCGATGGGTACGGCTATAGATTACCCGTCCCCTTCTTCCAATCTATATCTTGAAGGTGTTGCTTGCCGCTAGGGGGCGGCATTTCGAGGGTGTTCGGCAACTATGATTGGCCGAACAGGATAAACTTCAACAGTATTCCATTGCATACTTTATGCTACAGCTTCGGTACCAAGGCACACTTGCAGTCGAATATATTATTTCTGAAAATCTGTGGTTTTTAAGAAGGCACACTATTTCTGTGTAGTTTGGGTATTGTGGGTGAATAGGTGCTTGGTTCGTGTGTGCAATCGTTGTCAACAATTAAAGGTACAACATCTGCTTTCAAAATGAATAAAAGGTCTTTCTTCCATAGTTTTTAGTATGAAATTATCCTAATCATCTAATTCAATTTCATCAATAAAGTTAAACTTTTGGTTATAATATTCAATTGGGAAATCAATACCTTGGTAATCTAAAAACGTTCGAAAAGAGTTTGCTTGTGATTTATTAGTATAGTATCTCAATAAATTAAACACATGAACGTCTTTACCATACACTACATTACTACTTATGATTTCTATATCTTCTACATACAAAATTGATAACTGGTGTATATTAAATTCAGGGTAATCACTTCTTTTTAGCCTTTTATCAAATTCATCTTTAAATATTTTATTCATAAATGGAGTATTGAAGAACTTTTCATTCACTATTATAGTGGGATAAATATCAATACAAATTTCTTTATCTATAAATTCTTGTATTCCTCCATCAAACAACTCATTATGATTTTTAAGATAATCCATAGACTTTACAATTTGGTCTAGTCCAAATTTTTTATAAAGAAATCTATAGTAATTATCATCCTTAGGTTTAGACAGATCATGTCGAGGATTGTACAAAAAATTAAATGTAGAACCGTCTCTTTGCTCTACTCCTATACCTTTGGCTTTTACCTCCCCTGTTAGAATTTTGTTGCCAGACCTATAATAAATATCTGTAACTTCTACTTCTCCACTCGATCCAAGGGGTATTTTCATTTCATCTAATGTTAATAACACAGAATCATCAATAGCTAGGTCATAAAATAATTCGCTTATGTATTCTTCAAAATATAAACCTAAGTCAGTTCTATATTTTTTAATTTTAAACTCTTTATTCTCCCCATCTTCAATGTAATCATTGTCTTCCAAGTAAATTGTATAAAAATCATTTATAAAATGATCATAAACCTTATCTATCAGTAAATCTCTATCCATTACAAAATAAAATTCTTTCCCAATTTTACATAAGGGAGCAAAAGTTAATTTTTTAAAATCAAAAAAATGAATTTTATCACTTAAGAAACTAGTATCACTTAGCAAGTCCAATATTTGAACTAACTTTTTATCTATCGTTTCTTTGACGTCAATTATACAACTATAACCATTTCCAGAATCTTTTTTCCGATGCAAGTTTATTATCTGTTTCAAAAAATAACCTGCATTAAATCCAAAAGGAGTAAATCTACCATCTATAAATTTTTGGTATTTGTCTATTTTATTCAAATAATTAACATAATTCACAAGCCTACTCATTGGTGCAATAGGGTGTGTCCGCATATTTAACTCATTAATTAATTGATTACATGTTGCAATTTTTTCGAAAAAAGAATATCTTTTTGAGCTTTCTAAATTTATGTTTTGATTTGTATATTCTTTTACCCTATCATTCATACTCAATAAGTATAAAAAAATTTGCAACCAATCATCTGATGTAAATTTAAAATTATGATTTTCATCTTCATTATCAATCTCCTCTAAAACTTCTCTAATAGCTAAAAGAGTCGATAACCTGCAAAAGAATATAGGAAAGTTATCATTTGTTGAATCTACTATTGATGTTTGATTGAAAACGTTTTGACAAAATTCATTATCATAGCTACAAAAGTGGCAGATTTCACGCATTTGTGCAGCTTTGCTAAAATAATTATTATAAGTACTGTTAGCTCTTAACATTCTCATGTTAAAAGAGGATAAAGCATAAATAATTTCACTTTTAGGTATAGATTTAAGTAAATTTAATCGTTCTTCTTTGGTACTAGGACAAGTCTGAAAAATTTCTGAAGCAGAAACTAATAAACGAGGTGTAATGAATCTTTTTGACATTTACGCTTTAATTTAGTATTCTCTAATAACCTCCAAACTTATATCTACCAAATAAAGTTCATATTCTGAATAATCTATTTGAAGTTTAACCCCATTTTTGAATAAAAAGACATTTCTAAGAAAGACAACTATTAATAACAATGTACCAACTCCGTTAAGTTAAGCATACCAAAGCGGCAAATTTTTGATAGGCTGCTAGATTTTAACTTTCGGCCCTAAAATAAATTTTACTATCGCTTAATATTTACTTTTACAGACATAGGTTCTCCGCTTACATTTTGATTAAAATGCATTTTAATTGGATGTGGTTTAATTGTTTTTTGGAGTATCCTGAATTTATACCCGGCGGTAATTCTTTTCCGTTTCATGCCGCTTTTCAGAAAAGCCTGGATAATTTTGGTTGCTCCCAGGGGACAACGCATCAGATAATGGGTCCCATGGCGGTCATGCAGCCATGGCAAGTTAAAACCAAAGTAGCCCCGATCATAGATCATTAATACATCTTTTGGCTGGTCAGCAGCCCAGTCCTGGGTTCATCGTGTGCCGACTTTTCAAGTCGATCCGGACACATAAATGATTCAGCACATCATAGATGCCACGAAGCCTGGCCGAGGGCACCCGATTGTGCTGATTTTGGTGCCAGCCAGCCAAAGAATGGAATCCAGCGTGAAGTCTTCAGGCCGTTGTCGATATTTTACCTCACTTGCTGCCTGACAAATAAATTGTCGAATTTGTCCAATGATTTTAGAGCTTTTTTTTCATTTTTCGCTAACTTGAACGTGATATAATGTATACTCAATCCCGTAAGTTAGGCATTTCTATGCACGGGATTGAAGCATACCCGTTAAGCTGCCCTATACGGGCAGCCTATGGGTACGCGGGACGTTGCAAAGCAAGTAGAGAAAAAATAGAAATAGTTTAAATGAAAGTCTTTATTTCTTACAAATGGGAAGATGATGCACAGAATATGTGGGTAGAGAATCTTGCAAAGGATTTAAGAATTGCTGGTATTGACGCTTTATTAGATAAATGGGAAGTCTCATTTGGCGATTCATTTACTGATTATATGACAAGTAAAATAAATGAAGCCAATGCAGTATTATTTATAATTACGCCAGCATCGGTAAAAGCTGTTGAAGCCCCCGAAAATGAAGGTGGTGCCGTGAAATTTGAAATGCAAATGGCAACAGCAAGAAAAATTTCAGGAGAGAAAATGAGGTTGATAGGAATTTATCGTTCGGGAGACAAACCTCCACACCACTTGAGAGATAGAAGATATTCCGATTTCCGAGACGATTCAAAGTACTTCAAAAATCTTCATGAATTAATAGATGACTTAAATGGAAAAATAAAAGCTTATCCACTTGGTGGTGGGTCTTTTGATATCTGGTGTTTCAATGAAAAGAAATTTGAAACAAGAACTTCGCATAAAGGCGATTATGAATTAGTGAAAATACCTAAAGGTTCATTTTTTATGGGTTCTACTTCACAAGGTGCAAGTTTTGATGAATTAGCAGAGCCTATTCATGAAGTGGAGATTTCTCAATTTTATCTTGGAACTTATCCAGTTTCAAATGCTCAATATAAAATTTTTATTGATAGCAATTCTGAAAAGGTCAAAAAACCTATATATTGGTATGACAATAAATATAACCAGCCTAATCAACCAGTAGTTGGAATATCTTATAAAGAAGCTAAAATGTATTGCGATTGGGCAGGGTTAATTCTGCCAAGTGAAGCTCAATGGGAATATGCCTGTAGAGGGAATACTGACACACCCTATTGGTGTGGTGAGAGTGAAGGAGAGCTGACTCACGTTGCTTGGTTAGGAATAAATTCTAATAATCAGCTACACCCTGTAGGAGAAAAGCTTAGAAATCCATTTGGTTTATTCGACATGCATGGTAATACTTGGGAATGGTGCAGAGATAGTTTACGAGAATACTCAAAATTAAGGGTAAAAGACCCATTGGGTTCAATGAATGTGTACAACCGTTCAGTGAGAGGAGGAAGTTTTAACTGTTCTTCCCTTAGAGCCTTATCCTCAATTAGACGAAAGCGTGACATAAATTATAGGTCATATAATTTAGGATTTAGAGCCGCTTGGTCAAAAGGTTTTGGTTTGCCTAGTCTTAAATAATCATAAAATTTTGCAATAAATAAATTAACTATGAATAACAAATTATGTGTCAGCTTAACTCACGCTGAAGACAATTTAGACAAAGCTTCAATCGCTTTTACTGTAGCTAACGGAGGGTTAGCTCAAGATAGAGAAGTTATAGTATTTCTTAGTTCAGAGGCAGTTAAATTATCTTTAATAGGATATGCTGACAATATGGAAGAGGAAGGTTTTCCTCCATTAATTGAGTTAATCAATAATTTTCTCAATGGAACTGCTGAAGGGAATGTAAATGAAACAAAAGGGACGATTTGGATTTGCACACCTTGCTTTGAAAAAAGAAAATTAAAGGAAAAAAATATAATACCTGGCGCAAAAGTGGTTGGAGGTGCATTATTAATAAAATTCTTAGATAATAATACTCCTTGTATCAGCTTTTAAATAAATTGTCTAAGTCAAACCAGCCTGCAAATTTGGAATAAGAATTAAAAAAAACAACTTGAAGAATAAAAATTATGGCACTTATCAATCCTCACATTAACTTCAACGGAAATGCCGAAGAAGCATTCAACTTTTACAGATCAGTATTTGGAGGAGAGTTCGCAAAGATTATGCGTTTCAAAGATCTATCAAGCCCTGAATATCCAATAGCGGAAAATGAAGCAAATAAAATAATGCACATTGCTTTGCCTATTGGCAAAAATATTTTAATGGCCAATGATGTTCCGGAAAGTATGGGTCGAGTAAATGAAAATGAAAACAGATCTAAAATATCTGTGAGCGCGGAAAGTCGTGAAGAAGCCGACAAGTTATTTAGCGGCCTTTCAGCAGGCGGAACCATTGAAGTGTCTATTGACGACAGCCCTTGGGGGTCATATTTTGGGATGTTTAGAGACAAATTCGGTATTGAATGGATGGTGGATTTTGACCCAAAATATAAGGGAAAAGTATAAGAACAAATTTGGGTTGAAAATCGTAACTTGGAACAACTAAATCACCCAACATGCACCTGACCAATCACCAACGCCACCAATTATTTCTAATCGTCGTATGCCTAAGCCTTTTTATTGGTTGTACGACCACCACAAAACAAGTAGCAACAGTAAGCTCAGCCTGGCCGCTATCAACACCCACAGCGGAAGGCGTAGATCCACAGATGGTGGAATCTATCCACCAGGATATCACTGCCGGAAAGTACGGCCTCATCGACCATTTTTTATTGATTCGTCACGGGAAAATCATTGCGGACCACCACTATACTCAGGATTATGAAACCATTGCCGCAAAATACGACACCACCAACCACCAATACAATTACGACCATCCGGAGTGGCATCCTTATTATAAAAATTCCCAATTGCATAGCCTACAATCCGTGACCAAAAGCGTCACTTCTGCCTTGCTAGGTATAGCCATAGATGAAGGTAAACTGGCTGGCGTTGACCAGAAAGTTATGCCTCTTTTTAAGGACTACAATGTGGATTTATCAGATGAGAGAAAACGATCCATTACCCTGGAAGATCTATTAACCATGCGTAGCGGCATCGAATGGAATGAAGGTTCCTACAGTAATGCCGATAATAGTTGCATCCTGATGGAAGCAAGTGATAACTGGATACAATTTGTCCTGGATCATCCGATGGATACGGTGCCTGGTGTGGTGTTTGAATACAATAGTGGTGTGAGTGTATTGCTGGGAAAGCTAGTACGAATCGCCACCGGAAAACGCATCGATAAATGGGCAGAAGAAAAGCTATTTAAACCGCTAGGCATTACCGACTATTATTGGAAAGTAACCCCGCAAGGAGAAATCGATACAGAAGGCGGACTCTATCTTTCCGCCCACGATTTGGCCAAAATCGGTTATCTATTTCTTCACAAAGGCCAATGGAAAGGCCAACAAATTATCTCGAAAGCATGGGTAGAAAAATCAACCAGCCCGATTGTCACTCATGTAAATCCTGATAATTCTCGTTCCAACGGTTATGGATACCAATGGTGGATTCAGAATAATGGGCCTGATGCTACCCCAATATTTGCTGGAAATGGCTATGGCTGGCAGTTTGTCATGGTCGCCCCGGAATATGATATGGTGGTCGTTTTTAATGGCTGGAATATCCACGATCAACCGGAAAAATTTACCTGGAATACCCTGTATAGGACAATTATTCCGGCCAGTAAATTGTAAGACACTGACTCCTCCTAAAACCTGTTTTCCCTGGGAGGATTGGGAGAATTGAAAAGAGCTACTCCAATCTAAACCACGGGAGGGTACAGGAAAGTGTGTTTTTTTCACCGCAGAGGCGCAGGGGACGCGGAGTTCCGCAGAGTAATTTATTGAATTTCAATGTATTATATACTTAGCTAGGAATTGAAGATTCTGAGGTAGACAAACTTTACTAGACACTCCAAGAACAGGAAAGAGCTACTCCGGCTTCAAACCACCACTTCTGCCCCTAAACCTCTCTAAACCTTTCTAAACCCCTCTAAACCAATCCAACCCTACAGTTCCTCTTTTCCAAACTCCCCCTAATCCCTAAAACCTATCGCCTAAAACCTTTTTAAACCTGCTTTCCTAGGAAAAATCGGAAGAACAGGAAAGAGCTACTCCGGTTTCAAACCACCACTTCTGCCCCTAAACCTTTCTAAACCTTCCTAAACCTTTCTAAACCCCTCTAAACCCCTCCAACCCTACAGTTCCTCTTTTCCAAACTCCCCCTAATCCCTATAACCTACCGCCTAAAACCTTTCTCAACCTGCTTTCCTAGGAAAAATCGGAAGAACAGGAAAGAGCTACTCCGGCTTCAAACCACCACTTCTGCCCCTAAACCTCTCTAAACCTTTCTAAACCCCTCTAAACCACTCCAACCCTACAGTTCCTCTTTTCCAAACTCCCCCTAATCCCTAAAACCTCCTAAACTACACCCCAACCCCCATCAAAGCCTCTCGCTGCTCCTTCACACTCTCCGACACCAGGTACTCATCAAAAGTCATCAGGCTATCAATGATGCCATTAGGGGTAATCTCAATAATGCGGTTGGCAACGGTTTCAATCAGCTTGTGGTCATGCGTGGTGAAAAGCATATTGCATTTGAATTCATTCAAACCATTATTTAGGGCAGTAATGGATTCGAGGTCAAGGTGATTGGTGGGTTCGTCCATGATCAGGAAATTGGGACTGGCCAGCATGACTTTAGACAGCATACACCTTACCTTTTCTCCTCCCGAAAGCACGCTGGATTGTTTATTCACCTCATCTCCGGAGAATAACATCCGACCCAGGAATCCGCGGATAAACTGCTCGTCTTTTTCTTCGGAGTACTCGCGTAGCCAGTTGATCAGGTCGAGGTCATTGGTGAAGTATTCCTCATTTTCATTGGGTAGGTAGGCGGGAGTAATGGTTTGCCCCCATTCTATCGTTCCGCTATCGGCCTCTTGTTTGCCGGCAACCACTTCAAAAAATGTAGTGATGGCAGTAGCATTGTCGGCCAATACAACGATTTTCTCCTCCTTATTCATGATGAAACTAACGTTGCTGAATAATACCTCTCCGTTTTGGTCGGTCTTGCTCAGCTTATCAACTCTCAGTATCTGATCGCCGGGCTCACGCTCGGGTTTGAAATTGATAAAAGGATATTTCCGGCTCGAAGGACGAATTTCTTCGAGGGTCAGTTTTTCTAAGGCCTTCTTACGGCTGGTGGCCTGACGTGATTTTGAAGCATTGGCCGAGAAACGCTGGATAAATTCCATCATTTCCTGGCGCTTTTGTTCTACCTTCTTGTTTTTGTTGGCCATCTGGGATGCTGCCAACTGGCTGGATTCATACCAGAAAGTATAGTTTCCGCTAAAGATTTTGATCTGCCCAAAGTCGATATCCACTACATGGGTACAAACCATATCGAGGAAATAACGGTCGTGAGATACAACAATCACCGTATTCTTAAAATCAGCCAAAAAGTCGGCCAACCAGGTGACGGTTTTGGCATCCAGGTCGTTAGTAGGCTCATCGAGTAACAGGATATCCGGGTCACCAAAAAGTGCCTGTGCCAGCAATACTTTTACCTTTTCCGGACCGGAGAGTTCTTTCATTTGTTTGTAATGCAACGCCTCCTTAATACCGAGGTTAGAAAGTAGTTCTGCCGCATCACTTTCCGCATTCCAGCCACCCATCTCGCCGTATTGGTTTTCCAGTTCGGCAGCGCGAAGTCCATCAGCTTCAGTGGCATCCGGGTCCATGTAAATGGTATTTTTTTCTACCATAATGTCATACATCTCCTTGTGCCCCATCATGACGGTATTCAATACCTCTTTTTCCTCAAACTCAAAGTGATTTTGTTTGAGCACTGCCATCCGGTTGCCTTTCTCCAGAGCGACGTGCCCCCTGACAGGATCAATTTCACCAGACAAAATTTTGAGGAAGGTAGATTTTCCGGCACCATTGGCTCCAATAACACCGTAACAATTGCCGATGGTAAATTTGAGGTCAACCTCGTCAAAAAGTACTCGTTTTCCGTATTGAAGGCCTAAATTGTGAACTGAAAGCATGACTTGATATTTACATTTTCCGAAAAGAAGCGCAAAGGTAAGCTAAATTACTGAAAATGTGATGATTTGATGCTTGAATTTGGTGCCTGATAAGCCAATAGCCAAAAGGGATTGGTCATTGCACACAAAGGTATTGGAAGTTCAAAGCTAATGGAGGTAAATTGGATCTCTACGATCCATTTATTTGAATCATTGGATGATGAAACGAAAATTGACTCCAAATCACAAGATTTGTCAAAGAACCACAAAACTTCAATTTTGCGTCTTTTTTTAATAAAAGACGTCTATCTTTAGAAAGAACTCCAAACATCAAATAGCTATGACTAAAGACGTATCGAATATTTGGCTTGAGTTTCATAAAGAACTGAAAGGTTTTATTGTAAACAAGGTTTGCAATCAGGCGGATAGTGATGATCTCCTGCAAGAGGTTTTTATCAAAATTATTCACCATCAGGATAAAGTTAGCCAGGCCAAAAATATGCGCAATTATCTATATGGTATCGTCAGGAATGCGATTAGTGATCATTTCCGAAAAAAACGAGAAGCTTATGAAGACCTGGATGGAATACCGGAACCATTAAGCCTGGAGGATGAACAATCCCTGAATGAAGCTATCGCCGCCTGTTGCCTAAAACCTTTTATTGATAAATTGCCTGAAAAATACCGGGATAGTTTAATTATGTTTGAATTTCAGGGCATGTCCTTAAAAGATATTGCTGAAAAGCTCAATATCTCTCTTTCCGGCGCAAAATCCAGAGTGCAACGTGGCAGAATAAAATTGAGGGAACTCATTATTGAATGTTGTGCCTATGAAGCAGATGTGTACGGCAACCTCAGAGTGCGAGAAAAAGAAAGTTGTTCATAAAAATATGCGTCTTTTTCTTTACAGCTACGTGTTATAGTTGAACCAAAAAGTAAAAGACATGGAAGTACAAATCTTAAAATCAGCAATTAAAGAATCCTACGGTGCTATTGCAAAGAACGACCAAACATCGGGTTGTTGTGGTGATACTGCCTGCTGTTCCACTGATGGCTTTTCCAATATGAATGTAGCCTATCACCAAGTGGAAGGATACCAAGAGGAGGCAGACTTGGCTCTTGGATGTGGATTGCCAACCGAAGTCGCCAATATTCAGGAAGGAGATACCGTCGTTGACCTTGGTGCTGGAGCCGGCAATGATGTTTTTGTTGCTCGCCAAATTGTTGGAGAAAAAGGACGCGTAATCGGTATCGACATGACACCCGAAATGGTCGTCCGAGCACTACAAAACAACCAAAAGCTGGGTTTTAAAAATGTCGAATTTCTACTTGGTGATATCGAAAATATGTCGCCCATTTCAACCGAGACTGCCGATGTAGTCATCAGCAATTGTGTGATGAATCTCGTTCCAAACAAGGAAAGCGCTTTCCAGGAAGTTTTCAGAATATTAAAAACAGGCGGCCATTTTAGCATTTCCGATATCGTTTATCAGGGTGCCTTACCACCCGATATTTTGGAAGCTGCTGAGATGTATGCTGGTTGTGTAGCCGGAGCCAGCGAAAAAGGTAAATATCTGGGCATCATTAAAGCCGCGGGTTTTAAAAATATACAGATCAAAAAGGAACGCCTTATCACCCTACCCGATGATTTATTATTAAAATACATCAATGATCAGGATTTGGCCGCTTTCAAAGCATCGGATTCGGGGATATACAGCATTACTGTTTATGCCGATAAACTAGACGCTGGTGCTTGCTGCGAGGCTACCGAAAGCGCTTGCTGTGGCAGTGAAACCAAAAATGAAAAGGCTGAATCTGCATGTTGCGGCACGACAGATACTGGTTGTTGCTAGTTGGTGAATGTGGAGGGACTGGGAGGGTACATTCTTTTTTCCCAAGTAGCAATTTCCCATTCTTTTGAGACCTCGCATCTTTTTGTATAAATTGGTTCTCAGCATTGAATTCTATCCGATGCCAAAGATCAGCTAAAGGAATTCGTTTTGCTCAGCAACACACAAATCAAATCATTAACCGGAGTGGCTATCCCATAATCTAATGCAATCTTTGAAATCACCCCATTTTTTGCGCCTAACTCAATGGGATGGCCATTCTTTTTATCGGTCAGCATAGAGCTACCTTTAGTTGGTGCATACGTCATTAATTTGACCAGCATATCGGCTACAAAAGAAGGCTCAATATTGGCACCATCGGCTTTGGCCACCGCCACCGCCTCTTCCAGTATGGTTTGATACAGCTTTTTGACCTTTTCATCTTTAAAAATCCAGCAGGTTTCTCCAGTCAAACAAAGTATAGCCCCCAGTGCAGAACTTTCACATACTTTTTTCCAATTTTCGGTATTGAAATCAGTGGCAAACTTAAAGGTCACCTCAAGGTTGTGAAATAATTCCAAAAATGAGGTGGCCAAGTCCCCTTTTGTAACCGTGATAGTGGGGGGATAAAATTGTTGGTAATATCCATCTTTACCGGGCTGTGTAGGACAGTCGATCATACATTCCAGGATCTGCCCAGCGGTAGTAAAGGGCAAAATTGGTTCTTTTAGCTGTAAACCATTACGGATAACGGCCACTTTGGTAGAAGGATCGATGAGTTTTTTTAACCACGTTTTTGCCTTGGTAAAATGGTATTCTTTTAGGCAGATTATCAACCAATCCAAAGGGTTGTCCAACTCCACAGAAGTGTGGCATCTTATGGGCATATCAATTGCAACATCGGCCCTTTTTATTTTGACAACTTTGCGTACAGATCGGTTAAAATAACCAAGCTCAAGGTTTTTGTTATCCTTTAACAGAATGGATATTACCGACCCAATGGCTCCAATACCTAAAATGCCCACATTTTTCTTGAGCATTATTTCTTGACCATTTTCATAGCTCCCGCAGTATACCTTTCCCCCGCTGCCGGGATTTGATCAGAAAGAAGCGTGATTTCACTGGATTCTGGGTCATTGCGCTGGCCATAGGCAAAACTCATGCCCATGCACCCTAGTCCAATGGCGGACAATTTCTCTCCAGTTTTACCAAGTGTCCGGTACTTCATAACTGAATATTTTGCATGAATGAAAAGGAATGAAGTTGCTTAAACAACTTCGATATATAGCTAACAACAAAATGATACATGACGTTGCCTTTTGAGCCAAAAAAATCGATATCTTTAATTCCAAAACTTAAGCAATGAGGTACCACCTAAAACCAGTCCTATTTTACCTTTTACTACTAATGGCAATGATAACTGCTTCTTGTGATAACAATGCCAAGCAAGTGGATAGCGATCAACCTGAAACGACTGAAATGCAAAAGCATGAGCTGCCCGCTTGGGAAATGTAAGCGTAGAAATCCTGGATTTTTAATAAAGCCTTCAACCTAATTGGCAAATTGAAAGTAGGCGAATTAATCGCCAATTGCGAATTGGATGAAAAAAATGGCTGGCTCTATCTAACTGCCGATGGATATTTGCTTCGCGCGAAATTGATAATAAAGTGAAAAACACCCTCTCACTCTCTCCTCCATTCCCCATTCACCAACCGCCATAATTTCAGTGGATTTTCATCCCTTAAGGCAACCGGCAATGCCGACTGAGGAAAATCCTGATAACACACTGGTCTGGCAAAACGTTTGATCGCTGCGGTTCCTACCGAAGTCGTCTGGGGCGCTGTCGTTGCCGGATAGGGGCCGCCATGTACCATTGCATCACAAACCTCAACGCCTGTGGGAAATCCGTTAAAGATGATTCTACCTACTTTTCGTTCCAATACTTTTATCAGATCACTGTATTCCTGAAGTTCCGCTGCTGTACCATGGATGGTTGCTGTTAGGTGACCTTCTAATGATTCTGCCAATTTTATCATCTCCGCTTTGTTACCGGTGGATACATTTAGGAGGGTAGGCCCAAATACTTCTTCTTCCAGTGAGTGGTCTTGCATAAAGGTATGAACACCGGTTGTGAAAACATTGGATTGCGCATGATTGCCCGTTTCTGTTTCAGAACTGGATGCCACCAGGCTTACTCCTTGTGCTTCGGTCAGTTTATTCACCCCAGCAGTATAGTTGTTTTTGATACCTGCGCTGAGCATGGTACCGGGAGTGCTTGACTTAATTTGCTCGCCAAGTTCCTTAAGGAAGTCGTTCGCATCATCGGATTGATCCATAATCAAAAGGCCGGGATTTGTACAAAATTGACCTACGCCCAAGGTAAGTGATCCTGCCAGTCCTTTCGCGATGTTTGACTTCTCCTTTTTTAGGATGCCGGGTAAAATAAACACAGGATTGGAGCTTCCCATCTCTGCAAAGACGGGAATGGGTGTTGATCGTTTGTTGGCCGCATCAAAGATGGCTTTGCCACCTCTAAAGGAGCCGGTAAAGCCAATGGCCGTGATCTTGGGGTGTAAAACGATAGCCATGCCGACCTCTACCGATGGCCCCTGAATCAAAGAAAAAACGCCATCGGGCATTTGGGTTTTTCTGGCGGCGTTTAGGATTGCCATACCCACCAATTCGGAAGTGCCGGGATGTAAAGGATGTGCCTTTACCACCACCGGACAGCCTGCTGCCAATGCAGAGGCGGTATCTCCTCCGGCAACAGAAAAGGCTAGAGGGAAATTACTCGCCCCAAATATACCAACCGGGCCCAAAGGAAGCTGCATCTGCCGGATATCGGACCGTGGCAAGGGTTTCCGGTCAGGTAGTGCCGTATCTATTCTTAGGTCCGCCCATGAACCATCACGTACGACTTTCGCAAATAGTTTAAGCTGGTTCATCGTGCGGCCTCGTTCTCCAATTAGTCGACCTTCCGGAAGGGCTGTTTCTGCCATACATCGACTGATCAGCTCATCGCCCAATGCCAGAATTTCATCCGCAATCGTTTCAAGAAACCGGGCTCTTTCTTCGCTTGTCTTTGAAGAATAGCTACTAAAGGCTGATTCCGCTTTTTCTACAGCCATATTCACCTCCTCGTTGGTCGCTTCTATAAAGGTCGTGTCCAGATTTTTGCTGGTAGAAGGATTGGCAGCAAAGAAGGTTGTTGTTCCTTTTCCTGAGGATATATTTCCAATTAAATTGAGTCCGGTTAATGCCATTTCTGAATAAATTTTAGAGCGCAGTTAGCGCTTGCTTTTATGCTACAATATTTTTTAAAATACCAATATGATCAATGGTAATACTTATTTCATCACCGTGGTCCAGGGTAAATGAATCCGGAGGCACAATACCGGTGCCGGTCATAAGTAAACACCCGAATTTAAATGTTGTTTCCCGATATAAATATTCCACCAAATCGGTAAACTCCCGTTTAATCTGGCCAATATCGGTTTTTCCGACAAAAACGGAGGAGCCCCCACGAAATATTTCCAATTGGATGTTTGTATCCTTTGGTAAAGGGGTTTGAGTGATAAATACACAAGGGCCGATGGCGGCAGCACCGTCATAACTTTTTGCCTGAGGCAAATACAGCGGGTTTTCGCCTTCAATATCTCTGGAGCTCATATCATTGCCGATGGTATAACCGATTATTTTCCCACTAGAGGTAATGACCAGCGTCAGTTCAGGTTCGGGGACATTCCATTTGGAATCCCGGCGAATCCGAACATGTTGCCTGTGGCCTACTGCCCGGTAGGCGGGGCTTTTGAAAAATACTTCCGGACGATCTGCATGATACACCCGATCGTAAAAATCTCCCCCTCCGGCATCTTTTGACTCCTCCATCCTGGCTTCCCTGCTACTAAAATAGGTTACCCCTGAAGCCCAAATTTCCTGACTTTCAACAGGCGGCAACAAATGATTTTTGATCAATTCCTCCCCACCTTTGAAGGGGCTGCTTTTTGAGGTCAAGGCCAGAACATCCGGATATAGATTGTCATTATTGATGAAAGCATCCCAATTGTTTTCTATGAGGTAATATTTATTATCCTGTTCGATTAGAATGCCCTTTGTTGTATGGTAGAGTTTCATGATAAATGAAGGTGTTTTAAAGGAAAAAAGTTAAAAGTGTCAAAAAGATCATTGCTGAAAATCCCAGTATGCCTGTGCCAAGAGAGTGAAGCCTGTATCCTTGATTGACATCCATGTGACTCAATTGGGTAACCACCCAGAAAAAACTGTCATTGGCATGAGAAACAACGGCTGATCCTGCCCCAATAGCGATCACAACAACTGCTCTGGAAGTATCACTATCCAAACCCATTGCCGGTAATAGGGGCGCCAAAATCGATGCTGTGGTGATAATGGCTACCGTTGATGACCCCTGCGCCGATTTAATTGCTGCTGCAATAAGAAATGGCAACCAGATACCAAGACCTGAACCGATGCCAGCCTCTTCTATAATGAGTGCTATATCGGAATTTTGTAAGACTTTTCCAAAAGCTCCGCCTGCTCCGGTGATCAAAATAATAATAGCGGCACTCTTCAGTGCTTCGCCTACCCAACCGGATGTACTCAGCATAGCTTTGTCGAACTTTTTGGGTAGAAAAAGAGCGATGATGATCCCAATAAAAAGCGCAGCTACGGGATTGCCAATAAAACTTAGGAAGGTCTTGAGGGATCCATCACCAAAGGGTGCTGTGGGATATTCAGCAAAGGACCTTAGTACGATTAAAAAGATAGGCACGATGATAGGAAGAAAGGACTTCAGAGCGGATGGTGCTTCAGCAATTTTTTGTTCTATTTGCGCCTCATCCATCTCCGGAGCGGGATCAATATAAACGCGATCGCCCACCTTTTTGGCAAAAAAGATACCTACTATCATTGAACACAAACTAACAATGAGTCCAATTAAAATCACCTTCCCAAGATCGGCCTCCACAATGCCAGCAGCAGCAATAGGCCCCGGAGTAGGAGGGACCATAGTGTGCGTAGCCATTAACCCTATCGCTAGAGCAATGGCCGTACCGGCAAGGGACAATCCGGCCTTCTTGGAGATGGCTTTGTTTAATGGAGACAGGATAATAAAACCGCTATCGGCAAATACGGGAATGGACACAATATATCCGATAAAGGCCATTGCGGCATGTACCTGTTTGGGGCCGATCAGCTTTAAGGTGAAATTAGCCAGCGCATAGGCGCCACCAGATTTTTCAAGAAAAGTGCCAATGATCAATCCAGCAATAATGATAATGCCAATATTGCCAATTGTGGTGCCGAAGCCATGATTAATGATCGTAATGATTTCTTCTAAAGGCATTCCCGAGCATACGCCAAAAAAAAAGGAGGCAATCAATAGGGCCAGAAAGGGGTGCAGCTTCAATCTGGTGGTAGACAAGATGATGAAGACAATACATAGGAGGATTAGGAGAATGGTCGACATGAGTAGGTTCAATTGGAGGATTAATCAAAAAAATAGGAAGGAAATATAAATCTATTTTTTTGATTAATCCTCCAATTGAGTTCTCGGCCAAACAAGCTCTTAGGGCTTATTTAACCCTGGAGAGTCAAGTAAAGACTTTCGTGCAACACTGTTTTTTAGGACATAATGCATTCGTGCTACTTGATCGTTAGTGAACATATTCATACAATTGTCCGCATTATAATCCATGTAGTTTTCAACCAAAGCTGGTTCACCGTTACATGCCAACGGAGGGTTTGAAGGGCATCCGGTATTATGACTTGTAACCGGAGGAGTATCTTCACAATAATCATTTGTCGCACAATCACCGTTTCCCCATAAATGCAACAATCCAAGATAATGGCCGACTTCATGAGTTAAGGTTCTTCCAAGATTATAGTCAGATTGTATTCCCGATTCACCGAAATGGAATGAATTGATAATTACGCCCTCCGCCTGAGTGGGTTCTCCCGGAGAGAACAAGTCGTTACCAGGTAGGTCAGTATTGGGGCCGGTTCCGAAACCTAGAACAATATCAATAGCTAACGGCTGCAGTGGGTCGACCCAAATATTCAGGTAATGCTCATAATCCCAATAACTATAAAATGCGAGATAGTCAAATCGGTGATTCGGAGGAATAGGATTATCAACCAAGGTTGAATTGATCCTTACAATACCATTGGTTGGCTGGCCATCTGGTGTTGACTTTGCAAGCACAAATTCAATTTTTGTATCCGCTCCATCAGGATGGTCATTAAAACCCCTTGTTCCTTCTTTTCTCCTGTAATCTTCATTTAGCGTCTCTATTTGACCCAAAATTCTTTCTTCCGAAAGATTATACCCTTCACCTATCACCTCCCCCTTGTGAATAACATGAACCACCACCGGAATCCGGTATAAGTCATCATTGGGATCTTGGTCCTGCACTATGTCCTCTTTGCCACAAGATGTTAAAAAAAAGAGTATTGAAAAACACATGAAAATTTGAAAGCGGAATGATTTGTAATCAATGCTTAAAATTCGTTGTGCCATCATATTTCTATGCATTTTGAATTGTCAAATTATTTTTTTGGTAGAAAAGTGTTTTGGTGCTGAAATAATAGAGTTGTTGCGCAGGGGAAGGGCATTGGGATGGCTTTAGCTATGGAAATCCACCTGTTTTTGCCCCGTCATACCCCCTACGTAACAACTCTATTACACCAACCCATAAAAGGCCTTCAATTCCTCAAAAGAAACAGGATCACTGACCTTTTCTATTTCAGCCATCATACTGGAATAATCCGGAGGAATGGTTTTTATTTGGTTTTTTCCGGCGGTCTCTATGAAAGAGGGATCCGAAACGGCATTGTTGGGTGATGGCTGATTAATAAACTGTCTGCGGATTCTGGAATTCGTTTTCATTGTGGTATTTTTTTTTTGATATTGCAATTTCTTGCTTTATGACCAAAACTCCAGGGGCTCTTGATTGAGAGGGGATGTTTTTTGATTATTTGGCAAGGGAAGATGATTGGATAAAATTAAAACCTATAAATTAAGATCATGATCGTCATCAAATCATTCACCCAAGCAGATGCCCGCCCCTTTAAAAATGACCTGGCCCGCCTCAGGATTCAGGTGTTTCGGGAGTTTCCCTATCTCTATGATGGCTCCTTGGAATACGAAGAAAACTATCTCGAAACGTTGTTCCAATCAAATGATAGTATCATGGTTATCGCCTTTGATGGTGAGCAGGTGATTGGTGCCTCCACCGGAATGCCGCTCGAAAATGAAACACCAGATATTCAGCAGCCCTGGATAGATCATCAGCAGGAAATCAGCAAGGTATTCTACTTCAGCGAATCGGTTCTGTTGAAAAAATACAGAGGACAAGGTATCGGGGTGCAATTCTTTCAGGAAAGGGAGGCCTGGGCCCGAAAATTGCTTAGCTTTACCAAGCTCACTTTTTGTGGCGTGGTAAGAGCAGATGATCACCCGCAAAGACCGAAAGATTATTTCCCACTAGATGAGTTTTGGAAAAAAAGAGGGTTCTCCAAACAGGATGGGTATATCTGCTATCTTTCCTGGAAAGAGGTCGGCGAATCACAAGAAAGTAAAAAAGCACTGCAATTTTGGAGTAAGGATCTTTGAGGCCATTAAGTGTTTATTAATGGACACAGAGATAATGGAGGTGGAATTTTTTAATAAGCGCGTAAAAAATGTATTTTTAGTAGAAATTCACCCTTCATGACTATGAAAATTCAAAATAGACTTCCGATTTCCATGTTGATTATGGGCACCTTACTAATTTTTTCCTGTCGCCCATCAAAACAAATTAGTCACAACATAACTGGTAGCCAAAAACAGATTAATGAACGTGAATGCATCAACCAGGTCATTGCCTTGGATGACTCCTTGGGGAAAGTCCGCAACTATGCCTGTGAGACCATTTCATTAAGTGAAACGATCCAGCATTATGTAGATGGCATGCATCAATTAAATTACCGCCATTGCTCCAAGGCTTTTAGTACGGCTTTCAAGAAACACCGGGATACCTGGGTGGCTATGCTGGCAGTAACCGACCACTATCCTGATCTGCGAGGGGAAATGCATGTGCTTTTTGATCAATTGGAAACTAGTGATCATGCAGATGAATTTAAATCTTTACTACAAACTATTTGGGATACCTGGGCAGAGGTGGAGGCGGCTATGAAGGAATAAATGGTAAAACATGAAGTTAAAATCAATCATTCTATTGCTTTGTTTATGGACTATCCCTTTGGTGGTAATGGGGACGATAAGCCTTCCCAAATTAATTAGTGAGGGTATGGTATTGCAACGGGATGCGAAGGTGGAAATATGGGACTGGGCATCGCCAGGTGAAGAAATTACGGGGACATTCCTGAATTCGATGCATACGGCTGTAACCGATGAATCTGGAGAATGGCAGGTTGAATTGTCGAACCTGAAAACCGGTGGCCCGTACACTATGGAGTTGGAGGGAAGCAACTTGATAACGATTCAAAATATATTGGTGGGTGATGTCTGGATTTGTTCCGGAGAGTCAAATACGGAAAGAGCTGATGAATACAGCGAACTATTTGCAACTTTAATCCGGAACTGGCGGAACGATTGGCATCAGGGCGATTTTCCTTTTTTGTTTGTACAATTGGCCAATTTCATGGAATCAAAAAAGGAGCCTTCAGAAAGCAATTGGGCACTGTTGAGAGAGGCCCAACTTAAGACACTTTCTCTACCTAACGTGATCTTTGCCTGCAACAAACCATCGCAGCCCAATGCACCAACAAATTTAACCTGCGAATACCTGGTCAATCCCATCGGTATTGATGCTCAATTGCCCAGACTACGGTGGCAAATGCAGGAACAGCGGAAAGGTAGTCGGCAAAATGCATACAGACTTATAGTTGGTACTGATTCTACAGCAGTAGCTGGAGGTGTCGGAAATGTTTGGGACACCCAACAACTTGAAGGCGACGAAATGCTGGTCCACTTCCGGGGAAAACCCCTTGAACCATTTACGAGGTTTTATTGGACGGTGCAGCTTTGGGACGAAAACAACAAAAAAAGTCCATTGGCTCCGGTTGCCTATTTTGAAACGGGCATGATGGAGACAAAAAACTGGCTGGGAGCCTTTATCTTGGATACGGAAGATATCGATATAAAAGCCGCGCCTTATTTTAGAAAGGTATTTACCCCTTCCGGTAAAATAATAAAAGCCCGAATCTACATCACCGCCGCCGGATTATTTGAATTGTCAATTAATGGCCGGAAAGTGGGAGACCATCTGCTGGATCCAATGTATACCCGCTTTGACAAACGCAATCTGTACCTGACTTATGACGTCACGAATCATCTACAAACCGATACGGTGACATTGGGTGTGTTGCTAGGTAATGGCTGGTACAACCATCAATCGACGGCGGTCTGGGATTTTCACAAAGCCCACTGGCGGGCAAGACCTAGATTCTGCCTGAACCTTCACCTGACTTATGCAGATGGTACCAAAGCCGTCATTACAACAGGCAAAGATTGGAAAACTGCTCTTAGTCCCGTGGTTTTTAATAGCATTTATACTGCGGAACATTATGACGCCCAACTGGAGCAACCTGGTTGGGATACACCTGGTTTTGATGATAGTCAGTGGCAGGCGGCAATGGAAGTAGAGGCTCCCTCACAACAGATCGTGGCGCAGGTATTACACCCAATTCGCATCACCGAAAAGATCCCAGTCGTCAACTTTACTAAAATTAATGACCAGAAATATTTGTTTGATTTGGGGACCAATATCGCTGGAATCAGCCAGCTAAAAGTGCAGGGAGAAGCAGGGACGTCCATCCGGTTAAAACATGCTGAAATGCTGGACGAGAACGGTGTTATTGATCAATCAAACATTGATGTCCACTACCGGCCAACAGATGACAGTGATCCATTCCAGACAGATATTTTTATTTTAAAAGGAGAAGGAATGGAAACCTTTATGCCGCGTTTTAATTATAAGGGTTTCCAATATGTCGAAGTTAGTAGCGACCGCCCCATTCAGCTTGGCAAGGAAAGTTTGATCGGCATGCGCATGCACAGTGATGTGCCCATTGCGGGACGGATTCACAGTTCGGATACTTTGATCAATAAGATTTGGCAGGCTACCAATAATTCCTATTTATCCAACCTTTTTGGCTACCCTACAGATTGTCCACAACGGGAAAAAAACGGCTGGACTGGCGATGCTCACATTGCCAGCGAAACGGGTCTTTATAATTTTGATGGCATCACCATTTATGAAAAATGGCTGGCAGACCATCGCGACGAACAACAAGCAAATGGGGTATTGCCATCCATTATTCCTACACATGGGTGGGGGTATGACTGGGGAAATGGCCCGGATTGGACCAGCACTATCGCCATTATCCCCTGGAACATTTATCTTTTTTATGGAGATACAACACTACTGGCCGCCTGCTACGAAAACATCAAACGCTATGTCGACCATATTGCTGATATTAGCCCCTCCCACCTCACCGATTGGGGCCTTGGCGACTGGATACCGGTGAAGGATGTCTCGGACAAAGAACTGACTTCTTCAATTTATTATTACGTGGACGCCTCCATTCTGGCAAAAGCGGCCAATTTATTAAACAAACCGACCGACCATAGGACCTATCGAGAGCTTGCAGAAAATATTAAAGCGGCCATCAACGACAAATTTCTCAATGTGGAAACCGGCAGCTATGCCAGTGGTTTTCAAACAGAACTCAGTGCTCCTCTCTATTGGGGGATTGTACCGGATACCTTGCGAAAAAAAGTGGCGGAACAGCTAAAGAATAAAGTTTTGTCTGATAATAAACGCCTAAATGTTGGCCTTTTAGGTACAAAGACTTTGTTGAATGCCCTGAGCGAAAATGGTTATGCCGACCTGGCCTACGAGCTTGCCGCTCAGGATACTTTTCCTTCCTGGGGATGGTGGATCAAAAATGGCGCAGAAACCCTCTTCGAAAATTGGCCCATCGACGCCAAGTCTGATATTTCTCGTAATCATATCATGTTTGGAGAAATCGGTGCCTGGTTCTACAAAGCCCTGGGTGGCATCAAGCCAGATATTGCACAACCAGGCTTTAAAAATGTCCTGTTGTCTCCCCACTTCGTGGCTGGGCTGGATCGTTTTTCAGCTAGTCACCAAAGTCCTTATGGAGAAATTAGTTCCTCCTGGAAAAAAATAGATGGAGGGAAGGTCATTTATAAACTTAGCATTCCGTCCAATAGCACGGCAAGGTTAACTATTCAGGGTAAGCGTTTGTTTGTGCATGGAAAGGCTTTGGTAAGCAAGGTTAATCAGAAAGCGCTTGTGCTAGAGCTTGTTTCCGGAACTTATGAGTTTGTTGTTGAACTGTAAAAGGTTTAAAATCATGCCAACGCTTGCTTTCCTATTGGTTATTTTGTCAGCAACAGTCCATGCACTTTGGAACTTTGCGACTAAAAAAGTTTCCGGCGACCTTGGGGTCATTTGGATTGGATTGGTCATAGGGTGTATCTTTTTTTCTCCATGTTTGTTTTTTCTTAATCCGGATCAGATTGTGTTCAGGGAGGTATATCCGCATATCATTCTTTTTGTGTTTCAAATGGCACCGGTCAGCTACGTTGTGGCTGCCAGAGAATTTGCGGTAGCCATTGGCACTTTTCTGGGATTCATGTTTTTAAAAGAACAAATCACCCTGATGAAAGTGATCGGCATTAGTATCATCGTCATGGGAATGATGCTGATAAAAATAGCTTAAAATTAAGGGTTTAATATCCTTTTTATCTTTTCAACTTCTGTCCCCTAAACCTCACTCTTTCAAAAACTCAATCTCTAAAATATCTGCATTCAACCCACTGCCTTTAGCAACAAAAATCGACTGAAAATCAGAAGACAGCGCTAGCGAAGGGATGCCGGCTATCATGTTCTCCAATAACTGGATCGCCTGATTTTGTTGGGTTGCAACATCGTAATATTCCAGATAGCAGGCTCCTTTTTGCCAGCTCAGGTAATATACGCCCTGGTCAGTAAGTGCCCAGTTGATAGAGTGATGAAGTTCTTGTAAGGGCGCTACAAATTGGGTGATTTTTGTCGTGAGATTGTATTGCCACAACCCATCCTCTGTGTATTTTACAAAATAGAGTAACTCCTTGTTTTGCGGAACGGGCAGGGCACGAAAACCACCCTCAGTAGTTAGTTGTGTGACTTTATTGGTAATTAGATTGTGTTCGTAAAGTTGCCAGTCTCCGCTGGTATTGGAACTGTAATAAAGCGATTGCCCATCTGCCGACCATTCGGGGGCAGCGTAGTCTGCCTGGCTATTGGTGAGTTGTTGTAAACCCTGGCCGTTGGACTGAATGAGGTATAGATCAGCCTGGTTGTCTTTTACACTATTAAAAACAATCTGCCGACCATCAGGAGAAAGGGCCAGTGATTTGAGTAATGGACTTTCAAGTTGAGTCAGCTGCCGTGCATTTTGGGGCGCATTGGTTTCTGTAAGCCAGATTTCTGAATAGCCATTTCGCTGAGAAAAAAAGGCGGCCCGGGAAGCTTTAGCCGCAAAACTCAACCCCCAATCCCAGGAGGTAGAATGCAAAAAGGCCTGGGGTGGGCCGATTTTTTCTGGCACATTCACTACTATCGGATAGGTGCTGATATCCATATTGCTTCGCCAATATTCATAACAGATTTTATTTCCTGGTAGCAATGTCGCATTGCGGGGCACCCCAACAGAAGTTTGCCCGATGATGTTTTGTTTTCCCTCACCATTAATGCTGATGATGGTGTATTGCCCCAACTGCTCTGTTACCCAGCAGAGATAGCTATCCATCGCCGGATAATATAGAAAACCATTGATTTCCCTATGCACTTTTGTTAGTGGGTGCAGGTCTCCGGTTGTTAGCTGCAATTCCATGATGGTTCCCTCAGTAGGAGCGGCGTGAGAAAAAATAGATTCACCAAAATCAGCCCTGATAAAGGCAATTTTATCCATTGTTGCCGAGTAGCTGGGATAAATATCGCCGTAGATTCCTGTGGGTGGTTGTGTCAACTGTTTTATGGTAGCTGTTGTCTGGTCAAAAGCATAGAGCGCTCTAGAATCCTTCAGGGTTGGCTGTGCCTGAAAAATCAAACTTTGCCCGTCTTTTGCCCATAACAATTGATCTGCCATCACAAAATCAAGCGTGGCCAATTCCATTTCTTCTACGCCTATGATGGAGCTTTTTATCAACTTAAGTTGGCCTGAATTTAATTGGCGAATGTAGACCAGGTGTTGTCCGTCGAGTGACCAAACCGGGCTAAATTCCAGGGATTCACTGCTACTCAATTTACGTGGCGTAGTGGAATGCAAGGGACGAACATATATTTGGGGCGTATCATTGACATCATTACGCCAGGAAAAAGCAATATTCTTTCCATCAGGTGAAACGGCAGGGTGCATCTCCAGCCCCGGCAAACTGGTGATTTTGTGGTGTTTCATGATCCACGATTGCTCACGAGGCCCCGACCAGGTTACAAAAGCCAGTAACCCGACCAGACCGATGCCCGTTAACAAGCCGTAGATCCATCGGTTATGAAAAGTGTGTAGCGGCTGTTGTTTTACTATTTCGTCGTTCAGACTTACTGGCGTTTCCCTGGATACCTCGGGTGTAATTACAGGATTAATTTGCAGCCGATAACCAACATTTCTCAATGTTTCAATTTGGATCTCCTCCCGAAAATGGATTTTCAGTAGTTGGCGTAACTCTGAAATGGATTTTGTTAGCAGATTTTCGGTCACCAGCCGCCCTTCCCAAACGTATTCGAGCAGATCATCTTTGGTGACAATTGCATCGGGATTTTGTAAAAAATAATCCAGCAAGCGCATCAATCGAGGTTTGAGAACCAATTCGGTTTGTTGGTTTTTTAACAGATTTAGTTCAGGATGCACGGTCCAGCCCTGGAGTTTGTATGTGTCGGTGATTTTCATAGCTGCTTTTTTCTTTCCCCAAAAATAAGGTTTATCTGGTGAATTTGGGCTTTTAATAAGCCTACCTCTATTAATCATAGTGTTTCGTGACAGGCCAATGGAGTGGAAGAGCTGCGGTTGTGAAGAGAAAAGAGCCTGATTTCAGATGTAGGGTACCTTGACTTGAAATCAAGAAAAAGTGCTCATCATTCACACAAAATTCATGAATTATTCACCTGGTATTCAGGCAGCAGGTAGTGGAATCGCCGATGTTTGTGGAGATGCCAGATTGATGGAATTGGGGAGCGGCCTAGCGATGTGAAGTGGGCCCGGTGCAGCCGGGAGCCCGCAGGGCCGAGCGAATAGCGAGCCACGTAACGTAGCGCCCGCAGGGAGGCCCCAAAAATTCATCAGTAAACCACATTTTATTAAAATTAGTATTGTTTATGAAACTATTTGCTTTTATTTTTTCCATGTTGCTCTTGTTTTCTCATCCCATTATCGGGGTTGCCCAAAACCTTCAGGTGAGTACCCTGATCCCCGATATTGATGCCAGTGGAGGGATGACAATAGATCACGAGGGGAATATCTATGTCAGTGATTTTGGTCCGGCATTGGGCCAGCCTCAAACCAATACCAAAGTCTATAAAATTGACAAAACCGACTTTTCTGTCAGCGTGTTTGCGGAAGGATTTGCCGGAGCATCTGGAGCTTGTTTTGATGCTGATGGAAACTTTTATCAGGCCAATCCTCATGGTAATAAAGTCAGCAAAAAAGGTGTAGAGGACACTTTGAACGTCGATTGGGCCATCGACGGTTTTAGTACGCCCATTGGTATCGTTGCCGATAGTGAGAATAATGTGTTTGTTTGCAATTGTAGCAGCAATACCATCAGTAAAATTACGCCTGCTGGAATGGTGACAGAATTTGCTTCGGATACTTTGTTTCGATGTCCGAATGGCTTGACTATAGACGATCAAAACAACTTATACGCCTGTAACTACGGCAATGGCGGGGTGACTAAAATTACCCCAGATGGAACCGTTTCTCTGCTGGCTGAATTACCGGTTTTGACCGCCGGACCTAATACTATTGGGTGCGGTCATTTGACTTATAACAAAGGCTTCTTATTTGTCACTACGGTCGGGACCGGGCAGGTATTTAAGGTTAGCCTTACCGGGGAAACGGAAGCCATTGCCGGTGTCCCCTTTGGCTTTGATAATACTGATGGACCAGCCAGTACAGCCACTTTTTCTAAACCCAATGGGATTATTGCCAGCCAAACCGGTGATACTCTTTTTATCAATGATGCGGAGCCGATATGGCCGGATGGTACCTTAGGTTTGCACCCCGCTCATGTACGTATGGTTACTGGCCTTTGTACCCTGCCTGACATAGTTTGTAGTGCACCTCCTGGCCCGCTTTTTACCCAGGTAAACTCGGGGCCGGTTGCCACCAATTTAAGTCTGAATATGGGCAGTAGCTGGGCAGATTATAACGAGGATGGCTTTGTCGACCTTCTGATAATGGGAGGTATTGGAGACAACCAATTGTATCAAAATAATGGCAATGGGAATTTTACCCTCAACAACGGCATTGTCTCCAATGATGGTGGGAATTCTAGTGCTGCAGTATGGGGGGATTACGACAATGATGGCGATTTGGATTTGTATGTTAGCAATAATCCTCCGGCAGCTGAACCCCCGGAAGCCAATTTTTTGTACCAAAACAGTGGCGCGCCAGACTTTACCTTTACCAAAATTACAGACGAAGGGCCAGTCACGGATGTGAATTACACGTGGAGCAGTACCTGGGTGGACTACGACAATGATGGTGACCTGGATCTGCACGTTCCAGAAAACAGACATCTCGGGCTGGATTATTTCTACGAAAATTCCGGCACTCCGGATGCCAATGGCCGTTATTTTACAGCCATAACACCAGCTTTTGTGACGCCTAATGTAGAAAGTTCCGGCGTTGCTTCCTGGATGGATTATGATAATGATGGCGATCAGGATCTGTTTTTGATAAAAAGTGGTAGAACCCTTCCAGCTGGGGGGGAAGACAATCGGATGTACCACAATACTTTATCGGAAACTGGAATCCTTGACTTTCAGCGGATCGTGACGGCAGAAATGGTCACACATTTTGACCTGGATTTTCAGGCCAGTTGGGGCGATTATGATAATGACGGCGATATGGATGTCTATTTAGGCAACTTTGATGCGGCCAATTATTTATACCAAAACCAGGGCGATAGCTTATTTACCCGCATTACAGAAGGTGATGCCGTCACTGAGAGTGCCCCAACATTGGGTTCCACCTGGGGAGATTTTGATAACGATGGCGACCTGGATTTGTATGCCACTAGCCCGGGACAAGTTTCTCGTTATTACCAAAATGATGGCACTGGCAATCTATCCAGCCAGGGAGTAGCGGTTGTGGGACCACCAGCTGTTAATATTTCCAGCTGTCAGAGTGCCTCAAGTGCTGATTTTAACAACGATGGTTACCTGGATATTTTTGTTGGCAATGCCGCATTTAACGGCCAGGTATTGCCCGATTTTTTATACCGCAATAATGGTGGGGACGATGGCTACCTGATCTTAACGTGTCGGGGTACGACCTCTAATCGTGCTGGGATTGGCACAAAAATTCGCCTGAAAGCTAATATCAACGGACAGGATGTGTGGCAGATGCGGGTCGTCTCGGGTGGACCCACCGGTGATCGGGCGCAGAACAGCCTTCGTGCACACTTCGGCCTGGGTGATGCCACAATCATTGATTCCTTGGTGATACAGTGGACATCCGGCCAGCAGGACGTATATACACAGATACATACCCACCAGATATGCACCGTGACCGAAGGGCAGGGCAGCGACTGTTTGAGCCTGGTAAGCTCCACAACCTTACCGGATTTTATTACCTCCTTCGTTGTAGCGCCCAATCCGCTACAAGATGATACACTGGCTATTCAATACCAAGTGGCAGCAGTCAATCACCTTACTTTTTTGCTGTTTGATGTCAATGGACAATTGGTGCGCCAGGAAAAAACATCGAATACCGGTTATCTGGAAATGAATGTTTCCGCGCTGCCCGCAGGCAATTATTTTATACAATTGAAAACGGAAAAGGGGCGTGTGACGAGGGTGGTGGTGAAATATTGAAAAGAACGCTTAGTTGACCTCTAAGCATTGCCCTTCAATATCCTGGAGGGATGACAGCCCATTGCCAGGGTTGCAGACCCTGGCAATGGAGCAAACGAGTTCCATCGGAACGACAGGCTATTTACGATAACTTTTTAAATACAATAATCATGCATCAACAAATCACTTATGCTGAATTAGCAAAAAAAGTAACCATCCTGGACCAGGAGGAACAAAAAGCAATTAAAGGTGGAGGCTATCCGTGGGTAGACACACCTGAAGATCCAGACGGAAACGGTTGAAATCCGCTCTACTTTGATGTGAAGTTTTGTAACGAGTATGTTTGGTGGTCGGTTTTTGCAGCGAAAAGTGATCCTTTGTAGCCAATGCTCCTACGCTGAAGCTTCAGCGCAAGCGTAAGCTTGGCCTCCAAACATGCTCTGACTTGTGCTGAAGCTTCCTCAGCGTAGAAGTATGGGCTGTAAATATGCTCTAACACCCTGACTTTTGCACGCTTTTTGGTGCAAGCGAAAATTATTTAATCTAATACACAGATGTTTAATCCTTAGGGTCAGCCTGAATATACTCAATTGCTTTTAGCTCTGCTTTTATACTTTCCGCACTTAGCACTTCCCCATTTCGCACCACTGCAAAAATTTTGCGGGTGTTGGTGATATCTTCCAGGGGGTTTTCATCTAGTATCACCAAATCTGCTACTTTACCTTTGGTAACGGTGCCGTAATCTTTTTCAACTTCCAGAAAAAGAGCCGGATTGATGGTTGCCGTTTTTAATGCTTCGGCGGGGGTTAAGCCTGCTTCAACCAATAATGCCAACTCATTGTGCAAGCTGATACCTGGAAAACATAATGGATTGGCCCCCATATCCGTACCCGCCAATAATTTCACCCCTGCTTCATTCATCTTGTTGATGACCTGTAGGTATCGGCTGACTAGTCTTTTTTTGAGGTCTATTATTTCCGGACTTCTTCGTTGCAAATGGTCATTTACTTCCGGCTGCCAATATTTTCTCATGTATTGGGGTAAATAAGGGTAATAAATGCTATCCTTTTTTACTTCCTCTTCAAAATAGGCATTTTTGTACCACATCGAAATGGTGGGGGTATGCCAGGTCTTGTTTTGGACAAAAACCTTGAAGATCGCCTTTGCTTTTTGAGGGTCGTAAGTATCCATTATCAAATTATTCCTAAATATATACTTGTCCAATGCATCAGTGATATCCCCGTAATCGAGGGTGTTGTTATAAATTTGATCGGCCACCGTGGAGCAATCAATCAATAGGTTAAGCAAGTGCTCCTGGCTCTTCATGCCGGTAATAGAAGCTTCAACGGTCGTAACCGTAAACGGGACATGTCCCACAAAGGGAAAATGAATGCTTTTGGCGTAACGGCTCAATTCAAAATAAGTACTATCCGGCAAAAGGGAATATACTTTTAGAAAATCGGCACCAGTGGCTTTTAAAGAATCAACGACGATCCTTACTTTATCCAGTGAAGCAATACCAACGGAACCGTCCCACATCGGATTTGGCCCGTCAAGCAAAGGGCCACAGGCAAAAACCTCAGGCCCCAACAGCTCCTTTTTTTTAATATTTGTTTTCCAGGCTTTGATGGTTTCCATACTGCCTGCCATATCGCGGATTCCGGTGACGCCGTACAATACAAATAGTGGCAGCAACAAATCCCGGCTTGCAGCATCAGGGGGCATTCGCCACATTTCCGGATCATCGGGATGGGCATGCATATCCCAAAGGCCGGGAATGATATATTTTCCGCTACCGTCAATGACTTTTGTGTCAGGCTTTGGATATCTATTGGCATGGGTTGCAATCCCGGTGATTCTATTCCCTCTTATGTAAATATCTTTGGTGTCTTTTAGTAAGGCACCCTTTTTGACGTCAACCACCTGGATGTTTTGGATAATGAGGAGGGGAGGGGCTGATGCACGTTGAGCTGTTACGTTACATAATAGAATAAGACTTGTTAGAAAAAAGAATGTGCTTTTCATGTGTAGTTTTGTTATTGACAATAGTAAAATTAAGCACTGAAGTGGAAAGGGAGGTCTCGCTTTTTGCGGAACAATTGACGTTTATAAAATTAAAGATATGAAAAGCTGAAAACATCTATATAAAACAAGCCATGAATGTATATACCAAAACTCCTCATTTTGCATTATATTTAACCTCCAAAACCATAATTATGAAACGACTAGTCATCCTATTCTGTACATTCTGTATTATTTTTCAACTCAATGCACAGGATCAGCAGACGCCTTCTCCCATCATATTTATCTATGACGCTAGCGGCTCTATGTGGGGACAAATTGATGGCAAAACCAAAATGCAGATTGCCACAGATGTCTTATCCACTTCCGTAAATAATCTACCGGAAAACCAGAAAATTGGCCTGGTTGCTTATGGCCACCGGGAAAAAGGCGATTGTAAAGACGTAGAATTTTTGGTAGATGTGGCAACAGGGACTAGAAGTCAGATCAACCAGTCTTTAACCAAGATCAAACCCCTGGGCAAAACACCATTGGCGTATTCGGCAACACAAGTCATCGGCAAACTTCGGGATGCAAAGATGAAAGCTACGGTCATTCTCGTTACCGACGGCATTGAATCCTGCGACGGAGATATTTGTGAAGTAGTAAAAGCTGCTAAAGCCGAAGGCATTGATTTCAGAATGCATATCATTGGTTTTGGTTTGAAAGCCGGAGAAACCGAACAGCTAAAATGTGCTGCTGAAGCCGGTGACGGCAAATATTACGATGCCGCTGATGCCGGAGGACTGGGCGATGTACTCAACGAAGCAACCACCGCCACGGTGGATGAGCCAGCCGCTAACTTCTCAGTATATGCGACAAAAAATGGCAAAGCTGTAGACGCTTATGTAAGAGCATTTAAGCCAGGCACCAAAGCCTCAATAAACGGATTGCGTACCTATGGCGATACGACCCTGATGTATTTGCCTCCTGGCAATTATGACCTGGAGGCGAGGGCATTGGAAAATAGTGACGTGGCTGGCATTACAATACCCAATGTAAAAATTGTTGCTGATCAGATTACCCACCAAAATATCAGCTTTGATGGAGGTAAAATAAGTGTAATCACCCTAAATAATGGCGAAGGCTGGGATGCTGTCGTTAAAATTTTTGCCAAGGGAAATGCAAAAAGTGTTGCTGGTGGCCGCACCTATGGGAAAGTGGATGAATACGAAGTAAACCCCGGTGTGTATGATGTAGAAGTTGCCGCATTGATAATTGAAGGCGTTGCAACTAGCCACAAGTATGAAAATGTGGAAGTAAAAGCAAATGGAAATACGGAAGTCAAACACAATTTTAAAAGCGGAATAGCCATGATTGGTGCTAAAAGCGCGAGTGGATTGGTAGACGCAGTTGTCAAGGTGATCGAAGTAAATACCAAGAAAAATGTAGCCAGTGGCAGGACTTATACCAGGGAGACCAACAACCCTAAGAAATTTACGCTTAACCCAGGGACATACGAAGTAACCCTTGTTGCTTTGGGAGATCATAAAGGCAAAAAAGAGACCTATACTTTAGTGGTTAAAGCAGGAGAAACTATGGAGAAAATGACCACCTTTTAACATAGAAATTAACCCCTAGGAATATTTAAAAATGAGGAGATTCTTTAAACTTAAAGATCAATTTAATTGGAAATATGTCATCGGTGAGATACTGTTGATCTTTATCGGAATTAACCTGGCAATATGGTTCAATGACTGGAATTCGACCAAAAAGACGGTACACGATAAAGATATAGCCATTACAAAAATCAAAGAAGAGATTAAAAATAATGTCGATGATTTAACCAATGCCAGGCTCGCAAATCAAACAATTTTAAATGCATTTTCCGATTATGGAAAATTATTTAATGGAAATACTTCAGAAGTCGTTTCTACGCCACAAGACATAAGTGTTCTTCAAAAGAAATATCCCGAATTTTACCGGGTAAAAGATTCTGTAGCTATTGGAAATGGTCAATTTCGGTACAATGGAAAGACGTTTATTGAACTTGAGATACCTGAATTAACCTCCATCGCATGGGAAACGACCCGGTCGTTAAGCATCATTAATGAATTTGATTATGAATGTTTGTATGAGCTGGAAGGTTTGTACAACCTTCAGCGACGGGTGCAAAATGAGATTGACAAAGCGGCCAATGCCTTACAAAAAAGGGAAATTCAAGAAATGTTTAACATCTTAGACTTCATGAATCAACTTGACTTTCAATTAAAAGATAGTCATGAGCAGATGTTGAAAAATATTGACCACTGTCGGTGAAAGAGGAAACATTCGTAATTTTCAATCAAAAAGGTTGATTTCCAAACATCCTATCACAGTCTGACTGCTGAAGAGCAAGCCCTTTGCTCGCTAAAGTCAACCACCGAAAATACCTCAAAAGACTGTAGGTGGTTCAGAAAGGGGATATTTGTCCTCATTCGATCGGCCATCAAATCACCACCTCCACAATTCAATAATCGCAATATCATCCCCTCGTTCCAATCTGTAATGACTTACCTTAGGGGTCAGCGAAGAATAACTTACCCATTTGATGCGGCTCTTTTGTCACCAGCCGTTGTTGCTCAAATCCTTGCTTAGTAGTGGCCAAGCGCGGTTTTCGCGCCTAGGCTGGTGACAAAATAGCTCGCCTGAAACAGA
>BQJU01000036.1 GCA_021604865.1 Saprospiraceae bacterium | reverse complement strand
TGGAGGCGAAAAGCGTCAATTTTTTGATGAGACAAGGCTTTTTTTGAAGTGCATACCCGGAGGTACGGACGAAAAAAGTAACGAAGTATCATCAGAAAAGTGATCCTTTGCAGCCCAAAGGTTGGCCTCCAAACATGCTCTGAGCAAACCGAACTATCAGCAGATTTGTTCCCAAATCCAACTCAGGGTAAATTGAATCTGCAATTTTTCGTTCCTATGGAGAGCAAAGTTCAAATCCAAGTCAAAAGCCTATTAGGACAAACGGTAATACCTCCCTTCGAATTGCTTTATCAGGGAGGAGAACATTTTTACACCCTCGATTGTGCTTCTCTAACAGGTGGTATTTACCTGGTTGAATTCACCATAAATGGAGAATGGAGATCGACAATGAAGTTTTCAAAGATTTAAATGATATTCATCGGCCTATTGGCGGTGGAAAAAGGGGGCATGATGATCCTGAGCTGGTTATTGATTATGAGATTACAGATGAGGATGGGAATCAAGTAATTAAGCAGTTTCGTGGGGTGAAGCAGTAGGTTTCTTTAGCTTCGGCTGGGTGATACTGTCTCAAAGCCTACCCTTGCAATGAGGGAAAGCTGGCTTTCAGCGCTTTGGGGTAACCCAATGAATTTGGTTGTTACGGTTCTTTACGATTCCTGGGATGAAAGGTCAAAATGGTCTCCCGCAAATAATCCGTATCCAGGTGGGTATAGATTTCGGTAGTGAGGATAGATTCATGGCCCAGCATATCCTGTACGGCTTTGAGATCGGCACCGCCTTCGATGAGGTGGGTGGCAAAGGAATGGCGGAAGGTATGTGGGCTTACATTTTTGGAAATACCGGCCAGTTCGGCACATTCTTTGACCACGAGAAAGACCATCACCCGACTCAATTTTTTGCCACGCCGGTTGAGGAATAGGTAATTGGCATGGTCGCGGTGGATATTATTCATGGCGCGACGAACGCCGGTCAGGTAGAAGTTGATGTGTTTTACCGCTTCCTCGCCGATGGGGACAATGCGCTCTTTGTCGCCCTTGCCGATGACACGTAGGAAACCCAGATCGGGAAAAAAATTGGTGAGGCGCAGGTCAATCAGCTCGGTAACCCTTAGGCCACTGGCATAGAGCGTTTCGAGCATGGCCCGGTTGCGTACCCCATGATCCTGACTAAGGTCGATGACGGCAAGCATGCGCTGGATTTCATCGTAAGTCAAGACCTGAGGAATTTTACGCGGCAAGCGTGGACCTTCCAACAAAGCAGTTGGATCATCGCTGACTACATCTTCAATGAGCAGGTATTTATAAAAGGTTTTTAATGCTGAAAGCAGACGAGCCTGAGACCGGGCTCCCAGACCAAGTTCATTTAGCCAATGGATAAATTTTTCCAGGTGTTTTAATTCTATTTGGTCTGGATTGAGGTCGTATTCGGCCAATTCAAGGAATTCGGTAAGCTTGCGCAAATCCATTTGATAGGCCGCAATGGTATGATCCGATAGCGATCGTTCCAAAAGCAGATAGGCTTTAAAGCCATTGATATATGGGTGCCAATTCATTCAGCAATCAGCAGGAATCTGCCTGGTTTTTATTGGCCAGGTCTTCGAAAGTATCCGATTTGTCCTCGTCAGCACGGTCTTTGCAGGGAAAATCCTTTTCTACCAAGACGTGTAGAAAAGATTCTTTGGAAAGCGCCAGTTGGGTTTCCATGCCCACCTGATCCGTCTCTATCCAATGCTCAGCTTCTATTTCAGGTAAGACAATCTGGATTTGATTGTCATGTAAGGAGACATTAATGGATGTCACCGAACGTATAAATATGCCAAAAGTAAGCACTCTCTGGCCGGGGAAATACATGACTTCCGTACAGTGCTTATCTTTTTTGAGTTGCTCAAGTTCAGATTTGCGCAAGCGAATTCTAATACTATTTCGGGTACATCTCAACTTCATGACGCTTGATATTTTTATAGCAGCAAAATACAACTGGATTGCTGAATTAATAAAAAAAGATATCATCTTTTTGTTGAAGAATCCGAATTATGTACATTTATCCATAATCAGGGTGAATTTTCAGCGCACTAGTGCGACTAAACCGAAATAATTGAAAATTTTAGTCTTTCTTTATCGGTTTTTACCAGTATAGGAGTATTAATTACTTCAAACTGCTTCCACTAGAATCAAATACTACATTTTATGAGGACTTTTGCATTTATTGTCTTTTTGCTGTTCTGTGGTTATTCGCTGGTAGCTCGGTGGTATTTTGTTTGTCAGGTGCGACAATTGTGTACCGAAGTACAAGAGGATGTACGCCTGCAGACTTTAAGTCTGAAGGAAGGGGACAAGATGATCCTGGAAGGTTATGATCAGTTTGCCTTTGCTCCGGATTCTATCCAGCCACGGCTAAATGCTGATAATCATAATTTTCTGGATACCCTGGCCACCATTCTTGAGGCTGATAGCAGCAAATCCTTGTCCATCACGGCATTTTTCCGCGAAAGCGAAAAGGACCTACAGCCGGGATTTTTCGAAAATATTGGGCTGGCCCGGGCTGATGCTTTACGCAAATTGTTGGTCGAAAGAGGCATTGCTGAAAATCGCATCTCCCTGGATCACGGAATCAGTGAAGATCTCGATTTGCAGGAGCCGGTACTTTTTGAATTGTACCCTACATCGGGCATTCCCGATGAATTCGACAAGGTGCAATTTTCTTTTACCAACATGACTTTTTCGGATGCCAATTTTGAATTCGATAAAGCGGATTTTAGGCCTACACCGCCTTGTGTGCTCTACGCTGACTCTGTAAAGACTTATCTGGACCTTAATCCGGGAAAAACCCTGACCATCATTGGCCATACGGATAGTAAAGGTTTACCCAAATACAATAAAGACCTGGGCATCCGCCGTGCTAAGAGTGCGATGGAATATTTCCGGGAGCTAGGTGTTACGACCGAAATTAAGGTCGATTCAAAAGGAGAAACCGAACCGGTGGCTCCCAATCAAATAAAAGGTAAAGATAACCCCAGCGGCCGGCAGAAAAACCGCCGTGTTAATTTTGTCATCCAATAAAAGCTGATACTACATGGATTTTTCAAATTTTTTCAACCAATTTGATTCTCAGGATAGCATTGCTATTCTATTTATCACCATCATCGGCTTCCTCTTTGGTTTGGTGGTGGGACTACTCCTACGCGGTAGCCGCATCCGTAAACTGAGAAAAGAGTTGAAAGAACTCAAACAAAAACTGACAGAAGCCGAAGCTGCTCGGGATCAGGCACTAAGTCAACTTTCTGAAAAGGAAAAAGTTTTGGCGAAAGCTCAGGGCGAAATCCGGGAATTGGTGGATAAAACAGAACGGCTGGAGGAAGAAAAGGGTCGCCTTTACAATGAGGTGTACAACATCAATACCGAGGTGGAAAGCCAGCAAGCCTCCAACAAGGCATATTTGGCCACTATCGAGGATTTGAACAACCAGATCATTGGTCTGAAAAGCAAAAATGAGGAATTGTCGACAGAAATTGAAAGCGAAGATGAACAGGTCGACAACGTTGCTCAGATGCAAAGCCTCTATAATGCTACCCGCAACCAAATGCTGGCTATTGAAACCAAAATCAACAAGCTGGAAACCGAAAATCAATCCTTAAAAGGAGAATTGGATGACCTGAAAAATAATGTTGTACTTGGCAAAAGCGCAACGATTAGTGTCACCGATGACGGTCCGGTAATGGCAATCGAATTGGGAACCGATGAAGAAGAACTGGAACCGGAGTATAATCCTAATGCCGAGAAGTCGGTGCTCAATGAAAAAATTATCATCGAAGAAAGAGAGCAGGATGACCTCACCCGAATCAATGGTGTTGGTCCATTTATTCAAAAACAGCTCAATGATATAGGCATCTTTACCTATGAGCAGATCAGCCTTCTGGATCAGGCTGCCATTGAAGAGGTTACCCGAGAAATTGGTTATTTCCCCGGCCGCATCGAAAAGGATGATTGGGTAGGACAAGCGGCAGCGCTGGCCGAACAGAAAAAGAATGATCCTAATGCGTTCAAAACAAAAACCGAACATCCAACAGATACTACAGACCTGAAAATAATTGAAGGTATTGGTCCCAAAATTGAACAACTGCTGAAGGACGCCGGGATTAATACCTGGCAGGACTTGGCTGATGCCGAAGTAGAAAGGTTGAATGACATTCTGAGTGTAGCAGGTGATCGTTACCGTATTCACGACCCGGGTACCTGGCCAAGTCAGGCTCAGCTGGCCGCACGTGGAGACTGGGGTTTGCTGGCGCAGTATCAGGATGAATTGAAGGGAGGAAGGATGGTTTGATGTTGTGATTTTGGATAAGGGAAGAGGTGGCGCAGCGCGCGCAATGGGGCAACATCACTTTGTGAATATTTGTGAAATCTGTGTTAAAGTGTTCCTGCTTTCGGGCAAGGAAGCTTTCTGTAGTGTATATTGAATGTTGTAAAAATTAAATCCCATGACAAAGAGTAACAAAATCCCGGTTTTGGTGGGAATGAATAGACGATGGATGGCGGTGCTCAGCTTTTGTTTGCTGGCCGTCAGTATATTTGCACAACAAGAGAAACAGGCGCAGGTCTGGGTAGATTCTGTATACAATTCGCTTAGTGAAGACGAGCGCCTCGGCCAGTTATTTATGATACGGGCACATTCCGATAAGGGTGCTAGTCACATTGCTGAAGTGGAAGCATTGATCCGGGATTACCATGTGGGTAGTCTTTGTTTTTTTCAGGGCACACCTGAAAAGCAGGCTGAACTTAGCAATCAATACCAGGCACTTAGCAAGATTCCCCTCCTGGTGGCCATCGATGCAGAATGGGGCCTGGGGATGCGCATGAAACAAACGACCATCAGCTTTCCTAGACAGTTGATGTTAGGAGCCATCCAAAATAATGATTTAATCTACAAAATGGGGAAAGAGATCGGTCGCGAATTGCGAACGGTCGGTGTGCAGGTCAATTTTGCACCGGTAGTAGATGTCAACAACAATGCTGCCAACCCGGTGATCAATACCCGTTCTTTTGGTGAAGATCGCTACAATGTGGCTGTCAAAAGTTATATGTATATGAAGGGCATGCAGGATGAGGATGTCCTGGCTTGCGCTAAACATTTTCCTGGTCACGGCGATACAGATGTGGATTCTCACCTTGATCTACCAGTGATCAAACACGATAGAAACCGACTTGACAGTATTGAACTTTATCCATTCCGGGTATTGGCCCAACACGATGTGGGGAGCATGATGGTTGCACACCTAAATGTACCCGCCCTAGATGATCGGGAGAACCGCCCAACTACACTTTCGCGTAATACCGTCACAAATTTGCTACGCAACGAGCTCAAATTCGAAGGATTGATCTTCACCGATGCCCTGGAAATGAAAGGGGTCACGAAACACTTTAAAAGTGGTGAGGTAGAAGCCGAAGCCCTACTGGCCGGCAATGATGTATTGGTATTACCCGAAGATTTGGGTGCTGCCATGCAGGAAATCAAACGTTATCTGGCCGACGGAAAGCTGGCTCCTGATCAAGTGGAAGCAAGCGTAAAAAGGATTTTGTACAACAAATACAAACTGGGACTCAACCGATATAAAGCAGTGCCGCTGGAAAATATAGCCCAAAAGGTCAATACGAATGAAGCCAAGGCACTAAAGCAGGAATTGATTGAGAATGCGCTGACGTTGGTCCGCAATGAGGATAATTTATTGCCTTTTGGCAAACTGGATACCCTGTCTATGGCCTCACTCAGTATTGGTACTAAAAGCAAAACGGATTTTCAAAAGCGGCTTGAAAGTTATGTGACCATCCCACAATTGCAAACGGAGAAAGAGATTTCTGCTGACCGCCAAAAGTACCTGTTCAATCAATTTAAAGAAAAGGATGTCGTCATTGTTGGATTGCACGATATGAATAATACCGCTAAAGATCAATTTGGGTTAACCAATAGTACCATTTCCTTTTTGAAAACACTTAACCAAAAGACCAAAGTGGTCCTCGTTGTATTTGGCAATCCTTACAGCCTGAGGTACTTTGACGAGCTAGATTGGGTGTTAGAAGCTTATGATGATGCCGATATGGTGCAATCAGCAGCAGCCCAGGCACTTTTTGGGGCCATTGCGGTAAGTGGGCGGCTCCCCGTCACTGCCTCTCCAAAGGCAACCTTTAATACTGGCATTAGTACCCGAAAAAATTTTCGCATGGGTTATGTCATTCCCGAGCGCATGGGATTGTGTTCAGATAGTTTAAACCAATTAGCAGATATTGCCAGAGAGGCCATTAATGGAAAAGCCACTCCAGGTTGTGTCGTGCTGGTGGCCAAAGGAGGCCGCATCGTTTACGAAGGGGCTTTTGGACACCATACTTATGCCAAAAAACAGCCGGTAGCCACAACGGATGTCTATGACCTGGCCTCTATCACCAAAATAGCTGCTACGACGCTTTCTATTATGAAATTACAGGAAGCAGGACTGGTGGATATCGAAAAGCCGTTGGGCGATTACCTCCCGGAATTGAGAGGAACCAACAAAGAGCAAATGATCATCAAAGACCTGATGGCTCATCGTGCAGGATTGGAGGGTTGGATTCCTTTTTATAAACAAACAGTCAGTGGTACCCGCCGCAATCCGCGTCCTTCCTCGACGTATTACCGCAAAGAAGCTACCACTAAATACAGTGTGCCTGTAACGAACCACTTGTTTATGAACCAGGCGTTTATTGATAATATGTGGGAGCAGATTATCCACTCCGAATTGCGGGCAACCAGGGAATATAAATATAGTGATCTAGGCTTTTACCTGCTGGCGCGGTTGATCGAGCGGGTCAGTGATCTGCCGATTGACCAGTATGCCGCTACACATTTCTATCAACCGCTGGGTTTACGTACGGCCACTTACAATCCCTGGCAAGACCAGGATATCAAACATATTGTACCCACAGAAGAAGACCGTTATTGGCGGCGACAACGGGTGCAGGGCTATGTACATGATATGGGTGCGGCCATGTTGGGTGGGGTGAGCGGTCATGCCGGTCTATTTGCCGATGCTCAAGATCTGGCGATACTGATGCAACTATTGCTTTGGGAAGGTCAATATGGAGGCGAGCAATACTTAAATCCTGCAACGATCCATAACTTTACAACCCGGTATGAGGGAGATACGCGGCGAGGTATTGGGTTTGATATGCTGGAGTTGAACCCCAATCGAAAACGCAACCTTTCTAAGGATGCCTCTCCGCAAACTTTTGGGCATTTGGGTTTCACGGGTACTTGTGTGTGGGTGGATCCTGAACACGACCTTGTTTTTGTATTTTTATCAAACCGCACTTATCCTTCTATGCGGAATTACAAACTCAATTCGCTAAATATCAGACCCAGGATGCAAACGGTGGTATACAATGCTATGAAATAGATCCGTTATTATTACTACAGCATCAATTCTAGATTAAACCCTTTTACATTTCTACAGTCAAAAGTACAAATTGCACCATTTGACCCGAATGCAGTCTGAATTAACTGATGATGAGATCCTGGCGTTATTGGCCGATAGTCAAACCTTTGAACGAGGTTTCCGATTGTTGGTACTGCAATATCAGGAACGGATATACTGGCACATTCGCCGGATGGTGTTGGAGCATGAGGATGCCAATGATGTGGTGCAGAATTGTTTTGTTAAAGTATACCGGAATATCGGTAAATTTCAACAAAAGTCGACCCTTTATACCTGGCTGTATCGAATTGCAACCAATGAAGCGATTACCTTTTTGAATAAAAAAAAGCGCAAAATGACTAGCTCTATTGATGCTGAAGAAAGTATGCTGAGCAACCAACTGAAGGCCGACCCTTTCTTTGACGGAGATGAGGTAGAGCTGAAATTGCAAAAGGCACTACAGCAATTGCCCAAAAAACAATTGGCAGTTTTTAATTTACGCTATTATGATGAAATGAGTTATAAAGAAATGTCGGAGGTGCTTTCGACCTCTGTTGGTGCTCTGAAAGCATCTTATCACCACGCGGTGAAAAAAATTGAATATTACCTGAAAAATGGCTAAGCTGATGAAGGAAAAAGAAGCAATCAGAAAAGAACTGGAGGAACTGGCTCCCGGCCTTTCCCGGATCGGACGGAAGCAGCCTTTTCATACGCCCCCCACTTATTTTCGCGAACTACCGGATGAGATCCTGGAAAAAGTCCACGAACAACGCCCTTCTTCCCGTCTGTTAACCTGGCTGGAAGGTTTGTTTGGCACGCCAGCGCGTCTTGCCTGGCAGCTGGCTACGGTAGCTGTTCTGGTGGTAGTTGGCTTTTGGGCTTATCACCACTCTCGGGACACGATTGATTATAACTATCCGACTATTGCTGACCTGTCTATTGAAGAAGTGGAGCTTTATGTGGATAATCATATTGATGAATTTGATGTTGACATTTTATTGGAAGAAAGTAATCTGGAATATACCGACGTTCCTTTACTGATTCTGGATAGTAATGATGTCATCGAAGACGAATACCTGGAAGAGATTCTTGATGATCTTGACCTGGAAGATCTGGAAAAATTATTGTAAACTACTGAATTGGAAATCACAAACAAATGAAAAGGATTTTATTACTGGCAATATTGTGCAGTATGACGGGGCTTGCTGCACAGGCACAAATCATCGACGATATGCCAGATTACCAACCCGGTAACCGCGTTCGAGCCGCCCGGGTAGCCTACATTACTGAACGATTGGGCCTGACTTCCGAACAATCTGAAAAATTCTGGGCAGTACAACGCAAATTTGAAGAAGAGAAAACCCAACTCCGCCGCAAACATACTTACCAACGTAGCTTTGATCAAATGACGGACGAAGAAGCTGAAAGTGCTATCATGGCCCGCTTTGCGATGGAAGAAGAATTGCTCGCCTTAAAAAAAGTTTATTACAAAAAACTAAAGGAAGTCGTGCCTCCCCGAAAAATTGCCTTGCTCCCCAGAGCGGAAAGGGAATTCAAGCAAATGATCATTAAACAGATAAAACGGAATTAGGCGCTGAAATCACTGCGCTCTATGGCTGGAACACAAAGCTGGTTTAGAGCATGATTGGAGGCCTACCTGATGCAAGATCGGGGCAAGTAGGATCACTTTTTCATTGGATACCTGGTGCGGCCACGATGTAGTCGAAAACCGTGGCATTATCAAGAGCCAACCGATGGTGGTAAAACCGGACTAATGGAAAATGTATTCCAACGATAGCGCTGCGCTATCAGAAGCTAGATTTAGACTCATTTTTCTACCTTTGTCCTGAAAATCGGCACTTGTTTTTGCAGGTGCCTGTTTTCTTTTATAACAAAATAGAAAATAGTCCACTTTTGTCATCAACAGTCAAAGCCCATCTGGCCCTATTTTTGGTAGCCCTCATCTACGGAGCCAATTATTCCATTGCCAAAATCGTCCTCGATGATGAATACATCCAACCCCTACCGTTCATTGTACTACGGGCGGTATCTGGGATGTTATTATTCTGGCTTTTTCATTTGTTATTTATCAAGGAGCGGCTGGCGAGGAAAGACTTTGGCAGGGTCATTTTGTGTGGTGCTTTGGGGGTAGCTATCAATCAGACTTTTTTCTTCAGTGGGTTAAAATGGACTACCCCGATTAGTGCCTCCCTAATTATGACTATGACGCCAATTCTGGTGTTGATCGGTTCGGCTTTTATATTGGGAGAAAAAATCAACCTGCGGAAGATCGCAGGCATTATTTTAGGCGCCACCGGGGCCATTTTGTTGATTACTTATGGCAAAAGTCTCCAATTTCATGCTAATCAACTGCTAGGCAATTTATTTATCCTTATCAATGCAACTTCCTACGCTTTGTATATTGTATTGGTTAAAAGCCTGATGCGTCGTTATCATCCGATTACTGTCGTAAAATGGATATTCACTTTTGGTTTTTTGATGGTTTTGCCCTTTGGTAGTTCTGGGTTAGTGGCAACGGATTGGACGGCACTTACCCCCATGATATGGGTGGCGGTAGCTTATGTTTTACTTTTCACCACCTTTTTAGCCTATCTTTTAAATGCGGCAGCACTGGCTAAAGTAAATGCGTCTGTGGTCAGTATTTATATTTACCTGCAGCCCTTATTGGCGGGTCTAATTGCTGTAACCTGGGGCAAAGAAATAGTAGACTGGATTAAAATAATTAGTGCCTTGTTGATCTTCACTGGCGTATATTTAGTGAGTTCTGGAAAGAAATGATGCTAAATTGAGTCAACTATATTCCTTATCTTGGCGTTGTGTATTATTGGTCTGATATTCCTAATAAATAAAGTATCTCCGGCGATTTTAAAGAACAATATGGCGGAAATTGATAAGAACAAATTTGATTATTACCTGCTGAGAAGAGTAATTCGACTTGCCAAGCCTTACCGGACCGTTTTTTTGACAGCAGGTATTCTGGCTGTGGTTCTGGCGCCCATTGCGATCCTTCGGCCCTATCTGATTCAGGTGATGATTGACGAGTATGTCTTTCCTGGTGATTTGAAAGGGCTTACCTATATGGCTTTTATGATATTGGGCGTACTGGTATTGGAGGTCTTGTTGCGTTATGTGTTTATCTACTCTACGAGTTGGTTGGGACAATCCGTTATTCGAGATCTGCGGGTACGGGTATTTCAGCACATTACCAGCCTACGCCTTAAGTATTTTGACCATACGGCCATTGGCACCTCTACCACGCGCACCATCAATGATATTGAAACCATCAATACGGTTTTTTCACAGGGAATGATCACGATTATTGCCGATCTATTTACGCTGGTAGCGGTTTTGGGCATCATGTTTTTCACTAGTTGGAAATTGACTCTGATCTGTCTGACGACCATGCCATTTCTGATGGTAGCCAGCTATATTTTTAAAGAAAAGGTAAAAGCTTCCTTTCAGGTGGTTCGGTCTCAGATTTCAAAGATGAATGCTTTTTTGCAAGAAAGAATTTCCGGTATGCGCATCGTGCAAATCTTTAATGCTGAGCAGCAGGAAATGAATAAATTTAAAGTCATCAACCGGGAATATACCAAGGCCAACCTCAATTCCATCCTTTATTACGCTACGTTTTATCCGGTTGTAGAACTCATTTCTGCGGCTTCCCTGGGATTGATGGTATGGTGGGGTGCACGTGATGCACTACATGCTGGCGGCATTACGCTGGGGGCATTGGTTGCCTTCCCGATTTATCTGAATATGCTCTTTCGCCCCATCCAGATGCTGGCTGATAAGTTTAACACCCTACAGATGGGATTAGTCGCTGCCGAGCGGGTATTTAATCTTCTGGATCGTAAAGACATGATTGAAAATAAGGGCACGATAATACCTGAAAAACTCCAGGGAGAAGTGGAATTTGATCAGGTATATTTTGCGTATAATGCCCGGGAATATGTACTGAAGAACCTCAGTTTTCATATAAAACCTGGCGAGACACTCGCTATTGTGGGCAGTACCGGTTCCGGTAAGTCTACCATCATCAATATTCTCAACCGCTTTTATGAAATTCAGAAGGGAGCAATCCGAATTGACGGAGTGAACATTGAAGAATATGAATTGCTGGGCTTGCGCAAACGTATTGCACTGGTATTACAGGACGTTTTTCTCTTTTCTGGTTCGGTATTGGAAAACATCAACTTACGCAATAAAGAAATCAGCCGGGAAAAGGTGATTGAAGCAGCGAAAATGATCGGAGCCCACGAATTTATTGAAAAGTTGCCGGGCGGCTACGATTATGAGGTTATGGAACGTGGCGCCACCCTTTCTATGGGGCAGCGCCAGCTCATTTCCTTTGTGCGTGCATTGGTATTTGATCCCGATATTCTCATCCTGGATGAGGCGACCTCCTCGGTTGACCCTGAAACGGAATCGGTTATTCAACACGCTATTGAAACCCTGATTGAAAAACGGACTTCCATTATCATTGCTCACCGTTTATCAACCATTCGTCACGCCACCAACATTTTGGTACTCAGTAAAGGAGAAATTCAAGAGTATGGCTCTCATGATGAATTGCTCCAGCAGGAGGACGGTCACTACAAAGAGTTGTACGAGATGCAGTTTTTGCAAATGGCGGAAGAGTAAAGGTTATCGAACCTCTAACCCTACGGTGTTTTCAAGTTTCCCCTGAATAGCCCAGCCTCCAAAAGATTCCGATACAGCCAGCAGAACGGTATTCTCCCCCTTCTTTAAGGGCAGGTAAACGGCATCAAAATAACCGATCGTTCCTAGATAGCGATAATCTCTGGTGCGAAATCCATTATTGCCGCTATAGATAATTTGACCATTACAATAAGCCCTTACCCGATCAGAATAGCCGATATCCAATCGTTTGATTTGATCATTTTCAGCATTGATAACCAACTTCGCCAAAACGGTATCTTCCTCTCCTTTGGGTAGGATAACTTTTGAGATATTCGCCATCCCGGTTTTGTCCGAACTAAGCTCCTGCCATTGAAATTTCTTTAAAAAAGAAGGTTCCAATGTGGTTTTGTCAAGGATATCTTTTTCACCAAAAGCATTCGAAATTTGCCATTTTTTTATGGTATTTGGTGGCATGATCATAGTTGATTTTTCGGATCTTGATAACGCTGGGCGGTCGCTATGCTGAACAGAAAAATTAGCAAAATGTACAGGCCCAGCACTACATTTTAAGCCAATAGCCCCCGTCTTTTCGCCCATTTTTAAGTCTTTGATATAGGCAGAAGGTTTGTCTTCACCATCGAAATACATCTCTGCCTGTGTCCCGGAAACGACTAGTTTTACATGCATCCATCGGTCAAAAGGAAATTTTAATATTCCATTATACCCCACACTTTCTCCAACAGGCCTCCAGCTTATCAGTCCGTCATTAACGCCTGTGTGTAAGTCGTGGTAGATTTGCCAACCACTTATGCCATTATAGACCGGGGTATATTGGTAGGCATCAGGATGACCGGAGTGGTGGCCCCGAAAATAGATTTCTTCATAATTTTGCAAATCCTCAACCCTAAAAATGAGACCTCCAAAAGAAACCCTTTCGGAGAGATATACGTCAAATTCTATAATCCCGTTTTTGAATTTTTCATCTTTCAAATAGACGATGCCATTTTTAATATAGGCGCTGTTTTTTCCTTTATAATTTTCTACGATTGTTGTACCACTTACATAAACCCAGCGGGCATCATTGAAAGGAATGATTTGAGCCGATACAAATTGGCTGAATAAAATGCAGCAGATTAATACTTGGAGTGATTTCATTTTGTAAAACTTTTGATGAAAAAATGATCACTCCAAATATCGGGAGAGTACTGAAAAATGCCTGATCATGGCTTATGCAAGATGGTTCAAGATGATGCAAGAGAACCATTTCCTGTCAACCTAATCACCATTTTATTAAAAAAAGAATGCTTAATTTTAGGGATTCATCGAAAATGCTAATGTCCTATGGAAATCACCAACGGCAACGATCACCTTTACGTATGCAAAAAGCTAATTGAAAAAAAGTTAGGTTGGGGTAATAGTGATGCCTGGGAAAATCAGGACTTTTTAGCCTTGAGCGAAAAAATTCTGGAAGCCACTGATGTACAACTTAGTGGGACTACCCTGAAGCGAATTTGGGGCAAGGTGAAATACCAAAGTGCCCCCCATACCAATACCTTGAATACCCTGGTTCACTTTTTGGGATACGAAAACTGGCTGGCGTTTAAAGCGGCACATACGGTCCAGCAACCTAAACCGTCGGGTTCAACAAAACTGCCAAAACAGAAAAGGGGGAGTCAAAAATCGGTTTTAGTAAAAACAGCTGCGCTTGCAGGCATTGTTGTGATGGCCATAGTTATTATCAGCTTCATTAATCGGGGTGCCAGTTTTGAACTTTCTCCTGAAGATATCAGCAATACCGTTTTTACAAGTAATCCAGTGACCTCGGGAATTCCCAACACTGTAGTTTTTAAATACGATGTCGACCATTTGAATGGTACCGACTTTATGATTCAGCAGTTCTGGGATGAGACCAAGCGATTTAATATCGACAAAAATGGGCATGAGGCTACGTCCATTTATTATTATCCGGGCTATTGGCGCGCAAAATTGCTGGTTGATGGACAGGTGATCAAAGAACATGATTTACATATTCTATCCAATGGCTGGATGGCCACTATTGCTTTTGAACCAGAACCAAGATACTTGCTGGAAGACGAGTTGCTCAAAAAGAACAAATTAACGATTGCTGAGCAAGTGCAAGAGGACATCAATGCCAGCCTGGAAGCGCCGAAATGGCTTACCTACCACAATGTTCGGGAATTTGGAGGCCTGGACGGCGATAATTTTGTGTATGAAACTGCGGTCAAAAACACCTATGAAAAAGGCGATGGTGTTTGTAAACAGACCCGGCTAATCCTGCTGGGCACAAAAGGAGCAATGATTATTCCCCTGGCAACACCCGGTTGTATCAGCGAGATCAACCTGATGTTCAACGATTTTTATGAGAGTGGCAAAACAAATGACCTTTCTGCTTTTGGCACTGATTTTTCAGATTGGCAAAAAGTACGACTCGAAGTTCAAAACAAACATGTGAAAATTCTTTTGAATGACCAGTTGATCCATGAATTGATATATGATGAAAGCATGGGTGAAATTGCTGGACTGAGGTTCCAATTTCGGGGTAGTGGGGAGGTGAAATATGTGAAGCTTTGGAATCAAAAAGAAGCATTGGTTTTTGTCGAAGAATTTTTTGACAGCCTTCCGAACTAAGAAATGTGGGAGCAAGCGCGCTCCTACAAAAGCCGACCTCCAAACAAGATCGTAACAACTTCAACATTTTATTTTGAATTACTTGATTTGTGGCCAACTATTTCATACATTTACATGTTACTATTTAGTAACATATTGAAAATGCAAAATTTTTTGACCATTGAATCCATCTCAAACAACTAACAATCAATCTGATACGGAAAGTATCTGGAAAGCCCTGGCCGACCCTACCCGTAGAAAACTAATGGATTTGGTTAGAGAATCTCCCAAGACAACGGGTGAGTTGGTAGATGAATTTGATTCCATAGGACGCTGTGCTGTGATGAAACACCTCTCCATTTTAGAAAATGCGAGCCTTATCCTGCCCAGAAAAGAAGGAAAATACCGATGGAATTATATCAATGCCATACCCCTCCAGGAAATCTATGAAAGGTGGGTGAAAAAATATGAAGCTCAATGGGCTACCAACTTGCTGCAGCTAAAAGAGCTAGCTGAACACAAATCAAATATTCATCAAAAAACCGAAGATATGATTATGGAACAAGAAGCCAAAACAATCAAAATTTTACTGGAAATCCCCATTAAAGCCGAAATCAATCAGGTCTGGGAATGTTTGCTTAAAGAGATCCATCTCTGGTGGAGAAAGGACTTTTACACCAGTTCCAAAACCAAAAAATTCATTATCGAACCAAAAATTGGTGGCCGGATGTATGAAGACTATGGCAATGACGAAGGTTTATTATGGGCCACAGTAATTGGTTTGGATGGTCCAAATAGCATTGAATTGAAGGGCCACTTATCCCCTCAATTTGGCGGGCCAGCCATGTCGTTCCTCAAGCTTTCGCTAAAAGAGAATGGCCACTCAACGGTGCTTACCTTATCTGATACCACCTTTGGCGCCGTCTCAGAAAATACGAAAAAAGAGCTTACCGAAGGATGGAAAATGATTTATGAGGATGGATTTAAAAAATATGTTGAAAAGAAAGTAGCCTGAAAAAACATTAGGCTATAACCCTCACCGGTACACCGCAAAATGCGGCATTGCCACTCAATTCATCCAGACGCAAATGGTCGGTCAAGTCATTAATACTAGCCCCTGCATGTGCTTGTGCAACGCTCAGTCGAATGCCTTCGTGATGATGGCCCCAGCCGTGAGGAATGCTGACGACTCCTGGCATCATACAATCGCTAATTTCAGCTGGCAGGTAAATTTGGCCAACCCTTGATTCAATACTCACTTTCTGCCCATTGGCGATATTGAGTCTGTCAGCATCATCAGGATGTATCAAAAGGGTGCAACGATCCCGGCCTTTCACCATGCGTTCGGAGTTGTGCATCCAGGAATTATTGGATCGCAGCTGTCGCCGGCCGATCAGCTGAAATGGCCAGGTGGCATCTACTTCATTTATTTTTTCTAAAAACTGATTTTTCAGTCTTTGCAAATCTTCTACAAAAATGGAAGGCGTCAAAACGATGCAATTATTCTGGGTAAATAGACGCTGAGGCAAACAGGGTTTGAGAGGACCAAGATCGATGCCGTGTGGTGCATTGAGCAGTTTTTTTAAATTAACGCCTTCCCCACTATATGGCCCGTTTTGCAGGGCAAAGCCAAGCATCTGCTCCGGCGGAATTTCCGTGTGCGGCTGTTTGTTCAATCGGTTGGTGAGGGCTTGAAAGATTTGCCAATCGTGGCGTTGTTCTGGCTCTTTTTCAAAAAGTTCAGGCGAATATTTTGCCGTATTTCGGATAGCTAGCTGGTGAAAAAGGAAATCGTAGTGTGGTGTTTCTAAACCGGTAGTAGGAGGCAGGATGATATCAGCATGCCGGGTTGTTTCGTTCAGATAAATATCGATGGACAACATAAAATCCAATTGTGATAAAGCAGCATCCAATTGCTGCCCATTTGGAGTAGATAACACCGGGTTTCCAGCCACTGTCACCAGGGCTTTTATTTGACCTTCCCCAGGAGTAAGGATCTCTTCAGCCATTGCTGCAGCAGGCAATTCTCCACCAAATTCGGGCAATGAACGCACCCGGCTTTTCCATCGGCCAAATGCGCCACCTCTACCCTTAGCTCGGGAGGCCTCTACCTGATCAACAGCAGGCAGGGTAAACATAGCTCCTCCCGGCCGGTCCAGGTTGCCGGTGATGATATTCAACACATTGATCAGCCATTGGCATAAGGTGCCAAAAGATTGGGTGGATAAACCAATACGGCCATAACAAACTGCCGCTTCTGCTCCAGCAAAATCACGGGCCAGCGCTACAATTTTTTCCTCAGCAATGCCACAAATCGGAGCCACCTTTTGAGGGGTGAACGCTTCAACCAGTTCTATAAGTTGATCCCGGCCATTTGTAAACCCTGACAGACGATCCGGTTGAGCCAAATTTTCAACTAAAATGGTGCGAACCAATGCCAACAAAAGCAGCGCATCCGTCTCCGGGCGAATAAAGTGATGCACATCTGCATGCTCGGCCGTCTGGGTTCGGCGCGGGTCAATGACGATAACTTTACCGCCACGCTTTTGGATGGCCTGTAACCGGTGGGCTATATCGGGCGCACTCATCAGACTGCCATTAGAAACCAGTGGATTGGCTCCCATAATCAACATAAACTGAGTTCGGTCTACATCGGGAATGGGGATCAACATGGCATGCCCAAACATGGCCAAAGCAGCCAAATGGTGTGGCAACTGATCGGTAGAAGTAGCACTAAACCGGTTCTTGGTTTTTAGCGCCCTGACAAATGTCGGCGAGGTGAGCATAGTACCCACATTATGCACATTCGGATTGCCTTGATAAACCCCAATAGCACTAGCCCCATAACGGTCCTCAATGACCTGCAAGCGTTCTACGATCCAATCAAAAGCCGTATCCCAATCCAGCTGTTCCCACCCATTGGCAGTTTTGCGCAAGGGATATTTCAGGCGGTCGGGATCTTCGTAGATATCTTTCAGCGCTACAGCCTTTGGGCAAATATGTCCCCGACTAAATGGATCCTGTTTATCTCCACGGATTGACAAAACTTCTTTGTCCTGATATTGAATTTCCAGGCCACACATGGCTTCACAGAGATTGCAGGTACGATAGTGGGTGGCGGATTCAGACATAGTGGGCTGGGTTTGGTTAAAAGAACCGCATCAAATGGGTAAGTTATTCTTCGCTGACCCCTAAGGTACATTTTTTGGGTGAATCGGCAAGTCACAATCCTCCAAACAAGCGCTTACCTTTCAATGCTGAAACTAGAAGGTCGGCTTCCAAATATGAACGCTGATGAAACCAATGGGAAACGCGAGCAAACGAGATGGAAGTTTTTATCTTTGCTAAAATAAAAATGCATCGTGCCAGCAGGACACTCGCGAACGAAACGGATCACGATTAACCACAATTAAAAAATGTCAATAAAGAAATTAACTGCCGAGGCCCATTACTACGATGAAACAGAATGGCCATTTTCTTCAGCTTTTGTTTGGGAGAAGGTCCTTAAAAAAGAAGAGAATACCTTCAATTTGTTCCAATGTGCAGACCAATTAAGGCTTTCGGGAAATTACGAAAGAGCGCATGAGCTGCTCAGCCAGATTGAATTGGATGATCTTTCCCAGGATTATAAATATTATTACTTCATGAGTCTTGGGAAATTATATGAAGATCAGTTTAACATCGATGCAGCAATAAAAGCCTATCAGGAATGTATAACCTATGAATTTGATTCCACCCTGCCCTATGTTTTTCTGGCAAATTTATTGTCCCGACAAGGGCAGTTGGCAGAGGCCGAAAACATATTGACACAAGCCGTAAACAAAGAAGGTGATCTCGATGAAGTTTATTATCATTTAAGCACTACCTGCGCCCGGCAAAGAAAATTGGCCGACGCGATAACCGCCATGAAAAAATGCCTGGATATCAATGAATCCTATCCTAACGCTCAGGCTTTATTAGAAGACTTTAAAAACTTGAAAAAGCTGAAGTCGAAGTAACTGTTTTGCAGCCCAAAATTTGACCTCCAAACATGCCCTAAATTCGATTCCAAATATCCAAATAGATCTTCCACTCCTTTTTCCCAACCCGTTTCCAGACAATCACATATTTGCCTTTCCAGGAGCTTTCCTTGCCCTCATTGTTAATGGATTTGCCCTCATAGTAACCGTAATCGTAAGCTGTATCCCCCTTAATTACAATTTCTTCGGGGGTGATGTGATGGTATGAGGTTCGGTAAGTGCTGCCGGCTTTTGGGGTCCAATACTCCCGGATGGCCGCCTCACCGCGCAGGATATCGCGCCCGCCGGGAAAGATTTTGCCGTCATTGGTATACGCAGCTACCACGGCATCGTAATTTTGTTCCATCAAAGCCTTGGAAAAAGCAGCTATATTGTGACGGATAATGGCTTCCGCCCCCTTTGAAGCCTTCTTTTTTACAGTTACCTTCGTTTCTTTCGTTTCAGAAACCGAAGTAAGCGTACTTTGTGCTTGTCCAACTAAACAAAATACAAGCATCATACAGACAACAGTCGTTTTTTTCATCGGGTGTTTTTATTTTAAAAGTACCATTTTTTTTAAAAAGGAGGAGATGGCAAAGAACAGCAAACTAAATTCCTGCAAATATTTCTCTTATTGCCCATTCTCAGAGGGAACCTTTTAAACAAAAGATCGCTTGTTAACTACCGAGTCTGATCCCTGACAGAATCAGCTCAGCGGATACGATCTGACTTCTAAAAAAACTAATGAACCTATCAACCAAAAGGCTGGAACTAAGAGAATTGAGTTGGAAGGACCTCTCAGACATTCACCGCATGAATTCCTACCCTGAAGTAGCGGAGTTTAACACTATCGGTATTCCAATGAACCTGGAAACAACAAAAGCCTTGATCCAACCTATCATAGAGGACCAGCAAAAAGCCATGCGCAAAAAATATGGTTGGGTCGCTTTATTGAATGATACCGGCACCTTTATTGGTGAGGTCGGCATCAATCTAAAGAGTATAAAGTATAATAGTGGAGAAATCTATTACAGTCTTTTGCCCTGCTATTGGGGTCAGGGTTATGCCACTGAAATCGTAAAAGGCATTCTACGTTTTGGTTTTGACACCCTTGGCCTGCACCGCATTGAAGCGGGGGTGGCTACCGGGAATTTTTCATCTATCCGGGTATTGGAAAAAGTTGGCATGAGCAAAGAAGGTTTGCACCGACAAATTTTACCACTTAGGGAGGGCTGGAAAGACAACTTTCACTATGCCATTTTGGAAAGTGATTGGAAGCAGTCATGATAGAACAAGCTCTTATCCCCGACGTCCAGCTGACCAATCTTCAAATTCAAATTTCGTTACTTTGCAGGCAAAATTTTCAGGTCCTCATGAAGTATACGATATACATTCTTTTGCTCTTTTATAATAGCACCTCACTTTGGTCGCAGACACCGATTCAAGGTGTCATCAATGATTACACGGTCGTGATTAGTCTTTTGGAAGATGAATGCCAGCCCACGGTAGCAGTTTTTGATGTTGCTGCATTCCAAACTGGCGACCGGGTATTGCTTATCCAGATGAAGGGTGCCAGTATTGATTCTACTGATGCTGCTTCATTTGGTACGGTATTGGATTACGGTAGTGCTGGCAATTGGGAGTTTAGCCAGGTGGCTGATATTTCAGGCAATAATGTCGTATTGGCTAAGCCTTTGCTTCGGACCTATGATGTGGCTGGGCGGTTGCAGCTTATCAGAGTACCCCTTTACACCAATGCAGTGGTGACTGCTCCATTGACTGCCCAAGACTGGGATGGAGAAACTGGTGGTGTACTAGCTTTCTGGGTAGAAAACACACTCAATTTACAAGCCAATATCGACCTTACCGGCAAGGGGTTCCGTGGAGGTACTATCAGCAACAACCCCGATGGCGGCTGTGGCAATAACCCCTCAGCTTATTACTATCCATTAGACCAGCCCGGTTTTTCCTGGCAGCGGGGTGGGGCAGAGAAAGGAGAAAGCATCACTGAAGTGAGTGAAGATAGGCGGGCAGGACGTGGACCATTGGCTAGTGGTGGCGGCGGCGGCAACAAACACAATACCGGCGGAGGCGGTGGAGGCAACTTTACAGCTGGTGGCAAAGGCGGCAAAGAATTGCAAAGCTGCATTCCAAATGACAATGGCGGTTTGGGTGGCCGTTCTTTGGAGACTGGTATTTTGGATGGCAAGCTATTCCTCGGCGGTGGAGGCGGTTGTGGTGATGACAACAACCTGGCTGGTACGGTCGGGGTTGATGGTGGAGGTGTTTTATTACTTCACACGACCACTTTGGAGGGCAACGGTTTTTCCATTATTGCCAATGGAGAAAGCCAGCTCACGCCCGGTACAGGCATTGCCGATGGTGCGGGTGGCGGTGGTGGTGGTGGCAGTCTTTTTTTAGATGTGATGAATTATTCCGGCAACCTGAACCTTGCAGCCAATGGTGGCAATGGCGGCAATCAGGAGCCTACTTTTGGTTGTGTTGGCCCGGGTGGCGGGGGCGGCGAAGGTGTCATTATGAACCAAGGAATGATACCCTTGCCCGGAAATGTAAATGCCTCCATGCAGCCAGGTACAGCCGGTATCTTCTCTTTTCCCGGTTTTGCCTGTACCGGTACCTCCTTTGGTGCCGAGCCTGGCCAGGAAAGCCCTTCCGATTATTTGACCGGCGGCATCCTTTATTTTAATATACCTCCTGAACCCATTACATTGGGGAATGATACACTGCTCTGTCCAGGAGAAACCCTGTTATTGGAGCCGGACATCGTTGGAGCCACCTATCTTTGGCAAAATGGCTCTACCAGCCCCAGTTTGCTGGTCACCATGCCCGGCGAATACAGGGTGACTGTCACACTTGGAGAGTGTAGCCAGAGCGACAACATCACGGTTACCTATTCCGATATCCTTCCCGATGCCCTAGGTGCCGATACCAGCCTTTGTGATCAGCAGGGATTTACCCTTGATGCCACTACCGAAGGCGCCAGTTACATCTGGCTCAACAATACCACTACGGCTATCTTGCCCGTTACCCAATCCGGTTTGTATTGGGTAGATATTACCCTTGATGAATGTACCTTTAGAGATAGCATTAATGTTGATTTTTTGGAAACACCGGTACTCAACCTCCTGCCAGAGCAAACCATTTGTCTGGAAGATACCCCCTTCCCACTCACTGCCGGGTCCAATGCTTATCAATACCTTTGGCAAGATGGTTCCCAGGGCAATACTTATGCTATCGATACTGCCGGCCTCTATTTCGTCACCGCTTCGGTGGGCGATTGCGCTACTACCGACAGTACTTTGGTTGCCATTGAGCAATGTATTACCTGCGAGTTTTTCATCCCCAATGCCATTTCTCCCAATGACGATGGCATCAATGATGTGCTGGATATTTTCGCCAATTGCCCGCTTCAAGACTTCCAACTCAAAATATTCGACCGCTGGGGAGCACTGGTTTTTGAAAGCGATGACCCCGCCCGCCGTTGGGATGGCCGCCGGTCAGGCGAGGCGCTTAATCCGGGCGTTTACGTCTATGTGCTGGAGGTTGTCGCACCGAAACGTGGCGTGTTGAAGCCGATGACTTTGTCGGGAGATGTATTGGTGGTGAAGTAATTTTTGGGCGTTTCCCCTGAGGGAGACAGACTATCCGCTATTACGCGCTCATTTTTTTTGGGTTTTGGAAGGGAATAATTATGCATAAAAAACGTTACTCTCAAGAGTTTATGAATCCACTCCAATCCACATGGAGCCCAAAATGAACACACTTTAAATTTTAAATTGTAATGCGAAAAAACCACTATTTCTTCTGTTTTATTATCAATCTATTTTTCATTTCTACCACCACTTTTGCTCAGACAGTCAACTTTGACGAAACCTGGAAGGAATTTTTGACAAACGACAAAATTTCCAATATGAGCGAATTAATCAAGCCTGACAAAGTGTATGATCAACCGGATTATGCCAAATATTTATTAATGAATACCAACTCCAATTTCTGCCAAAGCGAGGTGGACGACGCAGAGCGTTTGATGGCGGAGCTCCAGGAGATAGACGTCAGATTACAAAAGTCGATTCCGGGGTTTGTGATAAAAAGGGATGAGCTAGAAACAAAAATCAAAGCCTATCATAGCATTGATGCTATTTGGAAACGATTTTTGCAAACTAAAGAAGTGAAGCTGGAAGAATTGGAAGCAGTCAAAGCAGCTAAAACGATCTGTGAAAAAAAGACTTTGGCGAAGTATTCCTACATGACTGCCTATTATCATTTCTGCGAGGGGAATGTCTCAAGATCAAAGGATTTATTTGAAAACCGCACCCTCAAATTAACTGAAAAAACCTCTTTGCGTATAGAGGATGTCGAAGGATTGGCACCTGAAGTAGCTAAGATGAAAACCCTGTTTCAGGATATACCCAAATTGGAAGTTGCCTGGAAGACCTATATGAAAACCGGCGTATCTCCCGGCTTTGACATTGAATTACCACTTTTCCTCTGTTACCCCATTCCAAATATGAAGGCATTGGTTTTAAGAGGAGTAGCGGATGTGTGTAACTCAGGCCAGGCAATGCTTGAAGATATTAAGGAATTGCAAGCCGAAAGTGGCGTAGCTCCTAGTGGAGAGTTGAAAGAAAAAGTGAAGGAGCTGGAAGCGGCCATTGGAAAAAACGAGACCAATCTTTCTGTTTTGAATAAGGCGTGGGAAGCCTTTATTCCGAATAATAAGGTGAAACACGTAGGCAGATATGGTTATGAATATTGTAGTAAAGAGCCATTGATTCGGGCATATATTATGGATGGTTTCGCTTATGTCTGCGAACTGGGAGGAGAAATGCTTCTGAAAATTGATTCCATCCGAAGGTCGGAGAGAATCGAACTGGAGGAAATTACGATGGTCAAAATCAATGAACTGGAGGCGTTAAACGAAGAATATCGATCCAATGGGGTGAAAATTGATAAGCTGTGGAACAAGTTTATTGCTCGAGGCAATACCCTTGTAGAAGACTACGAATCAGCGGATTTTTATTGTGACAACATCCATCAGGTCAAAGACTGGACAATGAAAGGGCTTTCTGGTACCTGTGAGGAAGGGCTACGGTATCTGGAGCAAATTGAAGAATTTCAAAGCACTTTTGAGTTCAATTTTTATGAAGGACTGGAGTGTAGGATTCAGAATTTACGAGTCAAGATATGGGATTGCCGCTATCAGGGATTGGAGAAGCTCGCTCGTATAGAAGCGTCGTCCGATTCGTATGAAGAAAGACTGGGTGAATTGTTGGAGGAATATGGAATGGGCGAGCGACCAGAGGTTTGTACATCAGATGAATAAGTTTGAGTTTTAGAAAACTTTCCACACGGGATTTATTTTCATACCATCAACTGCCTCGGAGCTTTCAACGGGTACGCCATTATAGATTACACGTCGGCCGGACTTATGTTGCAATCAAAGATAAAATACCCGATCAACTAAAGCGCAATGGTCAGACGGTAAGGCCAGTGGTCCAGATATTGGCTGCTCAGCCATACAAGTGCAAAAAATGTGGCGGTACCAGGATTGTTCAATGGTTGTCGCCTAAAGCTATGGCCATTCAGGACTGAAATGTTTGCGCGAGATTGTGCAGGTGCTAGTTTTGGGTAGTGGTCGCTCAGGCATTCCTTTGAATTGGGCGAAATTTTATTATGAATCCAAAATTTTACTTTGTTAGAGAAAAAAAAAATGTTATCTAGAACTTCTAAACTCTATAAATTAAGATTCCTAAGTAAATGACCAACTTAAATGAAGAAATTTAGCCTTTTGGAGGTGATGAAAGAACTTAGCATTATCAATGATAAAGAAATAAAACTGATGGTTATTGAAAAACAAATAGAGATGGTGACTAAGGAGATGGAAGAAGCTGGTGAAAGCTATTATGTAAATAATCCACAAACTGCGTATAGTGATATAGGCAAGATTACTCCGGATAGTCCACGTATTAGATATTATAATGAACTTCTTTTTCTAAAAAAAATGATTTTGAACCATGAGTGAAATGGATATAGTTGTATCAAATTTTTTTAAATTTGATATCAGAATAGGTACTATTGAAGAAGCTACAGTTTTTGAAAAAGCTAGAAAACCCGCTTATATCCTAAAGATTAATTTTGGTGAACTTGGGTATAAGAAAAGTAGTGCTAGGATTACACATTATTATTCACCAGTGGATTTGGTTGGACAGCAAGTCATTGCAGTAGTAAATTTACCTCCACTTCAAGTTGCAAATATCCGTTCTGAAGTTTTCGTTCTTGGCGTTATGGAAGAAAACGATCACGTAGTTTTAATACAACCAGGTCAGAAAGTAGAGAATGGGTTGAAAATTGGATAGTAAGATGACAATTTCAGAGCAAATTTCAAACGCAAAGAAGTTGTTAGCGTTAGGGAAAACCCTTGAAGCTACAACTGTTTTGGAGGAAGTCCTATGGAATTCTCCTAATGTGAATAACTTAATAGTTATAAAGAATTCTTTCCTTGAAGTGGAAAAGCTGAGGAAATTGGAGACAGCAAATCCAGAGTATATACAGAGGAGTAGTTCTAGAGTGGTAAAGCAACTACTAGAATTAATAGAAGATATTGATCTTAAAGAAATTTCAGTAACCTCTCAAAATCAATTATCGAAAATAGATGAGCTAGGGTTAGGCAGAATTTCTGCAAACTTACTCGAAAAAGTAAGAAAAATTTATGATGGTGATGCAGAAATTATAGGTAACAGTAATGCATTTGTAATATATGTTGATGGGCTTAATAATGTTCGGCAGCGGTTTTTAACGACTACCTATATTGACAGCGATTTTTGGATTAATGAAGATGAGGATATCGAAATAGAAGGAGTAAACAGAAAATTAGTAGAAAGAATAGGGAATGCAGATGGTTCAATAGAAAAAGGAGTTCATAGATTATTCCTAATCCCGGCTGAAATACATGGTTATATTTCTAATCAGGTTGATTCGGCGATTTCAAGGTATAAGGATGATGATCCTCGAGATTTGAATGCTTTAAGATTGATCATTGAACGACTTCGTTCAATGTCAGAGAGGATCAAAATGAAAGTGATAAGTATTAATTCGCTTCCTAGACCAATTCGAAGCAACAACCAAAATTTTTTCAATCCGAAAAAATACCATATGGAAATAGCCCTGTATGATAATTTTAGGGTTGATATCTTTCAATTAGATCGTAATAAAAGAATTAACTCAACGAGAGTAATTTCTAGGTACTTTAAGAATTTTGAAACAATGGCCGAGCGGATCTGTAAGTACTACCGTGAGGCATGGAATAGTATAGACTGCTACTCTATTGAATATTATCTTGATGTATTAACCGAAGAACTTAATTATCAAACACTCTCAAAAGTAGATTATGATGCTCGCTGGTTAATTAAATATGATCATTTGATTCGAAGTAACAACTATATACTAAATTCGGAAAAAAGTAGCCTACTTGGATATTTGGAGAAATCGGAAAGGCATTTTAACAATCATTTAGATGTTGGAGTTTGTACAGGTCGCTATCCAGAAGAACTAAAGAAGAAGAGTCTTGTAACAAGAAGTTACAGCGTAGACTTAGATTCTGATGTAGCAGAATGGATGGAAAAGTTTCAAAAAGGTCTTCCTTTTCTAAGGTGGGATATTAGGTTGCCAAGTGTAGTAGCTGAGCTAAACTCAAATTTTCATGTTAAGAAGTTTGACCTAATAACCTGCATGGTTAGTACAATATCTCATTTCAACAAGAAAGCTATATTTAAAAAATTCGACGATAATACGGGGCTTTTTAGTGGGGTGAAAAATATGGGCTATTTATTAAATGAGAATGGATTATTGGTTATTTCTACATGGAGTGATTTTGAATTATTACGTTCTAAAGAACTTGACTTGTATAGTGATCGGTCTATAGACTATTTAGAATTTCATACGCCAGTCATTGATGAAATAATGTCAATCCTCAACAGTAAAGAGAATCGGTATGAGTTTGTCAAGCAATTAGACAATGACAATTTTAATATATATATAATCACTAAAAGGTCATAATTGAGAGGTAAATCTTCGACCAACCTTGTCTACAGCGGTGCAATGAGAAATTGCTCAATAAAATATCAAAATCAGATGGATAAAGCATCTTCTGGATTCATTAAGAGCAGATTACTGGTTATGGAGTATCGCCTCCGAATGCCCAACTGAACTTGCCTATTTAGTAATCAATGGGTAAGAAGCTTCGGTGGAGTTACTTTTGTCCACTTTGATGAGTGAGCGCAGACATTCGCCCTTTGCATAGAGCGGTGGCAATACTCAAAGGCAATATTTAAACCATAAAAAACATTCAAAATGAAAAACAAATCCCCTAATCCAGATAAGAATTTTGTTCTGATTGGACCAGATCCATTTGATAAAGATAAAATAAGAAAACCTCGATGCTGTTAGCCTCATAAGGTAAGCCCAATCCGCTCCGAAGGATTTGTAATCCGGATTTCAGGATAAGAGGACATGCAAGTGTATTTAATATTTTCAAACTAAATTTTTTACTAATGAATCTGTTCAAAAAAATTCATTCTTTTTTTCAGATTTTTTACTTTGCTCTATTATATTTATGATAACGGGTAGTACAGAACCTGATAATTTATCGACAACTGACGGAGCTTGTTTCAAAGTGGAATGGGGCAGCGGAGAATAATTATATTTATACTATTAATGACAGAAAAGGAAAACCGACAGGTTACAAAAGCGGTGATGAAATTGTTTTTATAAATGTTTATCATAGTACAGGATATAAACTTTCAGCAGTGTCAGAAAGAGATGATTCATTCAGTAAAACGATATATTATTTCTGTAGATAATTTAAGAGTAGAGGGTAAAACCAAATACTGTGGCGAATAATAGCTACACAGCGGCATCAAAAAATTGATGCTTTTCGCCATCAAATCCGACCTCCAAACAAGCACTAAGGAATGTTGATTCTCTAAACGATGAATTTAAAGATATTTCATAGGGTCCAAATAATATCACTCGTCCCACAAATTCACCAGGTCCGCCTCAGCAGCAATATAACCAAAAGAATTCCAGCTGTTTTTGGCCAGGATACCTTCAAAGATCTCTTTTGCTTTGTTCTTTTGGGCGTTATAATAATACCAATTGCCGATGCCATAGGTGGTGGCATCACTGCTGGCAATAGCCTGATTTTGGGCTTCCAGTTCTTCCAAGGTAATGAGGCCTTTGTAGAATAGGCACAGCTGATAGTAGGCCTGGTTTTCCACTACATCCATTTCCGTAAAAATGCGGGCCAGGTATTTTTCTGCCAGGTCGGGCAGGTCCATGCGCCGCAGGATCATATATACCCAGTGTGTGGCCGACACGATATTGTCATCATTGGTACTTGCATCCAGACATTTTTGGAATGTTTTGAGCGCCCTTTCCCGGTCGTTTTTCAGGTAATAGGCCAATCCGAGGTGATAATAAATATTGCCATGCAATGTGCTCACTGGAATACCCAACTCATTAGGCATACCATCCGGCTCCACTTCATCGTCAGTATTTTGAATGAGTTCGCTACCCTTTTCCAAATCCATAATGGCTTTATCAAACTCGCGCACGGTAATGTAGCGGTGCCCCCGGTGGCGATACATACGGGGATTATCAGGATGTTGCTCAATGCCAATGGTGAAGATATTAATGGCTTCCTGATAGTTGCCCAGATACGCGGCCCGGCGGCCATACCAGATCAGGGTATCGGCATTGGTGGGGTGGGCGGTAAAAGCAGCTTTAGCAGCCTCGTACTGTTCAATCAAAAAAGCATTGGGCGGGTTGGAATAAAGAGGTTTGCCCAACAAGGACATGGCCTCTGCACCTTCGGGCATTTCTGCATTACCTTTGGCTTCGGCAGCAGCTTTCTGGGTTTGTTGGCAAGAGGGAAGCGTGATTGATATAGAGCAACATAAAATTAAGCAGGTCAAAAGGTTAAATCTATTATAGAACATGGCATCGTGTTTTGTGATTCGATTGAAGGCTCAATTTATACAAAAAAATAGGTTCTTGTGTTTATTACTGGAGAGCCCAATTTTCCTGTCGTGATCAATGAGGGTGGGGAAGTGGAGTTGGCACTGGAGCGGCATGCGAAGTTGGATCGGGAATTGGAGGAGATTGATAACTGCGTCCAGCATGTCTTAAATGTTATTATTGACGGACATTATCCTGCTACAGCTCCCGATACTTCGAAGGTGCGCAACCCACATACCGCTTAAATACCTTTGCAAAAGCCCGTCGGTCGGAAAAGGACAAATCATACGCCACCTCGGTGGGGCTAAAATCCTGTTTCAGCAATACTTTCGCCCGCTCCACCCTGAGTTGCAGGATATGCTGATAGGGACTGATGCCATAAATTTTTTTATACAAGCGGGAAAAATGATAGGGCGACAATATGGCTTCTTGAGCAATTTTCTCCAGACTCAGAGAGTGAGCATAGCTTTCCAGAATAAAATTGTGGGCGACACTTACCCGGCGATAAATTTCTCTGCTGGTATCCTGTTTTTTGAAGCGTAAGCCATTCAGGTGCCGGTTGATTTGCCAATGGGTTTCCAGGAAAACTTCAGCGATGCCGTAATAAAATTCATCCCAATCTATCAGAACATCCTGGGGGGGCGAAAAAAGCTGTTGTTTTACCAATTGTAAATGTCTCCCTAGTGAATTTTCCTTCAATGAATAGTTTTTGACCAGAAATTCATGCCGTTTCCAGGTCAGTTCAAAGGGTTGTTCCAATAGAGCCTCAGGCGATTTGATTTGAGAAGCATATACATCCGCTACTGTTTTTGGCGTTAAATGAATGCATAAACCCTCTACAGGAGTCGCAAATTTACCAAAGCCTCTTGTTTCCTGCTGATAATTGAGGATAGTATATTCCTGCTGATTGACATCCAACTGTTTACCTTCCGACAAATAGGACTCTGTTCCGTTGAGGGGAACACATATATGAAACATCGTCGTATCCAGAAGTAAATCTGCCTCCTTGACCTGAGAATACCTCAAGGTATTGCCCAACGAAGTGAGCTGCTTTTGCCATTGCAATCCGCTGGTTTCCTGATTGGCCTGCCATATTTTTCCATCTAAAAATGCTGCCATATTTATTGCACTAATGATCAAGGCAAGAATTAACCCCTTCCCTATGACCGCTACTCTTAATTTTGAAGGTGTTCGATATTAGAGCATGTTTGGAGGCCAATCTTACGCTTGCGCTGAAGCCCGGGGAACGGCGATGCAAAGCCGACCTCCAAACAAACTCTTAGAGTTATTTCGCACCACTTTACTCTTGCGCAACAACTCTGTTCAAAATTAAAAACTCAGATGCTATGAAAACGAATTGCTTGCTGCTTTGTCTTGCAGCGGTCCTAAATCTTGCTGCCCAGCAAGTGGAAACGGTCACTGCGCACAATACGATAGTCGATGGATTACATGTTGATCCTGCCGGTAATATTTATACCTCCCCGGGAGGATTGATGGGAGGCACTGCTGTCGGTCGGTCTACTGCATCTGGTGATTATAATCCGGCATTTGCAACTGGGTTTAATGGGCCTATTGACATTGATGAAAATCCGCAAGGGATACTTTTTGTCACTAATTATGACAACAACACCCTAAAGTCTTATGACCCGATTACAGAGGAGGTAACTATTGTTGCCAGTGCATTAGATGGTCCGGCGGGCATTACCTTTGATGCAATGGGCAACGCCTACGTCACCTGTTTTGGTGCACCACCCAACTACAACGGCCAAAGGGTGATGCGCATCTTTCCCGATGGCACCTCGGAGGTTTGGCTGGAAACGACCGAATTTTTCCGCCCACAAGGCATTGCTTTTGATGATGAAGGTTTTCTTTGGATTGCCAATACGCCTTCTGGTAATATTTTCAAAGTAGACACCACCACCAAGGTTCCGGAATTGGTTCTTGCGCTGGGAACCAAGGTAGGCAATATGGCTTTTCGCCAAAAAGACCGCCTGCTCTATTTCGCGTCCCAGGGCAGCCACCGGATTTATCGCATGGATCTGCAAGGCAATCTGGATACCCTGGCCGGAGCCGGAGTCATCGGTTCCACTGACGGGGAAGCCATGCAGGCCCGTTTCAATCAACCCCTTGGCCTGGCCTTTACTGCATCAGAAGACACCCTTTATATTGCCGAATCCGGAGGACGCAGGTTACGGCGGATTACCGGTTTGGATGCATTGCCTTCTCTTCAACAAGAGATCACCCGACATTCCTTAAAAGTTTATCCCAATCCGGTAACACAGCAACTAAGCGTGGAGGTTCCGCCAGGTTTCGGTGCGGATTCCTGCCAATTGACACTTTTTGATCAACAGGGCAAACGGATACTGGAAAAGCAGGTGCCAGCAGGAACCGCTATTGTAGAACTAAATCAATTGCCTCCGGGCACCTGGATACTACGCTTATTTTCGAAAGGGAAAATGAGGACTGAAAAGATTATTGTGACCAAATAAATAGCTATGAAATCAATAACTTCTATTTTTTGCTTTTTGGCAATGCTTGTGTTTGCAAAAGCACAGACGGTATCTACCCTAGTGCCCTTCAATGTAGGCGACGACCTGCATTATGGTATTGACGGTTATATTTATTCTTCCCACTATGGGGAGGGCTTTTTTCGAAAAATTGATCCGGAAAGTGGATCAGTGGATACTATTTTGGCCATAACTGATGCCACTATTGGTGCCATTGAGGTCGATGATAGTTTGAAAATTTTCACCAGTTCTTATGATAATGGTTGGATCGGTTATTTTAGGGAAGGCGATACAACCATAACCCATTTGGTTGAAGGCTTTTCCGGCCCAGCCGGTATCACTCACGGTAGCGATGGCATCTTGTACGTTGCCAACAATCAAAATGCACGGATCATACGCATTCAGCCCAACGGTCAATTTGATATTTTCACCCTGGGCAATCCCCTGTTTTGGCCTACTGGTATCACTATCGATCCCGACAATAATCTGTATGTAGCCAGTTTGTTCAATGGACAAATTATTAAAATCACGCCCAATCGACAGATGAGCGTTTTGGGAAATTTACCGGCCATTTTAGACAACAATGAAGATGTAGCCTACCTGACCTGGGCTAGTGGTAAGCTTTACATTTGTCACTTTGGCCGCCATACCATTTACGAGATGGATGCTGAAACAGGCGATTTCCACATCCTTGCCGGTACTGGTCAGCCAGGGAATGCAGATGGCCCAGCCCTGGAAGCTACTTTTGAAAGGCCAACCGGTATTGCAGCTAGCCCCACAGGCGATACCCTGTATGTCACCGATGGGGTGGCGCCAAATCAACGGTTACGGCGCATCGTTTTGCAGGGACCAAATGCAGCAGTGGCACCTACGCCAGCATTGAATGTACTAAAGCTCCGAGCGAACCCGGTTGGTGATCACCTTGTCGCTGAAATTACCCTAAATGCATTCTCGTCTCCGATTTATAGCATTGTAGATGTTGGTGGAAAAATATGGACTAAACAACCCCTCCTGGACCTGCCTGCTGGTAAACATATATTGGAATTGCCATTGTCTCAGCTTCCCACAGGTAGTTATTTTTTGCACTTAAATAGTGAGCTAGGGAACTGGGTTGAGAAGTTTGTGAAAACTTAACAATTAAGTGTTTATTTAAAATGAAGCAACGCAAGTCGGAGACATAAAAAATTATTCAGCCCTCCCGGTAACGCTTAGGGGCCAGCGAAGAATAAGTTGTCTGTTTCAGGCGAGCTATTTTGTCACCAACCTAGGCGCGAAAACCGCGCTTGGCCACTACTAAGCAAGGATTTGAGCAACAACGGCTGGTGACAAAAGAGCCGCATCAAATGGGTAAGTTATTCTTCGCTGACCCCTTATGACAACTAATTTTTCTAAATATGATAGAAATTCCTGAAAACCAGCACTAAAAAACCAGGCACCTTTTTTAGTCGTAAAAGGCGAGAAGCAGAAATTGGTGTAAAATACCCTCTTACATCTATCTTCTTCATTCTCTCAATTTTCCTTAACTTTGCGCGTGACTTTCAGGTACAGTTAGCAGCTCCGTCTGTGATTTCAGACAGCAAGCATGCAACTTGCCGTTATTCGTTAACGTACCAACCTAATCATGTCAAAAAAATTACGCAACCTCGTCAATAACGACGAGCTGAAAAAACGTTTGTTGGAAAGTGAAGAAGCACGCACTACGCTTTCCTTTTATCAGTACCACCAAATCGATAATCCGGCGGCTTTTCGCAATGAATTGTATCTGCGATGGAATAAACTCAGCGTCTACGGCCGTATTTATGTAGCCAAGGAAGGCATCAATGGGCAGATTTCCGTACCTACAGAACAATTCGAGGCCTTTAAAGCGGATATGTACGACATTCCCTTCCTCAATGGCATCCGCTTAAATATTGCTCTGGATGATGATGGTAAGTCATTTTACAAATTAAAAATCAAAGTCCGCGATAAAATAGTGGCCGACGGATTGGATGATGAGACTTTTGACGTCACCAAACGTGGCCAACACCTGGATGCAGCTGATTATAATGCACTGACCGACCAGGAAGACACCATCGTAGTAGATATGCGCAACCATTACGAAAGTGAAGTAGGCTATTTTGATGGCGCCATCCGTCCGGATGTAGAGACTTTTCGGGAAGCCTTGCCCATCGTCGAAAAGATGTTGGAGAAGGACAAGGAAAAACCTATCGTGATGTATTGTACCGGCGGCATCCGCTGTGAAAAGGCCAGTGCATATTATTTACACAAGGGATTTAATAATGTCTTTATGGTCAATGGCGGCATCATCGAATATGCCCGTCAATGTGAACAACACGGCCTCCCTAATAAATTTATCGGCAAAAATTTCGTCTTTGATGAACGTATGGGGGAACGCATTAGTGAGGCGGTTGTGGCTCAATGCCATCAGTGTGGCGCGCCTTGTGATACCCACGTCAATTGCGCCAACGATGCCTGTCATATCCTATTTATCCAATGCGAAAAATGCGCGACTAAGTACGAACATGCCTGTTCTCGAAAATGTGCCGATTTCAAAGCGCTGCCAGAAGAAAAGAGAGAAGAACTAAAAGGCACCATCGAATTTAATGGTACCAAATTTGGAAAAGGCCGGTATAAGGCTTTTCATAAGGATGAGGGCCTGATGATGGATTGAGCGTATGTTTGGAAGCCAGTCCTACGATTGCAGTTGTTCTGCGCCAGCAGGTGCCTGGTGAACGGCGATGAATATTCGACTTCCAAACATGAAGCTCGTAACAATTTAATTAAGTTGATCCAAGAAAATAATGTCATTTCAGCAAATACTGAATAAAATAAATCCAAAGAAATTCTTTTTGATAGATAGCATAGGGGCACTGCTATCCGCGTTTTTATTAGGTGTCGTTCTAACAAGATTTGAAGATACTTTTGGCATGCCACAAAAGGTACTATACTGGCTTTCCTTCATGGCTTGCGTTTTTTCGGCTTACTCGTTTTTTTGCTATATAGGAATTAAAGGTAATTGGAAACCCTACCTGAAAATTATTTCCGTAGTAAATCTATTGTATTGTTGCCTCACAATGACTTTGGTCATTTACTTCTTTCAAAAACTAACTGTTCCTGGCATGCTGTATTTCATTCTAGAAATTATTGTTGTAACTATTCTGGCATTGATCGAACTAAAAATGGCTTCTAGCCCCGATGGATTAAGTTTGGAAACCTAATCTGTACCCGGTTATATAGCTAAACAGGTATTTTTTAAAAATGATCCTAATTATCAACCTGATAGCGCCTAAATTTTATAAACCTATTGAGCACCCCACACCAAATAATCACTTCCATTGCTAATGGTGACCGACAAGCTTTTCAAAAGTTATATGCTTTGTTTGGAGACAAGGTGTATAATACTGCCATTACCTATGCTCAAGATAAAGAGGACGCAGAAGAAATTACTCAGGATGTCTTCACCAGTATATTCAGGAATGCCGCAAAATTTAAAGGGGATGCTGCCGTAAACACCTGGATTTATCGAATCACTGTTAACACTTCTTTGAATCACCTCAAAAGAAAAAAACGATTTTCCTTTCTGAAATTTGGCCAACTGGAATTGCAGAAACCTGATTTTGACCATCCCGGCATATTATTGGAAAAAAAAGAAGATGCCAAGGCCTTATTTAAAGTCATAGACAGCTTGCCAGATAAGCAAAAGACGGCCTTTATTTTGAGTTTTGTAGAGGAATTACCCAGACAGGAAGTTGCTGATATCATGGAACTTTCGCTAAAAGCAGTGGAATCTTTATTGCAAAGGGCTAAAGCAAACCTGAGAGGTAAATTGGAAAATTTATACCCGGAACGAAGGAAAAATAAATAATGATTGTCTAAACACAAATTGCCATTATGAAAAAGGACAAAGATAAATGGATAGCCGACGTATTTGACAGTATAAAAGGCAGTCAGCGAGCGAAACCCGATCCTGGATTGTTTGCAAAAATTGAAAACCAAATCCACCTGCCAGAAGCTAGGATTGTCCCGATCTTTCAAAGGCGCATTGCTGCCGCCGCTGCCATCTTGATATTGATACTTAATGTAATTGCCATGCAACAATATGCTCAAATAAACGCTTTGGACAACGAAGAATTTGTGACCACAGGTGCTTCAGATCAGCAACTCATTTCCAGTTATAAACTTTATGAATAATGAACACTTTACAACTCTATAAATATACTAGCTGGGGCTTGTTATTATTAAACCTTTCAATGATCGCTTTTTTCTTTTTGACAAAACCCAATCCACCAATGAGAGATGGCGCTAGAAACTTCCGCCCAAGGGGTATCGAATTATTACAACTAGATAAAAAACAACAAACCGAATTTATTGGATTGGCAGAACAGCATAACCAACAAATGCGAGGATTGAATGATCAACAACGCAATTTGCTCGAACCCTATTTCTACAGCCTCATTGATTCGACAAAAATGACGGATAGGGAAAACATTCTCAATGAAGTTCAACAACTGGAGCGACAAAAAATAGAAACGACTTTCCACCATTTTCAAGAAGTAAAATCAATTTTAAAAAACGAACAACAGGCTGATTTTGAATTATTTATGACTAATGCCTTGAAAGTCCTGCTGCTAGATTCAGAAAGAAAGCCACACCCTCCGAAGGATTTCTAAATACCGGTTGTCTAAAGAGAAAATTAAAAATAAGTAATGATGAAGTATTTGATTTTTTCTCTTTTTATGCTGATGGGAACGATGGTTTTTATTGCAGCTTGCAGCAAGGACGATGATAGCACCTGTACCGAATCAACCTGGTATGAAGATGCTGACGGGGATGGATTAGGCAATCCTGATGTGAGCCAGGATGCTTGTGACCAACCAAATGGTTATGTATCCAACTCCGATGATCCTGATGATACAAGCAATTCCGGAACCACCTTACACAATGCCTTTGCGGAATTTGACGCGGACAATTATACCATTTACCTGGATGGTAATGAAGTTGTGCTAGAATCCAACGGACTGCCCAACCACACTTCCCCTTACTGGTCGGCCGGACATCCTTTAGACGTTGAACCTACCGTGACATCCTATGCACAAATGGCGCCGGGAAATATCGATGACTTTAATGGGTCCTATACACTGCGCGTGCCGGCCAATCCTGTAAAAGCATCCAATGCTTCTTCCACCGGCCTGGGGCCAATTGGAATGGCAATAAGTGGTTCTATGATTTATAATGATGAAGAAGGGCCAAATGTCCCGATCGACAATGCGCTTCCTTCTTTGGACTATACCGCCGCACATACTGGGCCGCAAAGTTATCATTATCACCTGGAGACCAAAGCCTGGTCTAATGATGATGAAAATCTAATTGGCATTATTTCCGATGGCTTCTTTTTGTATGGCAGAAAGTGCAATTCCACGGGTACTTATCCTACTGATCTAGACGCATCAGGCGGCCATACCAGTACCACTCAACACACTACGGTTGCAGAATATCACTATCATATTCAGAATGAACTGTATCTGAATCAATATTATATTCTCTTCCCAGGCAATTATCAAGGTACGCCAAATGCGATTCAGTAAATTCCTCATTTTCTTATGGCTTATGGTTTTACTGGCCTGTCAGAAAGTGGAAGAAAATCCAGTTTCCAGCCAACAGAACCTGGCGATTGAAACCATTGATGTCACCACCAGCGGCAGCAAAGGGGAAAGTTACGCTTCGTTGACCCCTGGTGATTTGCTGGAGCTAAAACCCCAGGAAGGGCTTGTCTATTATCAAGGCAGGCCCTTTACGGGGATTTCGGTGGCCTATTACCCCGATGGGGAAAAAGCCGAGACCATTGAATATTTAAATGGAAAAAAACATGGCTTATACAAAAAATGGTTTGAGCATGGCGCTCTTAGCTTCGAAAGCCATTACTCCGCTGGCAAACAGCACGGACTAACAAAAAGCTGGTGGAGCAATGGAAACCTAAGAACAGCATCACACTATGAAGAAGGCGTGCCACATGGTATACAAAAACAATGGTACAAAAGTGGCGCAAGGTTTAAACAAATGCAGCTCGTTTTTGGAAAGGAAGAAGGCTTACAGCAATCATGGCGAGAAAATGGGAAAATATACAACAATTATGAAGCTAAAAATGGGAGGATTTTTGGCTTAAAACGAGCAAATCTGTGTTATGAACTGGAAGATGAAAATATTCAATATAAAGATTAGTAGTATGGCTTTTTTGTCGGCATTCCTACTGGTTTGTTGTGAAAAACCTGCGGAAAGACAAAGCAGTATAGATCGCTTACCTTATTATAATGAGGCCACCTTTACGCCGCATTGGCTTGATCCTGATAGTGATTCTTTGAATCAGTTTCACACCATTGCTCCGTTTAAATTACTTAACCAGGATGGCGATACCATTACAGAGAAAAGCTTACAGGGAAAAATTTTCATTACCGATTTCTTTTTCACGACCTGTCCTGGTATATGTCCACGAATGACGACAAACATGGCTGTTTTACAAGAGGCCTTTTTGCATGATGCGGACGTAATGTTGTTGTCTCACTCCGTCACCCCTGAAAGAGATTCTGTTGCTGTTTTAAAAAACTATGCAAAAGTCAAAGGCGTAAAATCTGGAAAATGGCATTTGCTTACAGGCGATAGGCAACAGATTTATCATTTGGGGAGAAAGCAATACTTTGTAGAAGAAGATTTAGGGTTGGAAAAAGAAGCAGACGACTTCTTGCATACCGAAAATTTTATCTTGGTTGATAAAAACCGGCACATCAGAGGCATATATAATGGACTTAATAAAACGTCCATCAACCAACTTATCGACGATGTAAAAACGCTCAAAGCAAAAAAATAGCAGAGGCTTACTGTCCAATAAAAATAATCAATTTTCCTCTGCGAAACCTCCGCGTTCTTAGCGCCTCAGCGGTGAATAAATACCTGCCAGATAGGCACATACCTACCCTCCAACGACTTAGGTTTGCAATTTAAATCCACTACCCTTTAAATAATTCAACCCCAACAGCAAAAAGAAAAGATAAAATGCCACACCAATGGAATTTTCAATGGTATTCTCAGCCATGAAGGAACACAGCACGATGACATGAAAGGCCAAAAAGAGTGGATCACGGTAATTTTTCTGGTATACCAGCGGATAAAAAAAGGCAAACACAAACAGCAATAATCCCGTAATGCCCATTCCCGCATAGACGGAAACAAACTGGTTGTGCGGCATTTTGGGCTCGCTCACCTTCGGATACCTTACAGCATATCGGTTGCGTACTTCTTGGCGTAGATTGCCGGCACCGATGCCAAACAATGGGCTTTCATTGCCAATTTCCATCCCAATTTTTAGAGAAGCCAGTCGCCCGGCGTCGGAATATTCGCCATCAGGCTGGTCATTTTTTTGCACCCATATTTCATGGCGCATATAGGCAACTTTGGATTGGAAACTAGGAATAGTAAAATAAGCCATGATCGGGATGGTCACTAACAGAGCAGTGGTAAGCAAGGCCACCCCATAACGCCCGGTCAGGTACACATAACGTATGATGAGCACCAAAATAGCCATATAGAGCGTTGCCAGTCCACTGCGAACCGACAACAAATGGATGAAAAAGAATAAAAAGCCAACAGAACCGATCAATACCTGCTGCTCCCATTTGTATTTCAGATAATAACCCGAACGCCATATATACAATCCAGCTACAATGCCCAATGCCAAAACCAGGCTAAACCGGATGTGATTACGTGGAGTAGGCATGGGTTGTCCCTGCTTCATCAGCAAGTTGATGTGCTCAAAATGAAGGACATAATTTATCCCAATTCCCAGGCAGGTTACTACCAATGCAAATACCAAAAAATACAATAAGCCAAAATATTCTCTTCGGCTAAGGACAGGCAATCCGCAAAATATAATGGGCAGCACCAAAAAAGGTATTTTCAGGCGTAAACGTTCCATCCAATAACCATAATCTTCCGTCAGGAAACCACTGAGCAGCACCAGGAAAAAAGAAAGGGTTATCGCCAGGTGCACCTTGCTGGAAAAAAAGATTCGGAAATAATCAAAAAAATGGGGATTGAATCGCAAACAGCCAGGTTTGTCCCAAAACCAGGAAAAGGTAAATAAAACCGCAAACCCAATCATACTGACAGAGAGCAGAAAGGGAGAATAGATTAAAGCAGTGATCAAGACCACACCTAAAAAAAGGGCCAGATGTCTGCGCTGAATTTGTTGAAGCAGCATGATTAGCATGCCGAACTGTTTTTACGAACCATTGTTAAGAATCCTATTCCACTATGGGAACTTAATTAATAAACGAGCACGTTAATTCTGTATTGTTTCAAGTGGATTTTGTAACGGGAAGGTAGTGGTTAAAAAACAAATCCTTACTTTTGCGCTTCTGACTATAGAAAAAAATAACCATGGCACACGAAGCATTCGATAAGATCAAAGCAATCATCAAAGAAATAGAAAGCCAAAAGCCGGAAACAGCGGAGGCTTTGGAGCAATTTCGCATTCGCTTCCTTGGATCTAAAAATGCCCTCAAGGAACTATTTGGTGAAATCCGCAACGTCGCCAACGAACGTAAAAAAGAATACGGCCAGTTTGTCAATGAGGCTAAAATGGCTGCTGAGGCTAAATTTAAAGCCCTAAAAGAAGAGCTGGAAGCCTCTGCTGAAGAAGCTAGTGCACAGCAACTGGACCTCACCGCTCCCGGCGAACCTTTGCCCCTTGGCGCCCGCCACCCCATTGCATCGACCATGAATCGCATTGTGCGTATTTTTGAGCGTATCGGTTTTGTGGTGGCTGAAGGACCGGAAATTGAAGATGATTGGCACAATTTTACCGCCATGAATACCCCGGAAGATCACCCGGCCCGCGACATGCAGGATACGTATTACCTGCGCAATAGCACCGAGATGTTGCTGCGCACCCATACCTCCTCCGTACAGGCCCGGACCATGACTTCCCAAAAGCCACCTATTCGCATCATTGCTCCTGGACGGGTCTACCGCAACGAGACCATTTCCGCACGTGCCCACTGCCAGTTTCACCAGGTAGAAGGCCTCTACATCGATGAAGATGTCTCCTTTGCAGATATGAAACAAACCCTCCTGCACTTCACCAAAGAAATGTACGGCCCGGAAAAAGAAATCCGCCTGCGCCCATCCTATTTCCCATTCACGGAACCTAGTGCAGAAATGGACGTCTATTGGGGGTTGGAAACCGAGACGGACTACCGCATCACCAAAGGCACCGGCTGGCTCGAGATCCTAGGCTGCGGCATGGTCGATCCTCAGGTACTCGAAAATTGTGGCATCGACCCCGATCGTTATTCAGGCTTCGCCTTTGGTATGGGGATTGAGCGCCAGGCTATGTTGCTGTACAATATCAACGACATCCGTTTGCTGTTTGAAAACGATGTGCGTTTCCTCAAACAGTTTACCTCGGTAGTATAAATGATTTTTTTGGGCGTGCCCCCACCTCCGTTGAACTACGGTGGGGTCGGTTCCTTCCGTGTTATAGCCCTGCGGGCCAGCCTGCGCTGCGCTCCGGCTGCACTCCAGGCACCTCACGCAGCAGCCGTCTTCGGTCGATTTTGTGGATGCCGGTTAACTTGCAGTCAATCATCAGCAAGGAGACTTGTGCATAAATGGCCGTAATCCTGAAAAGGAAGCAAAGTCGTTACATTTGTAATCATAACTTTTATAATCATTATATTTATAACGATTACTTTTGTAATGATTATATTTGTAATCATTATTTTTGTAACGATTACTTTTGTTACGATTATATTTATAATCATAACTTTTGTAACGATCTAGACCCCATGGTCTTTCAAATCCAATTTATTTCCCCAATCGTCCTTGGTAATCCTATACCAGGAATGAGGCACTCCTTCAAAATCAAACTCCCCAATGCTTACCAGGCCCACCTTCATCAACACCCGCATTGACACTTCATTATTGATATCCGCAATAGCAAATAGCTCATTCAATTTTAATTTCTTAAATCCATATTTAATCGTCGCTTTTGCAGATTCGGTAGCATAACCTTTTCCCCAGTATTTTTTAATAAACCGGTATCCTAAATCATAAAGATTGGTAGGAACATCGGCAGGAGCTGGCATCAACTTCAAGCCCGACCAGCCAATAAACTGCCCAGTTTCTTTTTCAATCACCGCCCAGCGCCCAATACCATTATCCACATATTGCTTGCGGATGAGCTGAATACCATCTTCCGCCTGCCCCATATTGCTAATTGGCTGGTTCCCTAAATACCTGTGTACTTCTGGATCCGAGTCCATTTCAAATATCCCCGTTGCATCATCAGGCACAAGTTCCCGCAAAATCAGTCTTTCTGTTTCAATAAAAATTTTCATTCTTTGACGAGTCTAATAGATGAACCGGAAAGGTAAGGCGTATTTTGGAAGTATAGCTCCGATTCTTTTTTTCAACTATCTTATTTTAAAAAAAAACCTATACCTTTATTACAATAGATGCTCTTCTGTACACAAAACGATATTTTATGAATAAGCTCAAATCTCTGATCCTCTTCGTATTTATCATTTCCGTCCAAGGAATATATAGTCAAAAACAGCTGACCATTGGGATTGACTATTATCCAAATATATCTGTTGAGTTCGTAAAACACTTGAAAGATCCCCAATCTAAATTTTCCAATAGTATTGGAGTAAGTGTAAGCAAAGAGATAAATAATCGATTGTGGCTAGCCAGTGGGATAAACTTCTCCAATATTGGGCACAATTGGGAATCCGGAGAATTGAGGTTTGGAACACAACACGATGGCATGGGAGGTTTTGATCCAACAATCCCCTCAGGAGAGGACTTTGACAAAGTAGCATTCACCTATAATTATGCCCATCTGGAGGTGCCGATTAAATTAATCTATCGGCTTATTGACAAAAAATATAAGCTATACCTTTCTGGAGGGGTGATGGTCAGAGGCCATTTGAGGTACAGCCAAACAGTGAATAAAATATCCACTACAACAGGCAGTTCCACAGAAAGTAAAGGTGAAAGCCTGGTAGATTATCAAAAAATAACCCTCGGCTACCAGGCAGGAATTGGCCTACAACGCCAGATTTTGAAACGGTTTAACCTGTTCATGGAGCCAAGAATGCAGCTGAACCCGATTCGGGGTAAATATCAGGGCGAAAGATTTAAAATTAACCGCTATTTATCCTATGGAGTAGGCGTTGGAATGACGATGGATTTGGTGAAGTAATTGGACTATAGCTTGTTTGGAAATAGCACAGGGAGCGTCCAGCAAAGTGTGTCTACCTCAGTACCTTCAATTCCTAGCTGATCCCTAAGTGTATAAAGAATTGGATTTCAATAAATTACTCCGCGAAACTCCGCGCCCCCTGCGTCTCTGCGGTAAAAAAACACGCTTTCTTGTACACTCTCTAGCACACATTTTTATCTTTTTCGCCCATCAGCATCTCTGACGCGCTACGACTTGTCCAACTCTTCGGACTTGTAAAACAGAAAACAAATAAAAAAATGCACTAATCCTCCATTTCTTCATAAACGCGTTCTTCCACTTCCGTAATAGTAGATAGGTATGCCTCAGTCTTGTTATAAACCAGCATGGTGACTTCTTCCTGGCTAAGCAAGCGCACCTGATGCAAATCAAGTGGAAGACCTATATAAAGCGTGCTCCCGATTCGATAATGTTCCAAAGGATAAACGTCATCATTACGGACGATGACTGCAAGAAATAGCTTTTTGCATTTGGCCGTAATAGATGGAAATACTAGCTTGGCAACGGATTGTTCAATAGCAGGAAAATCTATTTTGCCAATTATATCGGGCACTGTAATGGAGGTGGCTTCTACTTGCATGGTCTTGGATTTAGGATAAAATTACGGAATTATACTGGTTATTTCAAGCGTACTGTTTTATGAAAGGGAGGTACTACAAGCCGTTCTGATTTAGACCGATTTAGATTTTCTGGCCAAAGAGGATAAGCAGCAATTTTTTGTATTTCTGCTCTTCGTACAGTAGCTAAGTCGCCTTCAACATCTTTGAAGTAATAAGCTTTTTGTTTATCCAACCATTCGATACGATATCGCTCAGTTTTGTTAGTTGTAATGCCAATTTTTAACGTCTCACCCATATTGATCCAAGTTCGCTTATTCTCGCAAAGGTAGCACAGATAATACCCCGAAACTTTAGCAATCAATCTATACTGCTCCGCATTTTCATTCCGGTCCAGCTCAATATATCTTTCATCCTTCCTCCATTCCTGAAGTTCATAATCCCCATCTTCATTTTTCCGGACGACATCTTTCCATTTTGGAATAGCTAAGGAAATTGCGATGATTACTGCAAGCAGAAAAATCCAGCCTGGGGTTCTAGGGGAAGGAGGTTTTTGCTCTAAATCCATTGTGTTTTTCTGAGCAACCATTTTTTAGGGTATTTATTTGGTGAGGCAAAGATAATAAAATGATTCTTATAAGATGTGTTATTTTAAAAGGTATTTTTATAAAGCGTGATTTCTAATTGGTATATTTTAGATATTTAGGGCATCAATAGAAAGCACATGCCCTATAGTCAGCAAGAAAAAGAAGCATTACAAAAGGTCGGTAAAGCCATTCGTTTGGCTCGAGAGGAACAGGGAATTTCCCAGGAGGAATTAGCCTATCAGGCTGGAGTAGCCAGAGCATATATGGGAACAGTAGAACGTGGAGAACGAAATGTTTCCATTTTACTTTTATCCCGCATAGCGGAAACTTTGGGTATCCCGCTAGCACAATTTTTTAAGTAGACTTTTTACAGCATTATTTTCCATAATACTTTGAGCACATCAGCACTATGGCCCGAACTAAAAAAGAACAACAATTACTCTTACGAGTAGGGGGTACGATACGTTATCATAGACGTCAACAAGGATTATCACAGGATACTTTTGCCCGTAAAGCCGAAATTAATCGATCTTATTTTGCAGCCATTGAGCGAGGAGAAAGGAATGTTGCTGTGCTGAATTTGATTAAAATCGCGAAAGCTTTGGGGGTTGAGGTGAGTGAATTGCTTGCTGGTAAAAGAGATGGAGAAATAGGAATTGATTTGAAATGAACGAATAATATTAGAATTGTTTGCAGCCAACGCCTTTTCTTTCCCCATTCTTCATTTCCCGGAACTATCCCTCACAATTTTGTTTTTTAAGTAAATAGCCGCAATTTCGCAGCTGCAAAAATAAACAGACCACACAGCAATGGCCAAAGTAAGCATTCCCAAAGGTACCCGTGACTTTTCGCCCGAGGAGGTAGAAAAGCGCAACTTCATTTTCAATACCATCCGAGAAGTATTTGTGCGTTACGGCTACCGACCCATTGAAACACCCACCATGGAAAACCTGTCGACGCTCACCGGTAAATACGGCGAAGAAGGCGACAAACTGCTCTTCAAGGTGTTAAATAATGGCGACTTTCTGAGCAAAGCCGATGAGGCAGCCCTCAACAACCGCGATTCCAATCAATTGATAGCTTCCATTTCCAAACGCGGCATGCGCTACGACCTCACCGTACCCTTTGCCCGATACGTGGTCATGCATCAGAATGATATTGCCTTTCCTTTTAAGCGCTACCAGATTCAACCAGTCTGGCGGGCCGACCGGCCACAAAAAGGCCGCTACCAGGAGTTTTTCCAGTGCGATGTGGATGTAGTGGGCTCCAATTCGTTGGTGTACGAAGCCGAATTGGTGCAGATATACGATGAAGTGTTTGCCAAACTGGGCATGGACGTTGAGATCAAAATCAACAACCGCAAAATCCTGGCGGGTATCGCTGAGGCGGCGGGTATCGCTGATCAGTTTATGGACATGACCATAGCCATCGACAAACTGGATAAAGTCGGCCTGCAAGGTGTGCAGGATGAATTGCGCAAAAAGGATATCCCGGAAAGCGCCATTGCTACCATCAGCAAGATCCTGGAAGTAAAAAGCCTGGGGGATTTAAAGCCACATTTTGCCAATAGCCCCAGCGGACAAAAAGGCATTGAGGAACTGGAAACGGTCTACGAATATTTTGATGCTTCTCAGGCCGCCAATGAAGTCAATTTTGACATCACCCTGGCCCGGGGACTCAACTATTATACCGGCTGTATCTTCGAAGTAAAAGCCAAAAATGTACAAATGGGCAGCATCGGTGGGGGAGGCCGATATGATGACCTGACCAGTATCTTTGGACTGAAGGATGTATCCGGGGTAGGGGTGTCCTTTGGAGCCGAGCGCATCTATGATGTGATGGAGGAACTAAAGCTATTTCCGGAACAAACTGGAACCAGCCTTAAGGTGCTCTTCATTGCATTCGACGAGGCCAGCCATCGGTATGCTTTCCGTTGTCTGAATAAGGTGCGGGCTGCCGGTATCAATTCTGAACTGTATCCGGAGCCGGTCAAAATTCAGAAACAAATGAAATACGCCAATGCTCGCCAGGTTCCCTATGTAGTGTTGATTGGAACCAATGAAGTGGACAGTGGACTGCTCTCCTTCAAAAATATGGAAAGCGGCGAGCAGGAAAAATTGACACTCGATCAGATCATTGGAAAGATAAAATGATGCAAAAAGAGGCTTTTATTGCCTGCTTTTCATTGGTTTCTTGCCCCAAGTAGGGCACTATAAGATAATTAAATAATGGCTAAATTCACATCACTTCCACAAATACAAACAGCAATCGCTGCCGGAACCCTTACCTGTGAGGCTCTGGTAAATAATTACCTAAAGCAGATTGAAGCAAGCCGTCAGCTCAATATTTACCTGGAAGTTTATGCGGAAGAAGCCCTTGCCAAAGCCCGCGAACTAGACCAGCGATACCAGACCGATCCGGATAAGGTAGGCCGTTTATTTGGCATGGTACTCTCGATAAAAGATGTGCTTTGTTATAAGGACCATGAAGTCACAGGGGGCTCTAAAATATTGACGGGTTTTAAGTCCCTTTTTTCGGCTACAGCCGTTGAGCGCACCACTGCTGAGGATGCTATCATCATCGGAAGGGTCAATTGTGATGAATTTGCCATGGGCTCTACCACGGAAAACTCATTTTATGGTCCTACCCGCAATGCCGCTGACCCCAGCCGGGTGCCGGGAGGTTCTTCCGGAGGATCAGCTGTAGCCGTGCAGGCGCATACCTGTCTTGCTTCCCTAGGTACAGATACTGGGGGGTCGGTGCGCCAACCCGCAGCATTTTGTGGGGTCATTGGTATGAAACCTACCTATGGCCGTATTTCTCGTTATGGATTGCTGGCTTATGGGTCTTCATTTGATCAAGTAGGAGTATTGTCTCACAGTATTGAAGATGCAGCCCTCCTGCTGGAAATTATGTCCGGACCGGATGACTACGACAGTACCGCCAGCCAGAAAGCTGTTCCGCCCTACACTCAGCAACTCAACTTTTCCGGCAAGACACGCATTGCCTATCTGGATACCGCTTTGAACCATAAAAGCCTCGATCCTGAAGTGCGTGAACAGTGCCAAAATCTGATCGGCACTTTACAGCAAGCTGGTCATACGGTAGAAGGGGTAGATTTTGAATACCTCGATTATATCATTCCGGCTTATTATGTGCTGACCACAGCCGAAGCTTCGTCCAACCTCTCCCGCTATGATGGCATCCGTTACGGCCACCGCAGTACCCATGCCACTGACCTGTTGGAGACTTATCAAAAATCCCGTACAGAAGGTTTTGGTGCAGAAGTCAAACGCCGCATCATGTTAGGCACCTTCGTCCTGAGTGCTGGCTATTACGATGCTTATTACACCAAGGCTCAAAAGGTCCGCCGCCTGATTCAGGAAAAAACAGTCGAGATTCTCAAAAATTACGACTTCATCCTAATGCCAGCTGCCCCAAGCACTGCCTGGCCACTTGGTGAAAATATCAATGATCCTGTTGCAATGTACCTGGCCGATATTTTTACGGTTCAAGCCAATATGGTGGGCATTCCGGCTATCGCCATTCCTGTAGGCCAACATTCCAACGGCATGCCTATCGGATTACAATTCATGGCAAATAAATTTAAAGAAAGCGAATTACTGGCTTTCGCCAAATGGGTGATGGAAATAGGGTAGACCTCAGGAAAAACTTTAACCCCTTGAGGAGAATCCGTTTATCAGAGCTAACAAATAACAAAAAAATCGAGGCCAGACACCTAAGTGTATAAAGAATTGGATTTTAATAAATTATTCCGCGTTCCCCGCGCCTCGGCGGTGAAAAGAACACACTTTCTTGTACACGCCCCGATACGATCTGACACTCTTTCTCCTCCACACTAGGATTCATTCCCAACTATGATTAATTTGCCGCCCTAAATTCATCATCATACTATGGCCGGACTATACTTACACATCCCTTTTTGCAAACAAGCCTGTCACTATTGCAATTTTCATTTTTCAACATCGCTCAGCCTACGTAGTGAAATGCTCGAAGCCATGTTGTTGGAGTTGGAGTTGACCCGCCATGAATTGAACCAACAATCTCTGGATAGCATTTATCTGGGTGGCGGCACCCCATCCTTACTTACCGGACAGGAATTGGAGGGTTTGTTTGAAAAAATCTATGCTCTTTATGACGTTGCCGATGATGCGGAAATTACGCTGGAAGCCAATCCGGATGACCTGAGCAAGGAAAAACTAAAAATACTCCGGGATAGCCCCGTCAATCGGCTCAGTATTGGCGTGCAGTCGTTTGCAGAGGCTGACCTTGAATTTATGAACCGGGTGCACAATGCCAAAGAAGCCAGAGATTGTATTGAAATGGCTCAGCACGCGGGTTTTGATCAATTGTCTATCGACCTGATTTATGGCTCTCCTACTACCAGTGACGTACAGTGGGCTGAAAATCTCCGCACCGCCATAGAATATGGCATCCCTCACCTTTCTGCCTATTGCCTGACTGTGGAACCCAAAACGGCGCTGGCCGATTTTGTCAAAACAGGCAAAGCAAAACCGGTGGATGATGATCAGGCAGCCCGCCAGTTTGAAATGTTAATCGCAGCTACTCGTGCCCGTGGTTATCAACAATACGAGATTTCCAACTTTGCCAGAAACGAGCAATACGCCCGCCACAACTCCAGCTATTGGCAGGGAGATCCCTACCTGGGTATCGGCCCTTCCGCCCATTCCTTTGATGGTGCCCGTACCCGCCGCTGGAATGTAGCCAACAATGCGCTCTACATCAAAGCACTCCGACAGCCAAAGCCCGAAATCGAAATATGGTCAGAGCAGGAATTACTCGGCCCGGAAGAACGCTACAACGAATACGTCATGACCGGCCTGCGGACCATTTGGGGTGTCGATCTCAGTAAAATCCGGGATCTTGGTGAAGCTTTTGCGCCCTATTTCCTCAAAGTTGCAGAACCATATCTACGCACAGAAACCATTCGCCAGGAAGGAGAACAATACGTTTTGTCCGGCAGTGGTAAACTTTTGGCTGACCGCATTGCGATGGAGTTGTTTTGGGAGGGGTGACGACTATTAAAGCATGTTTGCAGGTCGGCTCTGGTAGCAATAAGTGATCCTTTGCAGCGAAATGATTGGCCTCCAAACATGATCTTATTTAAGCCAACTGTCAATATCTTTCCATTAATCCTAACTTAAATTATTGATGAAGGTATACTCAATGATTTCCTCAATACCCTTCACTATTTCCCAAAAATTCAGTAAACTAGCGTTTTGTCCAGAGTATTTCTAAAGTCAAAAAAATGAAAAGTGGCAAATCCAATCCTTCTTTCAGGCAACGAAGTCTGGACGAAGTTGCATATTCCTTCCAATAAAACCTCGACATTCATCACAACAAAACAATAAAACATGCGAAAAATTATCCCTTTCTACCTTCTCCTGAGTATCAGCCTTTGGGCCTGTCAATCCGGAGAAAACCAAAACAGTGAAAGCAGTACTGAAACTGAAGCTGAAAACGAAGCTGAAGAAATGGCTCCAGCAGCAGATAACACCTTAACTGATGCTGAAAAAGCAGAGGGCTGGCAATTGTTATTTGATGGTAAAAGCATGGACCAATGGCGCCTTTATGGCAAAGATAACCTCGCAGGTTGGGCCATCGTAGATGGAGAAATGCAAGCACTGGGGGAAGCAGGCCCTGAAGGACTGGGCGCCGATATCATTACAAAGGAAGAATTTGAAAATTTTGAATTGTCATTGGAATGGAAAATTTCGGATGCGGGCAATAGTGGGATCTTTTTTAATGTAGTGGAAGCCCCGGAATATAAAACGGTTTATGCTACCGGCCCGGAATACCAATTAGTTGACGACATTGGTTTTCCTTCGCCCCTGGAAGACTGGCAAACGTCAGGAGCCAATTACGCCATGCATCCTCCGACCAGAGTAGCCTCCAATCCGGCGGGCACCTATAACCTTTCCCGGATCAGAGTAGAAAATGGCCACGTTCAGCATTGGCTCAACAATGAAAAAGTGGTAGAATACGACTTGTGGACGCCCGAATGGCAAAAACTTAGAGACGAAGGCAAATGGAAAGAATTTCCAGATTATGGCAAAGCTAAAAAGGGCCATATTGCACTACAGGACCATGGGAACCAGATTTGGTTTAAAAATGTGAAGGTAAAAAGGTTGTAAAGAGATCGTCAGAGGTCAGAAGTCAGATCGCTTCGCTGTCAGACGGTGGGACTGCATTGCAGACAAGGTCTGACCTCTTCAAAAACATTTTTTCACAAATAGGCAATCAATCGGTATGAAAAGAAAAATACGCATGGGCATGGTCGGTGGTGGCCGGGGTGCCTTTATTGGTGGCGTGCATCGCATGGCGGCTGCACTTGATGGGGAAATTGAATTTGTTTGCGGCGCATTTAGCCGTGATCCGGAAAAATCGAAGGCTTCCGGCGAAGATTTTTACCTGCCTTCCAATAGGGTCTATGGCACCTATATGGAAATGATTGAACAGGAGAAAAAATTGCCGCTGGGCGAACGCATGGATTTCATTTCTATCGTTACGCCCAATCACATGCATTACGGGCCTGCAAAAATGGCCTTGGAAAATGGATTCCACGTAGTGTGTGACAAACCGCTTTGTTTTGATATGAACGAGGCATTGGAGTTGGAAAAACTGGTTAAAAAAACCGGTCTTATCTTTGCCCTTACCCATAATTATACCGGGTATCCCATGGTCAAAGAGGCCAGAGCCATGATTCGCAATGGTGAACTCGGAGTCATCAGGAAAGTAGTCGTAGAGTATCCTCAGGGCTGGCTGGCCACCAGGCTGGAAGAAAGTGGCGATAACAAACAAGCCGACTGGCGTACCGATCCCAAACGGTCGGGTATTGCCGGTAGTATGGGCGATATTGGCACCCATGCCGAGAATCTGGCGGAATATATCACCGGATTAAAAATTGCTTCCCTTATGGCGGACCTCACCATCTTTGTCAAAGGTAGAAAGCTGGATGATGACGGCAATGTATTATTACGGTTTGACAATGGCGCAAAAGGCATCCTGCACGCCAGCCAGATTTCTGTAGGCGAAGAAAATGCCCTCAACATCAGAGTTTATGGCGAAAAAGGAGGCTTGGAATGGCACCAAATGGAGCCCAACACTTTACTTGCAAAGTGGTTAGATAAGCCAACCCAAATTCTGCGTACCGGTGTGGGCGAACTTAGTCCGGAAGCCCAAGCACATACCCGCATCCCCGGCGGACACCCAGAGGGATACCTGGAGGCTTTCGCCAATATTTACCGCAATTTCGCTCTTTGTCTCCGTGCTCACCTCAATGGTGAACAACCAGATTCAGTATACCAGGATTTTCCATCGGTATCAGATGGTGTCAGAGGAATGCAGTTTATAGAAAAAGTAGTGACCTCCAGCCAACAAGACAAATGGATAAGCCTTTAAAGCATGCATGTTTGGAGGTTTATCTTTAACCTTCAAACAAATTATTAAGCAATTTCATTCCGAAGTTAATCGGAATATCCTTATATTAGCAGGCAGCTAACGACAAAGACAAGAGCTTAGTCTGGAAAATTTTTCTTTTGCCAAATTCATCCGGACAACCTCTTACTAACCTCAAAGAGTAGGTGGAATAGGGATGTATTGACAAGAAAATGAACATGCTCTAAAAGAGAAGTAGTTTGTCGATTTGACAACAAACAAGTTACCCTTGAGCCATTTAACAAGCAGTTATCACCCTACTTATGCAGGCGTACACCATGTCCTCTGTCCTGGCCTCAGGTTTGTGCTTTTTATTTCCAAGTTTCATTTCCGTCAAATTAAAAAAATTGAACATGCTTTTACCAACTAATGTTGGACGCAATATGCTGTCAAGTTATCTCATTTTTTAACCAAAATCCTTTCTTTAGTATGAACAAAAAATACTCCATTCGCCTTTTTCTAGGCTTTTGTCTTACCCTACTCTTTTTTACCTTACAGGCACAAGTCAAAATTATCGTGGATTCGCCAACCGGATTGGCTGATATCCAGGCACTCGAAGCTAATTTTACACCGCCATTAATGGAAATTTCGGCCACGCTTGTCATGGCCGATGACACTACAGGAACCACTTCTGATGCTTGCGAACCGGTCATCAACGACCTCACCGGAGCCATTGCACTGATCGATCGCGGTGGCTGTGGGTTTACAAACAAAATATACAACGCACAATTGGCGGGTGCCATCGCTGTTGTCGTTTGCAACAACGATACGGTTGGTATGTACAAAGCCGGCACTATGGGTGCTGCTGAAGGTGATCCGCTGATTGACCTGGTGGCCATACCCGCCGTCCAGGCCAGCTTTTCGGCCTGTCAAGAGATCAAGATGAATATGCCGGGCGTAATGGTGACCTTATCACCTGAGCCCATTCCTTCAGGCACCGATGAAGTTTGTGAAACTGCTACCGCTATTACCCCAGGCACTTATACAGTCGACAGTATCACCTCAGGCTTTGGTGCAGTTTTTGTTTCGGGCGTACTTGACAACAATGCTAATGCCAAATGGTATTCCTACACGCCCACCACAAATAACCTTGCTACAGTCACCTCCTGTGGAGCACTAACAGATACCCGTCTCGCCATTCTGAGTGGGCCAGATTGTGCCACTTTGACCCTGGTTGACGTTAATGATGATTGTGATTTTGATAATGATGAATATGCCTCTGAACTTAGTTTTATTGCCGTTGCCGGTACCCAATATTTTATTTACTGGGATGATCGGTGGGACTACCATGGCTTTGATTTCACGTTAAGTGAAGGTGCCCTTCCTCAGGCTACTGTTACTTTTAATGTTGACATGTCTGAAGAAACCGTCTCCGGAGATGGCGTTAATCTGGCTTACGCTGGCCCTGATGCGATGACAATTGGTGACGTAGTGGTGGTTGCCATGGATGATGTCGATGCTGATGGGGTGTATAGTGCCTCTGTCAGCCTCACAGTTTTGGATACAATCGGTTATGCCTTTGTAAATGGTATGCTTTCCCCTGCAAATGTGGAAGTAGTGCCTGCCGAATGTGGCGAAGCCTCCGGATTGGGTTTCAATTTCCGGCCTTATATCGTCGGTGGTGAAGCCGAAATTCCAGCTGTCTGTTTCGGTTCTTGTACCACCTGTGCCGTAACCGATTGTGATGCACCATTGGTTATGATTTCTGACGACATCGAAGGGTATACTGCCGGCAATGCTACCGGTCAGGCACCACATTGGAACCAATGGCCGGGTGCAACCCTTGGTGCTATGGTTTCTACCGATACTTTCCAGAGTGGCGCACAATCGATCCTCATTGACGGAACACTGGCTGGCCAGGATGCCCTTCTAGTATTTGGTGATCGCACTGATGGACATTACCGCATTAGTTTTAGTGTGTTTGTACCTTCAGGCAGTGACGGTTACTTCAACCTCCAACACATGGCTCCTACAGCAGCAGCTGGATTCTGGGCTATTGATGTTTACTTTGATGATGGTGGAGAAGGCCGTCTTGAAACCAATGATGGTGGAGCAGAAAGAACCTTCTCTTATAACCAAGACGAATGGGTTGATATATTCATTTATGTTGATATTGATAATGATGAAGCCAGACTGATTGTAGGAGAGTATACCGTAGAAGCATGGGCTTGGAGTAATGCTGCAAACGCGGCCAGCACCCAACTCAACTCCATCAACTTTTTCCCCATTGACGCAGGATATAAATTCTATGTAGATGATGTGGAATTCTGGCAGATTCCTGCTGCTGGTGAAGGGCAATACTGTTATAATGCTACGGAAATTGGATTAGGCACCTATACAATCGAAGACCTTGGTTGTTATGGAGGTGGTTACCACCTTGATGATGGTGTTGGTGGCCAAAAAGCAGCCTGGTTTAAATATGTTGCTGAATCGGATGGAGTGCTTTCAATTTCTTCTTGTGGCGGTGGTGTAGATACCCGTGGCTGGATGTTCCTCGGTGATGATTGTCACGATCTGCATATCATTGGTGTCAATGACGACCAATGTGATATCGGTGATGGTAGTGAGTGGGCTTCTTATAGAGAAGCCATTGTAACTGCTGGTGATACTTATTATATCATGTGGGATGATGTTTGGGACAATGCCGGTTTTGACTTTACCCTGGCCTTGTCTACCGATCCTGCTCCTGAGGGTGACTTCTGTCAAACGGCGTTTGTTATCCAGCCCGGAGAGCAGACCCTTGAAGAATTCACCGGTAATGGAGCTGTAACTGGTCCTACTATTGGCAATACCAGCCAGGGACGTACACCAACAGCTTACACCCTCACCGAATGGTACGCCTTTACTCCGGAAACAGATGGTTTGATGACTATTCTTTCTTGTAATGGCACAGATTCTGATACCCGCTTCTGGGTATATACTGGCGACTGTACTACGTTTGACGGTTTGACACTTGTGTCAACTGACGATGATGGTTGTGGTATTAGTGGCGGTCCTTCTCTGCAAGAGGATATTCCCGTTACTGGCGGAACCACTTATTATATCGAATGGGACAATGGCTGGATAAGTGATGCCTTCCTTTGGGAACTCATTTTTGCAATACCTCAGGTAGCCGTTACCTTCAATGTAGATATGCAAAACGAAGAGGTTGACCCAAGTGGTGTTTTTGTTAGCGGTACCTTTAACGATGGTAATGATCTGGCTATGACGGATGGTGATGCGGACGGAATCTACTCCGTAACCGTTGATATCCCTCAAAATCAGGCTGAAGTCAGGTTTAAATATAAGAATGGTAATGTAGAAGAGGACATCAATACCAGCCTGGGCGAAGATTGCACTACTGGTGATAATAATGACCGCTTCTTTGCCACTACTGATGCAGACCTCGACCTGGATGCCGTTTGTTTTGGTTGGTGTGTTACCTGTAATATTGTGGCAGTAGATGATGTTGCCCTGTCAAATCAGGTAGACATTTTCCCTAATCCAGCTAAAGACATGCTGAATGTACAATTTGATTTTACGGAAAGGCCGGGTCAATTCAACATTCGCATGATGAATACACTGGGTATAATGGTGTATCAAAACAATCTGGGTCAAGCCCAAAATGGTAAGCTGGAGATTGACCTGACTGCATACCCGTCAGGTACTTATTTCTTGCAACTCACAGATGGTGATGCTCATCTTACCCATAAGGTGATGATTGAGTAACGACATACATTCAGGAACCTCGCGGCATGCCCGCAAAGGATCAGTTAGCAAACCGGTATCGAAGCAATTCGGTTCCGGTTTGCTTTTTTTTTTCCTTATCTTTAAGAAAACAAAAAGCATGAGAGCACTAAAAATTAATCACCTTGCTGTCTTTGTTATTGTCGTTTTAGGCCAATTGATCCCCATGGGTTGGTATGGCCTGTTTGCCCAAAAATGGATGTCTCTCAATAAACTGACGATGGACACCATTGAAGCCAATCAAAGCGCTACACCTTACATTGTCAGTATAATTGCCTCTGTTATTCTGGCCTATATACTGGCCTGGTTATTTGTACGGATGAAAATCGAATCGCCGATGGATGGTCTGGTCACTGGCCTGGCCATTGGTTTTGGCTTTACCTTTATGCCCACTATGGTGCATAACTTTTTCTCTTTCCGACCCTACGAATTGACCTGGATCGACGGCGGCGCCAATCTGATTATTTATGCCGTTGCCGGTTTGATTTTGGGCTCCTGGCGGAAGTATGCATAATGAATTTTGTATCTTTCCCAGTAAAAAATGCAGCGTATAAAAGCAGGTGGCTGGCTATTGATATTTCTAATTGTATTTCTGCTCAGTCAGGATTATCTGTTTTTTTCCTGGCCTGATGGCTTATCTTTTGGTGGATTTCCGCCCTGGTTGTGGTGGTTTGTTGGCGTTCACCTGGTTTTGGTGGCGGCATTTTTCTTATTTTCCAAATTTTATTGGAAAACCGATAACAAAAAACACAACCCTTGATCTACCTGATTCTCATCTTGTACATTGCCGTTACCTTTCTGGGAAGTTTGACTGGAACCCGGAAGGAAAGCAGCACGCCTGAGGGCTATTTTCTGGCAAACCGCAACCTGACTACACTGGCTCTTTTTTTTACCATTCTGGCGACCAATTTCAGTGCCTTTTATTTTCTCGGATTTGCCGGAGAGGGCTACCGCATTGGATATGCCTATTATGTGATCATGGGACTCGGTACGGCATTGGCTTGTTTGAGCTTTTTTCTGATTGGTACCCGTGCCTGGCAATTGGGCAAACAAAAGGGATATATCACACCGGCGGAGCTCATTTATGGGCAGACAGGCAGTCGGTTGTTGCAGTTTTTGTTTGCCTTGATTATGATGGTTTTTACCCTACCTTATCTTGCTTTGCAGATTGTAGGTGCCGGATATATTCTTGAAAGCATTACCCAAGGCCAGATACCGTATTTCGCAGGAGCTTCTCTGCTCACTGCTTTTACCATTATTTACGTATGGATGGGGGGGATGCGTAGTGTGGCCCGTACCGACCTCAAACAAGGACTTTTGATGATCCTACTGATGGTAGCGGCGGTGGTCGTCATCAGTCAAAGCTTAGGTGGTTTGGCTGTGGCCAATCAGGCCGCGTTTGAGCTACAACCTGGCTTATTTGACCGGGCTGGTCAGGACGGGGTATATACACCCCAAAAGTGGTTTAGTCTACTGATTTTCTGGTTGTTTTGTATTCCCATGTTTCCGCAGGTCTTTATGCGCTTTTATGTAGCCCGCGATTTAAGCAACCTTAAAAAATCGGCATTGCTTTATGCTTTTATCCCTTTGTTTCTTGCCATTATGCCGGTGATGATTGGGGTCATGGCACATTTGAGTTTCCCTGGTTTATTGGGTAAAGAAGCCGACCAAATCTTGCCTATGATGCTCATCAAACATAGCCCGGAATGGTTTGCTGCTTTAGTGATGACCGGAGCATTGGCGGCGTTTATGTCTACTTTGGATTCCCAACTGCTGGCCCTCAGCACAATCACTACCCGCGATCTTATCTTAGATCTTGGGGGCAGGGCGCTTGATTTCAAAGCACAGGTAAAAACAGGGCGCGCATTTGTCCTGGTATTTGCCCTGATCGGTTTGGCTATTGCTTATCGGCCTTTTGATACCATTTTCGATATGGGTAAGCTGGCTTTCAGTGGATTGGCGGTTTTATTTCCGGCTACACTGGTCATTCTGCGTACCAAATCGGTCCCTCCGGCATTTTTGGCAGCATCTATTATTATTGGGGAAGTACTGATTGTTGGTTTTTATTACCAATGGTTGCCCCAAAGTTTGTTGCTAGGATTTGAGTCGTTTATTCCGGTTTTGGCGGTTTGTTTTTTGGTCATTGGACTGGGAAAATTGTGGCGTAAATTTTGACCACTACAAGCACTTCGTATCAACCAAATTCATTGGGACAGTTTTTTGCTGTGATCAAACACCCGACCAGTCTCCTACCACCAAATCAGCCACTAAACATGCACTCCGCGCGGCCTCGCTCTGCCATAGCGGCTTCGCGAAGGCAGAGTAGGAGCATTGGCTGTAAAGCATCCCTTTTTCGATGATACTTCGTTATTTTTTATCCGTTTTGACTCAGCCGAGATGAACTTCAAAAAAACCTTGCTTCGTCATCTCGGCTGAGCCGCATACGCTACAAAAGCCGACCTCCAAACAAGCGCTGAGGATTAATGCTAATCCAGGTTTACCCTTCCGTAACGATTGCCATCTTCATATTTAACCAGATAAGCATTGCTAAAACCATTGGACTGCACACTTTGCAGTGCCGATTCGGCATCTTCCTGGCTAAAAAATTCTGCCACCAGAACGCGGGTCAGGCCTCTTGAAGGAATCTCTTCAGTATCAAAGCGTCCTAATGATTGGACAGCAGCATATTTAGAATCATTTGGGTTGAAACGCTTCACAGCAGCTATCTGAATTTTGAAATATATACCGCGATGTTTAGGCGCTGAAGTCACATACTCCAGGTTATCCTTTGTGGATGTACCCCGGGCAGTATAGGTGACACCTGGCTCTGCCGGAAATGGTTCAGGCTTATTCACATTAGGTCTAGGTTTTGTACCTGGATCAACGGGGTCCATGACTAGAGGCTCATCACCACCACCCATTGAGGGCTCCAGGAATACAGGCTGACCATAGGTAAAGGTATTGGGATCGTTGGTCACAAAATTATAAGTTCCCGACAAGAAACCCGGTTTACCCACCTCAACCCTGAAAGACCGATTGGGCAATAATTCAAAACTGTAACTGCCGCTGGCAAATTCTTTGCTGATCAGCAGGTTGTCAGATCCATCATCAAAAACCTGGAAAAGAGATACGGTAATATTGTTGAGCAAGCCACCCGACTCCTGATCATAAGCATTACCTTTCAGTGCAATGCGTTTTCCACCCATTTGCAATTCGAAGATATCCGAATTGGTTGTATTGCTTTTTTCGCCACCAAAGGCACGGTTAGAGACCAGAAATCCCGTTGAACTGGAGCTGTTTTTGACAAAAAAGTAATCGTCAGCGCTAGAATTGATGGGCAAACCAACATTTTCTATGGTGCCCCAATTGGTTTCTTCTCCACGAGTTTTTAACACATCAAATCCACCAATAGATACATGTCCATTGGAAGAAAAATATAAGGTGCCCTCATCTGCACTGTAAAAGGGGGTAATTTCGTCACCTAGTGTATTGACCGTAGCGCCAAGATTGATAGGGAAGGTAAAGTCATTATCGTCCTCACCCAAATCCCGGGCAGCAAACCAGATATCCATACCACCGCGGCCACCATCCCGATTGGAAGCATAATACAGAATTTCCTGTCCTCCCTGGTGTATCGTAAAAGGGTGGGTAGCCGTAACCCCTTTCATGTTGATGTAATCGGGCAAACGTTCGGGTTGTGACCAAGCAGCACCCTGCTTTTTGATGACAAATATTTCGCAGCGGGTATTCAGGTCATCCCAACGCTTGTCATTATTACAGATGGTAAAATACATACGTTCTCCATCAGGAGTCATAGTGGCATTGGCATATTGGCCCTGAGAAATCACTGGAAAATTGCCAGGAGTAGCTGCTTTAGACCAACGGTTCCCAATCTTCCGGGAACTGTAAACCCGGGCCTTACCTCCCATAGAAGAGGAGAAATATAGTTCCTCCGGCCCCACGAGGAAGGGGGCAAATTCAGCAGCATCGGAATTGATTTCAACACCAGGATAAAGCACTTCTACACTCCGATCAGCCTGTGATCCCAGCGTTTGTCCCAACTCAGCTCCTTTAATTTCCGTATTGACCACATCCTGCAATATAGCCTTACCGTCGCCAGTATATTTATCTGCAAAGCTGTTGAAAGCATCGATTGCTTTTTTGTACTGCCCGTCCTGTTTAAGACTTCGTGCATATTTCAATCCTACCAGAGGGTAATTATTATTTTCATCTTTCACGTTTTGGTAAGCTTCAGCAGCTTTACGGTAATCCCGGATGGTGTAATAAGCCTCACCAGCTTTGTAAATCAGGTCTTTTTTGCTCTGCTTTTTCTGCCAGGCTTGCTCATAAGTTGCAGCAGCCTCTTCATATTTGCCTTCCTTAATCAGGCCATCAGCAGCTTTACTGAGCTTTTTCCAACTTTGGGCTGATAATTGTCCCATAATACTGATCCCCAGGATGATTAGAATGATTTTTTTCGCCATCATAAGTGGATTGTTATTCGTTAGCAATGATTTATTTATTTTCTAATAGTCGTTCTATAACCCTAGCAAAGTGATAATGTTCCAATAGCAGCACTTTGCTGGCAATTTTTTCGGCGCTATCTTCAGGGCTGAGCTCACAGGATGCCTGAAATATGATGTCCCCTTCGTCGTAACGTTCATTTACGTAGTGTATTGTAATGCCACTTTCTTTTTCGTTTGCTAATTTAACTGCCTGGTGTACATGCATGCCATACATGCCTTTCCCTCCGTATTTTGGCAATAGGGCAGGATGGATATTGATGATCTTGCCCTCGTATGCATGAACGAGATAAGCCGGCATTAACCACATAAAACCAGCTAGTACAATCAAGTCGATCTCGTGGTGTTTCAGCTGTTTTAAAATGTCCTGGGATTCATAGAATATGGCCCTGCTGAGTACTATGCGATGGGTCTGATGTTCAGTAGCCAGGTCAAGTACGGGAGCAGAAGAACGATTGGATATGATTAATTCGACACTAATATCCTGGTTTTCTTTGAAATATTCAATTATTTTCCTTGCATTACTACCCGTTCCAGAGGCAAATATGGCTATTTTTTTCATTTATAGATGAAAATTAAGATAAGTTGGCTGTTTTGAGACCCTCTCTTAGTCCGTAAATTTAAGATTAGCAAACCGATATTGCCGCCCCCGCTCACCGTATACCATCATGCGGCGACTGCCAGTTTGTTTGCAAATCTTCGGTCGGGTTAGGATATCGGCATCGCGATTGGTAAATAAAGGGAAAGTACTCAGACTGCCATCTATCCTGATTTCTGCTAGGGCCACTACCGAATAACGGCCATTAAAATTATACAAACGCCGCCGGTTTTCATTCTCCTGACCAAAATTTCGAGCATTATCATTGTAAATAAAATAGATTTTATCTCGTACAATGGCCATCGCATAGGAAGAAAAGTATCCTCCATCATTGAGGGTTTCCTGCCGCTTGGGAATTCGGGTAGCCCATTCTATTTCACCATTGGGCCGGATATTGACCACGATAATGTCATTGTAATTATAAAAATAATCCGAATAGATGGCCCCCGTATAATCGCGGTAACTTCGTTCATAAATATAATATTGTTCCGCCACTAAAACTGCCCCACCATCCGAACGCAGGATCAGATCGTTGAGGGCATACCGATACAATTCTGTAGAGCGGTTGGCATTGCCAGATTCTTCAGCTCGTTGGGCTCGGTTTTTCTGCCCCTGTGACATATATTCAGTCAGGAATTCAAAATCAAAAGGCTTTAGATTGACATTGTAGACCTCCTTACTTTTGGCATCAAGACGAAAAAAGTAGGTCCCTTTTATACTATAGGTCCCCTTGTCGGAATAAAAACCTGAACAGATCAAATTGCCATCATCGGCAACACGGAAGGTCAAGTCAGTAACAAATTTATCCGTCAGATCGATCCGATATTCTTCAAAATCTGCGCCGGCATTCGTATACGCCAATACGGAATAGGTATAGGTGGGCTTGCCCTGTCGACGAACGCGATATTTGTCCTGAAAATGTACCCCGAGCAGATAGACATTGCCCTCCTTATCCACCTGGTATTCCTCTACCGAAAAATGATCATCACTATAGGGCAAGGCGATATCCTTGGTCCACATGGACTCAAATTGATTATTAAAAACCCGTAGAGTGAAACGTTCCGGTTCATTTCGTTGATAAGGCAGCTGGTTGTATACCAAAACTTTAGAGCTGTCCCGTGATAGGATCAAATCAAAGCCTCCTTCTCTGTATTTGTTACGGGTATCAATTTCACCAATCAATTCCAACTCACGCGAAGGAATCAATCGATCACTCAATTTTTGTAAGAATAGATAGTTTTTCTTTTTGGCTTCATTGTTGAAACTGGTCAGCAAATAGATACTGCCACCCACCATAACCATATCCTCAAAGTCTCGTTTTTTTCCCTTGTATTTAAGGTCCAGTTTTTGAGAGCGCTTGAGCTTCATGTCACTGTTATAAAATTCGACAAAGGCCTGGTCTTCATTTGTTATTTTGGTGGTTTTCAGCCGCAAGGCGTAAAAGCCATAAGATCCTGCCGCAATTATTTTGCTTAGTGAAGAACCGGTTGGCTCCTTTAATTCCTCACCCCAACTGATCTCGGCAGGCAGTTTGTATTCCTGGCCATTGGCAATAGCTGTACTAAAAATCAAAACCAGGAGTGACTGAACAATTTTTCTCATAATTATTAAATTTCGTCTGCTTGCATTGAACACAAAAAGTGTAAGAGCTTGTTTGGAGGTCGGCTTTGGTTGATGAAATGAGGCTTTTTTTGAAGTTCATCTAGGCGCAGCCAAGACGGACAAGAAAAATAACGAAATATCATCGAAAAGCGACCCTTTGCAGCCCGAATGGCTTGCCCCGATCTTGCTGCATTGGGGTTGGCCTCCAAACAAGTTCGTATGGCCAAATTAACCGGGCTTACACTTTTTCAAACAACTTGAATGGGATAAAGGCTCAGCGTGTGTTATTTAATTCCTCTGTATTTTGAAGCATTTGCGGGATCAATTTTGACCATTGCCCGCATCACCTGATTCTGTTCGGGAAGGGTGCCGCGTTTAAAGATCTCGACAATTTCTTGAGCTTTGTTGGAAGAAAATAAGGCCAAAATCATCGAATTGGGATAAGACTGGTTGACTACCGGCATCACGTCCAGTGCCTGCGCCATATTTGCCCTACCGGTTTCGGAATCACTGGCCATCAGATCCAAGCCTTGGCGGTGGTAATCATACATGGCTTGGCGATACGACTTTACTCGTGGAGAAAGAATATTTTCAATCAACCAGAATCGGTTGCGGTTGCCATCTACCGAACGCCAACCAGGATTGGCACTGGCAGCACTAGGTGGAACACTATTCACAATATCCTGCGCACGCTGGAAGTACTCTTCACCACCAAAAGGAGAAAAAGAGTCATAATCCATTCCCAAAATGATGTGTGCATAAAAGGCCAGCGCCGAGGAGAGGTTATCGTTATAATTATTTTTACTATAAACTATCGGCTGAAATTGTTCGTATTCAAAGGTCACCTCTTTGTCGATGTAATTGAACATCGGCGTTTCGTAATCGCTTCCAAAAACCGGTCGGGAAGACTGGATAGCCAGGTGTCCTTTAAAACCTGAAGGTGGATATTCTTCCTGGATGGTTAGGATCAGGTTGCAGTTGATTCTTTCTTCAGACTCGAAGACCGTGTTTGTCCACTTCTGATTATTGAGGAATTCCAAAAGGGTCCTTTCCAGGGTTTCAAAAACCTTCTGGTCTGTTACCTGAAGTTTTTGGGTATTAATTTTGACGGTAAAATTGAGTTCCTGGCTGTACAACAAGGTGGTCATACATAAGCATATCGCTATAGCAAATAGTTTTCTTAATTGCATGTCTTTCAAAATTATTAGTGCTTTGACAATAGCTGTTCGATTTCATCGAGGATATCTCCAGCCACAGCTTCCTTTGACTTTAACTCATATTTTTTGATCTTATTGTCCCGATGTATGATCGAAATCTTATTGGTCAGAAGGTTAAAACCTGCTCCTTCATCCCGCAATGAATTCAATACAATAAAATCAAAGTTTTTCTTGACCATTTTTCCCTTGGCATTGGTTTCTTCTTCCTGTGTTTCCAAAGCAAATCCGATCAACAGCTGGTTTTCCTTTTTTTGCTGACCCAGTGTGGCAGCGATATCCGGATTTTTGATCAATTCGAGGGTGAATGTATCCTTTTTCTTTTTGATTTTCTCTTTGGCCACCTCTCCAGGGCGGTAATCCGCTACTGCAGCAGCCAGAATTGCGACCGCTGACTTCGGAAAATGTTGCTTTGCAGCTGCGGCCATTTCGGTAGCGGTTTGCACGCTTATCGTCTGAATTCCTGGGCTTGAAGGACGCAAATGAGTGGGCCCCAGAATAAGGACGACTTCGGCTCCGCGTGCTTTTGCTTGCTCGGCCAGTGCGATTCCCATCCTTCCTGAAGAGCGATTGCCGACAAAACGCACCGGATCAATAGGTTCAAAAGTAGGACCGGCAGTAATCAGGACCTTTTTTCCGGCAAGTAGGGTAGAAGCCTGGAAAAATTGATCCAGGTGATGCACGATTGTCTCAGGTTCTGCCATCCGTCCATTGCCCACCAGACCGCTGGCCAGTTCACCATGCTCAACAGGAATCAGGTGATTGCCGTAGGTCTGTAGCCGCCTCACGTTTTCACGGGTAGCGGGATGTTGCCACATATCCAAGTCCATCGCCGGAGCAAAAAACACTGGACAACGAGCCGACAGATAAGTGGCGACAATGATATTATCACAAATGCCATTCGCCATTTTGGCCAGGGTGGTGGCGGTGACCGGAGCGATAACCATCGCATCTGCCCACAGACCCATTTCTACATGGTTGTTCCAGCTATCTTCAGCGCTGACGGCCGTGTGTACCTGATTTTTGGATAGGGTAGATAAGGTGAGTGGGCTGATAAATTGTGCAGCAGCAGGTGTCATCAATACCCTGACTTCGGCACCGGCTTTTACCAGTAACCTGACCAGAAAAGCAGCTTTGTAGGCCGCAATGCTGCCAGTTACACCCAGGATGATCTTTTTGGCTTCTAACATAAGATCGTTAACGCAAAATGACGGCTGTCCGTAATGGCCAACCGTCATCTTTATTATTTAACAAGTTGCTTTGCAAGCTGTTTGGACAAACAAAGAATACCCAACAAGAAAAATAGCGGGAAGTAAATCACCGTTCATCATTATTCCTGTTTTGATATGCTCGGAATGGTATTAGTCCATTTCGCGGTCTTTCCTTCTTTCATTGAAGCGGTGGTATATCTCATCCTGAAGGAATTCATCAGTAGCGATGATTACCGGATTGGGCAGCCGCTCGTAAAACTTGGAAATCTCGATTTGTTCCTTGTTTTCATTGATTTCTTCAATGGTATCGGAAGTTACAGCAAACTCGTCCAATTTTTGGTGTAGTTCGTGTTTGAGGTCAACAGCCAATTGCTTAGAACGTTTGATGATGATTGCCAGGGTTTCGTAGATATTCTCCGTATCTTTTACCATCTGGCCAATATCACGAGCTCTAACATTAGGATCGAGTCCTTGAACTCTTGTCTTGATATCCGACATTTGTCAATTGATTTAATTTCTCTTTGGAATTGGTTAACATTTGCGCCACCTCCTTAGCATGGTCGCTATCCGGGTATTTTGCAATAAACTCGGAAGCACGGGTAAGGGCATCTCTGTATCTTGTTTCCTGTTTTTCAACAAAACTGTTGTCCGCAAGCAAATATGCTGAACGGAGAATATAATAACGTACCTCTTCGGCCCGGTTGGTTTCCGGAAAATCTTTCAATAAATTTTCGAAAGATTGAATAGCCGACTGGTACTGTCGTAAATCGAAGTAAAGCATGGCCTCCTCCAGAGCTTTGCGCTCTAATTTGGCCCGCATGTCGTCAATAAGCTGATTGGCTTCCTGCACCCGCTCACTCTGGGGGTAGGTATTGACATACAACTGAAGGTCTTCAATCGCCTTTTCCGTATAAGTCTGATCTAATCGGAAAGTAGGCGAAAGCTTATAATGGCTATATGCGGCCATAAAATCGGTTTCTTCCCGATATTGGCTCGCGCTATAGGTATTGGAAAAATTATTGAAGTAGTAGGATGCCAGAATATATTGACCCAGGTAATAATAAGTATAGGCGTATCTGTAATAGATTTCTTCTGCCTCCTTTTTGCCCCTGTAGCTGCCTATAACCAGCTCAAAGAGTGATTGCGCCTTGGCAAACTCTTCTTCCTCATAATATTCATTGGCCTTGGCAAACATCACTTCCGGATTGCCGCTGATCCTGACCTTTTCAAATTCACTCTTACAACCACTGGCTAATAGTAAGATCGTCCCACAAAGTAATGCTAAATAAGAAAGCTGTTTTTCCATAAGGGCGCAAAGTTACGCTTTTTTTTAAAAAATGTACAATCAGTCTATTGTCTTTTAGCGAATTAAGCACAATTTTTAGTAATATCGCCACTTGACAACTACCAGCTGACGTAAAGAACGTTTCAAAGACATTAAAAGTTTGTATTTGGTTGGTTGATGGTGGTTTTTGTGTGTGGGTGTCTTGAAAAAATTGATCATCGTATTTTGTTTTTACAATGGACCGCTTAGACGACTTCAGGATATATTACAATCATACCATCTATCCGGAGCTAATCCGCCTGGAACGGTACCGTATTCGTCTGATCCGCTTGATTTTCTTTTCCAGTCTAATGGGCATTGCCTTACTCATTGTCGAAATGTACCTAAGCATCCTTGTTGTTGCTCTGGTCTTGACGCTTCCTGTGGTGGTTTATATCAGTTATCTGACCTACCGAATTCAACGTTTCCGGCAAACGTTTAAACCACAGATTATGAACCTCATCCTGGATTTCATGAATGGTTTGCCCAATTACAGCAACTTAAAATACGACCCCAAAAAGAAACTGGAAAAGGACCAGTTTTTTAAAAGTGGCATCTTTGAAACCAGCGCAGTGTATTATGAGGGAGAAGATTTTATTAGTGGGATGGTTGGTGAAATGGAGTTTGAACTTTGTGAGTTAGCCGTTCGCGAGATATCCCCCGTTAGTAACAAGCTTACTGAAGTTTTTGAAGGCGTGTTTTTATATGCCATATTTGGGGAAGATGCAGAAGGCTCCATCGTGGTTTGGCCACGAAAAAAACGGCAATACCTCACGCGTTCCATCAAAGCATACAACTGGCGCGGAGGGGAAAATATGGATGACGAAATTCTCAATGAGCAATTCCGGGAAAAATTTCTGGTTTATGCCACTGAAGATACCCATGTCGTGGGCATTTTGTCTGAACCTATGCAGGAAGCCCTGGTGAAATACACTGAAAAAACGGGGAAAGACATCTACCTTTCTTTTCACAACAAAGAAATTTATGCCGGCATAACAGAACCCCGGGACCTGATGGAACCGTTTTTACTCCGTTCCAACCTGAGTTTTGAGTTGGTTAGGGAGTTTTATCTGGATATTGCATTGGCACTCCGTATCGTGCGAGATTTTGATCAAACCCATTAGAGAGGCATTTATGGAATTCTCTCCACTTAGATTGAGCACATTCTAGAAAAAAACCTATATTTAGCGTTTCAATATCATCTAATCTTTTGAGTAATGAGACCAATGTTTGCGTTGTTCTTGTGCCTATTTGTTTGTTACCAAAACACATTTGCACAGGAACCACAACGAATCCATGTAGACCAAAATGTGGAAGGCGGAAATGAGGATGGCTCCAGTTGGGATCATGCTTTTCGAGACCTTCAGGATGCCCTTTTCTTAGCTGAAGATGGAGACACCATCTGGGTAGCTGCAGGGACCTATTTACCTACTAGCGACAATAACCGCACCACTTCCTTTGAATTAAAAGACGGAGTAGCCATTTACGGCGGATTTTCAGGCATAGAATCGAGTGTAGAAGAAAGGATATTGGGTGCCTATGAGAGTGTTTTAAGTGGCGATATCGGCATTTCGGGAAACCCAACAGATAATACCTATCAGGTGGTTCGTTCTTTTGCCAATGGGACCACCACCAGGCTTGATGGGTTTACCATTCGGGATGGACAAGCCACCTATTCTCAAAATGCCAATGAAACCCTGAATAAAGGCGGCGGACTTTATGTGGCCGTAAATAATGCCCATCTGATTGGTCGACCCAAGATAGCTAACTGTCATTTTTACAATAATTCAGCGGTTAATGGTGGTGCCATATATTGCCAGGCTGAAGGCAATACACAATATGCCTCACCCGATCTGATCAATTGTCGGTTTACAGAAAACAGAGCCAACATTTTTGGCGGGGCCATTTATAAAAAAGGCTATAGCGGCCCTCAGGGGTTTACCCTTGAAGGTTGCTCCTTCGAAGGTAACCGGGCTTTTATTGGCGGTGGCGCGATCAGCGTTGTGGAGTTAAAGGGAAGCATTAATATCAAGAATACCAATTTTAGAGAGAATTCCAGCCAGGGAGAAGGGGGAGGTGTACAATTGGATGCCTTTTCCGGCCTTGGAAATATGCGATTCGAAAATTGCTTTTTTATTGACAACACTGCTGATGCTGGCGGGGCATTTTACTACAATTATTTTGGGTTTAACCCCTCAGAATCCTTTGAGTTTGAATTTTTAGATTGCCGTTTCGACAACAACAAGTCTGAAGGGGCAGGCGGCGGCGCAATAAAACTGCAAAATTTTTACAACCTTACTTCACTAAAATTGTACCGTTGTATTTTTAACAACAACAAACAAACCAATACACAGGCCCCCGGTGATGCCATTCACTTTTCATTAATCGACGGCGCTAGTGGCCTGGTAGATATTCAAAATTGCCAGTTTACCAATAATGGGATCGACAAATCAGCTTATGGTGGTCTTTACCTGACGATCAGCGAACAAGCCAGTTTCTCGCCCAATGCGGATATCACCATTGCCAATACGTTATTTGCCAATAATGGTGGCGCCTTGGGGATTATTAATGGCACAGGAAGTCTGCAAACGAATATTCAAAACTGTACATTCCATAATAATGGGGCTTACCCTATCCAAAAAACTTCGGGAGGAACTGGAGGGGTCATCAATACCATGTCCCTTCACAACAGTATTATCTGGGAACCACAAACTCCGACCAACCAAATCCTGCACAACTTCGAGGCGGCTACACAAAACCTGCATGGTTTTACCATTGACCATACTTTGGTAAGTCCGCAACTATGCTCCCAGGCAGAGAGTGGCGTTTGTGGGGAAGGGATCCTTGAAGGAATTTACCCTGTTTTTGTGGATACGTTGGAACAAAACTACCAACTGGCTGCTTGTTCGCCTGCGCTAAACCTCGGCATTAATGAAGGCTTGGACACTTTGGTATTCAATACTGATCTCGGCAATAATGTTCGCATTATGGAGGGACAAGTTGATCTTGGTGCTTTTGAACGGGAAACCTTCCGTATGAATATCGTAATCATGGATACGGTTACTTGTGCCAATGATCCTATGGGCGCTGTCAATGTATTTGGCAATGGCACGCCACCAATGCTCTACGAGTGGAATAATGGTACATCTACCGGCAATTATTCCCACAACCTGGCAGCAGGCAATTATCATTTTACATTGCGGGATCAATTGGGCTGTGAAGATACGGCTGAGGTGGAAATTGCTGGCCCTTCACCACTAGACTGGTCTATAGATTCGGGCAATCCGAGTGTCTTTGGCCAGGCGGATGGATGGATTTCTTTTGAACTTTTTGCAGGAGGAACGCCGCCCTTTACCTACACCTGGAATACTGGCGATACAGGAACTATGCTCAGCGGTCTTCTAGCTGGAGATTATTTCCTGACCGTTACAGATGGGAACAACTGTGTCGAAGAATTTTCCGTTGTGCTCAGCAACCCTCCCAATAGTGTAGGACAGGTTGATATCGACCAGGAGCCAATACTATTTCCAAATCCAGTAAAAGCAGATGCCAATATTCGGATTGTCTTACCAGAAGACCGGCAAAATTGGCAAGCCAAGGTACTCAATATCCACAGCCAGCCCATGAAGCATTGGACGTTCAATCAGGTCAGCAAGGAAGCAACTATCCATATTCCGGATTGGCCGCCCGGTGTTTATTACCTGCATTTGAGCAATAATTCAGGACACCAATTCGTCCGTACATTAATGATCTTTTAACGCTTTGTATCATGATGAAAATGGGACATTTTTTTATACTGCTGGAATTCGTTTTTCTAATAGCCATGTGTGGTTCGGATAGTGGCGAAGTTAAGCCTCTGCCGCCCTATGACCTGACCGGTAAGCTAGCAGATACCTATTCGAAATATCAGGAAAAGAGCATTAGCGACCGACGTTTTAAACACAGTGAACTTGTTCCACTCATTAATAAGTTAGGTGCCAATTTTGAGGTAGAAAAAGCCGGCAAGTCCATTGAAGGCCGGGACATTTATCTGGTAAAAACAGGTAAAGGGCCCATCAAAGTCCTGCTTTGGTCACAAATGCACGGAGATGAGTCGACTGCTACGATGGCGCTGTTGGATATATTCAATTTTTTGGGACAAAATGATGAATTTGATGCGTTGCGACAGCAGTTGCGGGAACAGCTCACCATCTATTTTATTCCCATGCTCAATCCTGATGGAGCAGAGCGTTTTGAACGGCGCAATGCTTTGGGAATAGACCTCAATCGTGATGCCCAGCGGCTACAATGCCCGGAATCCCAACTGCTCAAGCGCATTCGTGATCAAACGGATGCCGACTGGGGCTTCAATCTACACGACCAAAGTCGTTATTATGCAGCTGGCAGCAAAGCCAATACGGCGACCCTCTCATTTCTGGCCCCTGCCTATAATGAACAAAAGGAAATCAATCAGGTACGTGGAGATGCTATGCGTCTGATTGGCTGGATGAATACGCAGTTACAGCCCCTCATTCCTGGCAAGATTGCCAAATACTACGATGGCTTTGAACCCCGTGCCTTTGGCGACAACATTCAGAAATGGGGGACCAGTACCGTCCTTATTGAATCTGGGGGACTGGCAAATGACCGGGAAAAACAGGAAATCCGCAAGTTTAATTATCTCGCTCTGTTGACGGCCATGGATGCTATTGCCAACCGTCGCTACGCTCCTGTTTCGCTGGATGCTTACAATAAAATTCCCTTTAATAATGGCAATGCCTTTCACGATCTCATCTTACGGGAAGTCGAAGTAGAAAAAGAAGGCAATTGGTATATGGTGGATATCGCTTTTCGCAATAATGAACGCGATATGGATGGCAACCGCGAATTCTACTATAGAAGTAGCGTCTCGGATATAGGTGACCTCTCTATTTTTTATGCTTATGAAGATTTTCCAGGAAAAGGCTACCGGGCTGTCCCCGGCAAAACCTATCCGGAAGTACTCCCGAATATCAATGCCCTGAAGAAATTGGATGCATCAAAATTGTGGCGCGAAGGGTATACCAGCGTTCGGCTGCAAGTCGTTCCCCAGGGCCAACTCTACAGTCAGTATCCACTACAATTATTATCCGGTAATGGCAATCCGGAAACGGATATTATATCCGGCACGAATCCGGCCTTGTTGTTGCAAAAAGACGGCCAAACCCGCTTCGTGGTAGTGAATGGTTTTTTGTTTGATGTGCAGGAGGGCGTGAAGTGGGAGCGGTATTGAGTAAGAGCTTCATGTTTGGAGGTCGGCTTTTGTAGCGAAAAGTGATCCTTCGCAGCCAAAAAAACTGGCTGGTACAAGTGCTTCGTACCAACCAAATTCATTTGGTTACCCCCAAAAGCGCTGAAAGCCAGCTTTTCTCATGGCAATAGATGGTTCTTGTTGAGACCAGCATAAACCAGCCAAAAAGTTTGGGTCGATACGAGTGCATCATACCAACCAAATTCATTTGGTTGCCCCCAAAGCGCTGAAAGCTTCCTTCCTTACGCCTCGGTCAGGACGCAAATGACTTCCGAATTATTCAACACAACTTATGTTACAGAACACTAGCTTTTACCTGTTCCTGCAAACACAGTCCCTCCTTAAAGTGTTATTCATTCAGAAGCATTAATCTATGGAATTTATCGACTATTACAAAATACTGGACATCCCCAAAAACGCCGATCAGAGCAAGATCAAAAAGGCATATCGGAAGCAGGCGCGTAAGCACCATCCCGACGTGAATCCGAATGACAAGGCGGCGGAGGTGAAATTCAAACAGGTCAACGAAGCCTACGAAGTATTGAGTGATCCGGAAAAGCGTAAAAAATACGATCAATACGGTAAGGATTGGGAGCATGCAGATGCTTTTGAGGAGGCCCGCCGTCAGCAACAAAGCCGTGCCAGGAGCAGCGGTGGTGGTCAAGGACAAACCTATTCCGGTGACTTTTCCGATTTTTTTCGCTCTATGTTTGGCCATGAAGCCGGTTTTGAAGAAATGGGTGGAGGGGGCGGAGGCCGTCGTATGTCTTTTAAAGGGCAGGACTTTAATGCGGAATTGCATTTGAACCTGCGCGAGGTATTTCGCGATCAGCAACAGGTATTGACCGTAAATGGCAAAAAAATCCGCCTGACTATCCCCGCCGGGGTGGCCAATGGACAAACGATTCGCATCAAGGGGCAGGGTGGCCCCGGAAGAAACGGCGGTCCCAAAGGCGATCTGTTTATCACCTTTAAACTGGCAGATGATCCAACTTTCAAGCGCGTTGGCAATGATCTGTTTTCGGAAGCACAAATTGATTTGTATACGATGATCCTGGGAGGTAAAGTGGAGATACCAACGATGAACGGCAAGGTAAAGGTTCCCATCGAAGCAGGCACTCAAAACGGCAAACAAATCCGGCTAAAAGAAAAAGGGTTTCCCGTTTATAAAAAGAAAGATCAATTTGGCGACCTCTATGTCACACTCAGCGCTAAAATTCCAGAAAACCTGAGTGAAGAAGAAATCTCCCTATTTCAACAATTAGCAGCTAAAAAAACGACTTAAGTTATGGCAACCCTGCATTATATTTCTATTCGGGAGTTCTGTGATTTTCATTCAATAGACACTGGACTTATTGACGAAATTATTGAATTTGGCCTGTTTGTTCCCAAGGAACGGGACAAACAACCGTGCATTCCGGAAGAAGAGATCGGTACGCTGGAGACCATTCTGCGACTGCACACAGAATTAGGGGTCAATTGGGCCGGCATTGAAACCATCCTGTATATGCGGGAGCGTTTGCAGCAACTCCAGCAGCAAAAACAGGAATTAGAACAACAATTACGCGAATTTCAACAGTTTTTTGAATCCGGGTACAGATAAATGCAGGATGAGAAATCTGATTTTCATTTCTGCTAATTCTTACCTATTTTAGTGCCCATCACAAATCCTAATAAATATGAAATATTCTTTACCCTTGTTTGCCCTTGTATTTTCTTTGATTTTCACTTCATGTGGAGCTTCCAAAGAACTCACCGCAGAAATGGAATCTGCCAAATCTTCACTGAGCCAATGCCAGGATCAATTGAATCGGGCGCAAAAAGAAATTGCCGATGCCAAAGCTATGCTCGGCAACAACAGCAATCAATTTAGCCAAATACAGGCAGAAAATGTGGCGATGCAAACGGAATTGGCCAACCTTCAAGGTCAGTTGTCCGCAGTCACTCAAAAAATGCAGGAATCTTCTGATGATTATGGTGTCTGGTTTCGGGTGCAAATTGGTGCCTACGAAGGCGGCCACATTGATAAAAGTCTGGAAACAACTAACGAATTGAGTTTGGAAGAACGCAATAAATTGCAAAAAGTAGCCCTCGGACGCTTTCGCAATTATGCGGATGCTAAACAATTACAAACTCAATTACAAGCCAAAGGACTTAAAGATGCCTGGATCGTCTCCTACAAAGATGGTGTGCGGGTACCGATTGAGGAAGTGAAGAAGTAGGGGAGTGAGGGATTCAGAACGCTGCGCTGAGAGATCGCTTTGCTGTCAGGAGTCAGGCACTACGCTGTCTTTAGTCTGGCAGCGCAGCAATCTCACAGCAAAGCGATCTCAAAAGCACCATCGCTTTGGACCACAGCGTGGTCTAAGTATATTAGCACGTCATAACGTCATGGTTTTCGACTACAGCGTAGTCGCACCAATTACACCCAGTCAAAAAAATCGAATACCTCTTCTTCCTTAAATGAATTTCCCCTATGGTGTTTTTCCTGGTTCATCACCTATTTCGATAACTATAAGAAACGGGAAACAATTAAAAAGAAGTCAACGTTCAAAGAAGGTGCGACCTCTCTGAGGTCGAATAAAAGCCTACGCTCCGAGCTAAAAAAGTGTGACCTCTCTGAGGTCCATGGCAGGCGTAACGTCACTCATTTTATTAGAAAATTATCCAAAACAGAATTTGTGTCCCAATCAGATCGCTTTGCTGTCAGGAGTCAGGCACTACGCTGTCTTTAGTCTGGCAGCGCAGCAATCTCACAGCGCAGCGATCTGATTCTAATCATTTTCCCAAGCCAATGTTTTCTCTATTTGGCCGTTAAAAACAGGACAGTTGACATCACCTCCTCCAGAAATTCCGCCGTCTGGAGCACAAACGCATACTATTTTACAGGCGAAAGGTATACCCCAAACCAAACAGCAAACTTCTATTCTTTGAAGTCAGTTGGTCATTGGCATCCATCAGGCCGTAATAATAATTGGCTTCTACCTGGATAGCACCTGGGCCAATCCGGTATCCAAGGCCTAAGCCACCATACCCACCAAAATCCCAACGGTTGAGGTCTTGCTCTTCTTTAAAATTGAGGTCTTGACGTTCCTCCGCCTGTGACGGTTCCCAATACTTGATCTGACGGTGGCCGCTAACCATATAGGCCGGACCTCCTCCCACTTTTCCTGATAAGAAAAAATTGCTTTGCCATAAGTTTAGCTGTCCACGTAGCAGTAAAGGCAGTTGCACATAATTGTTATAAATGGCGGCACCCTGCCATACATAGATATTTCTCCAGGCAAATCCAGGGTCACGAGCTGATCCCCGGCGGGTTATGCCCGGCTCCATGCCCACTGACAGATTGGAGCTTAAATCATAATATATGGATACAGCCAGGGTATAACCATCGATTTTCAAGTCCCTGCCGAAAGCGTAAAAATCATCCCCATAATCCTGCCAGGAATGTCCGTATGCGGCGTTGATGCCAATAGAGAGTTGAGCGAAAGCGCCAGTTGTCAACAAAAGACTGAAACACCAAAATAAGAGCGTTTGCTTTTTCATAATAAGGTTTTTTCAGTCAAGACGTATAAATTGGGGTTGGGGTTGGCTGGCAACTAATTTGGGGCTTCCCCTGCTCCGTTGTACTGCGCAGGGTCAGGCTATCCAGGGCTCCGCTATCGCTCCGGTACCGGCTGCACCGGCACTGCGGCTATCGCCTTCCCTTACTATCCTTAAGCCATATTCGTTTACGACCAGCCAGAAAGGTTATCCTATTTCGGCCTCAATCCGCTCAATAATGTCCTCCGCCTGTTTTTGGGCTTTGATGTACAAACTGAGCAAGCTATTTTGTCCATTTTTGGCGAGGTAGAGCACTTGAAGGATTGCATCATTTTGGCGTAGTGCTTCCAGATTGGTAAACCTGGAACCGGTCTTCTTACGATAGGTCAATTGGTGAATGATGATGGATTCAACATGATTTTGATACTGGTTGGTTAGATGTGTAGTTAAAGATATGGATTTGTTGGAAAAAATAGAAGGAGTGCATGAAGTAGAAGCCCCATCGTCAATTAGCGTGCTCACTTTCCACTTTTCACTTCCCACTGTTGGATAAAATCTCCCCGTGAGCCGTCAACCGCCCCGTCCCTCATCTCAAAACAAACTCACATACCCAAAATGCACTTTTGGTGATCCAAAATCTATAGGTTCTGGTTGGCGAGTGCCAAAGGCAAGGCTGAGCCCAAAAATGCCGGCTTTGGTTTCAAAAGTGATGCCAGCGCCAAATCCATAAGGAAAATCGACGGTATCCACGCCCGGTTCCGTTTTTGCCGTTTTATTGTCGACGCGGGCATAGTCACCAAAGAGGTAGAGGTAGGAGTTTTGCCCAAGCAACAGGCGGTATTCCAGAGTCAGAATGGCATAATTGGTTGCAAAAATAAACTCCTCATCAAAACCACGCAGCAATTTGTTGCCACCTATCCGGTATTGTTCATTGGCATAAACCGGCTCATCAGCGATGAGGAAACCACCCTGAATTTGTGTTTTGAAGGTACTTGTCTTGAATAGGGGCAAATATCCGGCAAGCTGCCCTTCTACTTTATATTGGAATGATTTGAGTTTGAGGTCGCTGTAGGGATCTTCAATGTCGAGCTGAGCGATCTGGTTGTTGCGTTTGATGCGTTTGGTGCCTGCTCCGGCCCGCAGTTTAACCGACCAGCCTTTGCGGGGATTGAAACGGTAGTCGAGTTGTTCCTGCAAATATTCCAAGCCAAAAAAGGAGCGCCGCACATCGAGCGTGTCTGGCAATTGTCCCGTATTTTTAACCTGTTGGGTATCTACAGTCAGTAAGATAGAACTTTGATTATGCCAAAAAGCTTTGACATAGTTGGCCCCTTCCAGCAGGTATTGCAGGCCAATGTTGGAGCCGATATCCAGGTAGTTGGTGTCGCGTTTGTATAGGGAAAAGTCCAGATCCACACCAATAGGCAGGTCGAGTACATAGGGATAGTTAAAAGCCAGATTGAGCTCCTGGGTTTGGGGGCGCAGCTGTTCAAATTGGGCGTATATTTTTTCCCCCAGGCCAAACTGATTTTGCAGCTCCCCCTCAAAGCTGCCCGTAATGAGCACACTACCGGTAGATTGACTGTTGGGCAATACGCCGATCAAAAAGTCAAAGCGGCTGGCATTTTTCCGCTCCAGTTCTAGTTGTAGGATCGCCTGGTTGTCCCGAAACTGGATGACCACATCTTTTTTTGCCTGTACGAAGGGTAACTCGCGGATACGATCCCGGATACGCAGTATTTTTGCCTTGTCGAAAGGTATGCCTTCCCGGATACCCAGATAGCGGGTCAGGTAGGTTTTGGAAAGACGGGCATTCCCCTTCACCTCAATCCGGCTGATGAGAATCAAGGGGCCTTTATCCATAAACAGTTGCGCCCGTATACCCACTCCTTCAACAACGATGCTATCCAGCCAAACCTTTGCAAAGGGATAACCATTGTTTTCGGCATAAGTCAGCAGTCGTTCTTGTAGCCGGGCTACCGTTCCATAAGTAAATGGCTTGCCGCGATACAGCCGTTCCCGAAAACCCACCTGATCCAGCCAGGCGTCCCCCACATTGCCATCTTTGAGTTGTACCCATTCATATTGTGGCCCCAAATGCAGAAAAGCAATAGCCAGTGAATCTTTTACAGCAAGCGTATCTATTGAAGCCTCCAGGTAAGCATCTTGATGCAATTGGTTGGTCAATCGCTGCAATTCACTTAGCATGCTGAGGGAGTCCAGCTGTTCTTTTTTTACCTCCATCTTCATGTTTTCCCAAACCTCTGATTGGTCTACGGTTAAAATGCGCAGCTCATAAGCCTGAGTCCTCGCATGACCGGCCAATAGCATTACCCATGACAAGATGAAAAACCACCTGTACGTCTTTTTTGCAAAGTCATTCATCAAAATTAAAACGAATAAGTGCCTGGTGTGTTGCGGGAAAGGTGAGCGACAAGGAGATGCAGCTACATTACTGCTCACCATCATCATACGAGTTTGTTTAATTCCACTCCAGAGGTTCAATCAAAAAAAAGCCATCATCGCCCTGGTTTTGATATAGTGGCATCAGCAATAAACCATCGGCGTCGGCGCAAATAGGGCCATTTTTATCTCTGGCCAGCTCTTCTCCTTTTTTCACAGCTTGAAAATTAAGGTATCCGGGATTCATCACAAAGTGATCTTCTGGCTTAATACTATGGTTACTGATTAACTCGGCAACCTTAGGGAGGTGCTTGGAATATTCTATCAATAATTGATCATGCCGATTTTCGACATGATCGGTATCAACACAACCGATGGTGCGCATACAATTAGTCAGCGCAGCAATAGCTCGGTTGACCGAAAGGGGGTCATTATGTTGGCCGGATTCAAAGGCGACACCTACGGTTTCCGGATCAAAGTTATTGCTATTAAAATAATGCAAGGTAGTGCCCCGAATGCCATTCAAAAAACCTTTCATAACCGGTGCATGTAATTCAATGCCAATACGAACACTCTCCGGGTCGTCTGTTGCGAAAGAAAAAATACCGCCCTCGGCAGTAGTGGTATGTAAATCCAGGACAACGAGCTTCTCCGGCTGATACGTTTCAATTTCTGCTTCAATGATACTATGCAATGCTCTTAACTCTTGATCTTCGGCATCCAATTCCCGAAGGCTGGCCGTTTTAATCCGGGCTATATTCTCCGGTGTCCATTGCCGGTTGAGGTCTTTTACCAGAAAACGTTGATTGCGCTGGATGGCTTTCAAATTACCCCTCAAACCAACCAACCGGCCACGAAAATGAAATTCGGGATTGGTGATCGGTTCCACCTCAAGCATTTTTAGCATTAGGTCTAAGGCCTGAATGCCCGCAGGTTCATTGCCGTGCATACCGCCAAAACAAATGAGTAAGGGTCCTTTTTCTACGCCTGTATATTGGCCAATCAATCGTTGCATGTGTTATTACTCTCGTACTTTTAATTGTAAAAAATCAAGGTAACGATTTTTCTAAATTTCAGCTAGTAGAAACACGGCAATTTTTTTTGAGTGTATTTGGGAATTGACCTTTGAGTCGATAATGAGTCATTTAGTGCATGTTTGGAGGTCACCCTTTGGGCCCAAAACGCCTCTTTTTTGCTGATACTTTGTTGCTTTTTTTGACCGTATCTTCCAGATATGCTCCGCAAAAAGCGCCTCGTTTCACCAAAAAATTGACACTTTTTGCCT
>BQJU01000035.1 GCA_021604865.1 Saprospiraceae bacterium | reverse complement strand
GATATTGGTAATACTACCTGCATCGATATTGGCTTGTGTAATCGTATAACTTGCTGTAAAAGTGGTATTGTCTGTAGCACCGGGAGCCAAACTTACGATTGGACCACCAGAAACAGTCACCAGAGGATCGGTAATGTTAATATTGGTTATCGTTACATTGCCGTTATTGGTCACAGAAAAGGCATAGCTAATCGTCTCACCTACCTGGGCAAAACCATCTCCGCTTTCGTCATTAAATGTACCTACTTTTTCAAGGGCCAGATTCGCATCCTGTGGTGTTGGTGTGACAGTCGGATCTTCTGGATCACCATCAGTATCATCATCCACATCTGTCAGATCATTCGGATCATCACTATCATCACTTACCGGATCGCCATTGGGATCAGTACCCGTTGCCGTTGCGGTATTGGTCATATTACCCGCATCAATATCGGACTGCGTGATTGTGTAGGTAGCCGTGTAACTGGTATTGTCCGTTTGGCCAGGAGCAAGGCTTGCAATTGTTGTTCCCGTTACGGTCACCAAAGGATCGGTAATCACAACGTTGGTTATTGTGACATTGCCATTGTTAGTCACCGAAAAGGCATAGCTAATCGTCTCTCCAACCTGGGCAAAACCATCTCCGCTTTCGTCATTAAATGTGCCCGTTTTCTCCAGGGCTAGATTTGCATCCTGAATAAAAGTTACAACTGTCGGGTCATCTGGATCACCATCTGCATCTGGATCCACATCAGTTAAATCATTTGGATCATCAGAGACATCCATTATTACATCACTATTCGGGGCAGTTCCACTAACAGTAGCCGAGTTGGTATAAAAACCTGCATCAATATCAGCTTGAGTAATCGTATAGGAACCTGTAAAAGTAGAATTATCACTCTGTCCGGTAGTAAGACTGGCTAGAGGGCCTCCAGTCACAGTAATCTGTGGGTCATTTATCGTAATATTGGTTAGGGTAACATCACCCGTATTGGTTACAGTAAAAGCATAATTAATCATATCGCCAGGATTCAGGATACCATCGACACCTAAATCCAGGGTAGCTATCTTAGTCAGGCTAATATCAGCTACCTGAGGATCGACAACTACTCCATCTCCATCATCTTCATCTTCAGGATCATCTTCCACGTTTGTATCCATATCGGTATCAACACCATTATTGGGCGTTGAGTCGGGATCATTACCGATAGCAGTTGTGACTTCTGCCAGGTTGGTATAATCTCCTGTAGAATTCACAGTTGCTGTAATATTTAAGATTGCATCTTCACCGGGAAGAATCGTGCTAATCGTCCATTCTCCGGTCATAAAATCATAACTACCGCCACCATCATTACTATCATGGCTGAATCCATCTGGAAGAAGGTCAGTAACAACAATATTTGATGCAGTATCGGGACCGGCATTATCGAGTGTTAGGGTAAAAACTATCTGATCGCCAATGATTGGGGAACTATTGTCAACAGTTTTGTCAAATTCCAGGTCAATACATCGCCCCACAATACAATCCTCCTCCAGAAACTGGCCATAAGGAGGAGATCCTCCTCCAATGTATTCCCAGTTGAACTGATCTACATTCTCTGTTGCAGCTGTCGACTCCTGGCCTGGGTTTGGATCTACAACGGTGATAACAATTCCATCACTCGTAGGAAAAAAACCACCATTTAAGGGATCCTGCTCCAAATCCCAAACTACACTTGGGCAGAAATTGTCCAGCTCAACATTTGGTGCATTGATGCTAAAGCAAACTTGAAAAAGTTTAGACCAGGTATTTGTTGTTAATAAGATATCTGGAGCACCTGAATTGGTAAGCTGCATTGCGCCATTGACATAAGTTGCAGGTCCGCTAAAATTGAATGCGGGTCCACTGCTTGCGCCACCGGTATTTACAAATGGAGGATCGGGGCTTACCGCCGCATATCCACCTTGAAAATCTCCGAAATTAAGAAACGTAAGCATTCTGCTGTCGTAAAAAAAGCGGACGTTCATTCCAAAGATTTCCTCATCGGCAATGTCAGATTGGAATTCGACATCCATACAATACTCACCAGTCACACAATCCAACTGTGGGTTTGCAAAACGCACAGTAACTGTTGGTTGGGCAAATAATTGGTTAAATGAGCTTAAAAACAAAAAAGAGGTTAGCCAAAAGAAAGCCCCAAAACGGCCGTAATTTTTGTTGCTAAATGTTGTTGTAAATTTGTTCATGACCCAATTTGTTTAATAAAAATGATTTATTACTAGCTATATTTTACAATAAAAATTATTGTGTTTTATTGATATTTAAAGGCCAAGCAAGGCGCTTTTCATAAGGGCATATTTGGAGCGAGTTCTATTTAAAACTAGTAGCAACAAACCCCATACATTCTTTTAAATTTTAATCATTAGGCACACTTGTAAATTTCCCATTATTCGATTCCCATAAAATCCGATCATTAAGGTTAATGTCACCGTTGAGGTTATAATCCGAGGGGAAATATTTTCCAAGAATCCCATTCCGAAGTTCCCAAGAGCTGCGATCTCCGAAATTCAAATCTGTATCGGAAGTAGGTGCTTCTCCTTGATTGCCATTACCAGCAAACATGGCAAAGACACCTGGTGCAACTTCTTTTTGTCCAACAAAAATTCCGAATCCAAAGGGGTCATCGATATAACTCTCTTGAGTTGTAAAATCATAGATGATTACCCCATCCACCACAGGTATGGCTGTATCTGACATGACAATGAGGTGATTTCTACTTTCTACAACCAAATAATAATCCAGTTCAGGGTCTACATTGAAGCAGTCAAATTGTTCTACAAATCGAATAGTGCCATCATTAAGCACCAATGCGGCTGCCTGACAGATAGGGCCGCCGGTGCCGGCAGGGTCAGCCCTAAGGGAAACCAATACCCAATCCACAACTCTAAAAGGATAACCTGCAGTCCCTAAATTGAGGTTACCTCCCGAATCAAAGAGGCTGCCTTCCTGTCCACTGTAGTTCCATGGGGGTCCACTAAAGGGTTGTCCCACTGCGCTATAAACAGTGCCAAAGAAAAAATCTTCATAAACTTGTCCAGGTAAGATCCTGAGATCATTAAGAAGCGTCCGCATGGTCAAATTATACTCGCTGGGGTTAAGGAGGCTAACCAATGCCCCTTCCATGAAAACCTTAGCTTGTACCGTAATAGGAGGAGGGTCACAGCCATCAGTTCGGCCATCCCCATCAGCATCCATGTTGTCATTACCACTACAGCATTTATCCAAACAGTCAGGAACACCATCGCCATCTGTATCTCTTCGGATATAAGCATAATATATATTGAGAGAAGAAAGCAAGCCGACACTCACAGGGGCGTCTACAACCAGGCGGACCTCGTTAAATGCTTGTGAGGTTCTGAAACCCAAGAATCCAAGATCATTACTACCACTTATCAAGGAAAGGTTTATGAGAGAAGAGGTTCCTGTATAAGTTTCTTGTAATACACCGCCTAAATATGTGCTAAGCGTTAGGTCTTGTAAAACATCAGCAGTCAGTAAGGAAGCATCTGCAGATATAACATACCCGGCCTCGAATCCAGCAGGAAATGTATCACTTGTTTGAACTGCTATGCCTCCTTGTGTCAATGCGCCAACAGTAAGGTTTAAGGTGGCAAAATTATCTGTATCATCATCAACCAGATGCGAAAGCTGGTCCATATCACAAAGGGCACAGGCAACACCAAAAAAGCCGGTCAAATCATAATCTATGGCGGCGCAATATTTAGCGTTGCTAGTTAGTGGCTCTATGCAAATAACAGACGGTTCACTACCATTCTGAATGCCATTCGGGCAAGACTCAGGCTCTCCAAATGCATAATAAACCCGAATAGTGGTAAGCAAACCCACCACATCACCAAGAATCAATTCAATTTCATCAAATTCCTGGGTTGCAATAAAACTTAGTCTTTGCAGGCCATCTCCAATTCCCAGTGCTCCTGCTTCCAGCACATTGGCACCACCTACATCAGCAATTTCTACTAGATTGTCATCAAGATAGGTCCGCAATTGAATTGCATTCAGAACTTGTGCATTTAATAAGCCATCTGGAAAAGACACTACAAATCCTACCCGTAAGTTCATGCCCGATGCATAAGTATTCGCGGTATCCTTTACTGATATTAAAGAGGTACTTGAAAGTAGGGACAAAACATTGCTGTATTCCAGATAATTAGAAAGATCGCCATCAATTATATTTTCAGCATCAGTTTCACCGCACAGCAGGCAAATCCCATTAAACTGGCCAGCATCATCAATGATAATATCAGTGACAGCTAAAGGGTCATTACAAGAGGCATCCATTGGAGATTGGTAATAGTCCACAATAACTGTATCCGTACAACTACCTTCTGTAAGGATAAACCGGTACGAATCTTTAACCGTTAGGCCGGTTACCAGTCCGGAGCTATCGATAGTGGCCGGGCCTGGATTAGTAGGGTCTGCACTCCAAGATTGACCTGGTCCGGCGGCAAGCAATTGTGCTGTTCCATTGTCTGAGCCCGGACAAGAGGAAATATCAGGGCCAGCCTCAACCATACATTCTGGATTACAGGCTATTGGCAAACCAAAATTATTCACCAGATTATCATCACCAGTAGGGCATTTATCAATACAGTCTACTACCCCGTCATTGTCTGAATCGGCACGAACAAAACCATAATAAACTCTGTATGATGTAAGGAGACTCAATACACTGGTAATTCTGATACGTACCTTTTGAAAAGCAGCTGTTGTTTTAAAGCTAATCGTTGTAAGGCCATTGTCCAATACACCAACATTGGCCAGAAGGTTATTACCATTAAAAGTTTCAACCTGATTATCATTAACATCATAGGTAGTTAACGTTATGCCACTTAGAACATCAAGGGATAACAATCCCAATAGTCCGACCTGTTCTATTACAAATCCAACTTCATAACCGGCGGGGATACTTTCTCCTACATCCACCTGCACCCAAGCAGATTGAGCCAATAAATAACCTTTAGACGCATAGGCTGTCAGGTCTGTAGAAACCACATTTACTGGATTATCAAAATCTGAACAAAGGAAGCCGGTACAATCTGTTGTTGCCGAAGCGGAGGTATAATTATTGGTAGTCAAAGTTGTAATACAATCACTATCACAAGCATCGTTTTCTTGGTAGGCATAATAAATACGGAGACTATTCAAGGCAGATACTGCAGATGCAAGCACCAATTCTACTTCATCAAAATCGAGTGTAGCCGTAAACTCAATTCTACGTCTGGATCCCGCGCCTCCTAATATGGACAAATCCAGGAGGTTACCTGCAAAATCGGCATTTTCCTGAAGCGAATTGTCTAAATAAGTATTGATTTCAAGGCCATTGAGAATATCTGCAGCCAATAAACTCCCCTGACTTTCAATAATAAATCCTACTCTTCTTCCACCTGGATAAACTTGTTGAGTATTTTTGATAGAAGCCAAAGAAGCACCTAATACAGCCGCAGTTAAGTTGACCTCACTGTAATTAGTCAGGTCGCCATCAATTAAGTTTCCCAATTCTGTTCCATTTAAAAGCAGGCCTGCTAATCCGGATGAAAGTTCATCTACTACAATATGTTTTCCTACAATTGGGAGGTTACATTCATCAGAAAATTCAAGGACAGAAAAGGAAACTGTTTCCTCAACACAATCTTCATTAATAATAGAAACTTCTTGATTTTTCTCAAAAGAGTTGTCCGCCGTAAAATTTAGGTTATCAAGAGGGAAAGCCTTCGGCTCATCCGGGCCAGAAGCAAAGGATGAAAATAGACAAACATTTTCGTAATGAGAATTGCCAAATGCATAGTTTAAATTAACCAGTCCTAATACAATCATTGCAGTTAGAACTCTAAAATTAAACGTTAAGCCTTTTTTTATAGACCTGTCCATATTATTCATACCGATCGGTTTTAATTTATTTGTTAATCCAGAGGTTTTAAATAAAACACGGTGTTAACAACTCTCGAACACGGTGTTATTTATTGTGATATTAATCACCGGTTTCATATAATCATTGCATACCCAATAAGCATAAACGTCCCTCCTAATCTGGGGACCAGTTAGTTCATTTTATTGCAAAAAACGATACAGCTTATCCAATTTTATTGAATGCCATTTGGCTCAATAAATTAAATAAAGCTTAAAACATTATAATAGACTAATGGCTGTCTTCAATGCTTCATTTAGACAACCAAAAGCGCGATTTTGTGCTTTAGGAGCTTTCTACTTTTTATGTTGATGGAGTATAAGCAGGTTTAGATCATATTTAGAAGTCTGCCCTTGGGTAGCAAAGCTAACTTTCAAACAGGTTCTTAATATTTTATAATATAAAAATATTTCAAATGACTTTGTAGAGTATTAAATCACATTACAAAGGTAATTCTCATTGCTATTGACTGCAAGGACAAATCGCCCTATATAAGTAGTTTAAAAAAGGACCACAACCTTTACCATTAAAAATTTAACTCATTAATAATCAATATATTACAAAATCAAAATCACAAAAATTTATCGGAAAAATAAATCTACTTAGTTATTGGAAATATTGTAATCTGTTTTACCATTTAAGTTGAATATTTTCACCCTGGCAGAAAGACCAGGAAGCAATCTCAGGCCATTCAAATTCGTACGCATTGACAAAGAATATTTGCCAAGTCCATCTGTAGAAACAGCTACGCCTTCCAGATCAACTGATTATGGCCGAGGATTATGATGTTTTAATATTGGGAATCCGCTTCAAAGCGACTATTAGGTAAGGCTCACAATAAGTGCTTGTTTGGAGCATGGAAAATAATAAGCAATAAATTTGGCCTCCCCTTGGGGAGATGTCATCTCTTTTAGAGGAGGCCAGAGCAGGTTTCATTTCACTAAAGAAAAGGGGAATATTGATATATATATTATTTGTCGACTGAATTAGTTTTACAAAGACATTCGAAGCAAAAGGTATGCCATCGATTATCAATGCTTTATAGAAAGAAGTTAAAAAACTCCTGAATGTTTAAACCAATGGACATTCAGGAGCTACGAAATATCAGTATTTAAGCAAAACATTATTGCGATTTTGAAAAAAGAAGGCCACCTGTAATTTCCACAAATGGCCTTCTCTCACTAAACAGGCTGTAAACAAGTAAATTACTAAAATAAATTGCTCTAGTAATTAATTTCTAATGTTTGTCTCAAGCCTCTGCCCAAGATTTTTTGTTTCATGTGAAGAGTGTTTTGCGCAGGAATTGAATTCAAATAGGGGGAATTCTTTTCTTTCTTTTCTCTCCATCAATCCCTACGCAATAACTCTGATACTTACTGTCTGATTAAAATCTTCTGAAGTTGAATATCAGCCTATGCTTTCGCCTGATTCTTTTATCAGTGTTGTTGATACAAAGATAAAGGGTGCTCTCTGGAGTTGCCATGACAGAAATCGAAACCCATGGAGCTATAAAAACGAAATCAACTATAGTGATAAAAAATTTAATCTACTTATTATCAGCATTTTATGTTATACAAATTTAAAAAACACTGAAGCAATTCTGCATAGCGTTGAAAATAATCTACTACAATATCCCACAATAGCATTTCTATAGAGAAGATTTGGAATGTCAAATGCCAAATAGGTGCTATAGTTGAATTAAAATTTCTATAGTTTCTTCCTTAAACAAAATCGGGTAACAACCGGGCTGAATAAGCGGGGGTAATTGTTCCAGATGAAATTGTATTTCCTCGGGTAATTCAACAGGCTCGGCAATTAAAAAATAGTCGCGTCGAAATTGTTTTCTTAACAAGCAAGGACAAAGTTGATTTCGCTGAAATTGAAAAACCAAAAAGTCATTTTGCCTGAATAATGCTACTTTAGTACGATCGCAGGATTTTCGCAGTGGTTCTATAATGGGTTCTACCATAACCTGGCAAATTCCTACGCCATCACATCCTCTGCTTGGTCGGCCAAATATCACTTCGGCCTGGATGGTAGGGATGAACAATGCTTTTTTTGCTGGCGTATAAGTAGATAAGGACAAGAAATGTTTAGGTCTCATCTCTTTATTTTTTTTCCCGACAGCCTCTAAACGGTTGAATTTTAGGGGGGTGGGGGGAGTTAAAAGTGAAGCTGTTAAAAACTTGCACTAAATTCAAAGGTCTACTCCTCTCAATTTATCCGTACTTGCGATTGTAAAATTTACTTATCTTTTCTTTCTAAGGGACAGACACATTATAATTTAGGCGAATTGGATTGTATGTGTGTTGGACCTATTATTTTTTAGGCCCTATAATGTCTACGACAATTACTTTCTTATAAGACATTAAATTGTTGTTAAGAATGCGGTTAGCAGTCTCTGTTTTTGTGTAAATTTGTTTCATGATCTTAAAGTTTAAAATTTATGTGTTTTATGTGTTAATTGTTAATTCAAAAATACATACAATCGATCTACTCTGCAAGGACAAAATCAAAACTATACCCACCATTTTTATGGATCAAAGTCGTTCACCAAATTTCATATATAACTGATTATCAAATATTTATGAAATTGAAATATATAAACAACTTTCCTCCATTGTCTAAGAATTCACAAATTGAATTACTTTATCTATCCAGCCATAACAAATAACAGAACCACCTGTATCAAAACACAATACAAATGATCGATACTATTTGCTTATGAATGAGGGATCAATAGGTGTCAGATTTCGAAAGACTTATGATTTTACTTCCAATCTGTTCCTCCGCTAAAGTTTCGGCGACACGCGGAAGGCGAATAGCTTGTTCCGACATTTAGTCGGGATTTCCACCTTGAGTCTCGGCTGAGCCGAGATTCTTCAACAATGATTGGAGGCAAAAGCGCTCCTAGAAAAATGAACACTTATTGATACCTCGTCCTTTAATACAAGTAGATAGTAGACCTGGTCGTCAAAAAAATCTGTTCTGAAATTGTAAAATTGGTACTTGAGAATAGCTCGAATGATCAAAACATGGGGGAAGCGCGGGGGGGAGAAGAAACCTGGCAAAAGACATTCTTCACCAGGTTCTTTCCCTAAAAATTGGGGGGATTTTAATCTATTTCATATCGGAGATATTTGCTCTCCGGTTTTGTGTTTTGTAAAAAGTATGGCCCATTGAACTTATTGCCATTTGCCAGAGATTTTCATAAGGAATAATCTCAATCTCATGGGTTTGCTTGGCTACTTCCAAAGGAACCTCTTGCAGTTTTTCAAGATATTTGGCGGTTTTTCTTTCCACTGCCACCCGATGAAAACTACAAATCGGTATTTGTAATAACATCTTTATCAAACAGTTGCTTCTAAAGGTGTCGTTTTTAGTCAAATATCGAGAACAATACTTTTCAATGGCCTCTATCTTATCAACTGCAGCACTATACTTCTGCTGGTTCATCATGAACAAAATCTGAATAATCAATATCGGAATATTCATGCCTCTTTTATCACGTGAAAAAATCGGCGTATTGTTCAGGAACTTACCCAGCCTGAATTTATTGAATCGGTTATCATCCGCTTCCGGACGAACCTTATTGTTGTCAACCAAATAATGCAAATATGCCTCAAAAATACGCCACATTTCCTTGAGATTTTCGGGCATGCCCTGGAACCTCCGGTGATTAACCGTTTGCAGGAATATTTTATATGCCTGCTGGTATTGTTGCGTATGCATGGATAATATCAAATAAAGCTCCTGGTATTTAAACCAATTAAATGACCCTTCATTCTGAAAAGCCAAACAATCTTCGGCTGCTTTTTTACCCTGCTGGTATTGTTTCAATTGGATATGACAAACAATTAATTGATAATGACATATCTGCAATGGTATATTTGCTGTATAATTCTTATTATAAAAGAATCGCAAAGAGTCCTCGCATACTTTAACCGTGGACTTATAATCATTCACACTAGTATGAATGAGAATTTGCATCAACCGACCACACAGATGTAGTCGATAGGTATCGTATTTCGCCAAAGGTTCTTTTAATAACTCGACATACTCTTTGGCTTTTTCGTTAATTTCAGTTTTGGTAGCTTTATTATTTACATATCGAATAATCAAGCTAGTGTACAATTCCTCTGCGAGATCCTCCTGCTCCTTTATGCGATTGTACTTATGAAATATTTTATTATACTTTTCAAATTTGACCAAGTTGCCTTCCCGTGTTCCATAATGCAAACGCAGGGTTTTTGCAACATCGACAACCAGATCTGTAAATTCAAACCGTTTGGCTTGTTTCAAAATATTGTGGGCCAAGCTAATACCGGCTTTCCGAGTATTTCGGCCTATTAATATATTTGCAGCAGCCCATTCTTTCTGGCAAGTATAAAATGCATTTTGCCGATCGGTAAAAGCCTCATTCCAGGTTTCGATCAAAAACAAATGGTCTATCAAGCGGTGTTTCAGCTTGCCCTTTAATTTCTGATAACCTGAATGGTATTTATCCGCTCCCTCACCATACATTTTAGCAGCAGCTTCATCGTCATTTTTGAATCTATCATGAACTAAACCTTCGTAAAGCTCATCGACCCTAGAAAGATTTTCGTTTTTTGTTCCAAAATCCTCCGTAGACCGGATTTTTCCTTTTTGTATTACGTAAGTCAACTCTTTAAGAAACTGCATTTATTCCACTTTAATACTATTAATTGTAAAAGGCACTTAATGCACCGACCCCAAAATCAAAAACAATATAGCTAATGATTGGGCATTAGCTCCCATAGTATGGATAAAGAGGATTAAAGCGCGAATCAGGGATGACATTAGGGGGGATCGAAATTTGTTGCGCCTTACAATTGATGAGTGTAGTTTGATAGTTTTTGTGCAGACTTAATGAGCGATATTTAAATCTTATATGGCAAAGATAATTGATCACTCAAATATTCAATCCTCATATTGACAGAAAATGTGACAGGGTAAAACATTCTTTTCTTTAAATAAAATTGCTTTAAATGTGATATAGCTTTTTTATTTTTTCCCATGAGAAGCCTTTTGCCGTTGTAGAAATTTCTCTCTGATGATTAATTGTATTTCCTTGTTGTCAATTTTGCTCTCCAACCAGGAAATAATATCCAGATATAAAAATGGGCGGCGTTGGAAAGGATCATTTTCCAAATGTACCAGTTTGCCACGCAAGCGGATAAACTCATTTTTTACTTCTGATTCCCGAATCGTTGGTGTTTTGCGAAGAAAGCGAAAGATCTCTAGCTGAACGGCATGTAAATCTTCCATCTTTGCCAAAAACCGGTATACCGATTTCACCTGATATTCAACCAGTTGGGAATTGCCAAGCTCAAAATGTGCAATCAAATTCAAAATGCGAGCAAAACACTGTATATCTTCCCGGTAGTTGGGGTTTTTCTGGTTGATGATCAGATTGAGGTAATGGATGGCATTTCCATTATCACCACTACCAAAATACAGGCAGGCAATACGGTAATAAAATACCAATACCCGATGATTATCCCAATTAAATTCATCATTTTCAATCATTTGGTTCAATTCCGGAACCAACTCCAATCCTTTACTAAAGGTCCCCTCTAGGTAATGTCTTTGTATACCATGTATAAACCGATATAAATGAAACAAACCTTCAATATTTCGGTCTTCCCCCATATCGTATTGCTTGGGAAACCGGTACAACATGTCCAGTGTCTTTAAAAACTTTTCGTGCTGCAGGGTATAAAATAAAGAACTTAATAAAAGATGTATGCCTTTGAGGTAAGTTGGTGCATTAATAATTTTCATTTTCGGATTCTCATCGAATAAATCTACCCATTTCTGGGAATAACGATAACTCATCGGAAATTCCTGAGTCATATGGTAGTACCATACAAATGATTGGCAATAATATATCTTCCCCCAAAAGTCGAGTTCGAGATAGTTAATTTTAGGGAGATTGGTTTGAAAAAAGCTCTTAACGACTTCATAGTCCCGTTTGCTCCGCACATATCCAATCTTCAAATACAGGCCATACAGCTTTAAGCAAAGGTTGGAAATCAAAATATTTTGGCTGATAATCTGGTTTAGCTTACGACTTTCTTCGGTAAGCGTTTCGGATCTATTTTCTATGCTGTTAGTGACGTATTGACTCTCCAATAGTTTCTCAAATTCTATTATTTCCAGGTTTGAGGCATAAAATTTACCTTTTTCGGCACGCCCCTTTGCCTTATCCAGTACATCCAGGCTTTGGCGATAAAGGCCTTTATTATATAATACGGCAGCATAATCAATCATTTCCCGGATTTGAATGTCTTCGTTACGCTTTTTGTTGACTAACCGCAAACTGGTGAGTAGCTGCTTGTATAAATGCGCCTTCAGATTAGATAATTGGCTCTTCTTTATAGCAGGCAATCTTTTTAAAATTAGCGATTCATCATACTCCTTATATTTATCCAATACGTCGAATAACTGAAGAAACAGGATTTCCTCAGAGGACTGGTTGCGCCTCACAAACAGGCGAAAATGCCTTTTTTCCGCTCTGGTTAGGGAATTGATTAATTGAATGAGGTCGTCTGTTTTCTGTTTAGGCATTGTAAGAACAAATATTTCAATATATTGACAATCAATGATTTAACCAAAAAAAACCAAGCTGCAAATATGGAGTAAATTTCATTTTTATTTTCGCCCCTTCATTCTACCTGGATATATTTGATGCCAATATTAACATACTTTTCCGTAAAACCTGAAAATAAGTTATGGCTGATAAACGAATTTATATTTTTGATACTACACTAAGAGACGGTGAACAGGTACCAGGGTGCAAATTGATTACTTCCCAAAAAGTTGAAATTGCACAAAGACTGGAAGCATTAGGCGTCGATGTCATCGAAGCAGGATTTCCGATTTCCAGTCCAGGTGATTTCCAATCAGTAGTTGATATTGCAAAAGCCATAAAAATACCAACTGTATGTGGATTAACCCGCGCCGTTAAGAAAGATATCGAAGTAGCAGCGGATGCCCTTACTTATGCTAAAAATCCACGCATTCACACCGGCATTGGCACTTCGGAATCTCACATAAAATATAAACTCCGGTCTACCCAGGAAGAAATTCTCGAAAGAGCAGTTTGGGCAGTTAAATACGCCAAATCCTTTGTTGAGGATGTCGAATTTTACGCCGAAGACGCTGGGCGCACAGATAATATATTCCTCGCCAAAATTCTGGAGGCTGTCCTAAAAGCCGGTGCTACCGTACTCAATATTCCGGATACAACCGGCTACTGCCTACCGGATGAATATGGGGCCAAGATAAAATTCCTCCAAGAAAATGTCAAGGGTATTGATAAGGCGATCATTTCCACCCATTGTCATAATGATCTGGGGTTGGCTACAGCCAATTCTATTGCCGGCATACAAAACGGCGCCCGACAGATCGAGTGTACGATCAATGGAATAGGAGAACGCGCTGGCAATACCTCGCTGGAAGAGGTGGTTATGATTATGCGCCAGCACCCTTACCTGAATTTCACCAACAACATCAATACCCGCCAACTCAATCCAATCAGCCAGCTGGTTTCCGAACGGATGGGCATGCCGGTACAGCCAAATAAGGCTATTGTAGGCGCCAATGCTTTTGCACATTCCTCTGGTATCCACCAGGACGGCGTGATCAAAAAACGGGAAACCTACGAAATCATCGATCCACTGGAAGTTGGCGTTGATCAGTCCAAGATTGTCCTGACAGCACGTAGTGGAAGAGCAGCTATCGCCTATCGCGCCAAGAATATCGGCTTTGAATTGAGCAAACTGCAATTGGATAAGGTCTATAAATCATTTCTGCAAGTGGCCGATGGAAAAAAAGAAGTTAGTGACGAAGATTTAACGGAAATTATTGAAAAAGTAAACGTAGTATCTACGGAATATAGCAAATAATGGGAAAAACACTTTTTGATAAAATTTGGGAAGCACACGTAGTGACGGAAGTGGAAGGCGGAATGCAGGTGATCTATATCGACCGCCATTTGATCCATGAAGTAACCAGCCCACAGGCATTTGCTGGATTAGAGAAACGAGGCCTCCCGGTATTTCGTACAGAAAAAACCGTCGCAACAGCTGATCACAATGTCCCTACACAAAATCAACACCTGCCAATTCAGGAAAAGCTATCGCGCTTTCAGGTGGATAAGCTGACCGAAAATTGTGCCAAATTTGGCGTTGAATTATATGGTCTGGGACACCCTTATCAAGGCATTGTGCATGTAATTGGGCCGGAATTAGGCATCACTCAACCGGGCCGGACCATGGTTTGTGGCGACAGCCATACTTCTACTCATGGAGCCTTCGGAGCTATTGCATTTGGTATTGGCACCAGCCAGGTGGAGCAAGTTTTTGCCACCCAATGCCTACTGCAAAACAAACCGAAACGCATGCGCATTACAGTAGATGGTACGCTTCAACCGGGCGTAGTTTCAAAAGATATTATCCTCTACATCATTTCAAAGCTCACCGCTAGTGGTGGTACCGGATATTTTGTAGAATATGCTGGCTCTGCAATCCGCTCGCTATCGATGGAGGCACGTATGACCATCTGCAATATGAGTATTGAAATGGGTGCCCGTGGCGGATTAATTGCCCCCGACGAAACCACCTTCAACTATCTACGCGGACGGGAATTTGCCCCAAAAGGTGATGCCTTTGATCAGGCAGTAGCCTATTGGCAAACGTTGTACACTGATGAAGATGCCTCCTTTGATCAGGAATATGTCTTCAATGCAGCCGATATTGAACCGATGCTCACTTATGGCACCAATCCGGGTATGGGTATTAAGATCAGCGAGCACATTCCAACTCCTGATAGTGCCGACAATCCAGCTACCTTTCGAAAATCATTGGCATATATGGGTTTTGAAGGTGGAGAATCTTTGCTGAACAAACCCATTGACTATGTTTTCATCGGTAGTTGCACCAATTCCCGAATCGAAGACCTGCGCATGGTAGCTGAATATGTGAAAGGCAAACAAAAAGCCGGGAATGTTAATGCGATGATTGTTCCTGGATCACAACAGGTCATCACACAAGCCCGCGCAGAAGGTCTAGACAAGGTATTCATCGAGGCAGGTTTTGATTTTAGAGAGCCCGGTTGCTCTGCTTGTCTAGGTATGAACGAAGATAAAATCCCTAAAGGAGCCTATTGTGTGTCTACTTCAAATCGGAATTTCGAAGGCCGACAGGGCCCCGGAGCAAGGACCATACTGGCCAGCCCGCTTATGGCCGCAGCCACCGCTATTGCGGGAAAGATTGTGGATGTTAGAAATGAGCAATAGAGCCGACTTGGCACAACACCAATTACGTAATCATCAACACGAACAATAAGTATTTTGGAAAAATTTAATACCATCAAATCATCGGCAGTCCCGTTACCCATTGAGGAGGTAGACACCGATCAGATTATTCCAGCGAGGTTTCTTAAAGCAACCACACGGGAAGGTTTTGGAGACAATTTGTTTCGGGATTGGCGTTACCATTCCGGTGACAGTGCAAAAGAGGATTTTGTGCTCAACAACCCGATCTATGCAGGAGAAATTCTGGTGGCCGGTAAAAACTTTGGCTGTGGTTCCAGTCGGGAGCATGCTGCCTGGGCACTGCATGATTATGGTTTCCGGGTGGTCGTATCCAGTTTTTTTGCAGATATTTTTCGAAGTAATGCAATTAATAATGGCCTATTACCCGTTCAAGTATCCGGGGAATTTCTGGATAAGATTTTTCAGGCAATTGAAGCCAATCCAAAAGCACAATTCAAAGTCGATCTGGAGGCCCAGACCTTTAGTATCGTTGCCAGCGGAGATACGGCCTCCTTTGCCATTGATCCCTACAAAAAGATGTGTATGATTAATGGCTATGATGATATCGATTATCTGTTGAGTATCCGTGATGAAATCGAAGAATTTGAAGCCAAACAATTGATCCCATAATTCCGAACATGTTAACTCAAATTGTAAAAATCCTATGAAAAAGAAAATTGCCTTGCTACCAGGTGACGGCATTGGCCCCGAAGTGATCCGCCAAGCTGTAAAAGTATTAAATGCTACTGCTGATCGCTTTGGCCATTATTTTGAATACTGTTATGCGGATGTGGGCGCCATTGCGATTGACCATTTTGGCACACCGCTTCCTGATGTAACACTAGATGCCTGCAAAAATGCGGATGCCATCCTGTTTGGAGCCATAGGCCATCCCAAATATGACAATGACCCCAATGCTAAAGTAAGGCCTGAGCAGGGCTTGTTGGCCTTAAGAAAGTCTCTGGGGCTATATGCCAATATCCGGCCGGTAACGACCTATGCCAATTTATTGCACCTTTCTCCATTAAAGGAAGAGCGCATTAAAGGGGCCGACTTTATCATTCTCCGGGAATTGACCGGCGGCATTTATTTTGGAGAAAAAGGACGCAGTGAAGACGGAAAAACTGCCTTTGACACCTGTACCTACCACGTGCATGAAATAGAACGCATTGCACATCTGGCTTTCGACTATGCCGGCAAACGTCGCAAAAAAGTGACCCTGGTAGATAAGGCTAATGTGATGGAAACTTCCCGGCTGTGGCGAGATACAGTCTCAAAAATGCACAAAAATTATGCAGATATCGAGTTGAACTTCATGTTTGTAGACAATGCAGCCATGCAACTCATCCAAAATCCGACTCAGTTTGATGTCATGTTGACCTCCAATATGTTTGGAGATATCCTCTCTGATGAAGCCAGCGTAATTGCAGGCTCAATGGGCTTATTGCCATCAGCATCTATCGGATTACTCACTTCCATGTTTGAACCCATCCACGGCTCGTATCCGGAAGGAGTAGGAAAAAATATTGCCAACCCTATGGCAGCCATTTTATCCGCAGCAATGATGTTGGATTCATTAGCCCTCACGGAAGAAGCACAAGCTATCCGTGACGCCGTACAATTTATCTTGGAAAAGGGCTTCGGAACCCCGGAATTAAACCCGCAGTTCCCTTATGGTTGTGCTGAAATTGGTGACCTGATTGCTTTACAGGTAGCTGATCCCAAAAGTTTTCGCTTTAGCGAATCCAAGATGAGGGAGCAGACCAGTACGATTATCTAAATTTGAATAATCTTTAAGATTTATAAATAAAACGATTTGAGTTATTTCGGAGGCGGAGCCAATATGGTTCCGCTTCTTTTTTTTGAGAAGTTTTGTCGACGCGGCGTTACGCATCATTAGATTACCCCCATTTTGTTGAGCTTTTGGGGAACAGAATAAACACCTCCCATTTTTACGCTGCGAAACCTCTGCGTTCTTAGCGCCTCTGCTGTGAATAAATAATTGTCCGACAGACAAAAATATACCTATTTACACCTACCCCTCAGTTATAAAATATTTACTAGTTCAAAAATTACCCATTGATAGTGCGCATATTTCATCGAACACCCCTAACTTCGCAAAAATCCACTGCAGCTGAGTAATCATGGAGACCAGACCAATCGATATTTTACAGAAATATTGGGGATATAGCGAATTCCGGCCATTGCAGGAACCGATTATCCATTCCGTTCTGGAAGGAAATGACACCCTGGCTTTGATGCCTACCGGAGGAGGAAAATCTATCTGTTTCCAGGTACCGGCCTTGTGCAAGGAAGGCATTTGCCTGGTTATTTCTCCACTGATCGCCTTGATGAAAGACCAGGTTGAGAATCTTCAAAAACGCAAAATCAAAGCCGCCGCCATATTTTCGGGTATGCCCTACCGCGATATTGACCGCACACTCGATAATGCGGCACATGGACATTTAAAATTCCTCTACCTTTCCCCTGAGCGATTGAATTCCGAATTGGTGCAGGAACGTATCAAAAGGATGAATGTCAACCTGATCGCAGTTGACGAAGCACATTGTATTTCCCAATGGGGTTATGATTTTCGGCCAGCTTATCACGATATTGTTAAACTACGGGAACTGGTGCCCGATACGCCAATCATTGCCGTCACAGCTACCGCTACCAAAGAAGTGGTGGAAGATATACAACAAAAGCTTGAATTTAAAAAAGGACAGGTATTTGAGAAAAGCTTTGCAAGAGACAATCTGGCTTATGCCGTTTTAGCAGAAGAAAATAAAGAAGCCAAACTATTAGACATCCTCCGGCGGGTCCAAGGATCCGCAGTCATCTATGTACGCAACCGACGCAAAACCAAGGACCTGGCACAACTACTGCTACGGTCCCGGATCCGGGCCGACTTTTACCATGCCGGTCTCGACCCGGACCAACGGACAAGCCGCCAGGAAGATTGGATAAAAGGAAAAACCAGGGTCGTAGTGAGCACCAATGCCTTTGGTATGGGCATCGACAAAGCGGATGTCCGGCTAGTTGTACACATGGGACTACCAGATAGCCTGGAGGCTTATTTCCAGGAAGCAGGACGGGCAGGACGGGATGGTAAAAAGGCTTATGCCGTATTGTTATACAACCAAAGTGACCGCCTCAACCTGGAGAAAAACTATGAGCGTTCCTTTCCTGCACTTGCTGAAATCCGACAGGTGTATCGGGCATTGGGCAGTTATTTCCAATTGGCCATTGGAGCGGGAGCTGGTGGAGCTTTCGATTTTGATTTAATCGAATTTTGTCAAAATTTCCAACTCAGCCCGGTTACGGTACACAATAGTTTAAAAATATTGGAGCAATCGGAATGGCTTGTAATGACAGATGCCATATTTATTCCTTCCTCCTTGAAAATATTGGTGAGTAAAGATGAATTATACGATTACCAACTGCGGCACCCCAAGATGGATCTCATCATCAAAACCATCCTGCGTACCTATCAGGGAGCATTCCAACATTTTATCAACATACGGGAAAAACAATTGGCAAATTTCTTAAAAATGCCCGTTGGAGAACTACGCAAATCACTGGAATTGTTACAACAGGAAGGCATCATCAACTATCAACCACAAAAAGACAAACCACAAATCATCTTTTGTAAAGAAAGGGTGGACGCCGAAAACCTTTCCCTTGATCATCGTTTATACGAATTTAGAAAAAAAGGCCATCTGGCCCGTATTCAGGCAGCCATTGCCTATGCGGAAAATCCCATTTGCCGTAGCCAACAATTGCTTCGATATTTTGGCCAATCTGATGCCGAAATCTGCGGCATCTGCGATGTTTGTACCGGACGCACAAAATCCGATGTCGACCAGGATACTTTTGAGGTCTATAAAACCAAAATCCGCAAATTGCTGACCAAAGAACATTTACAATTGGAAGAACTGGTCAAATCCTTTCACCCCAAACGGGAACATCAGGTATTAAAAACCATCGAATACCTGGAGGATGAAGGTTTTATAATCAAACAGAATGATAGATTTCTTTGGAAAGAGGTGGAGGCATGAAAAAAATTATCTGTACCGTTACCAACGACCTCGTCTATGACCAGCGTATGATCAGGATTTGTAACAGCTTAACAAAAGCCGGATACCAGGTGCGATTGGTAGGACGTAAAAAACACAACTCCCCCACCCTGCCCAGTTTAGCTTTTGATCAACGACGTTTGTCCTGTTTTTTTCAGAAGGGAAAATGGTTTTATCTGGAGTACAACTTGCGTTTGTTTTTTTACCTATTGGTTACGCCCTATGACCTGATTTGTGCGATCGATTTGGATACATTGGGCCCTGGTTATTTCACCAGCAAGCTGAAAGGTAAAATCTGCGTATATGATGCTCATGAATATTTCACCGAAACCCCTGAAGTTGTACGTCGGCCCTGGATACAGCGAATTTGGGCAGCACTTGCCCGATTGATTATTCCCCGTTTAAAATACGCCTACACCGTTGGCGATCAGTTGGCACAATTATTTGAAAAGCAATATGGGATTCCTTTTACCGTAATCCGTAATGTACCTCATGCATCTCCACAGCATGCGGTTAATTCCTCAAAGGAAATCAAAGTCTTGCTCTATCAGGGTGCCCTCAACGAAGGACGTGGTCTGGAGGTAACGATACAGGCAATGCAATACCTCCCAAATGTAGAATTATGGTTGGCTGGCGAGGGCGATCTTTCTGAAGCCTTGCGGCAAATGACTGAAGACTTAAAACTAACGGACCGAGTGAAATTTCTGGGATACATACGACCAGAGGAGTTGAAATCTTTAACAAAACAAGCCTACATCGGTCTCAACCTATTGGAAAACAACGGCTTAAGCTACTACTACTCTCTAGCCAACAAAGCATTCGATTATATTCAGGCCGGCATTCCATCGCTACACATGGACTTTCCGGAATACCGCAACCTGCAAGACCAATACGAGGTCTTCCTATTAGCCGACCGCCTGGAGGCAACCTATATCGCTCAACTCATACAGCACTTATTGCAACACCCGGATCTCTACCAAAAACTACAGCATAATTGTCATCAAGCTGCAAAAACCCTAAACTGGGCACAAGAAGAACAACGATTACTACGTTTCTATAAAAATATTGTCTGGTAGCAAAGCGATCTGACAGTGCAACGATCTGATAACAAATCGATTGGCAACAAAGCGGTCTCTTTTCAAAAAAAAACAATGCGATTAACACTCTTAATAGTTCTACAATTCCTAGCAGTCATCTGCGGATTTGCCCAATACAATCTGACGGTAGAAATTGGCAAATTTAAGGCCCACAAAGGAAAAGTTTACGTCGCCGTATACAATCAGGAAACCAATTTTCTGGACGATGACCATATTTTTCGCTCAAATATTACTGCAGTGGATGCAGATAAAGTCACCATCCAGTTTTCGGATTTACCACAAGGACAATATGCCATCTCCCTGTTCCATGATGCTAACGATAACGGAGAAATGGACACTAACTTTTTTGGTGCTCCAAAGGAAGATTATGGCTTTTCCAACAACCCCAAAATATGGTTTCGGGCCCCAACTTTCGCTGAGGCCCGAATTGTAGTTAATGCCGATAAAAAGCTGGTCATAAAATTAAAGTAGTGCCCAATTATTTAAACTTCGCATCGATCATATCTTCCACGATCAGCCATTTACCTCCCACTTTTATCAGACTCAAAAAAGACCAAAAATCCGCTTTTTTGCCCACCAAGCTCACCCGAACCACGGCATTAACTTCATTGCGCATAGCAATACTCTCAATGTGAATTTCGCGAACATCACCGCCAAACTTTTTGGCCCCTATGAGCTGTAAATAAGTGGCCCGATCTACTACCTTAACTGCCTTTTCATTCAAATCATTCCATACAATCCGGTAGCTATCATGGATCACTTTTTCCAGGGATTTAACATCCTGGGCATCACCTGCTTCGACAAATTGTGTCACTACCTCTGTGATATCCTGATTTGCCATTTGAGCTGCACTTTTCAGGGTCGTAAAACCCAAAGCCATTAATACAAGAATTCCGTTTTTCATCATCCTAATTTTAAAAGAATTAATTAAACTCACAATGCAAAAGTGCAGGCAATGCGGGTTTCTTTCCAGTGATTTGTGGTGAATGGAGGCAGAGTGTTGTGGAAGAGGAATGAGATACAGGTCTGACAGTCAAGTGATCTAAAATCTACCTACCAATTCAACAATCGCCGCAATCCCTCCACCCGACTTCTAGACAATTTCACTTTCACTCCCGAATGCAGTGTGATCACATAATCTCCTTTGAAATAAGGCTCAATTTCACGAATGGCTTCGATATTTACGATGGCAGAACGGTGGGTGCGGTAAAAACCAGCAGGATCAAGTTGTTTATCCAGTGCAGTCAAAGATTGGCGAAGTATCGGGGTATGCTGGCTGGTATGTATTTTGACATATTGATTGTCGGCCTCAATCCAATGGATGTCCGTCACGGAAATAAAGCGAATTTTATTGTTGGCCCGAAACGCCAGCTTTTGCAAAAAGCATTCCGTTTTTTCACCTTCCAAAAATTGCTGCAATTGCGCCAGCCGGGTTTTCATCTCCCAGTCATCTGCTTGCCGTATTCGGGTAACAGCCCTTTGCACAGCCTGACCAAAGCGCTGATCGTCAAAAGGTTTGAGCAAATAATCAACAGCATTCACTTCAAAGGCACGAATGGCATATTCATTGAAAGCAGTAGTAAAAATGACGTAGGGCTGTACATTTTCAGGAATGCGTCGTAATACGGCAAAGCCATCCAGTTCCGGCATTTGAATATCCAAAAAAATCAATTGTGGTTGTGTAGACTTTATCGTTTGGATGGCAGCAATGCCATCTGGGCACTCCCCTAGCAGCTGAATGTTTGGATAATTGGCCAGCAACATGCGCAGATTGGTTCTTGCATGTTCCTCATCGTCAATAATTAGTGCGGAAATTTTATTTTCCATAAGGGATATAAGGTATTTCAATCATCACTTCAACACCGTCAGCGTGGTTGTTTAAAGAAAACTGAAAATGATCTTCAAACTGTTGTCCCAGTCGCTCCAGCGTGCTGCTCAAGCCAATGCCATTACTAAATGTCAGGTCAAATCCAGGGGCGAGACCATTCCCATCATTATAAACTTTCAAGAGGAGTTTTTCGCCAGTTTTTTGCACCTTAATCATCAGTTTTCGGGCTGATATCTTTTTTGAAAGACCATGATAAATGGCATTTTCTACAATGGGTTGTAATAAAAAATTGGGGACAGAAGCATCAAGGGCTTCCGGTGCTACCTGCATTTCTATCTGGATTTTGTCACCAAACCGCTTCTTTTCCAATTCCAGATACCGGCGGATGAAGGCCAATTCCGATTCTAGAGATATTTGTTGTTGATCCTTTTGCGAAAGCGTTATGCGCAGTAATTCACTCAAGCCCGAAAGCATTTCAATCGCCATTTTACTGCGTTCTTGTCTGACCAGCGAAGCAATGGTATTTAACGTATTAAACAGAAAATGTGGCTGTAATTGCATCTTTAAGGCTTGCAATTGAGCTTGCACCAATTGGGTTTCCAGATGTAAAGCCTGGAGCTCCTGTTTTCGGAATTTCTGGTAATAATCAAAAGCATAAGTCACCAAAACAATCGACAAATAAATGATAAAATACCATTCAAACAATCCCACAAACAGCGCCTTAAAGCTGGCTAGTAAACCCATTTCTTTAAAAGCGCCAAGACCGATCCCATAAGCGATTAAAGCATAAAATAAAACCTGCACTGAAATGGAAAAAAGACAAAAAAACAGGTGCAATAAACCGGTCAATATCGGTTGGTCTCTGTTCAGGCGAAATCGGCGGGCAAAACGAAAGATTAGCAGGGCATAAATCCCCCAAAAACCCCATACTGCCAGTTTGACCACAAAGATATTGAGCCAGGGAGGCGCAGCTACACCCGATTTGAGCTGATAATAAAGTGCCGTCGTTGACACAAGCGCAATAAGTAACCAGATGCTTATAATGGCCATCTTGCTTAAAAATGGCGCAAAAGAAACTTTCGTAAAATTTGGTGCAATACGCATATTTCAAAGTTACAAAAGCTTAGGCTACCTGCAAGATAATTTGTTGCGAATGGGGTCACCCGTGTTGTATACAAAAAATTTAATGGCATGCTTTGCACGGAATGTCATCACCCCAATTCATTTCAAGGCAACAACATTTGATGGTGCGGGTGGCCAGGGCGGTGGGAAAAAGTGATCCTTTGCAGCCCATGCTCTTATGCTGAGTCCTTCGCCAAAGGCTACGGCCGCGCGCCGTCGTCGAAACCTTTCGCGCAGACGCTCGGAGAAAGCTTCAGCGCAAGTATAAGGTTGCCCTCTAAACCACATCAAACATCTTCCAATTTTGCAAATCTGGTGGATCAGCAACAATGGTAACCGGCTCCTTTTTCACAGGGTGGATAAAACTCAAGGAACGACAATGCAGAAAAATCGAACCATCGGGATTGGCTTTGTGAAAACCATATTTCAGGTCGCCGCGGATAGCCCAGCCCATTTTCGCCAATTGCACCCGAATCTGGTGGGGCCGACCGGTAATGGGATGTACTTCCACCAGGTGATGATCACCAATTACGCCGATCACTTTATAATTGAGCGTCGATTCTTTGGCCTCAGCAGAACGATTGCTAATGCGATCCAGCGCTTTGGCTTTATTTTTCGTTTTATCTTTCAGCAAAAAATGGGTTAAGGAGCCTTCTATCGGATTGGGTCTTTCGCCGGTAATGGCCCAATATTTTTTTTCAACCTCCCGGTCTTTAAATAATTGATTCATACGTGTGAGTGCCTTACTTGTACGGGCAAACACCACTACGCCACTCACTGGACGGTCCAAACGGTGGATGACTCCTAGAAAGACATCGCCTGGCTTTTTGTAGCGTTGTTTGATGTAACCTTTAACCCAGTCACTGATAGGCGCATCACCTGTGGCATCACCCTGAACAAGCCAGCCTGCCGGTTTGTTTATGGCTATGAGATGATTATCTTCGAATAAAACCTGAATATTGTCCATAACAAAGGTTGTAGGGGTCAGGAGTCAGGAGTCAGGTTGAACGATGTCGACCTGACTCCTGACCGCTGACTCCTGTCCATAAAATCACAAAAGTATGAAATTATCGCTTGGCTTTTCCCCCTGTCCCAATGACACTTTCATCTTTGATGCAATGGTGCATGGAAAAATCGATACCGAAGGCCTAAACTTTGAAATTATCTTGGCTGATGTGGAAGACCTCAACCGCCGTGCTTTCCGCCATGAACTGGATATAACCAAACTGAGCTACCACGCCTACGCCCACTTGCAGGATCACTACCAACTGCTCAATGCCGGCAGTGCTCTAGGCAACAATTGCGGCCCTTTATTGATTGCCAAACATCCCCTCACTGAGGCTCAAATCAATGACGGCCGTATCGCTATTCCCGGACAATACACCACCGCTAATTTTCTGCTTGGTCTTGCCTATCCAGAGGCAAAAGACAAAGTAGAAATGGTCTTTTCCGACATTGAGGATGCTGTGCTTTCCGATAGGGTTCATGCGGGATTGATTATCCATGAAAATCGTTTTACCTATCACAAAAAAGGCCTGATCAAAATCCGGGACCTGGGAGAATATTGGGAAGAAACCACCCAAATGCCTATCCCTTTAGGCGGTATCGTCGTCAATCGGAACCTATCAAAAGACATTCGCCAAAAGATCGACCGGGTAATGCAACGCAGTGTCACCTTTGCCCAAGCCAATCCCTCCCAAACGATGCATTATGTCCGCCCTCACGCCCAGGAGATGGATGAAACCGTTATGATGCAACATATTGGCTTGTACGTCAATGATTTTACCCGGGAGCTAGGCACCAGGGGCCGGGCTGCTGTAGAACACATGTTTGACGAGGCGGTGAGGAAGGGGCTTATTCCGCAGTTTCGGGAGGATATTTTTGTGGCGTGAGGCGGATTAAATTACAGTTACCCGAACCTTCTTTTTCTTCAACCGGCTATTGTCAACCGCCCGAACAAGCTGATCAACTTTTGAGGCATGCACCGCCACAAAAGCACAATCCTGCTTGAGTTCAATGACGCCTAGCTCGTCTTTGTTAAGGTTACCCTGTTTAAAAAACAATCCGGCAATATCTCCTTTAGATATTTTATCCTTTCTCCCTCCTGAAATAAATAAGGTTTTCCAAATGGAAGGTGCCGGTAGACTTGCCGGTTGTATCTCTTCAATTTCCGGATTCTGGATAAAATCCGGCAAATTTTCAAGTGTCCATTTCAAAATATAGGCGGTTCCTTCATTATTCATCCGAGCCGTTCTTCCATTCCTATGGGTAAATTCCTGGCTTCTGGGTGGTAAGTGATAGTGGATGATAAATTTCAACTCCGGAATGTCGATTCCTCGGGCGGCAAGGTCCGTGGCAATGATTAATTGATGAGTGCCATTGCGGAATTTAATCAGGGCTCTTTCCCGGTCTTGTTGTTCCATACCACCAAAAAAGCAGCCGTGAGCGATCTTGTTTTCGGTAAGAAAATCACTCACTCGTTGGATACTATCTTTAAAATTGCAAAAGATAATGCCCGGTTGATTGCCCAGGTGGCAAAGCGCATCAACCAAGGTTTCCAGTTTATCCTTTGAAGGAGAAAGAATCATTTTGACCTTTAGCTGATCAATGCCTTCATCCAGGTAATCGATATAAGTTGGATCTTGTAAACCTACAAATTCCGGAATATCAACGGATTGTGTAGCAGAAGTCAATATCTTTTTGTTGACCTCGGGCAAAGCAGCAACAATTTCACTCATTTCCTCTTCAAAACCCACCTCTAGTGATTTGTCAAATTCATCCAGCACCAGGGTTTTAATATGGTCCGTTGAAATGGTTTCCCTTCTCAGATGAGCCGCAATCCTACCTGGTGTACCAATCAGTATAGCCGGTCGGTGTTTCAACTCAATTTTGTCTTTTGAAAAGGCGCGTCCTCCATATACTGCATTGGTTTTATATCCGGCCCCCATTTCCCGGGTAACTTGTTCAATCTGAATGGCCAATTCTCTGGATGGCACCAAGATCAGCACCTGAACTTCCGCACAATCCGGATCCAATTCTGCGATTATTGGCAACAGAAAAGCTAGTGTTTTTCCAGTTCCGGTAGGAGAAAGCAATACGATTTCTGAATTGGAATGAATGGCAAATTGAGCGGCCTCCTGCATGGCATTGAGCTGCTCAATGTCCAACTTATTCAGTATCTTCTTTTGATTTTTTATTGCTTTTGACATTTTGCAAAGATAGGCAATAGTTGGAGAGTAATTCCCCTTATTCCTTCTTCTCCCGATTCTCCAATCTATCTTTATCCTGTTCCTTGCTTTCCCGAAGCATATCCTCGACATTGTCAATTTTCGGAGATTGTTGAACCGCCTTCCAATCAAATTTTTCATCAAAAGGATCAAGGGCCTTTTGAGGGTTGAATATTCTTGCATCAACGGATAATGCATCGTATGGTTTGTAGTCAGGTGTGGTGGTAAAAAAGTCCGCCAGATCAGTAGCCCCCGCATCATATTGATTCAAATAAGGCAGGCCCATGATATTCCAGAAGGATTTGAACAGGCTCCCAAAACTATAATGCACGTGACTCACATAATCTCTTTTTACCCACGGAGAAATTAACATCAAAATACTGCGATGGGCGTCGATGTGATCTACTCCATTTTGGGCATCATCTTCGGTAATCACAATCAACATATTCTCCCAATAAGGGGTCCGCGAAAGGTATTCCACAATCCGGCCCACGGCCAGGTCATTATCAGCCATATAGCTTTCGCGAAATGGGTATCCCGCCTCCGGGCGATCACCTGCGCCGTGGTCATTTGGCAGGATTACCGTTAAAAGTTGAGGCATTGTATCTGGCCCCGAAATCCATTTTTCATCAAATTCTTTTATAAATTGATCTACCCTGAATTGATCAGGAATGGCCATATTATAGGTGGGAAATTTTTTGGAAGTGCGCTCAAAAAGTGGCTGTGGCATAGGGTAGTTAATATACTGATGGATGCCGGTGTATTTGTATTCTGCCTTATAAAGCGCCGGTTCAAACATAATGCTAAACCCAAAATTGTAAAAGCTAGCATCATGACGCTCCAGGTGATCCCACATTGAACCAGCTTCATTATAATCTTCGGGATAAATAGCTCCGGCAGCACCGTTCATCGCAAAAACACCGGGAGCCTTTGAACCTTCCCGGTAATTACGATTGCCTCCATAACTGGCTGCGGTAGACGTTTCACACCACTCATTCGGGTAAGTATTGACCAACCAGCGGTGACCATCAGCCGATACATCAGCATCTACATAGAAGTTGTCGGAAATGGCAAATTGTCTAGCCAATTCCAAATGGTTGGGCATGACAGTAACATGAGCTAAGGAGTCCGTTTTTTCCCAATTTGTAAAGGAGGCCCCACTACCATAACGAGCTATAGTTGAATCGCCATCTCCTTGTTTGATTTGTCCAAAAACTTCATCATAAGTTCTATTCTCTTTCGAGATAAATACAATATGTTTAATCGGACTTTCTTTCTCTCCGGGGTATAATGGAATCGGATTTTCTGTTCTTTTTTCAAAAACAGGGTCATTGGCTTTGGCAAAATGGAAGTTATTGGCAATAACCTGTTGAGTCATCTCAGCAAGCTGTTCATCATTGGGGATCGCGACAATTTGTACCGTTCCTTTCATCAAAGAACCGATGTAACTGCCTTCTTCGCCCACCTCAAAGGCTGCACCTCCATTTGGGCCACTACCGTAACCTTTGGCATTGGCAATGATCAGGTATTTGCCATCCTTACTCACCTCCACTTTTGATGGAAACCAGCCCGTTGGTATATGTCCCACAACTTTTAAATCGGAAACATTGATCACCGCAATGGCATTAATTCCTGATTCCGCAACATAAACCCGTTTTTGATCCGGGCTTAATGCTAAACCAAAGGGAATAACACCCCTGAATTGCCGCAGCCGTTGCTCAGGCTTTAGGTAGATGGTGTGTACAACGGTATCTTTTTCCATAGAAATAACAGAAAGGTTGTCATTGTTGCCATTGCTGACAAATACATATTCCTCTGTTGCTACAATCGAATTTGGACTGGAACCGCCAACGGCCGGAATATCTTCGACCAAGGCCCCAACAAGATGTCCTGTTTTTATCTTGGCCATTACTTTGGGGTTTTCCGCATCTTCAAGATTTATAGCAAAGACGGAAAAGGCTTCAATGGCATTTGGGTCGCCTAATGCTGGAACAGATAAGGTATCATTCTGGATGCCCTCTCTCATCTCTTTTGATCCAAAAGCAGTAGCAGGATAGCCGATGGGTTTCACCTTCGAAGAATCCGCTGATCCTTCTTTTATTAAGCCATATTCAAACATGCCTACATTGGCAACATAAGCCTTTTTTTCATCTGGAGACAAACAGAGTCCAAATGGATACCGCCCTACGGGAATGGAGTGTTTCAGTGCCCTACTCTCCGTATCTATAATGACCACTCTGAAACCGATTTGATCCACCGCATAGAGCGTTTTCCCGTCTTTCGACAATTTAAGATCACCTATATAGCCATGAGTATAATCTACCTCTTTTGAAAGATAAGAACAGTCAATACTATCCGTTTTTTCGCCGGAATCTACCGCAAATAAATAAATCTTGTTCTCTTGCCCGCCAGCCACATAAATGGTCTTATTATCAGGAGAAATGGCCAGTCCCATAAATACGGAAGCGAGGACGCCTTTATCCGTTGATGGCCCGGGAGGAACTTGTTGCACATCAGGTTTCTCTGACAACAAATCACGGATTATGGTAATAGACAGAGGACTGGTCCCGGAATTAGCCGTAACCGCAACCTGCCCATCCGGACTCAGCGTCAATCCATAGGGATGAGGTGCAGTGGTGATACTTTTTCCCGCAGGCGTAATAAATCGGCCATTGGGAATGACAGTTGTGCCATTTTTATCAATTTTTGTGAATTCACTTCCCGCAGGTGCGGATATGATCCATAAGGTATTGTCTTGTTGATTATTTTCTGAATTACAGGCTGAAAGCAGTAGTAGTATTAGGCACTGAATGATTGGCTTCATCTGATGTTTGTTTATACTATTTACACTTGTTTGCTTCAATAATTTCCTCAATCTTGTCGTCCTATCCTTCCAATGCATCTCAATCTTTCAAACTTTTAGAAATAATGCACTTTCTTTCCTATTTTTGCGACGCAAAATTTTTATCCTAATCAAATTTAACTATTCCATCATGATTATTGGCGTACCTAAGGAAATAAAAAACAACGAGAATCGTGTTGCATTAACCCCTGCCGGGGCCCTGGAACTTACCAAGCGAGGGCATGAAGTATACATTCAGGCAACAGCTGGTGAAGGCAGTGGTTTTGCAGATGACGACTACAAAACAGCAGGAGCTAAAATATTACCGACCATTGAGGCTACTTACGACAAGGCCGAAATGATCATCAAGGTGAAAGAGCCCATCGAGCCAGAATATGACTTGATCAAGGCCGATCAGCTTTTGTTTACCTATTTCCACTTTGCTTCCTACGAACCTTTGACCCACGCCATGATCAAGAGCAATGCTGTTTGTTTGGCTTATGAAACCGTAGAAATGCCGGATCGTAGCTTGCCATTGCTGATTCCCATGTCTGAAGTAGCTGGCCGTATGGCTGTTCAGGAAGGGGCCAAATATCTGGAAAAACCGATGCAGGGTCGTGGCATTCTGCTTGGCGGCGTACCAGGTGTAGCACCAGGTAAAGTACTTGTTCTAGGAGGTGGCGTGGTTGGTACACAGGCAGCAAAAATGGCAGCTGGTCTTGGTGCTCAGGTAACCATCATGGACATTAGCCTTTCCCGTCTTCGCTATCTTGCTGATGTGATGCCGGCCAATGTAAACACCGTCATTTCAAATGAGTACAATATCCGTCAATATATCAAGGATCATGATCTGATCGTAGGCGCAGTGTTGATTCCAGGTGCCAAAGCACCCAATCTGATTACCCGCGATATGCTCAAAGAAATGCAGCCTGGCACGGTATTGGTTGACGTAGCTGTGGATCAGGGAGGGTGTATCGAGACCTGTAAACCTACCACACATGCCGATCCAACCTTCATCATCGACGATGTAGTACATTACTGTGTAGCCAATATGCCTGGTGCGGTACCCTATACTTCTACCATTGCATTGACCAATGCTACCCTACCCTATGCCATCCAATTGGCAAGTAAAGGCTGGAAAAAAGCCTGTAAGGACAACCTGCCTTTAAAGCTGGGTTTGAATGTAGTGAATGGCAAAGTGGTTTACAAAGGCGTAGCCGAAGCATTTGACCTGACTTTAACGGATGTAAATACGGTACTGTAGTACCTACCAATTTTAATTGGTAGTTTCTTTACCACCGTACCTACCAATTTTAATTGGTAGTTTCTTATACCACCATACCTACCAATTTTAACTGGAAACTCAACTGGATACCTCATCCAAAATCAGAGAACCGGAATCGAAGCACTTCAATTCCGGTTCTTTATTTTTAAAAATAGAGTTGTTGTACAAAAATCTACCTCACCGGCTTCAGCACACCATTTTCCTCAACGACAACAAAAGCATCAGGAAAACCGCCTGACTTAGCACTACGCAAAGCGACCTGTGCCTCATTAAGGGAATCAAATCCTCCCAGGTATTTCACGGTTAATTTTCCTTTTTGACGCTCCTCAATAAATCCTAAATCTTCCACTTGCGAAGGATTAAAATATTTGACGTTGCTATAGGCGCCTAGTTGCACTTTATAACGCCCTGTTGAATTACTGATGTTATTACTACTTGATTGGTCAACCCCTTTAACACCAGTTGTTCCACCTTCTTCTTTGACAATAAAAGCACCGGGATATCCTCTTGACTTCGCAGTACGCAAAACACGATCAGCATCTGCCCGATCAGTGAAAACCCCTAAGCGGATTTTATAGCGAGAATTCTGCTCTTTATAATACACACTACCCAAATCCTCCAGATTACCAAAAGCATCCAGATTAGGAGAGCTGATAGCTGCAACCTGTACAGCATATCCACTACCAATTTCCTCCTGTGGTCGCACCGGTCCGTCGGGTTCATTTCCTCCCCCATTAAAAGGAGGTTCAACAACACCGACATTTGAATTAGAAGGTATCAGAGAAATAACACCCAGAATAGACCGATCCAAACCATCCTCGGTACGCACTGTGACATTCAGGTCTTTAAATCCAACTCTGGACAACCGTAATACATAGGTAGCATAAGGGCTAAGCGAAAGAAAATAGTTGCCTTCTGTATCTGTAACCGCCTGCATGGAATTGTTGGTGGCCTGATTAGTAGCTGTAATTTGTACACCATCTAATGGAAAACGATCGGTATAACTCAATATTTTTCCGGCATAAGCCTCACTCATTCGAGTCAATTGGATATTATATTCTCGATTGTTGTTAAGTCCGATTGTAGAAATTTGTACCGTACTGCTGGCAAAACCCTCCTTGCGAATCAATAAATTACAATTGAGGCCCTGAATGGCCTGGAAGCTGTAATTACCCTGCACATCCGATTGGTAAACACCTTCTCCACAATTTGAAAAGTCGACTATTGCATTGGGAACCGGGCTGCCATCACTTGCATTTTTGATATGCAGGACGATATAATCTGCTGAGCGTTGCACCCGGTATATGTCTTCATTGCCCCGGCCATTGAGCCGGTTGGAAGTCAAGTAACCTATATTTCTAAAAGTGTCATAAATGAATCCATAGTCGTCATAGGAAGAGTTGACAGCATTGCCCAGGTGAAAAATGCGCGTCCAGCGTTCATTGGTTGCCTCAGCCCGGAAACAATCAAAACCACCTAGTCCCTGGTGCCAGTCAGAAGCAAAGTATAACATATTACCATCATAATAAGGCGTAATCTCATTACCTGGAGAATTGACAACAGGTCCAAGGTTTTCTAGTGTAGTCCAGGAATTACCCGTCCATTTGGTCACATACAAATCAAAACCACCAAATCCACCCGGCTGGTCGGAAGCAAAATAAAGAGCAGTGCCATCCGGTGAAAATGCTGGATATCCTGTAGAATAGCCCGTTCCATTAAATGGAAATGGTCGTATATCTATCCAGTCGCCATTTTGACTTACCTGAGCCATAAAAATTTTGAGATCGAGTCCACTTGATGGAATTTGGCGGGTACCATCAACAAAATTATTTTTGGTAAACACCACTGTGCGCCCATCCGGCGAAAAGGTCAGTGGTCCCTCATCGAATTCGTTTTTATTGCTGCTTTTCAAGAAGACCGGTGATTCTAGATAGGTCGACCCACCGATATTGGCCAAAAACAATTGATTTTTAGCCTTGCCACTCCAATTGGCGCTAGACCGCTGAATATCGGTCCGGGCGGAAGAATAAATGGCCTGCTGTTTTCCATAAAAAGCAGCGCCAAAATCTGAAGCAGAGGTATTGATAAATTCATTTGTTATAGTATAGGAGGAGTTGACCCCCAGCTGTGACCTGGCAAAGTCTGTACTTTGAGCGTAATGATTACCAACCATTGCATTTTCATCTCTGGCATATAATAAAAAGAATTGTTTGGCCTCTTCATAACGCCCCAAAGACTTTAATACCTGGCCATAGTTGAGAATATGGATTTTGTCAATATCTTTCATCCTTACAGCCTGAGCATATATCATTGCTGCGTCTTCCATTTGATTCAAATGCCGATAACAATCAGCCAACTTGCTCAATGCTTCACCACTATCCGGCCGCTTATCCAATGCCTCCTTATAGGTAGGAATTGCCAAATTGAAGGCGTGCAGATCATACTGAGTATTGGCCTTTCTCATCAATGAATTGAACTGGCCAAATACAGAAAAGGCCACCAACATAACACATAGGGTCAACAGTGTTCTTTTTACCATATTCATAATCAACAGGTTATTTTATAAAAACCTAAATTTATCGACAATCCATCAGAATCGAAAGCAAAACATTAATAAAATTACACCAAAATGTTTACAGGATAATAAATTGAATGCATTATGGCTACAAAAATGTTGAATTATGGAATAGAATATTGGGGTACATTTTGTTTTTTATCCAACCTGATTCCTGTGAAGTATGACGTTAGACTAACCCATTGTATCAACCTTTTTTGCCATTTTAAAACACCTCAATAACTTTTCAAAATCACCCTCATCATTATATACGTTGGGTGACATTCTAATGGCCTTTCCTCGATAGGAAATCAGGACCTTTTCTTTAGAAAATTGTAGTTTTAGGCTAGCCAGATCAAACGCATCAGTGAGTTGTACGCCAAGAAGGTGATGGCCGTGAAATTCGGGGTCCTCCATTTTTAAACCTAGTGCTTTTAAGGCTATAATCGTATCCTTTGATATTTTATGACAATACTGCTGAATGTTTTCAGGGCTCCATTCTAAAAGTTGTTCGATTGCTGCCAATAACATGGGTACCAATATAAAGTTGCTTTGCTCTCCTACACCAAACCGGTTTGCATTAAGCCGATAATTCGGCTGATAGTCTACCAAACCGGAAAAATCTTCACTGTTGAGCCGGTTCAACCAATGTTCTTCTATCGGCCTTCCCCCATCAAATTGGGCACCATAATAGGCCAGCCCAAGCGAGTAAGGCCCCATCAGCCACTTATACCCGGCACATACCAGGGCGTCTGGTTTCAATTCATTGACGTTAAAAGGCATAGCACCCACCGACTGGGTTCCGTCAATAACCAATAAAGCACCATGCTGTCTGGTTTTCTCGCGAATGGCTTTCAGGTCAAATTTAGTGCCATCCGTCCAATGCACGTGAGCCATGGCCACTACTGCCGTCGAATCATCAATGGCTTCCAGGATACGTTCATTCCAAATCCGTCCTCTATCTGCAAAGTTTTCAGGTGGTTGAATGGTCTCAATCTTGGCCTTGGATTTTTCAGCTAATTGAATCCAGGGATAAACATTACTCGGAAATTGTTCATGCAACAAGATGATTTTTTCCTTGGGTTTTAAGGATATATTATTCGCCACATTGCCTATTCCATAGGAAACAGAAGGGACAAGGGCAATTCTTTCCCATTCGTTGGTATGAATCAGTCGGGCAAAAGCTTGTTTAAGTTGATCGACAGGATGAAAAAAATCGGCTGTTGTGATCAGGTGAGGCAGGTTTTGTGTGCGCAGCATTTCTAGCCCGGCAGCCTCAACAACTTTCATTTGGGGAGACATATAGGCTCCATTTATATAGCTGATGTCTTCAGGTAGATTGAATTTGTCTTTTTGGCAATGCATAAAATTATGGTTCTTTGTATAAAAACTATATCATGGATCAAAAAAAGATTGATTTTCCTAAAATGGCATGGACACCGATTCCCGGAGCTCAATTTAAAACTTTTCAAAGAGAAAATTTTCAAATTCGGCTAATGGAAATCTTTGATGACTTTGAAGAAAAAGACTGGTGTCAAAAAGGCCACTATGGCTATGTGCTGGAAGGGCAGCTAAATATTGATTTTAATGGCCATATTATTGAATATAGAGAGGGCGATGGCATTTGTATTGAAGCAGGAGTCGGTAGTCAACACAAAGCAATCATTCCCAATGGAGGAAGAGCCAAATTGATTTTATTTGAAAAAATATAAGAAATAAATTCCTCATATTTGTTAAAAACCGGATTAGTATGAAATTAAGTACCCTTCTCATTGCCCTAGGCCTCATTTTATGCCTGACCTCCTGCAATACAGCGGAAGAAGAACTCGTCTTGCAAGAAGGTGAAATTCACGGAGATTTGCATCAAGCCAATATCGGAAAAATCACCTTTATGGGTGATCCTATTCCAATAGATGAGTATACTGAAAAAGACTTTTTAACGGCTTTTGACTTAAGTGACAATGTTGATTTGAATATTCGCGTTTTTTTAGGCAAAACCCTGACCTATTATTTGCATGAATTGGCACCCGATCTACCGGTGAATGAATTGTGTAAAAAAGGTAATTATCAATTCTCTTTTTATGTCGACAATAGATTGGTGTATACTGAAAATTTAAATTCCGGTGCTGGATCTTGCTGGTACAAAAATTCAATGACCCTTTTCAGGGTTCCTTTGCTTAGCACTTCCGAGGAAGATTCCTGGGGTAGGTTTATGTGGATGAGGTTTATGAAAAAGGAAGGAGGCGAAGAAGCCCTGTCAGAAGGTAGCCATATCTTAAAAATTGAAATGCGGCCCTATATCGAAACTTCAGAGCTTAAAGTAGGCAACCTTATTGCTGAGGGGCAAATTTCGCTAAATATCATCAAAACAAAGGTTGATGAAAGTCAAATTTCCATTCAACCCATATCTGCGGATAGTGGGTGGAATCTTTCAAAAGACAGCTACGATACAGCGAAAATAAGAGCACTCAATAAAAGAATTGCGCAAAACAGCTTCAAGAATATCACCAGTATTGTATTGATCAAAAATGGTGAATTACTTTTGGAGGAGTATTTTAATGGCGCCAACCGCGCGACCCTGCACGACACCCGCTCTGTTGGCAAATCTTTTGCGTCCACAATGATGGGCATTGCCATAAAGGAAGGCCATATCAAAGATGAAATGTTGACGCTAAAAGATTTCTATGACTTGAAAAAGTATGATAACTACTCTGCCAATAAAGAAAAAGTAACGATTAAACATTTATTGACCATGAGTTCAGGTTTTGAGGGCAATGATATGGATATGGAGTCCCCTGGAAATGAAGAAAAGATGTACCCTACTTCCGATTGGGTAAAATTTGCATTGGATTTACCAATGCATGAACAGAAAATCATGGGTGAAGAATGGGCTTATTTTACGGCTGGCGCAGTCATCCTGGGAGATATAATCCATCAGAAGGTTCCAGGTGGTCTCGAAAAGTATACGCATGAAAAACTGTTTGAGCCACTGGGCATTCAAAATTATCAATGGCAATATACCCCACAAGAAGTGGCCAATACTGCTGGTGGTTTGCAAATGAATAGCCTTGATTATGCTAAATATGGTCAGCTCTATAAAAATGGCGGCGTTTGGAAGGATCAACAAATCATTCCCCAAAACTGGGTTGATGCAAGCCTTAGTCAGCAGATCGCATTGCCGGAGGATACTGGTGGTGGATATTACGGGTATCTGTTTTGGAATAAAACCTACGAGGCAGGCGGCAAAACCTACGAATTTTCTGCTGCCAGTGGAAATGGAGGTAATAAGATTTTCGTCTTCAAGGATTTACCTTTGGTTGTGGTTATTACTGCTACAGCTTATGGACAGCCTTATGGCCATGTGCAGGTGGATAAGATGATGAAGGATAATATTTTGCCGGCAGTGATAAATAATTGATCGATGCCAATATGGAAACACTTGATTGATATCAAAAAATTGGGAGATTTACCAGCTGAATTCCGGAAGAAGATTCTGGATAACCTTAAAATTGTGTTGAATTTATGAGTATTTGATGCCTATTATAAAGCTTGCCCCCGTGATCCAATCAACTGCTTTTCTAATTCTTCCAGCGGTACCCCCTTGGTTTCCGGCATCATTTTCCAGACGAACAGTAGTTGTAAGACCATCATGAAAGCAAAAAAGGCAAATACATAACCAGGATTGCCAGTACCACTCAACAAGGCTGGCATAAAAATGGTAATTAAGGCCGCTAGTACCCAATGAGTAGAACTGCCAAAGGATTGGCCCTTCGCTCGGAGATGATTCGGAAATATTTCTGAAATAAATACCCAGATCACTGCTCCCTGACCAACGGCATGTGCAGCGATAAACAGGAAGAAAAAGATGGGAACAAACATGCCTTTCCAGCCAAGAAAAAAAGCTGTAGCAACCAAGCTCAAAGAAACGATGTATCCAAATGAACCAATGTACATGAGTACTTTTCGACCCAATTTGTCAATCAAATATAAACCCAGCAAAGTAAAGACTAAATTGGTGATGCCAATCCCAATGCTACTGAGCAGAGCAGTACTGGCCCCCAAGCCTGCTTCTTCAAAAATACGCGGCGAATAATATAGAAAAGCATTGATGCCTGACAATTGGTTAAAGAAAGCTATCCAAAATGCCAGCATCAGGGGAAGTCGAAATTTGGGGTGATAAATCCCCACCCCATGAACAATATTTTTTTCTTCTTCCACCATTGCATTTAGAACCGGCTCAGGATCACGGGAAGGATCAATCATCAATAAAACTTTACGGGCATTTTCCCTATCATTTTTAAAAGACATCAACCACCTTGGGCTATTGGGTATAAACAACACTATCAGGGTATAAATGAATGCCGGAATGGCCTCTACACCTACCATCCAACGCCAGGCACTATCCCCCATATCTTTTAATAAATAATTGGAAATAAAAGCGATTAATATACCGAAAACGATATTGAACTGATAGAGTGCAACCAGCCTTCCTCGTTTTTCAGGAGGCGCAATTTCCGACACATAAGCCGGTGCTGCTATCGTGGAGGCACCTACCCCCAATCCACCAATGAATCTAAAAAAAGAAAATAAATATGGATCAGAAGAAAGAGCCGACCCCATAGCAGAAACAAAATAAAAGATACCAATCCAGAAAAGGGTCCGCTTTCTACCTAATTTATCAGCAGGAATATTTCCAAAAAATGCACCGATCACCGTTCCCCACAGTGCCATTGACATCACCACAAAGCCGTGAAATAAATCATTTGTTTCCCATAAAAGCTGCAATTGTTTGTCTGCTCCGGATATAACAACCGTGTCAAAACCAAATAAAAATCCAGCTAGGGCCACTGTAATTGACCAGAACAATACTTTGTTGTGATTCATAACCTACTCTGAGTTGTTGTATTAGTCTTAGAGCCAATCAATATACGTCTACAAGATAGGGAATTATAAATAATGGTAATTGGCTAGAGTTGATGCCATTGATGAGGATAACATAAGGCAGGAAATATCAGTTAGAATAGTCCAACGCAAAAAAAAGTTGTGGCATTTCTCCTATTCAGGAATCCATACCACAACCTTATTATTTAATACTCCATACTAAATTTTAGGAACCATTGTTCCTGCTACAAATATGGGGCACTCAACTTCAAAATGGAGGCTTATCTGATGTACGGTGAAGTATGGGAAAAAAAATAAGCTATTGAATAAATCCACTGTTAACTTCAAAATACATATTGTTTTATTAAATATTAGTTAGTACATTACTTCCAATCGCTAACATTTATGTATTTCTAGCCCAACCTGCACTTACCTGTGACTCTTTTATTAATATTTCATCATAACTTAAATTCATTCGCCATGAAACAGTTTTTATTCATTCTATTGGTAATGGGTACATTCTTTAATGTATCTGCGCAAGTTTTCATCAATGAAGTCAACTATAAGGCCTCCGACCCTGACGACCAGGGCGTAGAAATCACAGGAAAAGCTAATATTGATCTTGACGGATGGTCTATGGTTTTTTATCATGAGAACGGAAGTGTTACAAATACAGAAACCGTAGGCTCAATCTCTATACCCAACCAAGATAATGGGTATGGCTCTATTTGGTTTGATGTTGAGCAATCCAGATCTAGTAGTGGGGTTGCGCTGGTAGACCCCTCAGATAATGTTATTTCATTCTTCAGCTATGGTGATAACCTACCTTTCTCTTCGACCACCATCATAATTACGGCAACAGAAGGACCTGCTGATGGACTGACTTCTGTCAATATTGGTACGCAATCACTTTCCGGCACCTCACTGGAATTAACTGGTACAGGGAGTCAAGGCTCGGATTTTGTCTGGTCATTACCCTCTGGCAGCACTCCTGGGCAAACAAATACCTCTCAATATTTCTCCACACCATCTCCATTAAGCAGTGCCCCTAATATTCCTGGCAAAGCGAGCTTCAAGGGCAGTACCGATATTGAGACTCCAATAATAAATGGTCAAAATAATACGACTATCAAGGTGTACCCTAACCCAGCTAATGATTTGCTTCAAGTTCAATTTCTAGGGAGCGCTGAAGCGCCATCCATCTTGGAGATTTTCGACTTCATGGGTAGAAAAATCCAGACCACACAGGTACAAGCAGGCATAGAAACTACGCAATTGCAACTTTTCGATTTGCCGGAAGGTCAATACCTCCTCAATATTTTAACGGATCAAAAGCCCAATAACTCAATAATTTTCTCCAAACAATAAAGTTTCGGAAAAGCTTTTGCTCTGAGTGCTTGTTTGGAGGTCGGATTTGATGCTTTGTAGTCCAAAGTTTGACCTCCAAACATACACTGAAACACCGGAATTGGGTTTTAGGCATATACAGGTCCTATCTAAGAATTTAGATAGGGCCTGTCTTTTTTTCCCATAGTATTCCATTTATCAGATAGAAGGAAGATTGGTATCAGAATCATCCATATTTGCAATAGCACATACAAATACTTGTGTGCTGAAAAGATTACATGGCGATGCGGAGGAATTGGCATGAGTTTTCAAAAATTCAGTGCCTTTTCTTCCTTTTTCAACCCAGAAATATTCCCCCAATACAAAAGATATTTCATTTGTACTAAGCTAAGTGCCTGGGTTGCTGACGCAGGCACTTTTTTATTCATTCAAAAATCAAAAGTCCCGACCTTATGAATAATGTTCAACATCGTTCAGTTTTACAATACCAACTTGATATGGGGTTAGGTTATGGATACTGTAAACTGTTAGATTTTACTTCTTTGGATCCCTGGTATGGCCTTGTCATAAAAATATATGATTTCAAATCTGAAAAACCCATCCAGGATGTCAAGGTGTTACAGGATGTTGAATATCTTTTAAATCCATTAACGCTGGGATGGTTTCCTAGTTTGAATGACCAATGCAAATGGAAAATCATTGGAAAACTCAGCCGGGCAGATGATAGTGTATGTCCTGTCTATAAAATTGAAAAGGAATCATCTTCTCAAAATAAATCGTCAAAATTTGCAACGAAAAATTGGTGCCCGATCTACAACTTTTCTAAAAAAGGGACAAGCTGCCAGTATAACCAACTTGCCCACCTTGAAACATTACAATTGGTAACTACTCAAAGTATTATCAATCGGACAACGATGGAATTTTTGCGAAAATCAGGTGAAAAAATTGAAAATTATTATTACGAGGAAGAAAACAAGGCAACATTGGAAGATTATCACCAAGCCATTCAAATGCCTTTTTATTCCAATATCCCAATTGAATATCGGAATAAGGTTATTCCCACAAAAGAGTTACCTGCTATCAAGCATATTCCTAGTGTAGCACTTTGTCTAGCTGCAGCGCTTAGTTTTTAAACAGGCTCTTAAATAATCAGCTCAAAATCTGTTGACAATAGCTTGCTACAAGCTGTTCGGTGGAGAATTGGAAAATTAGTTTGGCGAGAAATAGTATCTTGTGCCATCCATAGGATATTCTATAAACTGAACTAGTTAATATACAGGGATTCTTCCTGGTTATATTGCAGCGCCATGTTATTGATAGAAAAAGTTGTGAAACTCCTTGACGATTTTCACTTTGATATTTTTCGAGAATACGTTAAAAATATCAGTGTGAGGTCATATTACCCACTGGCTTTGATTGATGTCATTGATCGGGATGTTGATATAGTGCAGGATTCCGAACAACTGTATAAAATGGTCTATGGGGAAACACCCACCGGTGAAAAGGAAATGAAAAAATTTTTCCAGTTAGCACATCATACCTTCAAACTTACCAGTTATCTAGCCAAAAATTATCCAGAGTACCTGGAACCGAATATAATACTGGTTCAACATCAAATTAATACAGGCCAATTGGGGAGGGCAACCAAATTAGCTAAAATGCTACAAGATGTTGCTGAAAAAGTAGAAGCCATTGATGCTGAAATTAAGATTTTAAACATTTTGTCGCAAAGAGAATTGCTGCTGGAGTCAAGCAAACAAGCTCTGGTGTATTACGAACGTATCGGAGAGTTATTAAAATATAAACAGGAACTTAATGACATTAACTATTTCGTTTACCAAAAACTCAAAGATAAGGACAAAGACAGTGATGAAAATAGCGTTAATCAAATGCTGGCGTTTTTAAAACCCTTTCAGCAAAGTGGGAGTTTTGTAGTCAGAAATATGAGCCGCCTGAATGCCTGTTTTACCCTATACCTTTACCGGGATAATCGCTTTTATCAAAAAGAGGTTTTGGAGGAACTCAAAGCTATCGAGGAGGAATTATTAAAAAATGAGTATATCACCATTCCTTATCTGTATAATTTATGGCAAAAGTTGACCTTCCTGAAGTTAAATTATTCTATCAAAGAGTTGTCTCAGCAAGAAATTCTCCTAGCAGCATCCGAACTGATCAAAGAAAGTAAAAATGATCTTTTTTGGAATAGTTTTGTCAACCTTCCTGAAATTAACTCCATAGCCATTCAATGTAGTTATTACGTTTCCAATCACTTCACCAGTTACAGGGATGATCATTTGCAAAATTTATCCGAAGAGGTTCATCAACAACTGTCCTTTCTAAGACAACGCAGCGAGATTATACTCAAGAACAAGATGTTAGAGGAAAAATTTATCCTCCGTTATATCAATCTTACCACAATTTATGCGGGCCTGTTACTGCTGGGGGATAGGAAAGACATTGAGGAAGGTATCCAAACACTAGAAAATCTATTGATTTTTTATCAGCAGGTTTCTTTTTATGCCTATTTGGATGCCATATATTCTGTAATGATTATGGGCGCTTTTTGCCTCAAAGCTTATGATCGGGTAGAAAAATTTTACCGGCGATACAAAAAATCAATCAAGGATAAAGTGGTCAACCAAGAAAATGACCTATCATTACACGGTTTTTATTATCTTTCTAAATGGTTGGAAACCTCCCGTAAACAATACCTTAACAAACTAAGCTCCATTTTGAAAGAAACACAAAACAATACAATCCTTTATAGCACCCGAAATTTATTAATCGAAATCATTCAATATTATAAAATCCCAGTACCTGTTGAATTATTAAATAATAATTAGTATTTTGGTCCAGACTTCATACTAAAACGCTTCTTTTCAAGAATTTCACTTACCCATTCTACTAAAACTTACATTTAGGAATATTTTAATTATCTGAAAAATTTTTTCGCCATGAAAAATTTACTACTCCTTTTTTTTGCTGTCATCCTGCAATTCAACACCTCCTATGCACAGAATGTCTTCCTTAATGAAGTCAATTATCTTTCTAGCACTACTCCCGGCGCGGAAATTGCTGGAGAGGCCGGAGAAAACCTCGATGGATGGTCTATGGTTTTGTATGATAAAAATGGAAGAGTCACGCATACAAAAGAGGCAAACGCAACCTCAATACCCGACCAACAGAATGGTTATGGCTCTATCTGGTTTGATGTAGAACAATTCAGATCCAGCAACGGTGTCGCTCTTGTGAAACCCAATGGTGATGTCTCCTCATTTTCCAGCTACGGCAATTCTGGAACTTTATTTTTGTTTCCTACAATTATTTCAGCAATAGAAGGTCCTGCTGCTGGTTTGACTTCCAACCATATCGGAACTCAATTGCTTCCCTGGACCTCCCTGGAATTAATTGGTACAGGTACCCAATTGTTAGACTTTATTTGGTCATTACCCCTTGGAAATACACCTGGACAGGTTAATACACTTCAATACTTCCTCGGGTCACTATTTTTAAATAATGAAGACAATCAAACAGGAGCAACTATCTATAACAGCAATAGTGATGTGGAAAATCAAACATTTTCTATTCAATCTGAAGGTAGTTATGGGTCGATAAGCTTGTATCCAAACCCGGCCAGAGATCAGCTACAAGTACAATTTCCAAACGAAGTCAAACAATCTGCGATCCTGGAAGTTTATGACTTTATGGGTCGAAAAATAAAAACAGTCCATGCAAAAGCGGGGGTAAACAAAACCCAACTTCAGCTTTCCGATTTGCATACTGGCAAATATTTACTCCATATTTTTGTGGATCAGGAACCCGAGACCTTATTGCTTTTCACCAAGCAATAATTGAAGTATTGGTATGGCAGGCATCATGTCTGCCATACCACCTCTTTTCTTTCCTAGTTTACCTACTCTCCATCAATGAGTGAGATGAGTAGCAACAAAAACACCTCTGCGAAACATCGCTATTCCTACCTCTCTCCTAAATTTTCCCGTAGTGCACCAAATATCAGATGAGCAAAGCTAACCCATGCATTTTGCCTAAATTTGAAACAGTTTTAGTATTAAACACAATTTCTACTTAAGATTGAAGTCATTTACGTGAAACAGTTTACACCAAACATTTAAACACAAAAGCTTTCTAACTGTTTAGTGATGAGACTTTTAGCATCAACCCTCTCATTTTGCTAATTTTTTCAGTACTTACTTTCAAAAGACAGCCCTCAACAGTATTTTTCTTTTTGTTTTCTAACAAGAAGCATTATGCTGTTGGGCTTTTCTTTTGAGAGCCACTCCTATTCCACAAAATTCAGATTAAGGTTGATAAAAAGGTACGGACAAGAAAAGTAACAGCCTGTCCCGCCGAAGGGAAACCACTAGGTCGGGAAAGTATTATCGAAAGACGGATCCTTTGCAGCCAATGTTCCTACGCTGCCTTCGCGAAGCTACGGCGAAGCATGGCACAGACGCCCGGAGAAAGCTTCAGCGCAAGCGTATGCTTGGCCTCCAAACATGCGCTTACCCATTAACATAATGAATAGAGAACTGGCAATAGACATTCTGGCCGGGGAAACCATATCAGATGCCCGCATTTTGATATCCAAAAATAGAGTTGAAAATAACTGAACGCCTATTTGGCGTGCATCCTATTTGATGATCACCAAATAGGATACACGCCAAACATGTTCTTAATGTTCTGCCAAAGAGTTTTCGTAATTCCTGACTAATTTGGCTTGCTGTTCAGCCAGTTTATTAAGCAATTTGAGTTCCTCGTTGAGATCTTCATTTTTTCTGATTGGGTCCTTGGTGAAGGATAAGTTTTTTCGTTTTCGGTTGATGTCTAGAATTCTTTGGATTGTTTGATTGAGCGAGATTCTTGCACGAAGCAATCTGCGTTTGATAGATCTGGTCATCATCATATCTACCGCGGTTTTGTTTGAAATAATTAGGCAATTAGTGGTAAATAGTTTTCATCCATTCTACCTAATGTTTTGTTGGTCGTCAGGTAGAGGCCATTTGTGTTATACTCACTTTCTCCTTAACGGAAAAGTGTATGTAAAATTTGGTTTTTAGATTTCAAAAATAATAATAATTTTTTTAATCCTTTTACAAAACTTAATTTTTCATTATCAAAGTATCAAATTACAAAATATTAACAACTCAGAAAAGCATTTGGGTTGACCAAAACTCAAAAAGATGATAGCTATCGCTCAACTTTAACATTTAGCCACAGAAACGAATATTTTTGACTTGTAGAAATTGGGGAAACCGATGGATGATTTTTCATTTTTGCAAAGGTTGCAAAAACCAGCTCCGTTCTAAACCGCCGCTCCCCTCCTAAACCTTCCTAAACCTACTCAACCTCTCTAAACCTACTTCCCATGTATGGATTGGAATAAATGCAAAGGTTGCAAAGACCAGCTCCGTTTTAAACCACCGTTACCCTCCTAAACCTCCCTAAACCTACTCCGTCCTCAATTTCCCCCAGGCCCAAAACAGGAACGCGGCACCACATACACTAGCAAGAGTCAACATGCCAGCCAGGGACGCATTTCCATAAACCCAATTGCCCGTGGCAAATAATACGGCAAAAACGGTAATACTTCCGATGAGTACACAAAGAATTTCCAACGGCAGTTGCCCGGTCTCTTTTTGAATCATATCGCCTTCTGCATGCGCTTTAGCAATGACGGCATCCCAACCTGGGCCTCCCGGCTTGATCTTTCGATAAAAATTACGCAAGGTTGCATCATCTGTTGGAGGCGTCAGGAAAGTAGCGACAATCCAGATAAAAGTCGTCAATCCGGCTCCGATTACAATAGTTTGCCAGGATTCAAAAGTATGCTGAAAAAAGGTAAAATAACCCGCAATCAACAAGGAGGCAATCATCGCGATTATTTCCGTAGCAGCACTTATGCGCCACCAAAACCAGCGCAAAATATAGATCAGCCCTGTACCCGCACCCAACAACAACAACAGACGAAAGGCCTGACCGGCATCCGTCAGCAATAAACCTAATCCTAAGCCCATAATGGCCGAGATAACGGTAAACAACTGTGCAGCCCTTACCAGCTGTTTTTGAGTGGCATCAGGCTTGATAAAACGCTGATAAAAATCATTGACCAGATAGGAAGCGCCAAGATTTAGCTGAGTGGAAATAGTTGACATAAACGCAGCAATCAACGAGGCGGCAACTAATCCTAACAAACCGGGTGGCAACAAAGTCAACATAGCCGGATAGGCCACATCATGGCCCAGCTTATCTTCGGAAAGGTTGGGGAAAACCGATTGTATATCAGCTAGTTCTGGAAAAATAACCAGGGAAGCCAAGGCGATCAAAATCCAAGGCCATGGCCGCAATGCATAATGAGCAATATTGAATAAAAGCGTGGCCCCAATGGCATTTTTTTCATCTTTGGCAGAAAACATACGCTGTGCAATATAGCCACCGCCACCAGGCTCTGCTCCTGGATAATATGAAGCCCACCATTGTACTGCCAGTGGTACCATCAACACTGGCACCCATATAGAAGGATTAGAAAAGTCAGGCAACAAAGCCGTTTTATCCAACACATTTTTGTGTTCCAATAATGTAGACAAACCACCAACTTCTTCTAAATTGATCAAATACCAACAAGCCCAAATGGATCCTATCATGGCCAGGATAAACTGCACAAAGTCAGTAATCACTACTGCCTTTAATCCACCAAAAGCACTATAAGCAATGGTGATAGAGCCGGCAATCAGCAATGTCAACCAACCAGGCATGCCGAGGACGATCTCTCCAAATTTAATCGCTGCCAGAGAAACGGCGCCCATAACCACCACATTAAAAATTAACCCCAGATAAAGCGCCCGGAAGCCTCGTAAAAAGGCAGCGGCCTGGCCACTATATCGAAGTTCATAAAATTCTACATCCGTCAAAACCATTGACCGGCGCCACAACTTGGCATACACAAATACGGTCAGCATGCCGGTCAACAAAAAGGCCCACCATGCCCAGTTACCTGCAACCCCATCTTCTCGTACCAACCCGGTTACCAGGTTGGGCGTATCCGCTGAAAAAGTAGTCGCAACCATAGATACCCCCAAAAGCCACCAGGGCATATTACGACCAGAAAGAAAAAACTCGGAAACACTTGATCCGGCCTTTTTGGATACCATCAGGCCTACAATCAAAACGAGTAGAAAATAAACGGCCACGATCGACCAGTCAAGGGTAGTAAGTGTCATTTTCGTTCTGTTTTAGTATTTTTCTTATTATGGGTTTAGAGCATGTTTCGAGGCCATCCGATTCATCGTTCTATCACTACAGCATCATTAGGTGCTTGTCATTAAGCGGCCACAACGGTCACCCCGACGTTATTTTACCACCATTTCATCTACAAACAACCAAGGCGCATTTCCCGCACCTACATTCCCTTCAGGAATCCGTCCTAAATTGTAGACATGCACCTTCAAATAACGGCCTTTACTTTTTATCGGCACCTTTACATTGACCACTTTTTCTTCGTTGAAGGTATTTATATTTTGGCTGTTTGCCAAGTTAAAAGTTGTTCCATCTTCAGAAGTGGAAACTTCCACCTTTTGTGGCAAATAAATCCATTGCCCAGGGCCATTAAAAAACCGGAAAGAGATAGACTCAAGCTCCTGACTGGTTTCTAGATCAATATTGGCTATCAGATCTTTTCCCGAAAACCCCAGCCATTCTGCATCGCCGTAACGTTCATCTGCTCCATTTACGCCATTAATCAAAGCCCCTATCCCACCGGCATTGTATTTGGGATGTGGCTGATGTTCCAGACTAATTTTTTTGCCCGCTGCCAGGTGTGCCTGAAATTGAATTTTCGCAGGCCGACCGCTTGCTTTACCTTGATCAAATGCCTGGGCATTCAATTGTAGGGTGCCTTCCACCGAGACCGGTTGCTGGTACAAAGCACTATTTACATCCGGTGTTTTACCATCCAGGGTGTAGCGAATCTCACTGCCCTCCAGAGGGGTGCTCAACTTCACTTTTATGCCCTCACCATCGCCACTTATTATTTCTGGTTCGACATCCAGCAAGTGATTAGCGGTATTGACGCCTTCAGCTTTGAGGTGTCTCAGGTGTGGGTTTAATCTCTTGGTGAAACCTTTGAAATTGCGATCCTCTTTTGCAGACCAAACGACTTCCGCCAAAGCTATAGCTCGTGGGTAAGCCATATACTCTACGGCCCCAGGAGTACTCAGATATTCGGTCCATACATTGCCTTGAGCTCCAAGAATATATTTGGCTTCTTCTGCGGATAACTCTGCCGGAATGGGCTCGTAGTTATATACTTTTTCCAATGGCAAAAACCCACCAATAGCCAATGGTTCACCCGGGTCTTGTGATTGATAATAATCAAAATAACAATAAGTGGTAGGAGTCATGATGACATTGTGACCTTGTTTGGCAGCTGCAATGCCTCCCTCTTCACCACGCCAGGACATAACGGTAGCATTTGGCGCAAGCCCACCTTCTAAAATCTCATCCCAACCAATAATCTGTCGACCATTGGCATTGAGGAATTTTTCAATCCTGCGAATGAAATAACTTTGCAAAGCATGTTCATCCTCTAAGCCTTCTTTTATCATTAAGGCCTGACATTCGGTGCATTCTTCCCAGCGGGTTTTCGGGCATTCATCCCCGCCTATATGGACATACGCACTAGGAAATAAAGCCATGACCTCAGTCAATACATTTTCAAGAAAAGTAAAAGTATTCTCTTTGGGACAATAGACTTCTTCAAATACGCCCCATTTGGTTGCTGCTTCGATGGGGCCACCGGTACAAGATAGTTCGGGGTAGGCCGCCAAGGCTGCCTGTGCATGGCCGGGCAGTTCTATTTCTGGTATGATGGTTACAAATTGTTTGGCTGCATAGGCCACTACCTCCTTAACTTCCTCCTGAGTGTAAAAGCCGCCGTAGCGTTGTCCATCATAAGTTTGTGGTTGATCGTTATAATGTCCAATTAAGGTCTCTTTGCGGTACGCAGCAATTTCCTGTAGTTTAGGGTATTGTTTGATCTCAATTCTCCAGCCCTGGTCTTCCGTCAGGTGCCAATGAAACCGATTCATTTTATAAGTCGCCAATAAATCGATGTATTTTTTGATAAAGTCAACCGGAAAGAAATGCCGGCCTACATCGAGGTGCATGCCCCGGTAAGCAAAACGTGGACTGTCGGAAATCTTCACCACCGGTATGTGACCTTCGTTCGCCCAAATAAGTTGACGAAGCGTCTGAAATGCATAATAAACGCCAGCTGCCTCGCTAGCTTGTATGCGGATTTGTTGTGGATTGATCTCCAAAAAATAAGCTTCTGGAGAGGATAAAGCTGTTGATTTTTCTACAACAATTGCAGCATTGTCTTGGCCTCCTACTTTCCATGTTGATTTAGATTCTTCACTAAAAACATCTGCCCAGAACTGCAGGGTAGATTGCCAGTCTTCTCCCAATTCTCCACTGCTGATTTGTGCTTCGGAGGGTAATGCAAAATAACCGCTACCTATTTCTACTGTATTGGGTTTTGGAATGAGAAAATCTACAGCCAATGGCGTTTCCGAAGAGGGTTGATCTGATTCGCAAGCAAACATCAATAGACCTATAAGGGTAAATAATGCTAAATTTCTCATTGGGTAAAGGTTAAAGAGTATGCTCTAAGACAATTGAAAAAAGAAGGCACTAGTGCAACTAGCCGAGATTAATTGATTGTTATTTCCTTCTCAATGGTTAGGTTTTACCAGTTTAAAAGCACCAATTACTGCGGTTGTTTTCCTAGAACCCTCTCACAAATATGTATGAAACTTAAAACTTCCACCGTACAAAGGCCTCCATTGCTTCGTACTCAGCCAGGCCGAGTTGGCGGTATATGTTTGCCGTTTCCCGGTTGCGGTCTTCTGCACGTTTCCAGAATTCTCGCTCATCATTGCCGGGAAAAGGAGGACGGTCTTTTTGTGATTGGTGCATGTAAATGGCTTTGCGTTTTTTGGCCAACTCCACCGGACTTAGCGGCACAGCCATTTCGATTTCATCCACACTCCATTCGTGCCATGCTCCCCGATACAACCACATCCAGCAATCTTTCATCCAGTCTTTTTCTTTCAATTGGCCCATCGCCTGAAAAATGGCCTCCAGACAAACCCGATGAGTTCCATGGGGGTCAGCCAGATCACCAGCAGCGTATACCTGGTGTGGCTTGATGATTTCCAATAAATTGGCAATCACCTTAATATCCTGTTTGCTAATTGGTTTTTTACGGGTTCTACCCGTTTCGTAGAAGGGCATATCCAAAAAATGAATGCGATCATCTGTAAGGCCACAAAAACGGGCTCCGGCTCTGGCTTCGCCCCTACGGATCAACCCTTTGATACGTCTCAATTCCGGAATGTCCGATTCATTGGTTTCTTTGCTATTCAGAAACCGGATGACCTTATCATGTTTTTTACTCAAAGATTTCAGATCATCTTCTTCTCCCTCCAGCTCGATAAACTCCTTCAGGTATTCTACATAACGTCGGGCATCATAATCGTGAACAGCAATATTACCGGAAGTCTGGTAAGCTACATGCACTTCGTGGCCTTGCTGCACCAGACGTTGGAAAGTCCCCCCCATAGAGATGACATCATCATCGGGATGGGGGCTAAATATAATGACCCGTTTTTTGGCCGGTTTAGCCCTTTCCGGGCGAGTCGTATCATCGGCATTGGGTTTGCCACCCGGCCAACCGGTAATAGTGTGTTGCAAGCGATTGAACACCATAATATTGATGCTGTATGCAGAAGCATATTCTACGGTCAGATCACTTAGGCCGTTCTCCCCATAGTCTTCATCCGTCAACTTGAGGATGGGTTTATTCATTTTTCGTGAAAGCCAAACGACTGCTTTGCAGATTAAATCTTCGTTCCAGTTGCACATGCCTACCGTCCAGGGTGCCTTGAATCGAGTCAGTTCCTCGGCAGCGGCTTTGTCCAGAATAACTCTGGTATTGGAATGTTTTTGTAGAAAGGTAGCCGGTACCGTTGGTGTGATATTGTCTTCAATGGCCCTTTTCAGCACGGCAGATTTATGCTGGCCCCAAGCGAGTAGATAAATGGTATGCGCCTTCAAAATAGTAGCAATACCCATAGTAATGGCCCGATAAGGAACATCTTCTTCTCTTGGAAAATCCTTTAGTGCATCCTGGCGGGTAATATTGTCCAGACGAACCAGGCGGGTCAATGAACTTTCCCAGGAACCTGGTTCATTAAAACCAATATGCCCGGTACGTCCAATACCCAGTAATTGGATATCAATGCCACCAAGGGCTTCAATTTTTTTCTCGTAATTTTTACAATATGCTTCTACCTTATCCAAAGGTAAAGTACCATCCGGGATATGCACATTTTCCCGGTTGATGTCAATGTGGTCGAAGAGATACTCATTCATAAACCGGACATAGCTTTGTTGAGCATCAGGAGCGATGGGATAGTATTCATCCAGATTGAATGTAATCACATTGGCAAAACTGAGTTTTTCTTCGCGGTGCAACCTGACAAGTTCCTCATATATGCGAATGGGCGAAGACCCAGTTGCCAACCCCAGAACGATATTTTCTCCCTCCTGCTGTTTTTGCCGGATAGCCAAAGCAATCGACCGAGCTACGTGATTGGAGGCTTCTTTTGAGTCTTCCCAAATTTTAGTTGGAATATTTTCCAGTGATTTGAGTTGATATTTTAATACATCCATGTTTATCGTTTTGAAAGTGGTCATATTTGAACGATTTTTGCCTTTTCCCAAACCATAGAAGCTGCCCCCAGTAAAGCCGCATTATCAGCGCCCAAACTGGAGGGTAATATGTTTATCTTTCCCTGCATAATCGGCAATAAGTTGGCATTAAAATGGTGGATAGTAGGTTCTAAAATAAAATCTCCAGCTGCAATGACTCCGCCTGAAAGGAAAAAAGCTTCCGGGCAAAGTACCGTCGCCAATTCTGCCATTTTGCTACCTAAAAGCTTGCCTGTATATTCAAATGCCGTTTTGGCCAGCGAGTCTCCGGCTTTTGCCATATCAAAGATGGTTTTAGCTTCCAATTTGTCACTGGTATATCGAGCGAGGGTGCTCTTTTCCTTTGTTTGGGCCAGTAAATGTAAAACGGTTCGTTTCAGTCCGGTGGCCGAAGCATAGGTTTCCAGGCAACCTTTCCGACCACAATTGCAGAGGCGCCCATCTTTAATAGCAATCGTATGGCCAAATTCACCAGCCAGTCCATCCGTTCCCGACACAACCTGATTGTTGAGAATAATCCCACAACCCAATCCGGTGCCAAGTGTCAAAGTTATGATGTTTTGCATGCCTCTACCCCCGCCAAAACACTTTTCTCCCAACGCAGCAGCATTGGCATCTTTGATCAAAAAAGCAGGGACATTGTATTCGTTCTCAAGAATCCGGCAAATCTCCACTTTTCCACTAAAAGGCAGGTTGGCTGCATATTCAATTGTCCCTTTGGGGCCGTTACTTCCTGGAGCGCCTATCCCAATACCTATCAGTTGAAAGGCCGTATCTCTATTGGCAAATAATTGGGAAATAGCCTGAAAAAGTTTTCTGAAATAAGGCTGAGTACCACTGGTACCTGAAGTCGACATCCGGTTAAGTGCTATCAATTCTCCCTTGCGATTAACCAGGGCAAGTTTCGTATTTGTTCCACCTATATCAATGCTGAGGGCAAGCTCCAAGATGATCGGCTTTGGTTGGTTTGGAAATTTTATTACTGAACACATATTTGCGACTATACTAGCCGCCTATATTTATCATTTAAGACAAATATAAAAGAAAAAACCAAAACTGTGTGCGCACACGGTTGTTTTTTTTTAATTTGTGTACGCACACAAAACATATCTATATTTTTATGCTTATTTTGGTAATCAATTAAAATCAAGCCCTTCCAATGAACAAACGGATTAGAATAAAAGACATTGCCGAACGGGCTGGAGTGTCTACCGGAACAGTTGATCGAGTCCTGCACAAACGCGGGAACGTTTCCCAGAAAGCCAAAGAAAAAGTACTTGCTGTGATGAAAGACCTCGATTATGAGCCCAACATTATAGCCAGTACCCTCGCTTTAAACCGAACCCTACGCATTGATTCCCTGCTACCAGACTTTACAACGGATGTTTATTGGCAGCAGCCAAAGTTAGGGATGGAAAAAGCCCTGCAAGCCGTGCAGCATTACGGTATTATTAACCGACCTTATTATTTTGATCTTTTTGATACCATCAGTTTTAAAAAGGCCGTCAAAAAGATTCTAGATGACCCACCTGAAGCGATACTTTTTGCTCCTATCTTTTTAGAAGAATCTATGAAATTATTGGAGGAATGTGCCAGGAGAAAGATTCCGGTAGCCATGATCAATACGGATATCCGCAATGTCAAATCCCTTTGTTACGTGGGCCAGGACTCCTACCATAGTGGGGTATTGGGTGGTAAACTGCTTGACTTTGGTCTCAACGAAGGAGAGGCCGCCATGATCCTGAACCTGGGAAAGGAAACCAGTAATGCCAAACACGTCATCAATAAAGAACAAGGATTCCGGGATTATTTTACCCAAAATTCATCCAAAAATATAGAAATCGTCAAATCGGCTTTTGAAGATTTTGACCAACAAGAGGAGTTGAAGAATTACATCATGGAACAATTGAGGACACATCAGCATGTGCGCGGCATTTTTGTAATCAACTCACGGGCCTATAAATTGATCAATTGTATGGAATCAGCCGCCTTAAAAAATATTAAAATAGTCGGCTTTGACCTTATCCAGCCTAACCTGGAATACCTTCAGCAAAATAAAATCAGTTTTCTGATCAACCAAAACCCGGTTCAGCAGGGCTACCTTGGCATCATGAATATCGTAGGTCACCTACTATTCAAAAAAGAAGTGGAACCCATCCAATACCTGCCACTCGACATTATTGTCAATGAGAATGTAGAATACTATTTACAGCGAGAATTGCAATTCGATCTGGTGATTTGACGAATTCTTTCCGCGCTTTTAGGGCAAAAAAATGAATTTGGCGGGTATGATCCGCCTATACACCAAGTCATTAGTATTGCCAAAATCACTGCTTACGAATGCGCTTTTCAGAATGGATAACCGTTCCTTCTTTTTGTCGGCCTTGCGCTTCTTTTTGTCTTCGTTCAAGGAGTTGAGCCACCAATGCTTTTACTTCCAGAGATTGGCGGTTTAGGTTGCGGTGGTAGGTGATGATGATAAACCGAGCCATATCATCGGGATGGAAAAGATCGATACCATTGAGGAAGTGGGTGAGCCGGGAGCCTTGATAGAAACCCCAATTGTGGATGATCCAACGACCGAGGCTGAAGTGAAGCTTATGAGCAGCCTCTGCTTCGGGATGACTTTTAAACTTCTCTTTGGATGGCTGATCGATCAGTTTATTGAGTTGTACAAAAGCATCTGTCAGGTCAGCAGGAATATAGACATTGAATAAATATTCCTGCTGTATTCTCTCCTGATAGGCTTTTTCAAATTCTTCATCTGTTTCCGGGAGCTTTTGGGCGATACCGGTAATGGTTTGCAACAATAAAAATAACAAAAGTATAAAGTAGTTCGATTGCATTAGCCGTGATACGTTTTTGTAAGTCAAAAAATTACTTCGGTTTGAGGGGGCAATAACAAGTGCTTACCTTAAAACAGGTCATGCTGTTCAATTATTATGACTCCCTGCCAAAATTTGTATTTATGACAGATTAGAGCAGGACCGCAACCCTACACTAAAAGCGCTGACTACCACCTTATCAAAGCCGAGCCCCAGGTGAAACCGCTACCAAAGGCCGCCAAACAAATCAGATCTCCTTCTTTAATAGCACCGGAAGCATGAGCCTCTCCAAGGGCTATAGGAATAGAAGCAGCCGTCGTATTGCCATATTTTTGGATATTATTCCATACCTGGTCATCGCTTAGGCCCAATCTTTTCTGAACAAATTGGCTAATGCGTAGGTTGGCCTGATGTGGAATCAACATATCTATATCCTTTACCGACAAACCAGTAGCCTGAAGTGCTTCCATGATCACCTCCGGAAACTTCTGAACGGCAATTTTAAATACCGCCTGACCTTCCATGTTTGGGTAGAGCATTTCTGCTTCCAACATGCGGCGGGTCATAAATATTCCACCCAATTCGATATCGGGGTAACCAAAATCTATTTCTTCACCCATTTTATTAAAATGGTAGCCTCCATGTGAGCCCGGATTGATCATGGCCAATTTTTCAGCATAAGTACCATCCGAATGCAAATGAGTGGTCAGTATCCCTTTATTTTCTTCCTTGGTGGGTTGCAACACGACAGCTCCTGCGCCATCTCCAAAAATCACGGTGACATTACGGCCTTGGGTGGTGTAATCCAACCCCATAGAATGCATTTCGGAACCTACCAGCAATACATTTTTGTACATGCCGCTTTTAATAAACTGGTCTGCTACCGACAAACCATAAATAAAGCCAGAACATTGATTGCGAATATCCAGCGCACCAACCTCGGTTTTGGTAATGCCCAATTCCCGTTGTAGCAATACCCCACATCCCGGAAAATAATAATCGGGACTCAGCGTAGCAAAAATGATAAAGTCTATCTCATCTTTTTGAATGCCTGCCTTTTCGATCGCCTGCTCAGCCGCTTTGCAGCCCATTGTCGTTGTCGTCTCCTGGTGTTTTGCTCCATAGTGGCGTTCTTCGATGCCTGTCCTTTCCCTGATCCATTCATCAGAAGTATCCATTACTTTAGTCAAATCGTCATTAGTGACCACTTTCTCCGGAACATAGGTGCCGATACCGGCTATTTTTGTTCGCAACATAAAATCTGAGGTTTAAACACAAATGTTAATCTTAAGCCTAAAAGCTTCTTTCTATTTGCCACAAATTTGCAAAGATTTTCTTAAACGGTTTAGGCTTATCCCAAAAACTTCACTATCTTGTGTGTACAACGCTTTTTGTACCTGCAACATCCATAAACTTTGGAAGTTATTGCTTCCCTCTTTCCCACAAGGCCGAGTTCCCAGTTATGTTTAATCAAGAGGAAGTGCCCATTCCTCCTTAATCCACTGTGTATCCGTGTATTAATTAATAGGAGGAATACAAAAATTTGTCTAGACTTATGATAAACCTTGGAATCGTAGAAGATGAAACTTCGGTAAGGGAAAACCTGACGCTTTTTTTGAACGCGCAACCCGATATGCAAGTAGTGAAAACCGCCGGTTCAGTGGAAGCGTTTTTAGAAGAAAAAGATCCTCTAGCGAGTGATATGAATATGGTTTTGTTAGATATCAACCTTCCGGGAATGAATGGCCTTGAAGGGATACGACATATCCGGTCACTATATCCCAAAGTGGATGTATTGATTTTATCTGCTTATGATGATTCTGACCGTATTTTTAAAGCATTGTGTGCCGGGGCAGTTTCCTATATCTCTAAAAGAAGTGAACTTTTCAAAATAAAAGAAGCTATTTCTTCGGTACATCAAGGTGGGGCTTATATGTCTCCGAGTATTGCACGTAAGGTTATTTCTCATTTCGTTCCCAAACCAAAGGGGCCGGGAAATTTGCTGACTTCAAGACAAGAACAAATTGTACAAGGCCTGGTAGATGGCCTGAGTTATAAAATGATTGGTGACAAATATCTAATCTCTGTTGAAACCGTAAGGGACCACATCAAGAAAATTTATAAAAAACTGGAGGTAAACAGCAAAGCCGAAGTCATTCGGAAAAAGCTGGATGGTGAGATATAACCCCTCTTAAAACAGTGATGGACTAAATATTTAAAGATGCTTGGATCCAAATACCCCAAATGCTGGGCTCTACGAGCTTATTTAACGCTATGTCTGATGCTAATTATAGCAATCAGTACCTTGTTAGCACAATTCAGGATTTCGCAATCCCAATACTATTCCCTCAACGATGGCTTATCTGATCGACTGGTCAAAGACATCCTGTTTAGCAAACAGGGATTTGTATGGATTGCTACTGAAAATGGGCTCAATCGTTTCAATGGGTATGATTTTCTGATTTTTGACAACAATCCCGACCAGGATCAGCAATACGAAATTTCGGCTAACAGCATTGCTAATTTGTCTGAAGACCGGCATGGTAATATCATTATTGAATACAATTCGGCGGTATTTTTCGATATCCTGGATCCACATTCCCGTATAGCCAAAAAAGTCAATTTACTGCCTGATGCTGGCATTGAGGGTATTCCACGCAAAATCCACGTAGACCAAAGTGGTGATATTTTTGCCGTAGCAGCAGGAGAAAAGTTAACGACCGTTTATCAATATACTTATTCCGACACGGCCCCCTTTAAGAAACTATTTTCTCTGGAACGCCAGGGAAACAACCAAAACAGGACTTTCACTATTGATTTGTTGCATTGGGGAAATGGATTCTTTTTCATTAATGATAGCGATCTGGGGTTGTTCCTGCTTGATGCTGCTGGTGAATTGATGCAGACCTTCCTTCCAGAGCATTTCGATTGCCCAAGTGAAGATTTTCTCTATCCTCGGAAAGCCTATTTTTTACATCAGGACAAACAATCAAGGGTCTGGCTAGCCTTTAATGGTACGCCTGGTGTCCTACTGTTTGACCCTACAGAATTGGTTTTTAACCGGGTGCAGCAATTATCGCTGGACAATTTCTACGTTTATCTCTGGGAAGATCAAAAAGGCAATGTATTGTTGGCACAAACCAATACGGGAGGATTCTTTCCGCCCATTGTCGATTTAAATTGTGTGACAAAAGAAGGCAAGTTTCTCGATTTTTCAGACCTGCTTGAAGTTGGTAACTACATCACTAATGCTGAATCCAAAGATTTTTTCAAAACCATCTTTTTTGGCATTGATACGGGTTTCAAAGTGGTACAAAATAATCGAACCAAGGTTAAAACTTTCCTGGCAAAAAAACTATCCGTGGATCGGCGGGGAGCTGTCATGCGGGGGATCACTGGTGATCAAAACGGGAATGTTTATTTTGCACAGGAGGATGATTATTGGTATAAGTTGGATCTGGAAACTGAAGTGCTGGATACGTTGATGATGGTTGATTATGATACCGGAAAACCTGTAGACTTCAGTTGTGGACTAAGCCTGCATCTGGATGGAAAGGGAACCTTATGGGGTGTTTGTTGTAAGGACAATTCAATTGGTCAAATTTTGGCTTACGATTTGGAGAATTGTATGGTACGCACAACTTTATACGAAGACCGCATCAATGCTTTTACAGTGGATAGTGCGGGCATTTTCTGGTTGGGTACCGCACCGTCATCTGCTATCAAAGGTGAGTTGGTTTCCTTTAATCCGGAGACCGGAGCCTTTGAATCTTTTAGAGATAAAGAAGGTAACAACCCGCTCAAGGATACTCCGCCTCGTTTTATTCTGGAGGGTAAGGATAAAACCCTGTGGGTGGGAACAGAGGATGGACTTTTTAAAATAGATCGGGAAAAATCAACTGCAGAAGTATACCGGAAGGATACTATTCCCGGTAAGGGATTAAGCAATAATGTCATTTATGCCATATACGAAGATGAAGCCGGAAAAATTTGGCTGGGCACTCAAAATGGCTTAAATATTTTAGATCCGGCCACCAATAAAGTAGAAGTATACACCCGGGATAATGGCCTGGCTAGCAATACCGTTTGCGGAATCCTTCCGGATGGTGAGCGTGGCTATTGGATCAGTACTTATAACGGGCTTTCTTTTTTTGATCCAGAAGACAAGTCTTTCCGGTATTTTTTCCAGGCCGATGGGTTCAGCCATGATGAGTTTAACCGCTTCTCTTATTATAAAGATGAAAATGGCAGATGTTATCTGGGCTCCGTCAATGGAATTAATGCCTTTATTCCCGATGACTTATTGGTAGATAAAGAAATTGCTAAAGTGATTCTGACCAAAATTACCCGGTACAATACTGCCAGGGAAAATTTACTCACCCAGGAAACTGGCCTGGATCAAATAGACGAATTGGTTATTGAACCCAAGGACTCCTATTTTACGCTGGACTTTACCCTGCCAGTTTACCGGAGAAGTATTCGCAATCAATTCAAATATTACCTTGAAGGGTATGATAAGACGTGGATCAACAACAATAATAATCATTCCATCCGTTTCAACCGCTTGCCACCACGTACCTATACCTTGCATGTAAAAGGAGCCGATCCTAATGGCAACTGGAGCAATGAAGTGTATCACCTAAAAATCAGAGTGGAACAGGTTTTTTACAGAAAAACCTGGTTTGTTATCCCCTTTTTGTTCATTGTGGGGCTTGGCATATTTCTTTTTTATAAATCTCAACTGGATCAAAAACTAAAAGTAGAAAGGCTGCGGACAAAAATATCCAGTGATTTGCACGATGAATTAAGTGGACTACTTACAGGTATTGCTATGCAAACCGACATTCTGGGATCAATAACAGAAAACCTCAACTTTAAGGACCGACTTAAAAAAATAGGCATCGATAGTAGAACAGCCTTGTCAAAAATGAGCGACGTGATCTGGTCGGTTGATTCGCGCAAGGACCAGGTAGAAGACTTGATTATCAGGATGCAGGAACATGCCGATGAAATACTGTTGCCTATGGGCATCCGCTATGATGTGATCATAGATAAAATTGACCGGTTGCAAAAAATGCCGCTAGAAATACGCCAAGACCTATATTTCATTTTTAAAGAAGCCATTAATAATGTGGGCAAACATTCTGGTGCTTCCTATGTGAAAATAATTTTGCGCAATATGGGGCAACATTTTGAAATGGTCATCCATGATAATGGCAAAGGCAATTCAGGACTCAAGGCTACCCCAAAAGGTGGTCAGGGTATCAGTAACCTAAGAATGCGTGCCGATAGATTAAGTGCCCAACTTAAACTGATCAACGAAAATGGCTTTACGGTATCACTTAAAATGCGTCGATTTTTGAAGGCAGGGTGATTTTGTTTTAGACCGCTTTGTTATCCACTCCGTTGTCAGATCGTTTTGCTTCTAGAGCGGTTAGCGCATGTTTTGGAGGCCGACTTTTTAAATATAAAATAGTTTGACCTGCTTCAACCAACACACTACATACTGACAACCAACAATTTAGGGTGTCAATATTTTATTCCCAGCGCTTGTTTTTTAGGTAACACCCCCCCTACCCCATGTTTATGGGGTTTTCTGAATGCCCCCCTACCCCTATCTTTGTACCATAGGATCGACAAATACTCCCTTTAGTTGGGAACCTGTTATCCTTCCTATTACCCATTAACAAGAAGCGTGTTTACTTGTCGAGACTCTTCAATCTCTCTCCGGAGAGTCTCGCCTTTTAGCTCCCTCGGGAGATGATGTGCAAGAAAATAGAACTAAACTCCAGGCATTTAAACGAACGCCTCTGGTGTTCAAAAAAACGCAAAAGGGCTTTCTTCTTTACAGAAGAGAGCCCTTTGTGTTTGGTGTTGGAATATTTTGTCCGGCAAAGAGTTTGCCTGCATGAAAACAGATCAGGAAAGTTTTGCAAAGTATGAGAATTTGACTATTTTAGTGAAATGAATTCATAACAATACAATTGCAAGATGAACTTAGATCTCGCCCGCAATGCGCTCAAAAAATACTTCGGGTACGACCATTTCCGCCCTATGCAAGCGGAAATCATTCAAGCCATATACGATAAAAAAAATTGTTTGGTGCTCATGCCCACGGGTGGCGGAAAATCTATTTGTTTCCAGATACCAGCCGTGACCCTTGAGGGTGCTTGTGTCGTCGTTTCTCCTTTGATCTCCTTAATGAAGGATCAGGTAGAAGGCCTACGGGTAAACGGTATTCGGGCTTCATTTTTAAATAGTTCGTTGTCATCAGAAGAACAGCAGCAAGTAGAGAATGATTTTTTTAGCGGAGAAATAGACCTCCTTTATGTTTCTCCAGAGAAGTTGGTTTCTCAAGGATTTATTCCCTTGCTCAAGCGGGTAAAACTCAATCTTTTTGCCATTGATGAAGCACATTGTATCTCGGCATGGGGCCACGATTTCAGGCCGGAATACACAAAAATGAAATTTCTGAAAAAGGAATTTCCCGATGTCCCGATCGTTGCCCTTACTGCCACTGCTGATAAATTGACCCGACGGGACATCATCAACCAGCTGCACTTTCAGCAACCGGAAATTTTTGTTGCCTCTTTTGATCGCCCAAACCTCAGCCTGGAGGTTCGCCCAGGGCAGCGCCGATTGGAACAAATCAAAAAATTTGTCGGACAACGGCCTGATCAACCAGGTATCATCTATTGCCTAAGTCGGAAGAGTACAGAAAACCTCGCGGCCAAACTCAATGACGCAGGCTTCAATGCTGCTTGTTATCATGCTGGGTTGAGAGATACTGAGCGTTCAGAGGTACAAGAAGGTTTCATTAAAGATAATGTCAATATAATTTGTGCCACCATCGCTTTTGGCATGGGTATAGACAAATCGAATGTCCGCTGGGTCATTCATTACAACCTGCCTAAAAATATAGAAGGGTACTACCAGGAAATTGGCCGTTCGGGGCGCGATGGAGCACGAGCGGAAACCTTACTATTTTATAGTTTTGGAGATGTGAGCCTGCTACGGGATATTCTCACTGGCAACAACAGTGAAAACCAAGAAATCCAATTGGCCAAACTTGAACGGATGCGTCAATATGCGGAATCCCTGGCCTGCCGAAGAAGAGTATTGCTTAACTATTTTGGCGAAGACCTCAATAAAAATTGTGGCAACTGTGACATTTGTAAAAATCCACCTCAATATTTTGATGGTACTATGCTGGCACAAAAAGCTTTTTCAGCTGTATACCGACTACGGGAACAAGTGGGCGTGGGTCTGTTAATTGATGTACTCAGAGGTTCGGGCAAACGAGAGATTTTTGAAAAAAAATACCACGAAATAAAGACTTATGGGCAGGGCCGGGATCTGCCCTTTGTGGACTGGCGGCATTACATTGCTCAGATGACTAACCTGGGTTACCTGGAAATAGCACATGATCAAAAAAATGTACTGAAACTTACACCGGCTAGCCACCGCGTTTTATTTAAAAATGAAAAGGTCCAGCTTTTCAAAATGGCTACCCTCAAGGAACGCCAACAAACGGAAAAGGCCAAAGCCAAACCAGTTACCCATCGGCAGCGGTCCCGCAATGAATTGTTTGAAGAATTGCGCCAACTACGTAAAAAGTTGGCTCAACAAAAAGGAGTACCTCCCTATATCATCTTCTCCGATGCCAGCCTGGAAGAAATGGCCGTCAATCAACCTATGAATGATGTAGCGATGCGCAAAATTTCAGGGGTTGGTGAACGAAAGTTGCAATTGTATGGTGATTTTTTCATGGAAGCTATCCGTGAATATGTCAAGTTTAATACCAACTCCTTTTCCAGCGATATACTAGATATTACCTATGAATTTTATCGGGAAAAATTGAGCATTGCCGAAATAGCCCGTGAGCGCAATCTTACAGAATCTATCATTTCCAAACATTTGAGTGCGCTGATGCTTCGCGGAAAAGACATTGATATCTTCCGTTTTATTTCTGAGCCCGAAGCCAAACAAGTCTGGAAAGCCATTCGGTATCTGGACAAACCATATAAAGTGAAATCCATATACGAATTACTCAAAGGTAGCATCAGTTACGACAAAATTCATCTGGCATTAACCTATCATGAATTGACTGGTGTAAAGTGATCCGGACCACTACTTTGCTTCGGGAATTAGGTTGGGGTAATCCGTAATAATCCCGTCTACACCTAGCTTAATAAGGCTTTCCATAGTAGACGTTTCATTAACCGTCCAGGGAATGAGGCGCATCCCTTTTTCGTGTACCACTTTAACGGTATTAGCCGTAATCAGCTGGTAATAAGGGCTATATATATTTGGCACGTAGCCTAGCTTTTTCAGGTTGTCTTCTACTCCATCCTTATTTTCAATTAATAATGCAGTAGTCATTTCAGGGGCAAATTGGTGCATTATCTGGAGGGACCGAATGTCAAAAGATTGAATACATACCCGCTCACTAATGCCCAGCCGTTTTATTTCCTTTAGGAGCAAATAGACGAAATCTTTAGGTGAGGGAGCTTTTTCACCATCCCATGATGCGTCGCTTTTTATTTCAATATTGTAGAGAGGTGCTGGCAATTGCTGCTGTTGTACCTTATTTTCAACGGCCTCAACCATTTCAGAAAGCAGTGGTTTGTAGGTTGCTGTCGGCTGTTGATCAGTAAAACGCTCATTCCCACGACTTCCACAATCAAATTTTTTAATTTCATCATAAGTCATCTGGTAAAGCAAAATTTGCGCTTCCTCTTCTTTAGTGACCGGCTTGCCATCAGGATGGCTACAAATTCCACTTGACATCCAGGGCTCATGAGAGATAACGATTTGACTATCTTTTGATATAGCCACATCCATTTCTAAAGTTGTAATCGCCGGAAAATCCAAGGCTTTTAAAAAGGCAGGTATGGAATTTTCAGGCAGGAGACCTCGTGCGCCGCGATGGCCTTGCCAGTCAAAAGGCAATGACTCAGCACTGGATTCATGATTCATAGTATCAGCCGATTTAGGGGATTCCGTTTGACAAGAAAATACAACAAAAGCAAGTAACAGGTTAAGGCAAAAGAAACGATTAAACATCATAAACTCTTTTTTAGGGGTAAGTGCAGATTTGGAGGTCAAAGTTTGGGCTAAATTCTTGCTCCAATGGTGAATTACCCCAAACATACTTAAAAACTGCTTATCAAATCGCATCCAAAGTCAAAATCACTTCTGATGCCGGGCAAAATAATCCAAGGTTAAATTGCACAAAAGCGCCACCCCCGTTTTCATTCCACTTTCATCAATATAAAAGTCGGGTGTATGATGAGGCGCTGCCTTGTTTGGGTCCATTCCCTTTGGCATGCCTCCTACAAAGAGGAATAAGCCTGGAACTTCCCGCGCAAAAAAGGAGAAGTCTTCCGCGCCAGTGATGGCATTGGAGAGGATCAGGTTTTCCGCTCCTATGGTAGCCTTGATAGCGGGCAACATCTCGCTGGTTAATTCAGGATCATTATAAGTTACCGGATAGCCTTTATCAATAGTAACTTCAGCATTGGCGCCAGCGCTTTCAGCGATTTTAGTGGCTGTCAGTTCGATTTTTTCAAAGATTATTTTCTGCATCTCGGTATCCAGGGTCCGAATGGTCCCGATCATTTCGACTTCTTCGGGGATGATGTTGCTTCTCACACCTCCCTGAATCTTTCCGATACTGATCACTGCGGCTTCCTTAGTGAGTTCCGTCTGTCGGCTGATAATGTTTTGTAATCCCTGAATGATTTGGGAAGCCACTATTATCGGATCCACACCGGTCCAGGGCGTTGAACCGTGCGTTTGTACTCCCTTCACTTTGATGGAAAAACTATTTGATGCAGCCAGGGCGCCACCAGGTTTATAACGTACCTTCCCCACTTCCGTTTTGGAGTTGATATGCAAACCAAAGACCACATCTACCTGTGGATTTTTTAATGCCCCTTCTTTCACCATTAATTCTGCGCCACCTTCTTCACCCGGAGGCGCTCCTTCTTCTGCTGGCTGGAATAAAAAAACGATGGTCCCAGCTAATTCTTTTTGTTTACCGGCCAGGATTTCAGCGGCTCCCATCAACATAGCCACATGAGTATCATGTCCGCAGGCGTGCATCACCCCTACTTCTTTGCCCAGGTAAGTCGATTTGACTTTTGAAGCAAAATCAACAGGTGTACGTTCTATTACCGGCAAGGCATCCATATCTGCTCTAAGTGCTACAACCGGACCCGGTTTTCCACCACGAAGAATCCCAATCACTCCGGTATGTGCAATACCGGTTTTGACCTCCATGCCCAATTTTTCCAAATGTTTGGCTACCATAGCCGCTGTTTCAAACTCGCGATTGCCCAATTCCGGGTGTTCATGAAGATGGCGGCGCCATTCGATGACTTTGGATTCGAGCGCTTCGGCTTTATTTTGGGTGTCTGCATAATAGGATTGTGCATGGGTAGTAATGCAAATCAGTGTGGTTAAAAAAGTAAGCGTTAGGATTTTCATACCTCTGTTTTTTTGAAAGCGTTGTTTACACAAGATACTTAATTACACCAAAAAAAATAGCCATGCAAAATGCTTTGCATGGCCATTCTGGCAAAGTTGCTGGAACAATTATTCCTTTATCTCTGCATAATATTTGTAATAATAAGGTATCGTTTCAATGCCTTTATAATAGTTGAACAGGCCATAGTGTTCATTGGGTGAGTGTATTGAATCTGAATCCAAACCAAAACCCATAAGCACGGATTTTACGCCCAATACATCTTCAAACAAGGCAACGATGGGTATACTACCACCCTCCCGCTTTGGAATAGGCGATTTGCCAAAAGTTTTTTCCATAGCCATGTGTGCAGCCTTATATTCTGGCGTATTGGTGGGCGTTACCACTGGTTCGCCACCATGGTGAGGGCGTACTTTCACCTTTACAGAAGCCGGGGCAATGCTGTTGAAATAATCCTCAAATAATTTTGTGATCTTGTGAGAATTCTGGTTGGGCACCAATCGCATGCTAATTTTGGCGAAAGCCTTGGAAGGCAATACGGTCTTTGCGCCTTCACCGGTATAACCACCCCAGATACCATTAACATCCAGTGTTGGCCGAATCGAGATGCGTTCCTGCGTGGTAAAACCTGCTTCACCACGTACCTCTGCAATTCCCAAATCTTTTTTATAGTGCTCCAGATTAAATGGAGCTTTGTTCATTTCCACTCTTTCTTCCTTGCTGACTTCTTCCACATCATCATAAAACCCAGGGATAGTGATGTGAAAATTTTCATCCTGCATAGAAGCGATCATTTCACTCAGCACATTGATAGGATTGGCAACGGCACCACCATAAACCCCTGAATGTAAATCGCGGTTAGGGCCGACAACTTCTACTTCTACATAACTAAGGCCACGAAGACCCGTTGTAATAGACGGCGAATCATTGGCTATAATGGACGTATCGGAAATGAGCACCACATCACATGCCAGCTTTTCTTTGTTGCTCTGACAAAAGATGCCCAAATTGTCTGAACCGACTTCTTCCTCCCCTTCAATCATAAACTTAACGTTGCAAGGCAAGCTATCGGTGGCCATCATAGCCTCAAAAGCCTTAACATGCATAAACATCTGTCCTTTATCATCGCAAGATCCTCGGGCAAAAATGGCACCATCAGGATGGACCTCCGTTTTTTTAATGACTGGTTCAAATGGTCCCGACTCCCAGAGATCCAATGGATCAGGTGGTTGCACATCATAATGACCATAAACCAAAACGGTGGGTTTGTTGGCATCAATGATTTTCTCGCCATAAACGATCGGATAACCGGCAGTAGGGCAAATTTCTACTTTATCTGCTCCGGCTTTGGTCAGGCTATTTGCTACTGAAGCAGCTGTTCGCTCTACATCCAACTTGTAGGCCGGATCGGCACTAACTGAAGGAATACTCAATAATTCCAGCAATTCCTTTAGAAAACGATCTTTGTTACTTTGAATATAGTCTTGTACTTTCTGCATTTTATGGTTGAATATTTGATGAAGGAATTTATCGGGCAGCAAATATACTATCTTCTTGGGAATGTAGGGGTGGAAGAGTGGGAAAATAGAAGGATTGGAACATTGGAAGAACTGGAATGCACACGATGCAAACAAGGTGCAGACTTTTCATTTTTCACTTTTAAATTCAAAAGGTCCACCTCAATCCATTGAGGATACTATATACCATTGATGGGACATCGTCCGTTTCCTTGGCAATACGAGCATCATAGGTCGCATTAAAATTGACCCGAAAGCTCAAGTGTCCGCTGATCTGAAAATTGAGGGCATTTATACTCGACACCCTGGAATCGGCAAAATCGGAAAGGACTGGTTGATAATAAGAGGTACTGGCAAAAGTCAGGTTGGGTGCCAGTTGCAGTTTTAATGCCACAGACATACTCAGCCGATGGTCTTTGAATTCAGGGTGCTCCCCTTCGCTCAACTTATCGTATTCGTACATATAGAGTACACTCCAGAATATTTTTTGGTTTCCCTTATCCAATATAGAAAAACGGGGCCCAGTTCCCACCAGGGTGCGCAAAAGTAGCGCCAGCCTTTCGTTGTACTGAATCTGGCCAAAAGACTCCCAGCGTAGAAAAGGGGTGATTTTTCTGCCATAGCGGTAATGCACAAAACCATCATTGAGCAGGTCATCAGAGGCCCCTGAACGCACAATCCGGTAGTTGGCCAATAAGAAGTTGCTACTTCTTTCGCGCAAATAATCGATCCGGCCTGTTCCATTAATGCTCAATACGCTTTCGGAATTACGCACAAAGCTAAGGCTCACATCTATTTGTCCAAACCAGCCAATGGTATCTTTTTGGTTAAGCTTATCCTCTATATTTACGATTTGGCCACTGCTTATATTTTTTATTCCCAGGAAGCCTAGCCATACGATTAATAATACTCTCATGCGTTAGATTGAATTACTGGCGACAGATAACGCTGAGCTTTCTGAAGAATGAAAAGCAATAAAACATTACTTCATTTTCTTTCCTAAAATTTCCCAATCAATTTCTTCTTCATTACCTCAAATTCCGCTTCACTGATGATGCCTTTTTCTTTCAAGTCACCGAGTTCGTGAAGTTTTTCCAGGACATTATCGACATCTTTAACAGCAGCAGCTGTTGGTTGATCATTTTTTGGTTCCGCTACCGGCGATGCTGTCGTTTTGGAAGCTTCTTCAGTTTTGGCCGTTTCTGATTTAGTTTCCTGCTTGGGGGCGGCTTCTTCTTTGCGGTATTGTTCCGCCATTTTTTTGCCTTTCTCGAATTTTTCTTTGTAGTATTTTTTCAACCGCTCAGGGTCAAAGTCGAGGATGGTTCCGCCGGATTCAAAATGTTTTTTGAACACTTCACCCAAAGCATAGGTAGAGGCCCCGTTAAAAACTGAGGTGGTAACGCCTCCGATTACCGTTCCGATACCAGGTACCAATTTAATTAAACTGCGCGCGCCGGCACGGGCCAGCGTCGAACTGGTCAGGGTAGTCACGATGGCCTTGCCCTGGGTTTCGGAAAAACTGATATCGTACACCCGGCACAATTGTTTGACCATATCCATCTGTACCGCACTAACGGCAAATATGTCGGCGATAGGAATGACAACGACCAAACTGGCACCCATCGAAAAGATAACATGGTTGCGGATAATGGTCTCGGCGTGTTTGGAGCGTTCCTGATTCTGGTTATCCATAAATTGGTTCTTTATACTTTTTGATGCGTAATCAAGGATCTTCTTTTTCATGGTCTGTCGTATTTACTTACAATATTAAACGAATCCCAGCATTTTCGCAGCTTTTATCGACAATTGAGTCAAATTTGCAGACTAAAAACACCCTGGATTCCGGATATTTAACTCCTTTAACAGGCACCTGAATACAAGGCAGTATATGCTGGTAAGCGCCTAATCATTCCAGCAATCTTACTCTGATTTTCCAGTATTTTGTAGGAATACCGTTTCCATCAACGTATCCTTTATCATGACCACTTCTTATAAAGATAGTCATCTATTTGACTTGTATCCGAATGCCCTCTGAATGGCTGCTAAATTCCGGAGCATACATGCATTGAATACTAGTGACACCATTTGAAAAATCTCCGCGATGAGCAACCCTCAACGGATATTCAAATACATAGGTACCACGCGGCAGATTGTCAAAAAAGAAATTGGTCGCCACATCACCGGTGCTTTCATAATAACCAAGCCCCTGATTCCATTTATAATGGCTCAGCACATTGATGGGTTCCAGGCCACTGGCACGCATATCCTTCATGTGAACGTATTCCATGGGACGATCTACTCTCAGTTCAATGCGAACTTTCAGCTTGTCACCGGGTATCAGTTTCATTTCCGGCGTAACTTCTTCCAATACAGGGCCCCGGTCTGAGTTGACTTCCCTATAAAGTTGTTTTTTCAGCGTCAGTGGGGTTTCTTCGAAGGTTTTAATCTTGTCCAATTCCTCAAAATACTGCCAATACATGGCTCCCCAGGCCACCACATCGTTATTGTTGCGCACCTTAACGGTAGCCAGATCACGGTTTACCTCCTCCTTAGGCCAGTTGGCTTTGAAATAGCCGGTTCCTGCTTCCAGGGTCTTGCTGGCTGCAGTAATATGAGCTTCTTCCTTGGCACTCGCCTTCGGGAAACTAATACTCACCTGGTTACTTTCCAGCAACCAGTTGGAGCCGTTAGACAGCAAGGCATAAACAGCACTTGATGTAGCTTTGGTGGTTTTCCAATGGTTGGTCTGTTTGTTCTTAAGCAACCACAATTTCAACTCGTCTACGGCTTTGTTATCTTTGGCTACTTCGGCAAAAAGTTCAATCATCAAAGCATGGGTTTCTATCGGCAACTGATACCAGAAATAACCACGATCCGCTTTCCAATACATGCCCAATTCCTCATTCATAATCGCCCGCTCTTTGAGTGAGCGAATGATTTTCATGGCGGCTTCAGCCTTTTGGTGGCGATGCAATACTAGTCCAAGCATGCCTTCCTGATAAATGCCTTTATTCAACCAATGTTTCTCTGCCTGGCCGAGGTAATAGCTTGTGATTTTTTCCAGTTGGGCATCACCCGCTTGGTCCGGGAAAAAACTACGCGCATAGAGGTAGTGAATGACCATATTATTCAGGTTATCCTCCTCCCATTTGGCATTTCCCTCCTTGACCCGACGCTCTAATCGTTCGTAATCCTCGATCACCTTACGGTCGATAAAACTAATGGCATTGTTGACCATAGTCTGTGCTTGGGAAGAACCTTCCAGGTCTTGCACACCCATTTTTTTGAGATGCCCCATGCCTTCGACCAGATATTGAGTGATATACCAGCTATCCTTTCCACCAGGGAACCAGCTAAATCCACCGCTAATCGTCTGGCGTTCCACCAATTTATTGAGTGCAGCATTTTTTTCTCTGCCCATGCGGTTGAGGTCAAAAAGCAGGCCGATATTTTTGCGTTGTTCTGCTTCGGATTTGGCCTCCATCACCCAGGGGGTTTCTGCCAGCAAGATATTTTTTAGTTCTTTATTTTTGGACAGGTTACTTTCCAAAGCTTCGGTATTCTGCCAGCTGTCAAAAACCTGTTTGATGCGCGGATATTTATTGGCGACTGAAGAAGCCAGGCTGTTGGCGTAGAAACGATTAAAGATTTGTTCCGTACAATCATAAGGATATTCCATAAGGTAGGGCAGTGATTGCACGGCATACCAGGCTGGGTTGGACGTAAACTCCAAAGCATACCGGTGATTGGTCAAGGTCTTAGAAGTTCCGGAATTTTTGAGGCTCTCCAGCGTAAAGGTCTTGGTTTCCTTGGACCGGACTGGCATGGGCAATGTTTCGGTAACCAACATGCGATTGGTGAGTACGGGTAGGGCGCTTTCTTCACCATCAGAAAACTTGTCGGCACGGGCCGTTATCCGGTGTTTGATGGCCATCAGGCGTCCTCCTTTCGGAATGCGAATTTTCCAGCTCAGGCTGGTTGATTGACCAGCTTTTGCCACAAATTGAACTTTGGGTGCAGCATTCCCTACCATCGTATTAATCGGTTGTTCATGAATGGCATCAAAAAGAGTCAATTCCGCTACGCCTTTTATCTCTTCTTCTGTCAGGTTGCTCACTTTGGCTGTAAATTCGATCTCGTCTCCCTCCCGGACAAAGCGGGGTGCATTGGGTACCACCATCAATTCCTTTTGGGTGACCACCTCTTTTTCAACATAACCTGTCTGCAGGCTGGAGGTATGTGCCATAGCCATAAACTTCCACCGGGTCAAGGCTTCATTCATCGTAAATTTGATGATAATATTACCTGCTTCGTCCGTCAGCAACTGAGGCATGAAGAAAACGGTCTCATTCAAATTGGTCCGCACTGGTATGTCCTCCATTTTGCGTTCTTCTCGTTCTGCTTCACCAGGAGGAGCAGGTGGTGGTGGCGGTGCTAAAGAATCGGGAGAATTAGCAGAATAGCTTAGCGGTGCCGAAGATTTCTGAAGCATCCCCACTTCAGCATCTCGCATCTCGGCTATGCCATCCATTTCCATTTGTGGAGCCGACATCAGGGTCATCCGCCTTCTAGGTCCTCCGCCATAATAGCCGCCAAAAAAGCCAAACCAGTTAAAGTCGCGATAGGCACGGCCTTCGAGTTGGATTTGTAGTTGCCAATTGTTAGCCAGAAGGCTACTTCCACGAGCACCAAACTGTGCTCCTCGCCATTGTTTATTGGAATAATTGTAGGTTGGAAAATAGGAATGTGTCCAGTAATTGGCTGCAAACTGATCCAGTGAAGCATCATACATGCCAGCGACCATTTCAGCCAATACGCGCTCTCCTTCCGGTCCACTGATTTTGATCCGCCATTCTTCTTCCTGGCCCGGTTTTAATTTGTCGCGGAAGGTGGCCAGTTCCATTTTTAGCTCTTTTTCCTTCCACGGTACCGGAATCAACATGGTCTTCTGGTAGAGTCGATTGTGTTTTATAAAAGTGAGCAGGACATAAAAATTGCCTTTGTCCGCTGCTGTAATCGCATAGGTTTCTTGTTGCCATTTGTTGACAGTAACCTGGCGTTTCTCCACTAGACTGCGTCGGCGATCCACTTCGTATAATACATTGAGTCCATCGTCAGCAGTTGCCAAGGTAATGTTCAGGTTTTCTCCCGGTTGGAAGCTTTCCTTATTTTCTTGAATCCAGTATTGGGTTCCGGGCGCCAATTCTTTGTTTTTAGCGTCCATTACCCGGAAATAATATTCCATCTCCAGGTCGACACCATTTTTGTCCTGGGTTTGCAACACCAGCACATAATGCCCCACAGGCCAATCCTGAAGGGTCAGGTCCATGTCCTTGGATTCTCCTGTATTAAATGGAGAGACAAACTTTTGCTCCAGGCGTGGCCAGGTGTTTTTTTCGTCGGCATTTTCATAAGCCAAATAGGGGAAATTTTCGCGAAAGCGCCAGGGTTCAATCAGGTAATAATCTGGCTTAGGCCAATATCGATCAATAAAAATTTGTTTGGGAGCGTCCAATCTATGAATAACGATCTTACCTCTTGCCGCCTGAAATTGTCCATCCAGGTTTTTTGTGACGATATTTAGCTTTAGAGCGTCATTGCGATCTACATCTTCTGGCACCTGCACTGATGCTTCCAGGCTAGCATACCCCAGGTTGATGCTCCGGCTATCCGATTGTGTTTCCCCATTGATATCGGTTACATCAGCATAGATGGTAAAGCGGAAGGCAGGCTTGTTTTTAGGGTCGACAGAACGATCCGGAATAGCCGTGAAAGGGATGGTAAATTGACCATTTTCATCAGTTTCCGTAAGGCCATTGGCAATTTCCATATTCTCGCCCCCCATTGGAGACCGGCCATAATACCAGGGCCACCAAGGGTATCGCACTTCACGTACTACTCGATATTGGACCTTGGCGCCATCAATATTGTTACCAGCAAAGGCTTTGGCCTGACCGGTAATTTCAAGGGTGTCACCCAATTTGAATTCACCTTCCAGGGCAGGCAGCACGACCTCAAATTTTGGCCGTTTATACTCTTCCACCCGAAAGTTTCTGGTAGAATTCCCAGCACTGGATTTTAGGTACATCGAACCACGTAGCCCCTCCTCCGGTGCTATAAAAGAGCCATGTACCGTGCCATAAATATTGGTCTTTAGCTCCAGCTTATTCACCTCCTGTCCATTGGCATCAAAAAAGGATATGGTTACTTTTTCATCGGTCACTACAGCAGGGATATCATTCTCCCCTTCTTCCAGGATTAAGGCCTTAAAATATACGGTTTGCCCTGGCCGATAGATGGCGCGATCCAGGAAAAAATGAGTATTCTTCCGCTGTACAACAGGCCGCGAATCCCGATAATAACTAGAATAACCATCTTCGAGATAAAGCACATCATTGCCCTGAGTATATTTTACCCGATAATATGAACGATTAGACAAATCAGGATGCACATAGCCATTCTCATCACTGGTAGCCTGTCCTATCTTTAGGTATTCATTGGTTCTTTTTCGCTGATTGTACTGGTTGGTATAAAATTCGGCCAAGACGCCTGCCATTGGCTTTCCATTTTCACGATCCAGGACGACAAACTCCAACGGGTCAGTTCCTGAATTGCGACTGAGGTAACCGATTCTTGATACGTGGAAAGACAAATAGGATACGGCGCCGCTTTTGGCTTTAAAGCCGACATTATCAGAAATCAATAAGACATAATAACCTAGCGGCAAAGGCCCGAGCATAGTTTCGGCAGTATGGTTTTGAAAATCGCCTTCATCCGACAAGGTTTCTTCTCTTTGGTAAACGGTTTTCCTACCATTGATATAATCCAGTCTATCCTCGTAATTCTTCTGATCCAATTCTTCCCGTTCCCCTTCGCTCAGTACGACTACTTTGATATAGGCTTTCGCCAAATTCCGGAAACTCACTTCTATCAGGGACGGTTTATTGGGCAATACGACCGCTTCCGATTTTACATAAAGAGAAGGCTGTTGGATTTGATTGATGAGGCTTTGACACAAATTGGCCCCATAGGTACCCGAATAATCACTGATTACGCGGTCACAATCCTCTTTGGCTTTTTTATATCCCCAGCGTTTTTCAGGTGCCGAACGAGCATCATAACCCGATCCTAGACTGTAGTGATATTCTGCAATTTTGTATAACACCTCTGATACCTGTCGCTGGCCTTTGTAGGTTGCTGCCAGGGTTTCAAGAGCCTTTAAATACAGCGAATCTTTTTCGGGGTGAACAGAATGCTGTCGTACAAAATCCAACCGTTTCAGGTCAGCATCAATCAAAGCAGTGGGGTCTGAATCTTTTGCATGGCGATTCAATAGTTCTTGCAGGAGCAGGATGGCCCGAAATTTATTGGAGGTGGTATCCTTGGTGATAAATTTCACTTTTACAAACTGATCCCATTTGGCGAAAGCCTCCCCCTGATCCAGATAAAAACGATAAGCCGGAGCCGTGACAAAATTTTGCTCATTGGCAAATTGGTCAATGGCACGATGGACCAGAAAATCAAATAAAGTCGGTCTTAGTCCTTCACTGTTTTTGGCTTCGGTGGAAATGGCATCAAAAAGTTGGATTGGCACCTGATAAAGGGCTTCTGACTGGACTGATTCTTCATAAAGTTCCATACTTCGGGCTACCAGTTGCTCCATCGACCAGGTTTGAATATCATCGTTTTGGTAGTTGACTACATCCGTACGGTTGTCGAGTTGCCAGCGATTGGCCTGAATATAAAATTGGTACATTTCACCCAGCATCGACTGCATAATGCTTTGAGTCGGAAACTCGGCATTGCTAATTTCCGATTCCAGCTGCCCGATGGCCTTGACCAGACCGTCTTCTTCCAAAGTATTGAGGTACTTCAGGCGATACGTCATGGTTTTGATGATCTGCGCCGGATTTTTATCTGTACGGGCACGTTGGTATAAGGCCTCTACTTTTTCCAGTGCCGATTTGGGCAAACCGTTCTGGTCCAGGGAGTCAATTGTTTTCCATTCCGCCTTATAAGGCTCATTGTTGAATTTAAGCATAGTAGCACCAGGTTGGGCGTAAGTCTGAAAATGCAAAAGGCAGGATAATGCCATTAAGGCCACAAAAGGGATGAATGATCGCTTCATACTGGGAATTTGATGGTTTCATAGGTAAAAAAAGTCGTTTAATGATCATGAGTTGGTGAAGGTAATAAAGCCTTTGGAGTGGATGAGATGAAAGCATTGAGGGCCTCCCTGCATTTCTTCCAATATTCCTTTTTCTTCCAATAATATGCCACCAACACCATGAAGATTAAACTTGCTCTACCTTATTAGATGCCATTTGACGTCTAATTACATACATTAACTACAACAAACTATAAAAAATTATGATGGCAGGGTGTTTATTGTCGATTTTTCGGTTTTAACTAAAAGTCTGCTTGATATTTATCTACTTATTGGAAAAATTGGCACATTGATTTAATCAAAAAAGTTATAAAACCGCTGAATATCCACTTCCGGGTCAAGAAGTTGGTTTTCCAATAAGAAATGCATCATTTTATTTGCCCAAAAAGGCCCCAGGGAGGCGCCCTTGGTGCCCAGACCATTAAAGAGAAACAGTTTATCAATCTTTGGATGCACGCCCAGGAAGGGCCGTCGGTCGCGGACGGTAGGCCGGATGGCAGCGAGGTGATCTACAATTTCAAAGGGTACTTTTAGCATTTCCTGCAATTTGCTCAATAGGCGTTGTTTTCCGGCTTCAGTGGGGCCAGTTTCCTGATAGTGGTTGTCATAGGTGGAGCCAATCCAGTAGTGGTCATTACCCAAGGGGACAATGAAAAGTTTGTGTTTAAGGATTTTGTCGAAGTTCACTGTTGGAACTTTGATGATCAGCACTTCTCCTTTAGCTCCCTGGAACGGTAAATAGTTGAAATATGGGTTTTGTTTCACCTGAATGCCTTCGCAAAATACCACTCTTTTTGCCCGGATATCCCGATATTGAACATGATCTTTTTCAATAATTAATTGCGTATAATCGAATGCTGTTTCCCGATAGATATTTAGTTCCTCCAGATAGGCTCGATAATGGTTGACCAACTTGCCCAATTCGACCTGCGCGCCTTGTAGAATTTCGCCAAAAGCCCTGGCTGGACTGATGTGTTGTTGATAAGCACCCAATTCCAATTGATCGGCGATATAATTTTCGTAGCCCGGCTGAGCGGTACGGGCCAGCCAATCGTTTTCCTCACCGGGGCTAAACATAGCACGGATAATACGACGCGGATGAAAAAAATGAAGATCCAGCTGTTTTTCCAACGCCTGATAAGTCACTTCCGCAAAAGGCAGCAATTCATCAATACGCCAGGACTTGAGGTAGCGGCGACCTGTGATGGGGTTGATAATACCCGCTGCTACCTTGGATGCAGCAGCCGGAGCATCCTGGTCAACCACCATCACGGTTTGACCTGCTTTCAACAGGAAATGTGTCAATAAGGTCCCGGCGATACCTTGTCCAACAATGAGGTAATCATAGGTGGGGACAATCATAAGTTTGCGAGTATTTCCTGTGTCTTTTTAGGCAAACTCTTTACAATTAAATCATAAGAGTGGTCTATTAGCTCCCTCAAAAAGGCATTATCAAGTCCGCCTTCAAAGGAAACGGTATTCCAATGTTGTTTATTCATGTGATACCCGGGTTGTATTTCAGGGTGTTGCTCTCGCAATTCCGGCACCCAATCCGGGTCACATTTCAGGTTGACCTTAAATTCCGGATTGTTCATTCCTGTAAGGGCAAATATTTTACCCATCACTTTAAAGACCAGGGTGTCGGGACCAAAAGGTAGTCCTTCTTCTGTTCCTGGTTTGGAGAGGCAGTATTCGCGAAAGGATTCGATATTCATGGTAGTTTTAGTTAAGTGATGTAGGGGTGTGGGGATGTGGTGACAAGGACCAATCTTATTGCGACCAACATTTCTCTCATTTCTTCCGTCGTGTAAAAATAAAGAAGTTTTTTTAACTTAGGGACGAGGTATCAATAAGTGTCCACTTTTCTAGGAGTGCTTTTGCTTCCAATCGTTGTTGAAGAACCTCCTTCCTTAACTTTGGCTATGGGCGGGAACCTTCGCCTTCCGCGTGTCGCCGAAGCTTTAGCGGAGGAGCAGATTGGAAACAAAATCACTATCCTATCGAAATCGGACAGTTATTAATCCCACATCCCTTAGTGGACTGAGTTCTAAAGTACTTTTTGTGAAATCATCCAACAATCAATCACCCGTATGAAAAATCACCAATTCAGAAAGTCGCTATTCAGCCTGGTTTGTTGTCTCTGTTTTTCAACCTTATTTTCTCAACAGGTTCCGGATACCAGTTTTACTTATCCCATTAAAAAGGCCCGGTATTCGGAAAACAAAGGGCCCATCATTTATATCGATGGAGCGCACCACAATTTCCACACTATTGATGGTCGGTATCAGACCTTTGCTAATGTTGTAGCTGCGGATGGCTATCAGATGAAGGGATCAAATGAAGCCTTTAGCAAAGAAGTATTGTCTGGATGTAGGATATTGGTAATTTCCAATCCTTTGCACGAAAGCAATCAGGGCAATTGGAACCTCCCTACACCATCGGCTTTTACAGAAGCAGAGATCAAAGCCGTAAAGGAGTGGGTCAAATCCGGGGGGCGATTGTTTCTCATTGCTGACCACATGCCTTTTGGTGGCGCTACCTACGATTTGGGCAAAGCATTTGGTGTGGAGTGGAGCAATGGATTTGCCATGGACAATCGTCGGCGCAGTCCGGAACATTTTACCCGAGAAAATGGTTTGCTGTTGGTAGGCCCCATCACTGAAGGGCAAAACGAAGATGAACGCATTGATGATGTGGTGACCTTTACGGGTAGTGCTTTTCAGTTGCCAAAAGGCGCCACACCTATCCTACAACTGGATCAACATTATACGTTGCTGGAACCTGAGCAGGCCTGGCAATTTGAGGAAGATACACCTTTCAAAAGTGGCAGTGGCTGGTATCAGGCGGCTCACTTGACACATGGCAAAGGCAAAGTAGTCGTTTTTGGCGAAGCAGCAATGTTTAGTGCCCAGTTGGGTGGCCCCAATCAGCGTCCGTTTGGCATGAATGAGCCGGAAGCTAAACAAAACCCACAGTTGCTGCTGAATATTATTCATTGGCTGGATGAGGGGAAGTGAGGGGGTTCGTAACCCTAGGGGTCAGTTCTTTTGACAGGATTAACTGGTTTTACAGCATTCTTTCTGGATTTTATCCTGTAAATCTTGTTAATCCTGTCTATTAGAATGGGGTGTTGATGTTTGAAGGCCTGACCTTGACATCCTATTCAGCAGGATTAACCGCAATGAAAAAAAATTATTAGATTTGCCGATATTGGAAGCATGTTTGGAGGTTGTGCTGTAAATCTTCATTTAATGCTTATTCACATGGCCCCGTAGTTCAAGGGATAGAATAGAAGTTTCCTAAACTTTAGATCCAGGTTCGAGTCCTGGCGGGGTCACTACCTTCACTCGTTTTAGCATTGAAAATGAACGACTTACACATCAATCTTTATTAAGCGTTGTCGTTTGCGTTGACGTTTTTAAGAACCTTACAAAGTTAAGAAATTTGGGGGAGATGTGATAATTTGGGGATTAAATTTGCGCTAAGCAGGATTGGGTTGAGTTAGTTAATGAAATTCTGGAAAAATCTTGTCGGGATCACTAAGAGTTTAGATAATACCGTAATAATCAGGACGAAATAGATTTGAAAAGACTCCGCGTTGTCATTTGAGTCGTCGGATTTCAAAGTTAAGAAAAAAAGAATAGGCTAGGCAAGTTTTGTCTGGCCTATTTTTTTTGTGACTGCCAGCGAATCGCTATTTTATTGACTTTACACATTCATAGTAAATTGGGGCAGTTTTTATGGGATGAATACGAATTTGAATAAGTCCAATCAAAGCTAATAAAGTGGTAAAAAAACTCATCAGCTTAATGGAAGCTCTTTTAACAGGAATAAGGAAATTAAGTCAGTGTGTCGGCTTCCCCCAAGTTAGGACCAAAAATAAAATGAAAAAATTCCTAACTTTAAAAAAAAGTAAGAGCCGATGAAAAAATCGAGATTTACTGAAACGCAAATCATTAAGATCCTCAAGGAGCAAGAGTCTGGCATTTCG
>BQJU01000034.1 GCA_021604865.1 Saprospiraceae bacterium | reverse complement strand
GCATCGCCTTTGTTGTTTCAGAAATCCGGAACTTCTTTAAATAAATCCAGCTATGGCTAAAAAGAGTGCAAAAGATAGAATGACCAATGAGATCAATGCTGGCTCTATGGCTGATATTGCGTTTCTATTGCTCATATTTTTCCTTGTGACGACCACTATCGTGGAAGACAAAGGAATCCGTGTGAAACTCCCGCCCTGGTCTGAAGAAGAACCGGATATTACCAAGTTGAAAACACGTAATGTGTATTCGGTATTGGTGAATGCCCAAAATCAACTATTGGTTCGTGGCGAACCTGTTGATATCAGAAATTTGAAGGATGATGCCAAGGAATTTATTAATAATCCAAACAATCGTGAGGATTTGGCTGAAAAGCCTACCAAGGCCATCATTTCTTTAAAGAATGACCGGGGAACGAATTACAAAACTTATCTGGAAGTTTATAACGAACTCAAAGCCGCTTATAACGAACTTTGGGATGAACTTTCCATGAAAAAGTATAATGTTCATTACAGTGAAGATTTGCCCAATGCCTATCGAAAGGCCATTAAGGCAGAGATTCCATTCGTTCTATCGGAAGCGGAACCAACTAATTTCGGTGAAGAATAAACGATAAAGTCGTTGAAAAACTCCGGTTTATTGCTTCACTAATCGATCTGCTTTTAAGCTTGAGTAGCCCCAAAGCAGGAGATAAAAATGCTTGTTATGGCTAAGTTTACAAAAAAAAGAGGTAAGGCGAAACCCGCTATATCTACGGCTTCGTTGCCGGATATCATTTTCATGCTACTTTTCTTCTTTATGGTGGTAACTGTATTGAGAGATGCTGAATTGAAAGTGAAGGTGATTACGCCTTATGCTACCGAGTTGATCAAACTGGAGGAAAAGTCACTGGTGAATTATATTTATATTGGTAAACCACTCAAAAAATTTCAGGACATCTATGGTACCAAACCACGGATGCAGCTGGGAGACAAATTTGCCGATGTAAAGGATCTTCCTCTTTTCCTGGAGAAGCATAAAATTAAAGTTCCTGAAAACAAACGCCCTAGAATTACATCTTCTCTCCGTGTAGACGGTGAAGTAACCATGGGTATTGTACAGGATGTTAAAACACAGCTTCGTAAATCCGGGCAATTGGTGATCAACTACTCCGCTAAGCAACGTCCGAATTAAAAAACGATTCGGATGTACTCATAAAAAGGGCTTTCAGTTTACTGAAAGCCCTTTTTGTATTGATGAGCATCATAGACGTGCGCTTACCGCAATCTATCCATTGATTTCACCAATTTCTCGTCTTTGCGAATAAAACGACTGGCCAACACTGCAAAAATGATGGTCAGTATCGGCAATGCCATACCAAATCCATATTCAATACTGGCAGTAGCGGTCTCAATGGCTTTGTCTTGCATCGCTATGATCAATGCCACGGCCGCACCGGCCAGCGTGGTAATAGCCGCAAGTAACGACAGGCGGGATTGCAAAATCCGGTTTTTAAACAAAAAGATGGCAATCAATGCCGTCAATCCAGCTAGGGCAAAAAGCAGGAGCATTGCCGTGTTATCCTGTACCGTAAAACGTTGGTCCTGAAAAAGAGCAGATGCTGCAATAGCTTCCTTGCTAGTGGCAAAGGGGGCTGCAAGCATGCCAAAAGCTGATGTGGACGCCAAAAAGAGAAAAACAGATTGAATTCTTTGAATCATTTTGTAAGTAGACGGTGGAGAAGGACGGCTTAGGGCAGCGATGATGATAAACGTAGCCTATCTTTGTTCCACCTTTTTTGGTTTTATAAAATAGATTTTCGTTGCAAAGATAATATTTAAGGGACGAGGTATCAATCATTTTCCCGGATATAGGTTTTAACAAGATCTTCCAGTACAAAAAGTGGTACGGCCCCATTGGTGAGTATAACATCGTGGAAAGCACGGATATCAAATTTTTCTCCCAGGGCATGTTCTGCTTTTTGTCTTAGCTCCCGGATTTTTAACTCCCCCATTTTATAAGACAAAGCCTGTCCCGGCCAACCGATATATCGATCGATTTCGGTATTGACCTCATGAAGCGAAAGGGCCGTATTGGAGGCAAGAAAATCCACGGCTTCCTGTCGGGTCCAACCCTTGCTGTGTATACCCACATCCACGACCAGACGGCAGGCGCGCCACATTTCGTAAGTCAGGCGCCCAAAATTGGTGTAAGGCGTTTCATAGATGCCAATTTCCTGGCCAAGCCATTCTGAATAGAGGCCCCAGCCTTCGCCATAAGCACTCAAGTAGGTGTATTTGCGAAACTCCGGCAAACCGGTCAGCTCCTGAGCCAGGGAACCCTGTAGGTGGTGCCCCGGAACAGCTTCGTGCAAGGTAAGCGCAGGCAAGACATAAAGCGGTCGACTCTCCAGCTTGTAGGTATTGACCCAATAGGTTCCGGAAAGGTGGTTGTCAATTGAGCCTGGCACATAACGGCCTGCTGTGTATTTGGGGGCAATGTGGTCGGGCACCGGTTCTACGCCGTAGGGCAGTCGGGGAAGGCGGTTGAAAAGCTTGGGTAAACGGCCATCAATCTTTTTGGATAGATAGGCTGCTTCCATCAACAACTGGCGGGGAGAGGTAGCATAAAACTGTGGATCAGTACGCAGAAATATCAGAAAATCTGCAAAACTTCCCTTAAATCCGACCGTATCAATGATGGCTTGCATCTCGGCGCGAATGCGGGCAACTTCGGCTTGTCCGATTTCGAAAATTTCCTTGGAAGAGTAGGGTAGTGTGGTGAAATAACGGACGCGCTGCTCATAATATTCCTTGCCTCTGGGGATCGACGAAATGCCGATATCCTCTCTTGCGGCGGGTATATATTCTTCTTTTAAAAAAGTCAAAATACGGCGATAGGCAGGCACTACCTTTTGTAGGATGGCCTGGCTGGCGGCCTGAGTCAGCTTCTTTTTTTTCGCATCAGTAAATTGTTCAGGCCATTGCTGGAAAGGGGCGAAAAAAATACTTGCTTCGGCTTTTTCCACCAGGTGCGGGGTGATAAAATCCTCAAAACCCTCCAGGATTATTTTGGGGGCGATTATGTTTTTTTTAATACCCATTCGCATCAGGTCTAGTTGTTGGTTTGCATACAATGGGAAGGCTTCCATCCTGGCGATATAATTGCGATAATCCTTTTCATTGTCAAAGGGCATTTCTCTTGGGAGGAAAGCGAAATCGGTATAAAAGCCACCTTCGGCGTTGATAGGGATGAGGTAGGCCTCAAATTCGATTTGAGCAATATCATCTTTGAGAAGATATTTGAACAAATCATAGCTGATACGGTCTTGCGTGTTGAGCCTGTCGGGGTCGATGCGGGCGAGTTCGACAAGTGTAGAATTCCAGAATTCAACCCGGCGGCGAATGCTGTTTTGACTGAGGTCAGCAAGCCGGTCATTATAAGTGTGCACACCACAAGAAGTGGCAAAAGTAGGGAACTCCTGCATGCGAAAGGCCCATTCCTGATCAAAAAGCTGGTAAAGGTCACGTTGTAAGGGATTGGTGACGGGGCTTTCTTTTTGACAGGACCAAAGCAGGCCGATCAAACAAACAGTCAAGAGGTATTTCATTGGAGCTTTTCTGTGAAGTTGTTAAGCGCATGTTTGAAGACCCGAAACCTTAATCAACTTCTGTGAAAAAATAGCTAATTTTGTCTGCAAAAATAACAAAATCACCAAAGCTTGTCGACACTTCAACAAACATACCCATTAAGTTATTGGGAAAGAGAGGTTTTTTTTAAGGATATTGATGTGATCATCATAGGTAGTGGCATTGTAGGGCTGAGTGCAGCCCTATCTTTAAAGGAGAAAGCGCCCAAATTAAAGGTGGTGGTTTTAGAACGCGGTAGTTTGCCTATTGGAGCCAGTACCCGCAATGCCGGATTTGCCTGTTTTGGTAGTATGACAGAGTTATTGGATGATCTGGAATCACGACCCGAGCAGGAGGTGTGGGGGTTGGTAGAAAGACGATGGCAAGGGTTGGCGCGCTTGCGGAAAAGAATAGGCGATGAGGTCATGCGGTATGAAGAGGTAGGAGGGTTTGAGTTATTTCGTCCGGGCGAAGAGGCCGCTTTTGAAAAATGCCTTGAGAATAGACAGGTTTTTAATCAAAGGCTCAAGGAAATTACGGGGCATCCGGAAGTATTCAAGGCAGAAGACCGGCAAATAAACAATTTCGGATTTAAGGGGGTTAAACATCTGATTGAGAATCAGGTAGAAGGAGTGATCCACACCGGAAAGATGATGGAGGCTTTATTGAAAAAGAGCCGGGAAGCTGGTATACAGCTATTCAATGGCGTTGGTGTGGAAACGCTGGAATTGAATGAGCCTGGTGTACGTCTGAAAACGGAGCAGGGGTGGAGCATTAATGCCCAACAGGTATTGGTGGCAACGAATGGTTTTGCGGCTACGATGTTGCCGGAGTTGGCCGTGAAACCGGCCCGCAATCAGGTGATCATTACCCATCCTTTACAGGGCCTGCCTTTTCGGGGCGGGTTTCATTATGACCGGGGGTATATTTATTTCCGGGAGATTGATGGCCGGGTACTGCTGGGTGGTGGACGGCACCTGGATTTGAATGGTGAAAGCACAACTGATTTTGGGGAAACAGACCTAATTCAGGAGCATTTGCTGCGGTTGTTGAATGAGGTCATTTTGCCAGGAAGGTCGGTCAGTATTGACCAGACCTGGAGCGGTATCATGGGGGTAGGGCAAGAGAAAGCACCAATATTGAAACGATTGAATGAAGGGGTCGTAGTCGCTGTTCGGCTAGGAGGAATGGGTGTGGCTATTGGGAGTTTGGTGGGGGAGGAAGCGGCAGAGATGGTGATTGGGGGAGAAAGTGATGTGTGATGAGGTGAGAAGTGGAGATCAACCAATTGGGAAAGAGGGGCTGTAGAGGTTGAAGAGGTTTAGGAGGGTTTAGGAGGGTTTAGGAGGGTTTAGGAGGTTTAGGAGGTTTAGGGAGGTTTAGGGGGGTTAGGGGCAGATGTGGTGGTTTAATGCGGAGTGGCTCTTTCCAGTTTGTACATTCTTCCAAGGAACTCAGGTTTAGGGAGGTTTTAGGCGGTGGGTTTTAGGTCTTAGGAGAGTGTGGACAAGAGGGATTGTAGGGTTTAGAGGGGTTTAGGGAAGTTTAGAGGGGTTTAGAAGGTTTAGGGAAGTTTAGAGGGGTTTAGGAGGTTTAGAGGCTGATGTGGTGGTTTAGAACGGGGCAACTCTTTCCAATCCGTACATTTTTTCAATTCTTCCTGGGGAAGCTGGTTTAGGTAGGTTTAGAAAGGTTTAGGGGTAGGAAAGTTAAAGGAAGGTTAATGAGGTGAATGGGAGTTACTGAATGGAGGGGATAGACGTTGCATAGTAGAATGCTGAGGTCGGGCTGCACCAGCGCTGCGAAATGGTGACCGACGCAGGAGGGCAGCCCGCAGGGCCGAACGAATAGTGAGCCATGTAGCCTAGCGGCCCGGCTAACGGAAATGGTAGAACAAAAACGAGGAGCAGGTTATTCTCAATATGCTCATAGCTAAAAATGGAGCCGGGCGGTGCCCTGAAAATGTATAGAAAGAAAAATATGATAAAAAGGACGATTCAATTGTTGATGATGGGACTGCTTAGCTGGCTGGGGCCATTGAATGGGCTACAGGCGCAAGAGGTGGCTAAGGATACGACTAAGGGCCGGGTGGATGTAGACCACGCTGATGTGTTTGAATATGTGCAGAAGCGTGGGACGGTATTGCAGAAATTGCTGGGCAATGTGGAGCTTCATCAGGACAGTGTATTCATGTATTGTGATACGGCGGTGATTGAGGAAAATATTGATGTATTTGCAACGGGCAACGTGATCATACAACAGGGCGATTCCTTGAGTGTGTTCTCTGATTCCTTATATTATGATGGTTTTGAACGCATCGCTGATCTGTATGGCGATGTGATTTTGAATAGCAGGGCGCAAGAGTTGTTTACCAAACGGCTGACTTATAACCTGAATACCAAAACGGCAACTTATTTTGATGGCGCAACCTTGACGGATGATTCCACTCAGCTGACCAGCCGGATCGGATATTATTACGTAAACACAAATGAGGCCTATTTTAAGGATAGTGTGGTGGTCGTAAATCCGCAATTTTCTTTGCGATCGGATACCCTGAAATTTAATACAGAAACGAATATTGTCACCTTCCTGGGGCCTACCTTGATCAGTAGCGATAGTAGTCGGATATATTGTGAGGGGGGCTTTTATGATACAAAAAATAACTTGGCGGAATTTACAGATAATGCGCAGTATATCCGTGGGGAACAGAAGGCTCGGGCGAAGATAATCCGCTATGATGGTAGCAAAAAGGAATATGTCCTGGAAGGGAATGCCCGGTTTGTGGAAGGAGCTAGAAATGCCAAGGCTGACATAATTCGCTATGATGAGCTGAACGATAAGACTTTTCTGACTGGAAATGCGGAATTTGAAGATAGTAAACAAAAAATAAAAGCAGAGGAGATCGTTTATGATGCTAAAAAGGAGATCTATTCCACGCGTGGGCGCTCCTTCATTAGTGATCCACCGCAATTGCTAGCGGCGGACCAGGTAGATTATCAGGAAGAAACGGGCATGGGGTTGGCTATAGGCAATGTGGTCTGGCAGGATACTTCAGCTAACCTGACCATCAATTGCGCGCAAGCGGATTATCAACGGGAAACGGGTTACCTGAAGGCATTTGGCGGACTAAAAGGCAGGCCACTGCTGATATCACTGGTGGATGGGGATTCCCTGTTTATGAGTGCGGATACCTTGCTTTCTTTGCGGGAAGATACATTGGCTAATGATAGCACCCGCTTGCTGCTGGCCTACTACGATGTGCGGGTGTTCAAATCAGACTTGCAAGCATTGAGTGATTCTCTAGCATATAGTACCCGGGATTCGATTTTCCGCTTTTTCAAAGATCCTATTGTATGGTCGGATACCACTCAGTTTACGGCTGATACCATCGACATGCAAATGGCCAATGATAATATTGATAAAATAATGTTGCATAGCCGATCTTTTATCATCAATTCGCCAGATGAATTGTTTTTCAATCAGATCAAGGGCAAGGATATTGTAGCCCATTTTACGGATGGAGAATTGCGGCGAATGGATGTGGAAGGCAATGCTGAATCGGTGTATTATGCCAGGGATGAAAAAGAAGCTTATGTGGGGGTGAATGAAACCCTGTGTAGTGATATGGTACTCTTTTTTGGCAATAACCAGGTGAATAAAATCAAGTTTATAACCCAGCCACAAGCTACCTTGCATCCGATGACACAGATAGATCACAATGCCTTGAGGATTAAGGGTTTTAATTGGCAGTTTAAGTTGAAACCAACCAGTGTAGATGATCTTTTTGGGGAGCGGGCAAAACGTTTAATTGTGCCAACGGTTACGAGGGACTTGCCTCCTGGAGATGATACTATAAAACCAACTAAGCCGAAGGTGAAAAATCCGGAAACGGGAGTGATTCCTATGCCGGATGAGCCGGAAGGGAAGGTGGATAATTAAAAATTACGGTGTTCGGGCTCGGAGGTCTTCACATGCGGTCTGCCGATTGATCAGAACAAGCAAAAGACGAAGAACTAAAATTAGTAATACGGATGAAACGAATACTTTGGTGCTGTTTATTTTTTCTGGCTGTAGCAGTAGGTAATGCACAGCCTGAGGCCATACTGAATCAGGCAAATGAAGCGTACCGAAAGAATGCCTTTGGGGATGCGGTAAAAGGATATGAAGACTTGTTGGCTGCTGGATATGATAATGCGAAGGTGCATTATAATCTTGGCAATGCTTATTACCGGATGGAAAAGCTGGGACCGGCCATTTTGCATTTTGAAAAAGCTAGTCTAATGACGCCTGGTGATGAGGATATACAACACAATCTGGAAGTGGCGAGGAAACAGTTGACCGACAAACTGGAGGTCGTGCCTGAATTTTTTCTGACACGTTGGTGGCGGGATACAACAATTTCTCTTACCGCTGCGGGTTGGAGTACTATGGCTTTATTGTTTTTGTGGGGTGGTGTAGGAGGCATCATCATCTGGTTGCTGGCAAAAGAAAGACGGTATAAAAAACTTGGTTTTATATTGGGGATCATCCTGCTTTTGTTGAGTATATTTCCCTTTACGCTGGCATCTGCACGGGCAGCAATGGCCGAAGAAAGTGGTTTTGCGATTGTGTTGGTGCCGGAGGCAGATTTGGTCAGTGGACCCGAATCGACCACCAGTTTGCTCAAAATTCACGAAGGGTTAAAAGTGAAATTGTTGGACAGAATTGGCGACTGGGAGAAGGTTGGCTTGCACAATGGTGAGCAGGGCTGGTTGCCAAAGGAAGTACTGGGAAAGATATAGCAAACAACTTCAAAAAAATCGATTACCTTTGTCCCACTCTCATTTAGGGGTGCTCGTTAGGAGCTGAGATTACACCCTTTGTTTGATTGTTAGCCAACAACAAACAGGAACCTGCCCGGGTAATGCCGGGAAGGGAAAATTGGATTACCATAGGAAGGATTTCGATCCCGACTAATATTAGGTAACCCGCCGCTTTGGCCCCTTAAGTGGTGGATTTATTCACCATCTTTTTTTTTGCTTTATGAGAAAAATTTTTGTATTAATTTGTTTGTGCTGCGGACTGAGTGGTCTGCAGGCTCAATGTATCATTACTGGGGAAATTACCGATCAAAATGGCCATGCACTGCCCGGTGCAAATGTGTTTTTGGTTAATTCCGGTCAGGGTGCTGCTGCTGATATCGATGGAAAATACGGTATCAAAAATGTGAAGCCCGGCAAATACGAAATTCATGCTACCTTTTTGGGATACCGCACAGAAGGGCGGATTACCGAGATTAAAGAAGGTATCGTCAAGCTGTTGTTGGATTTTAAGCTACAAGAACAACCGTTTACCGTCGATGCCCTGGTAGTAGAGGCCACCCGTGCCGATGAAAAAACGCCAATGACTTACACCAATCTGGATAAGGAAGCACTGAAAGCCAGCAATCTGGGACAGGATGTACCCTTTTTGTTGCGGTGGACACCGTCTACAGTGGTGACTTCTGATGCCGGTGCAGGTATTGGTTATACCGGAATGCGTATCCGTGGTTCTGATGGAGAACGGATTAATGTCACCATTAATGGCATCCCGTTGAATGATTCGGAATCACATAGTGTTTTTTGGGTGGATTTGCCTGACTTTATCAGCTCGGCCGAGGGCGTTCAAATTCAACGTGGTGTGGGCACTTCTACCAATGGTGCAGGTGCTTTTGGTGCATCCATTAACCTGAATACCAATACGATACACGAGGAGGCTTACGCCAGATTGGAAGGTACAGCTGGATCTTACAATACCCTGAAAAGCAGCCTGCAATTTGGCACGGGCCGCATTGCCGATAAATTTGTGATTGATGGACGGCTTTCCCGCATTTCTTCCGATGGTTATATCGATCGCGCTTCGGCTGACCTGGATGCCTACTTTTTATCTGGCGCTTATCTGGGCAAAAATAATGTGCTGCGCTTCAACCTTTTTTCGGGCCATGAGGTGACCTATCAGGCCTGGAATGGTGTGCCGGCGGATCTGGTAGACGCCCCGGAGACGCGCACTTTTAATTCTGCGGGAACAGAAAAGACAGGAACGCCTTACGATAATGAGGTGGATGATTACAAACAGACACATTATCAGCTATTTTACAACCAACAGCTGCATCGCAATTGGAAATTAAACCTGGGAGCGCATTATACCAAGGGGGAAGGGTTTTTTGAACAGTACAAGGCTGACGAGGATTTTGGTGATTATGGTTTTGAGCCCATTGTCTTGGATGGAGAAACCATTGATCAGACTGATCTCATCCGTCGGCGCTGGCTGGACAATGATTTTTATGGTCTAACCTATTCTCTTCAATACACCGACAATGGCAAGCGCCTGCAAGGTACGCTGGGTGGCGCGATCAATGAGTATAAAGGCAGCCACTTTGGTGAGGTGATCTGGGCCCGTTATGCCAGCACTAGTGAAATCAGGGATCGGTATTATGAAAATGATGCCCGCAAAAAGGATATGAATGTATATGCCAAGCTGAACTATGATCTGCGGCGGGGCGTGAATGTTTACCTGGACTTGCAATTCCGCCGGGTAGATTACCAGTTTTTAGGATTTAACGATCAGTTGGAGAATGTGCTTCAGTCGGCAGCGCTCAACTTTTTTAATCCAAAGGCGGGCATTTATTATCAGGTTAGTGAAGATGCTTCGTTATACGGGTCTTTTGCCGTAGGACAACGCGAGCCCAACCGCGATGATTATGTTGACAATCCCAAGGCTTCCGTACCCAATCCAGAGCGTTTGTACAATTCCGAATTGGGATTCCGAAAGCAATGGACAAATGCAAATTTTGGCGTCAATTTATACCACATGTATTACCAGGATCAGCTGGTACCCACCGGAAGACTTAATGATGTAGGCGCTGTGACCAGAGTGAATGTGAATCAAAGTTACCGGGCAGGGATAGAATTGGTCGGTGGTCTGCAATTAACTCCGGCACTTAGCTTCAGCGCTAATGCTACGTTGAGTAACAATAAGGTGAAAAAATTGACGGAATTTATCGACGTCTACGATGAGGATTTCAATTGGCTGGAACAAAGCACCATTGAGCGGGAAGATACTGACCTGCCCTTTTCTCCAGCAGTGATTGCCGGTGGAGAGATCGCTTATCAATTTTTGCATAAGCAGGATCGTCAGGATTTGGAATTGGCCTTGTTGGGCAAATATGTCAGCAAACAATATCTGGATTTGGCATCCGATAAACAAAGTATGTTAGACCCTTATTTCTTCAGTGACTTACGCTTGCAATACCGCTGGCAGCCAGGTTTTGTGAAAGAAATTGGTGTTAAGCTTTTAGTGCAGAATCTGTTTAATGAACTTTATGAAGCCAATGGCTGGGCTTATCGGTATGTGTTGGGAGAGACCACTTATGTTGATAAGGGGCTGTATCCTCAGGCCGAGACGAATTTTCTTTTGGCCTTGACCTTGAGTTTTTGAGGTAGAGCAGGAGTTACTCAGGAGTCAGGTAAAACCACCTGACTCCTGAAACCTGAAACCCGACTCCTGAAACCCGACTCCTGAAACCTGACACCTGACTCCTGACACCTGACTCCTGAAACCTGACTCCTGATATTAAAAATTATACGTGAATCCCGTTCTTAAATCGAAGGGTGATTCAACAGAATTATCGGGCAATAGTGCATTGTAGAGAATACTAATTTCAAAACCCCAGGGGCCGCCTGAATTACTGGAATACCCCAAACCTAGGAACATATTACTTCGTGTTCGGCGTGCAACAACAATTTCGTTGCCTACGATATTCGTAAAAAGGGCCTCATCCTCAATCCCGTATTCTACATGTGCAAAAATTATCGGGATAATTTTATAACGGGCAAAAGCACCCACTCCCCAGGATAACGGATCGGCCTTGGCTACCTGATCATTAGAAATTTGAATCCTGTAATTGGTATAGATTGCAGATACCCTTGGACCTACGGAAAAGTTTTCGGTGATTTTGTATCCGACCATAGGGGAAAGACCGAATTGGAATACACTTTCACCAGTTCCTCCGCTAAATCCCAGAGAAATACCGCCACCATACCAGAGTCGGTGGGCAAATCCTCCACTATCATCAAAGTATTCGTCTGTTTTAGAGCTTTTCTTTTTCTTTTTTCCTCGTTGTTGGGCAAAGAGGTCGCTATTAGACACCAGCATGAGTGCCATAATTAATAGGCTGAATTGGAATATTCTTTTCATTTGTGTATCGTTTTTTGTACAAATATATACTAGTTAACGCTTAATCATAGTGAATGCTACACCGACTACCAAATTTTCACTTTTTGGTAACATAGCTAACATTTCTTATAGTGATTGTTAAAGGAGAATTTTTTAAATTGCGGGCCACAAAAATTTATATTCATTTCCATTTCTTGTGCTTCTCTATTATCCCCCAAAACTGTTTTGAAAAAGCAAAAAATATTTTCTGAATTGAAAACACATTGAATATGTTAAGGTTGGGGTTATTGATCACTAATTTAATGATTTCCATGGTCATTATGGGCCAGACTATGGAAATTACTGGAAATTCAATTGATTTTGCATCAAGTAAAATGCTGGATCGTGAATTCAAAGCTTATGAAATATTCCAGATTGATGCCGCGGGCTGGAGTGAATATGTACAGCAGCAACCCGGCGCAGCTGAGGTGACATTAGTGCTTGGCAATAACTCCAGCTGGAATCTGCAAATGGTGCCAGATGATTTATTGGCTGATGATTACCGTCTGGTGGTACAAGGCCCGGAAGGCAGATCCGAATACCCAAAGACAAGGGTCAAGACCTTTGGAGGCCGGGTGCTCGACGCTGGTGGAGGTGAGATCAGGCTTACCCTCGATAAAGATTTTATCTATGGTTTTTTTGAAAAAGATGACCAACTTTATTTTATAGAGCCGCTTTACCGCCTGGTTCCTGAAGCGGCCCACGATCTGTATTTGTTTTATCGCGCATCAGATGTTAATCCGACCACGGACCTGAAATGTGGATGGACGGAGGTGAAAGAACACCAGGAAAAAATTGAAGAAGAGGGCAAGGACCATGATGCTGATCTTGAAAAACAGATTGGTCAATGTTATATTGCTGAGGTCGCCCTGGCAGCTGATTTTTCCATTTTTCAATTGTTTGGTAGTGTAGCAGGTGTGGAAAATTTCATGCTTGGTACCCTCAATAATGTGCAGACAAATTATGATGATGAATTTGCCGATGAGGTGAATTTTGAGGTAGTTACCCAGTTTGTGTCCACCTGTCTGGCTTGTGATCCATGGACGACCTCAAATGATGGCGGCGATTTGTTGGAAAGTTTTAGGGATTGGGGAAACTCGGGCGGATTTGGTGGTGGAATCGGTTATGATTTTGCTTCATTATGGTCCGATCGAAATTTTGCAGGGACTACCGTTGGTGTTGCCTGGTTGGGTGGATTGTGTGGTTTCCTCCGGTACAATGTATTGGAGCATTTTACGAGCAGTTCCGTCTTTTTAAGGGTCGTACAATCGCATGAAATTGGCCATAATTTTAATGCCAATCACGATGCTTCAGGATCGCCCTTTATCATGGCCCCTGCCGTAAACTCAACCAATGCCTGGTCAACAAATTCCATCAATCGAATCAGCAATTATATCAATATTTCCGGGTGTTTATCCGGCTGTGTTTCTGCGGGCCCTCCTATTGCCGGAATTTTTGCTCCGGTAACCCATGTTTGCCCTGGAAGTATGGTCCCCTTTATCGATAACTCTTCCAATTCACCAACAAGCTGGAGCTGGCAGTTTATAGGAAATACCCCATCCACCTCCAATCAACAAAGCCCAACGGTTGTTTTTCAGGAAGCGGGCACCTATCCGGTGGTGCTGACCGTGTCAAACAATGAAGGGCTCGACGTAGCTACGGTGAATCCCAATATTCAAGTAGATGAAAACGGCACTAAATATTTGCTTTACGCAACTTTTGAGGAAGGGCCTGCCCCATTCACTATTCAAAATCCGGACAACGATATTACCTGGGCACCGGCTACCGTTAGTGGTACCACTTATGGCCGTAAAGCGATGCGGGTAGATAACTTCAACTACGATGATTCCGGACAAAAAGACGCTTTGATTTCTCCAACACTCAACCTGGCAGGCGAAGCTGATCTCGTTTTGGAAATTGACTACGCTTACGCGAGATACAGTGCCAGTCTTAATGACAAATTAACGATCTCCGTTTCTACCAATGGAGGTGTTTCCTTTCCATTTACCTTATTTACCGGACAGGAAAATGGCAGTGGTAATTTTGCGACTTCACCGGAAACGCAGTCTGCTTTTGTCCCGGTTGTCATGAGCGACTGGTGTTATGGTGGCGGATTTGGTGCCGGTTGTCTTAGCTTTAGTTTGGACCAATTTGCCGGCTCCGAAAATGTAGTGATCAAGATAGAAAATGAGACGGGCTACGGCAATAATATGTATGTTGATAATGTGCGGGTTAGTGGCAGTTGTGCCCCGCCATCACCACCTATGGCTGATTTTTCAGCGGATGTTAATCAGGGATGTATTCCACTGACCGTTAGTTTCTTTGATGATTCGGAAGGAGCTGTTTCCCAGTATCAGTGGAGTTTTCCGGGGGCTATTCCCTCATTTTCAGATTTACCTAACCCAACCGTTACCTATCCGGCACCAGGTGCCTATGACGTTTCTCTGGCCGTCACCAATTCAGGTGGCACCAATGTAATGACTCGTCCGGCCTATATCATTGTCAATGGCCCTCCTACGGCAAATTTTGCCTCTACAATAACGGGCAATGAGGTGTTTTTTGACAATCTTTCACAAGGTGCCACCTCTTTTAGTTGGAATTTTGGTGACGGCAATACCAGTACAGACTATAGTCCTACACATATTTATACAGTGGATGGAACATATACCGTTTCGCTGACGGCTACCAATGAATGTGGCAGCACCACCGAGACGGTAGATGTCGTCATTGAATCCCCCATTACAGCAGATGTGGCAGCCTCCCCTGGCGAAGGTTGTGCCGGACTTATCGTTGAATTTACGGACCAATCGGAAGGAGATATTACTAGCTGGAACTGGACATTTGAAGGAGGTGATCCATCTACTTCAAATGAACAAAACCCTGTGGTTACTTATCCTGATCCCGGTCTTTTTGATGTGACGCTTGTGATAAGTAATGGCACAAATGAAACAACCCTGAATTTACCGGAATACATTAGTGTGGGCGCCTTTCCTGCGGCTGCCTTTTCAATAGATAATCCACTGGGTTCTCTTTCGATGAGTTTATCCAATAGTAGTGTCAATAGTCAGACCTACTCCTGGGATTTTGGAGATGGCAACACCAGTGCGGCTTCAGAACCAGACCATACCTACGAGGCGGATGGCGATTATATCGTGCAATTGATTGCGATTAATAATTGTGGTCAGGATACCCTAACTCAAGCCATCACTATTCTGACACCACCTGTGGCGGGAATGAATACGCAGTCAACCAATGGATGTGTTCCTTTGACTGTTGATTTTGCGGCTACACCTATCGGGCCGGGTTTAAGTTATAGCTGGACATTTGCTGGTGGAGATCCGTCTATTTCAACGGATGTAGAGCCAAGTGTAACTTATGCGACCTCTGGTGTTTATGATGTTGCATTGATCGTGACGAATGCTGCTGGAAGCGATACCTTGATCCTCAATGAATATATTACAGTCGGTGCCTTGCCTGAGGCCGCCTTTGATATAGCTTATGAATTGGGGGCAACCACTATAGATTTAAGTAATCAAAGTACTGCAGCGAATAACTACCATTGGGATTTCGGCGACGGGGATACCAGCACGGCAGTAACACCTAGCCACACTTATTCCGAAGACGGTACCTATACCATTCAGTTGATTGCAGAAAATGATTGCGGTAGCGATACCACAACTCAGTCCATTACAGTGCTGACTCCTCCCGTAGCGGAAATAATAGCAGATGTAACCAGTGGTTGTGGACCGCTGACCGTTCAGTATACCGCCAGCCCTATTGAGCCCGGCCAGACTTATGCCTGGAATTTTTTTGGAGGCAACCCGGCTACCTCTTCTGATCCAAATCCTACCGTCATTTACAATGATCCAGACTTATATGATGTGCAGCTGATCGTGACCAATGCTGCTGGTTCGGATACGGTTGAGATTACGGAATTTGTGGAAGTATTTGGACTTCCAGTGGCCGCTTTCGAGGTAGATAATGCCCTGGCTTCCACCATCATTTCCTTGAGCAACAATAGTGTGGATGCAGATAGTTACCAATGGAATTTTGGTGATGGATCAATGAGTATGGCGGAAGCCCCGGAATATGACTATGGGGTTGCAGGAACCTATTTGCTTCAGCTGATAGCCAGCAACGAATGTGGCAATGATACCATCAGCGAGGAAATCAGCATTTACACTTTACCGGAAGCGGGAATCGAAGTAGATCAAACCCTGGCTTGTGCCCCTGTTACGGTGCAATTTATGGCTACGCCTGTTGGCCCGGAACTCAATTATATCTGGAGTTTCCCTGGAGGTAATCCCAATACTTCTACGTTGCCCGATCCTGAGGTGACGTATGATACTCCCGGACTGTACGATGTCAGTTTAATTGTGCGCAATCCGGCGGGTTCAGATACCTTGACCCTAACTCAACTAATCGAGATACAACCGTTGCCAACGGCAGACTTTACCCATAATAATACCCTGGGTTTTACAGAAGTGGAATTTAGCAATACCAGTAGTGATGCCGACAGCTATGTGTGGAATTTTGGAGACAATACCACAAGTATGGAGGTTGATCCAACACATAATTATGGCGAAGACGGTACCTACATCGTACAATTAATTGCCACCAACAATTGCGGAAGCGATACCCTGGAACAGGAAGTGGTTATTTTGACAACTCCAAGTGCCAGCTTTACTTCAGATATCAGGAGTGGCTGTGCGCCTTTTGAGGTAAATTTCATAGCCAGTCCACAAGAAGATGGATTAACCTATGCCTGGATTTTTGAAGGAGGCACACCAGCTACGTCTAGTCTGCCAAATGTAGAAGTAACCTACGATACTCCGGGCCAATTTGATGTTCAACTCATCGTCAGCAATGCCGCCGGGGCATTTACCATAGTAGAAGGCAGCTACATTACTGTAAATACGGTTCCGGTAGCTGCGTTTACCCACCAGGTCAATGCCTTCACGACTCAATTTTTTAACGATTCTGGTGAGGCGGATAGTTTTTTGTGGAATTTTGGCGATGATTCGGAATCAATGGAAGAAAATCCGACCCACGAATATACTGGGAATGGCACCTATCTGGTTACACTAACCGCTACCAATGATTGTGGCAGTACGACCATTACGGATACCGTGATCATTGACAGTGCTTTCCCTGTAGTCGCTTTTGAGGCCACCGAAAATACGGGCTGTGCACCCCTTACTGTAAGCTTTGAGAGCCAGTCTGAAAATGCAGATAGCTTGTCCTGGTCATTCCCCGGTGGTAGCCCTGCATTTTCCAGTGATATCAATCCGGTGATTGTTTACGAGACACCAGGTATTTACAATGTTACACTGGTAGCCATTAACGCGATAGGTAGCGCTGCTTTGACTGAAATTGAGTTGGTAGTGGTTAATGGTCCTCCTTTGGCAGACTTTGACTTTACTACCGATATGCTGACCACTACCTTTACTAATAACACGAGCGATGCCCTGAATTATTCTTGGAATTTTGGCGACGGGCAGGAATCTGATGAGGTTAACCCGACACATACTTATGAATTTCAGGGCACCTTTAACGTACAACTTATAGCAACGAATGCATGTGGTAGCGATACCCTCATCCAGGAAGTGATTATCTCCGGCATGCCGCCATCTCCGGCTTTTTCTGCGGACACTAACGAAGGTTGTGCGCCATTGGTCGTTCATTTTACGGATGAATCTCTTGGAGGGACGCCTACGGCCTGGGTGTGGACTTTTCCAGGAGGGAACCCAGCCTCGTCAACGGAACAGCATCCAACGGTAGAATACGATACTCCAGGTACTTACAATGTCACTTTGCTGGCCAGTAATGCCTTTGGGGGTGAGGAATTTGGCGTCATCAATTATATTACGGTACTTGGCCCACCAAGTGCGCAGTTTGATTTTGTGGCGACTGGTCCTGTGTTTGATTTTTCAGCAATGGACGCAGGAGATAATGTGACCTATACCTGGAATTTTGGCGATGAAACAACAGGTTCCGGGGCATCAGTTACCCACGAATATTCCGTATCGGGAGAATATGAGGTAAGCCTGATTGTGAGTAATGCGTGTGGCGCAGACACGATAAACCAAACCGTGATGGTTATCATAGATGGCGTAGAAGAATTGGTTGGGCTGGACGTTTTTCAAGTATTTCCCAATCCCAATACCGGCCAATTTACCCTATTGATCAAGGGAGCTGGCAGACCTCAGCTGGAGATTGGCTTATGGAACGTACTGGGCCAGCATCTATATAGCGAAAAGCTGGATTTTGGTAGCGGAACATTGCGCAAACCTTATGACTTCTCTTTTTTGCCATCTGGCGTTTATTATTTGCAAGTTGGTACGGCGAATGCGTCCATTGTTCAGAAGTTAATTGTAGAATAATCCTTCGATCATTTTATCCTTCGGAAATTTGCTTTTCCGAAGGATACAATCAGTAAATAATTATTGCTTTTTTCGTTGTTACGAAAAAATTGTAAATTGCAGCGATTTTAGAAATAAAAGGTAAACGGTGCTACCGGAAGTGGAAAATTCAAAATATAATTTGGTATCCCTTCGGGTTTTTTAGAGGGAGTTAGATTTTATAACTGGATGCATGGTCTCCATGTCAATGTATGAATTATTAACAAACTCATCGAACAAGCGAACTTAGAAGGGAAAAACGACCTAATTACACCTTTAAGCTCTACTTGGATTTTCGGGTAGCACATGCCATCTCCCCATTTTCCCCATTCCAATGGTTCGCTTGTATGCGAAATTAATTACAACACTTTTTAATAAAAAACGAGGTAAATGAGAGCAATTTTTACCCTCTTTCTCCTTTTGCTAATAACAAATTTGGCTTGGGCACAGCCGCCCAATGATAATTGTGCAAATGCGACGACGATTAATTTAAATCAACCGCCAGGCTGCCCAAATACAGGTGCAGCAAATACAACAGTATCGGGTACTACAGTTAACGCAACTCCGGTGTCTCCATATCCACAATTTGCCTGTAGTAATGGCTCCCAGAATGCTGCTCCGGCAGCAGAGGTCTGGTATACATTTACGGCAGTTGCCAATCAGATTGGTATTTCTGTAAATGGAATGGGCATGCCAAACGTCATTTTATTCCAGGGAGACAATTGTGCCTTTCTTGGTGGAGTGGATTGTGCCAGTGGTGCAGGCGGTTCAGTTTTTTTGACCGCCAATACTTTGGTTGGGGAGACTTATTATGTGCTGGTGTCTGGTGGCAATGTGAATGACACAGGGCCTTTTTCCATGACCATTTCCAGTTCCAATTCCTGTGATCCTTGTCTGGTCAATAGTAACCTGACGTTTTCCCCTCCACCTGTCAATGGTACCTACTCTTCCGGACAGTCGGTAACTTTTTGTTATACGATTTTTGACTGGGAAACTACGGGTACCGTTGAGTGGCTGCATTCACTGGTTATAGATTTTGGCGTAGGTTGGGATCAAAATACATTGACGCCAACGCCACCCCCTTCCTGTGATGGTTTTGGCCAATGGGGTTGGTATGATTCATGGACGAGTACCAATACCGGCCTAACGTTTGGACCGGGTTTTGCTTATGATTCCAGTCAGGGTGGCCCGGCTGACGGAAACCCGGGAAACAACTGGGGAGATGGTGCAAATGGATGTGCGGATATTGGAGGCTCAGCTCCTCCAAAAACCTTTTGCTGGACTATTTCAGTAACTAGTTGCCCGCCAAATGTTACAGGATCAGACCTTAGTATTATTGCTACGGCGTATACAGATGGAGATTCTGGTTCCTGGACGCAGACAGGTTGTAACTCGGGCACGGATTTTCCCGTTTTGGCTTCATCTATTTGTTGTGATGATTTCCCGATTATCGAAATTGCCAATCCCACTAGCTGCCCAGGAGCTTCTGATGGTTCTCTGGTCCTTGAAGGACAATTTGGCAACACCTATGACTATACCATTTTTGATTTGATAGGTAATATTATAGCAACCCTTCCAACAGCTTCAGGGCAGGTTGTTATCCCTAATTTGCCAGCAGGCACCTATACCATCGTTGCGGTTAATGTTGCTACCAATTGTACTGCTCCAACTACGCCAATAGTTGTACCTGACGGGATGGCTCCGGTTGCCTTTATCGATCCTGTACCGGATGTTTGCCCAGGAGCACCATTTGCACTCAATGGAAGTACGACGGCTTCGGGTGGATTGATTTCCTATAGCTGGTCCGGACCACTTGGATTTGTCTATTTTGGCCAGAGCCCACCAAATGCTACCGAACCAGGGACTTACACCCTTATCGTAACAGCTGATGGCTGTCCTTCAGAGCCAGTATCCGTTACCGTTAATAATATAGACCTGACCGTTTCGGCTTTTGCCAATCCCCCGGCGGTTTGTCCTGGCGAGAATGTGACGCTTTTTGCTACCTCCAATCAGCCCAACGTGAATTTTTCCTGGGTAGATTTAACCACAGGATTACCCGTAGGTATGGGCGCTTCCGTGGTGGTTAATATGATCACTTCAACCACTTTCGAAGTTACCGTTATGGCTCCGGGAGGTTGTACCAATACGGCACAAATAGCTGTGCAGGTCAATGACCCTCCAGTGTTATCTGCTAATATTCCAACACCACGTTGCGCGAATCAGCCATTTGTGGTTACCATGCAAGGAGCTGATACCTATTTTTGGGATGATGGCATAACGGCAAACCCTAGAATTTTTGAACTGGCTGCCGGTAATTATATACACCAGGTTACCGGTATTGATCAATCTACCGGCTGTACCAGTTTGCTGGAGGTTTCCTTTAATGTATTTCCGTTACCCGATGCACAGATAAATGCTTCAAGCACGGATATTTGTGTTGGTGAACAAGTGACCTTAACGGCTACAGGAGGCATTGATTTCGATTGGGATAATGGCCTGCCAAATACAGCAACAGTAACAGTATCTCCAACTCAAACCACTACCTACATGGTGCAGGTCTCGGATTTTGATGGCTGTACCAATACCGCTTCCGTGACCATTAATGTGGATGCTGCTTTGGAAGCACCCCAAGTGAGCTGTGGAACAGTAACGCCCAACTCTGTGGAATTCCTTTGGAATGACGTAACTGGAGCAACTGGATATACCGTCACCGTCAATACCGGACAAACAGGAACTCAATCTGGCAATACTTTTACAGTCGATGGCTTAAGCCCGGGAGAAGTCGTCACCATTACAGTAACAGCCCAAGGTGGTGGTAATTGTGGCAGCCCTTCGACTACCTTTACTTGTACTTCCCAGGATTGCCCTCCAGGTTCGGTGACGATTGTGGATATTGATCCGCTGTGTGAAGGCAATACACCACCTTTCATTGACCTGGAAGCCACCATTACCGGACTAGACCCCAACAGTGAATTGATTTGGTCAGGAAGCTGTATTGTTGACAGCCTCCAGGGGATCTTTGACCCGACCATGGCACCTATGGATAGCAATCTGGTGATTGTTTCTTTAACCAATGGTGATTGTGTCTATTCGGATTCTACTGTGATTATTATCAATGATACCCCAACGGCCGATTTCTCAGTTACGCCGCTCATTTGTATCACAGAAGAGGCCACCGTCACCTATAATGGCACGGCTTCCCCCAATGCGACGTACAATTGGGACTTTGGAGGAGGAGTGGCTGATCCAGGAACAGGAGCAGGTCCGCATACCGTTTCTTTTGGAGCTCCCGGTCAATATGATATCGTTTTGACGGTAGAAGAAGACAACTGTACCTCCGAAACAATTACCCATACGGTTACAGTCGATCCGACATTACAGCCACCAGTGGTCAGTTGTGGCACGATGACCACCACTTCCGTGGAATTTGTTTGGACAGCTGTTCCCAATGCAGCAGGCTATGATGTCAATGTAATCACTGGACCCACTGGCACCTTAACCGGACTGACTTATCAGGTCGATGCTTTGCAACCTGGAGAGGTGGTAACCATTGAAGTGATTGCCCTTTCGGGAAATGCTTGTCCTGATGTAAGTACACAGTTTACTTGTGAAGCTTTACCTTGTCCGACCTTTACCTTCAACTTTACCCCAATAGCCGATATCTGCCTGGAGGCGAATAGCCCCACCGAAGATTTACAAGTGACGGTAAATGGCGGCGCTGGCACTGGCACCTTGCAGTGGTCAGGACCAGGAGTGACCAATGATAGCTTTGATCCTAATGATGCCGGAGTGGGGCCGCATACCCTCACGGCCACCTATACGGAAGGCCCATGTGTGGCCTCTGAAACAATGGTGGTGACCGTTTTTGCTACACCTACTGCCGACTTTACGGTTGATCCGGATATCGTATGTATCAATGAAAATACAACAATTACCTATACCGGCAATGCTGATGTAAATACTGCCAACTTCACCTGGACCTTTAATGGAGGTAATGCTGATCCTGGTACAGGTGCCGGACCTCATACGGTAAGCTGGGCAACAGGAGGTACCAAAACGATTAGCCTTATCGTCACGGAAAATGGGTGCATTTCTGAGACATTTACTCAGGAAGTAACGGTAGAAACTCCACTGCCCGCACCGGTGATCAATTGTAATACGTCCATTTCAGACATTACTTTTACCTGGGATGATGTACCTGGAGCAGTGAGTTATACCGTGATGGTGATTGGTGCACAAACCGGCACTCAAAATGGCAACTCTTTTACGGTTACCGGATTGACGCCTCAGGAATCCGTAACGATTGAAGTTGTTGCGGTTGGAAACGGGCCTTGCGGCAATAGTTCCGCTCAGCAAACCTGTGTGGCAGAAGATTGCCCGGATGTGACGATCACTTTGACATCAGTTGACGATATCTGTTTGTATGCCTTAACGGAACAGGTTAATTTAGAAGCTGAGATTACTGGCGGAGTGGGTGGAGGTACCGAAACCTGGACCGGCACCGGTGTTGTAGGCACCAATTTTGATCCGATAGTAGCCGGAGCAGGAACCTTTACCATCAACTATACCTACCAGGAGGGCAATTGTAGCTACAACAGTTCTCAAACGATCACGGTCTATGATCAGCCGATTGCCGACTTTACGGCTACCTCTCCGGTTTGTATCGAAGGGACCAGTACGATTACCTATACAGGCAATACCGGAGCAGGGACAACCTTTGATTGGCAATTTGACGATGGTATCATCGTTTCAGGCGCCGACCAGGGACCTTATAGTATTCGATGGCCTTCTTCCGGCACACAAACACTCAGCCTTACCGTAACGGAAAATGGCTGTGTATCGGAAGAAGTCACCCATACTGTGGAGGTTTTTGATTCTATACCGCCACCAATTATTTCCTGTGATGCGACCAATACTTCGGTTACTTTTAGCTGGGAAGATGTTCCCGGAGCTACCGGCTACCAGGTCAATGGCCCCGCAGGTGTACAAGATGGTAATACTTATGCTATTACTGACCTGGCTCCGGGTACAGAAGTGACCATTACCGTTATAGCGGAAACGGATAACCCTTGTGGGAATAGTTCTGCTTCGTTGAGCTGTATTGCTTCCGACTGTGAACCGGTGACCTTGAATGTTACCTTTGCGCCGATTATGTGTACGAGCAACCTACCGTCACTGTTTATTGCTAACCCAGAGGGTGGCGTAGGTGGAGGCATATTGTCCTGGAATAGCCCTGGCATTGAAGACCCGAGTAGCGGCATATTTGACCCATCTTTAGTCAACCCGGGAACAGTTGCCGTGCAATTGACCTATACCGAAGGTGTTTGTTTGTACGATACCACGTTCAACGTGGAAGTCAATCCGGTACCAGAAATCAGTTTTATTGCGGAATCTCCGCTTTGTATCAATCAGGAAACTACCCTTACGGTAAATACAACTGCTGGCGCCAATGCGACCTACACTTGGGATTTTGATGGCGGTACAGCTGTACCCGGTGATGGTGAAGGCCCTCATCAGGTATCCTGGGAAAGTGCAGGAGCTAAAACCATCAGCGTACAGGTGGTGGATAATGGCTGCGCCTCTACCGAATTTTCCGAAACTATTGAGGTTGAAGATTTACTGGCTCAGCCAAATATTTACTGTATAGAAACGACCAGCACTTCTGTCGTCTTCGGATGGGACGCAGTTCCTGGTGCCGTTGACTATCTGGTGAATGGACCGAACGGTACGCTTGACGGGCTAACGTATACCATTACCGGATTAACACCGGGAGAAATCGTGTCGATAGAAGTTACCGCAGTGAATGACGGGCCTTGTGGCAATAGCGTCAATACAGCGGATTGTGTTGCGCAGGATTGCCAGCCACTCATCGTTTCTCTTACTGGTACTGAGGCGGTATGCTCGGGTGAAGCAGCATCGGTAAACTTTGATTTTACCGGAAACTCCAATGGACCATTCACTGTCATGTATACCCTAAGCGATGGTACTTCGGGCACCACCGTCGTATCAGATGGCGATATGCTAGATCTTGGTGTCTTGGATCAAACCATCGACATTACAATTGATAGTATTATCGATAATAGCCTGCCGGATTGTGTTTATCCTGGCAATGCCAATTGGGATGTTACCGTCAGCCAACCTGTGAATGCAGGACAGGCGTTGGCTCCTGAAGCCTTTTGTGCAGGCGTTCTTGAAACCATCAATTTGGCCGACCTGATTACTGGCGCTGATCCTGGTGGCCAATGGGTAGAAACCTCTACCAATAGCTCTACAGGTGGTGGCTTTAATGATACTGCTGGTACCTTTAATACAGCAGGACAAGCTCCTGGCATCTATACCTTCAGCTACCAGCTCGATGCTGAGGCACCTTGCGAAGACGATGAGGTAACGGTAACTGTTGAAATTGTGGCTACGCCTACTGCTGATGCGGGTGATGTGCAGGCATTGACCTGTAATATGGGAATGGTAACGATTGGTGGACAAAATTCAACGACCGGCCCTGGTATTACGTACAACTGGACGTCCAATGACCCAACCATTATCATTAGCAATCCGAATAGTCAGTTTGTTGAAGTTAGTCAGGGAGGAACTTATATCTTTACTGTGACCAATGAATTGGGCTGCACCGCTTCTGATGAAGTAGTGGTAGATGTCAACACCGAAGTGCCCTCAGCAGATGTGTCCATTAGTGGCATTAGTTGCTTTCAGGCTAATGATGGTGCCATTACTATTCAAAATGTAAATGGTGGAGTAGGGCCTTATGAGTTTTCACTCAACGGAGGAGACTTTACCACACAAACCCAATACGCATTCCTGTCGCCAGATACATATACCCTGATCATTCGCGATCAAAATGGTTGTTTCTCAGAATTGAGTATCGACCTGAATGAACCGGATGAACTGGTGGTTACGCTGGTCACTAATTTGGAAGCCGATAATACGATTGAATACGGTGACAGCATTCGCATGGAAGCGATCTTTACACCTGGCATCGTATTGGATACCATCATTTGGAGGCCTGATTCCATTGCCATTGTCAATAGTAATGCAGTATGGGTAGCTCCATTAGCTACTACCAATTATACGGTAACCATCATCGATGAGAATGGCTGTTCGGATAGTGATGATATGATGGTGTTTGTCCGCAAAACACGTCCGGTATTCATTCCTTCCGTCTTTTCGCCCAATGAAGATGGAATCAATGACTTCTTTTATATCCATGGCGGAAATCAGGTGGTTGAAATTAAATCTTTCTTGATTTTCAACCGCTGGGGCGAAAACCTATTCGAGCTTTACGGTTTTCAACCCAATGATCCAACGTTTGGATGGGATGGTACACATCGAGGCCATGCGTTGAATACTGGCGTTTATGTCTATTACGCGGAAATTGAATTCAACGACGGAGAAGTAATCCTGTATAAAGGAGATGTGGCGTTGATGCGCTAGGGTAGACCTATAATGCCGTCAACTTAGCGTTGTTTCTGGCCAACAGACAAAAGGAGAAGGGGAGAGGGCGTTGCTTTTCCCCTTTTCTTCTTTGGTCAAGGATCTGTGAGGAGCCGGGTGTTTTTCAAGTATATTTGGTTAGATTCAAAATCGAGAGGCTCACTACATTCAACATCTTCCCGATTTGGAAAGTGGTGTATTTATTGCCAGCTTTCAATTTGTTAAGATTGGGTATTTCTCAAGTATATTTGGCGGCCAAAAACTTTGGCCAATACCAGCGTTTACCAAACAATCCCACATTCCTTCCATCTTTCCATTTTTAAGGTTAATTTTGTTAATGAGATATCATTAAGACAGCAAAAACCGTTTAAGAAGCGTCTGATAAGATAGAAGTGTATTGTAAAAGGATAGATGATTGATTATCAAAATAAATATGAACTTGATCAATCGTCAAACAAAGAATTACATCCCAAGAACTGTGCTTTTTATGAAGCGAAATTTACTCCTGTGGCATATTCTCCTGCTACCTCTTTGGGCTTTTACTCAAAATTGCGGTTTGCAGGATACGGTGGTTATTGATTTCAATAGCACCTTTACCTTTGACGTGGAAATCAGTGATCTGGTCAACAATAATATGGCCGCAGCTGACCAAGGACTTTGCGGAGTAGAGCTTCACTTTATCCATTCCTTTTCTGAGAACCTGGAAATTTCACTAACCTCTCCTGGCGGACAGACCATTAATTTGATTGGGCCCAATACCAATGATCCGGTAGCTTTTACCTTTTTCGCTAAGTGGAAAATCACCTTTGTACCCTGTGGCGATACACCACAACCCGATCCCGGATACCTGGCACAATGGAATAATGACCAGCCTAATAATTTTGATAATGGCGGCCAATATAGCGGATCTTATCACCCCTATATCGGTTGTCTGGAAGACTTCAATACGGGCCCAGCTAATGGCACCTGGCAGTTTACTGTCACCAATAATCCATCCAATTATGAGGGGTTTTTTCCGTTTGTGCGGCTGATCTTTTGCGATAGCCGAGGTGTGGATTGCTGTTTTGCGAAAGCTGGCGCACTTACCAATCCCGACCTATTGACTTGTGAAGGCGACTCCAGTCTAATCATGGATATAACACCCGTTTATTCTGGAAGTCCTGCGGATACTTCGGAATACGATTACCAATACCTGATTGGAGCAGACAGCATTTTGGTTGCCATAGATAGCCTGATTGATCTGACGAGTTATGCTCCTGGCACCTATCAGATATGTGGAATCTCTTATAAAACGGAAGAAACGGATAGCCTTCCTGTTCCTGATGGCCTGTTGACCATTGACAGCTTACGCGATAACCTGAACAGTTTTGAACAACTATTTTGTGGGGAGGTTAGCGATAGTTGTATTTGGGTGACTATCGTTGCCCCACCGGCAACAATTGACTTGGTTGAACGCATTTGTGAAGGCGATACCCTAATGGTTGGTGACAGTATGCTAACGGCTACGGGTAATTATGCCATTCTGCTCGATAGTTATGCCGGTTGCGATAGTATTGTAAATGTAGACCTTACCGTAGCGCCAATCCCGGTGATTAACCTGGTAGAAAGTATTTGTGAAGGCGATTCAGTAATCGTGGGTAGTCGTACTTATTTTGCCAGTGGCAATTATTCAGATACGTTGACTACAGCAGATTTGGGTTGTGATAGCATCGTAAACCTCGATTTGACCGTTCGGCCTATATTATACGAAAGTATCGACACCACAATTTGTGCTGGAGACAGCTTTATGGTAGGAGATAGTATTTTTACCCTTGCCGGAAATTATGAGGTGATCTTGACCTCCAGCCTGAATTGTGACAGTGTTGTCACGCTGAATTTGCAATTGCTAAGTGTGAGTGCGGTTATAGCCCTTCCTGATACCATCGATTGTTACAATAATGGCATTACCCTGGATGGATCGGCTTCGCAACCAACAGGCCAGGTGACTTATCGCTGGCTGGATATGAATGGCGGGTCTTTGGGTAGTAATGCTACCTTATCTGTCATTGAAACCGATACCATTATTTTGGAAGTCGAAGCACAACAGGATGGCGTTGCCTGTATAGATCGGGATACGGTGGTGGTATTTGAAAACACCCTCGAACCCATTGCCTATGCCGGTGAAGATAGTACCCTGAATTGTAATATTAGTCAGCTGACCTTAGGAGGCCCGCCCACTTCTTTTGGCCCTGAATATACCTACCTATGGACGACCCTTTCAGGAAATATTACCGGAAGTCCAACCCAATTGCAGGTTCAGGTAAATGGTGCCGGAGATTACGAATTGCTGGTAACCAATACCCTCAATGGTTGCACTGCTCAGGATACAGTGAATATTACTATTGATACCATTGCTCCCATTGCTGATGCTGGCCTGGATACCGTGTTGACCTGTCGTTACCCTAGTATCCAACTCAATGGTAATGGTTCCTCCATTGGCCCGGAATTTATCTACAATTGGACATCTTTGGATACTGGAGTGCCTACAAATCAAAGCACACTTACGCCTACTGTAGATCAGGAAGGCACTTATCAGCTGATTGTGACGGATACCCTGAATGGTTGTCTGGACACTGCTTTTGTTCTGGTTGGTTTGGATATTATTGCCCCACAGGCAATAATTGCTCAGCCGGATACCCTCAATTGTGCCATACAAACACAAACCCTGGATGCCTCGGCAACCGTTATTGACCCCAACTTTGAATTTTACTGGAATTTGTATGATGGCGCCAATATTCAGACCGGTGCCACTACCCTCAATCCATTGATAGATGCTACCGGAATCTATCAACTGGTAGTGGTTAACCAATACAGTGGTTGCCGTGACTCTCTACAAGTCATCGTAGTGGATAGTGTAAATGTTATGCTGTCAATGATTGATGGAGATACCCTGCTGACCTGTGAAAATCCAAGCCTCACTTTGAGTGCTATGGGCTCCACACAACTAGCCAATGTAGTTTATTGCTGGTCGACATCTGATGGGCATTTTGTGGCCGATTCTATCGGTTTTACTACCGAAATTAATGCATCAGGTACCTATCAACTGATCGTTAAAGATACGTTTACACAATGTGCAGATACTACCTTTCAACTAGTAACCATAGATCAGGAAATTCCTATGGCTGAGACCAATGTAGGTTTTACGCTGAACTGTGTTGTTGAAAGCGATACCCTTTTTGGGCAAGGCTCTTCTCAGGGCACACAATACCTCTACCAATGGACCGGCCCCTGCATTGACACAGATGCAACGGACCTGGATATCATTGTTTCCTGTCCTGGTTGGTATTATCTCGAAGTCCGTGATACCCTTACCGGGTGCCTGGCGGTAGATAGTGTAGCCGTATTGACCAATAATGAAGTGCCCAATGCCATCATCGAGCCACCTGCTCAGCTTAGTTGTGCTCAGGTGGAGATCAATCTGGAGGCCATTAATTCCACCCCCTTTGATAGTCTGGATTTCCAATGGACAGGGCCAGGAATTGTCAGTGGGGCAACTACCGAAGTGCTTACCATTAATGCAGGGGGAACCTATACCCTTATCGTCACCAATCGGTTTAGTGCCTGTGCCGATACGACCCAGATAGAAGTAGAAGCGGATACAATTAGCCCGTTAGCTGATGCCGGAACCGACCAGATTCTTGATTGCAATGTTGATCTGGCGGAACTAGGCGGACCAAATACTTCCCAAGGGTTTGAATTCTCTTATTCCTGGACTACGGTCACAGGGCATATCGTATCTCCCACTAATGAATCGGTGGTGACCGTTGACTCTGGCGGCCTTTATATTTTGGAAGTCCTCAATACGATCAATGGTTGTCGTGATACTGATTTGGTGGATGTGATTGGCGCTTTTGCCCCTCCTTTTACAGATGCAGGGCCCAACCGGACCATTGATTGTGCTCAGACTTCTGTTTGGCTGGATGGCTCGGAATCCGATACCACGCTTGATTTATCCATTAAATGGACTGGCCCCTGTTTGTTAGGTGTGACAGATTCCATTTTTGCTGAAGTGGGATGTGTAGGCGTTTATACCTTGAATTTGACCAATCTCGAAACGGGTTGTCAGGGACGGGATAGTGTGGAAGTGCTTTTAAATGCCAATGCCCCTCTTGCTGTCTTGCCCGATACCATCCCAATATCGTGTGTTACCGGTTCCGCAATACTGAATGGAACTGGCTCTACCTCTGGTGTTTACGAATGGCTTTATGAAGACCAACCCACTACTTTGGCAGGAATAATGCCGACAGTGGATCAGTCAGGACGTTATACCCTTATTGTTTTTAATCAGGCGCAGACCTGTTCGGATACGGCAACAGTAATCGTCACCGAAGATTGCGGACCGGATATCATTGTGGTTTCAATAGATACCATTACATGTGATCAGTCGATAGCGACTATTGATGCCAGTGCTTCGCCGCAGGGCCCCCAATTTACTTATCTGTGGACCGGACCCGATCCGGCCTGTTTTGTCAGCCCGGTCAATGGACCAATCGTACAAGTCACCTGCCCGGGTTTATACACCCTGGTATTAACAAATACGGCCATCCAGTCTCAAGCTACTAGGGTGATAGAGGTGGTGGCTAATGATGAAGTCCCGGTGGCAGAAGCTGGTCTTCCAGATGCCATTAACTGCCTGCAGGCACTGGTCACCCTGGATGGAACGGGTTCTTCAACAGGAAATAATATTGTTTATTTCTGGACGAGTATCAGTCTGGATGATACCATCGGTTTTGACCTGATCCTTAATGATATCAGTATTCCGGGGACTTATGCGCTGGAAGTGATGGATACCGTTACCCAATGCCAGGGTACTGACTTTGTGCAAATCCGGCTGGATACCATTGCACCTATTGTCAATTTTGGTAACAACCTTTTCCCCTGTTTGGTCGATAGTTTTGATTTGGAAGTTTTTCCTTCCCCTGCCAGCGCTACCTACACGTATGACTGGACTGGCCCTGGCCTGAATGGGGTGGTTACTACGGATACTTCGGTGATTAATATTAACAGCCTGGGATTATTCACCATAACAATTACCAATACGGTCAGTGGATGTTCGGGGGACAATTCGGTTCTTGTAATTGACCAAACCTGTGCGCCTTGTATTATTGTGGCTACACCGGATACCCTTAGCTGTAATCAGGAGTCGGTGGTGCTGGAAGCAGAATTCTGTGATCTCTGTATTGGTTGTACCCTTAGCTGGACAACTTCTGATGGCAATATTGTTTCTGGTGGGGATAGCCTGACCCCAACGGTAGATTCAGCAGGAACCTATATTTTAACGGCTACTGATTTATTAGGTTTTACCTCCACACAGGAAGTTGTTGTTATTGCCTTAAGAGATCCACCGCCTGCCAATGCCGGCCCGGATAGAAAACTCACCTGTGACAGTATCAGTGTCAGCCTGGGAATGGCCAATCTGCCGGCCAATCCGGATTACAGTTATGCCTGGAGCAGTGCTAATGGTAGCCTGCCATTACCAGCTGACGGACCCGTTGCTACCGTAAATGCCGTAGATGATTATTTTCTAGAAGTAACCAATAACCTCACTGGCTGTGTTGGTTTTGATACAGTATTGGTGACTTATGATACCCTTTCGCCAACGGCCAATGCCGGACCGGATCGGGATCTGACCTGCACCAACCCATTAGTGGTTTTAGACGGTAGCGGATCAACAGTAAGTGGCCCTTTAACCTATCTTTGGACCACCACCAATGGCCCGGGATGTATTCAAGGGATCAATACTTTAACGCCGGTGGTGAGTTGCCCTGGTTTGTATACCTTACAGGTTTCCAATAATCTCAATGGTTGTAGAGATACCTCTAGTGTGACGGTCAACCTGGCGGAGGAATTGCCCACGATTGATTCTATTGCTGGTGGTAATATTAACTGTCGGGATTCGGTGGTAACCCTTACGGGGAATATTCCCGCTCCAACGGGTTATTCCTTTCAATGGTGTCCTCTTGATGGAAATGGTGACCCGATTTCTGCAGAATGCCTGGACGAATTGGTTTTTGAGGCGGCAATAGCTGGAAATTACCGCTTCCAGGTTACGGAAGATGCCACAGGCTGTACCAGTAGCCGCACCATTGTTGTAGGCATGGATACCGAGGCTCCAGAGGTTGATGCTGGTTTGATGGGCACTCTATTTTGCACACAGGATAGCCTGATCCTTGGCGGAACAGTTGGCCCCGATCCCAATATACTGACCTATATCTGGAGTGCTGCTAATGATGTGCCAATCAGCAACCCGGCAAGCCTGAATCCAACGATATATTTCCCGGATACTTTTTACCTGACCGTAACCAATACACTCAATTTTTGTGTTGGCATTGACAGCGTTATTATTGCTCAGGATGTCAATACACCAGAAGCAGAAGCTGGGCCGGATACACTTTTGAGTTGCGCCCAGCCGATAATGAACTTACAAGGTTCAGGGACTTCCGTCAATGGAAGTGTGCAATTCCAGTGGTCGACGATAGAGGGTAACATTGTGGGCAGTACGACCATTGCCAACCCACAAGTCAATGCTCCAGGTTGGTACTTTCTGACGGTGGTCGATCCGGTTAATAATTGTACTTCTTTTCCGGATAGCGTGTTGGTTAGCGGAGACAATCAGGCCCCTACCGCCATGATTGCCGGATTGGATACCCTGGAGCTGACCTGCCAGTTGGATACCGTAATGATTGATGCAACTGCTTCTCTGGCGCCCAGTGGTGAGGCCCTTAGTTATCAATGGATAGTGATGGGCAATGGTCATTTATTTGAAAATTTAACTGATTCTATCGTTTTTTCCGATGCTGCCGGGGAATATCGGCTGATTGTCACTGATGGGCAAAATGGCTGTACCGATACGCTTGATTTTATCTTGCAGGCTAATGATGATTTCCCACTAATCAATTACCTGCCGCCCAATGATTTTACCTGTGAACTGAATAGTGTAACCATCGATGCTAGTGGCTCAGATCAGGGGCCTAATTACCTCATTCAGTGGTTGGATGAAAATGATACGGTATTGCTGGAAGATTCCCTACAATTGACGGTTACTGCTCCAGGCGATTATACCCTGCTTATTCGGGATCTGATCAATGGTTGTACAAGCACCGAAGAGATTCGTGTGGCGGCCGATCAGGATGTTCCGGTAGTGTCAATCCTGGAGCCGGATTTATTGGATTGTGATCAACCGTCGGCGGTTCTTGATGGCAGCAATTCCTCGCAGGGGTTCAGATACTTGTATCAATGGACTACTGTGGGCGGTCAATTGCTCAGTGGTCAGGATTCCATTATTGCCGAAGCAGGTGGTGCAGGTATTTATATTTTGAATGTCCTGGATACCCTCAGTGGCTGTTCTGCCGCAGATAGCACGGAGGTGATGGCGTTGGCGGCACCGATTATTGGCCTGATTGTAGACATTATGCCACCTCCTTGCATTGGCGACCAGTTTGGTTCCTTTGTGATCGATTCTGTTATGGGTGGAACGCCAGATTTCCAGTTTTCGTTTGATGGTAATAGTTTATCCACCCAAACCGCTTATAATAACCTGATACCGGGAGAATACCCATTATTGGTCGTTGATAGCCAAGGCTGTGAATGGGAAGAGACGATAGGTATCCCTGGCGCCGAAGACCTGGTAGTAGACCTTGGTCCGGATATTACCGTGACGATTGGGGACAGCATGCGCCTGGAAGCTCTGGTCAATCGGGACAGCGTGCAATTCCGCTGGTGGTCAACTGAGGTCATCGAAGATCCTACCAATCCGATTCAATATGTCAGCCCACCAATACAAACGACCTATTACGTCGAAGTAACCGATGAAAATGGCTGTAAAGCCACCGATTTTGTCATCGTCTATGTAGAGAAGCCCGATACTTATTTCATACCCACTGCCTTTTCCCCGAATGGAGATGGGCAAAATGATTTGTTGGTCCTTTACACCGGCAAAGAAGTCGATGAGATCCTCACCTTCCAGATCTTCGACCGCTGGGGTAATATGGTTTACGGTAGGGAATCCTTCCAGGCCAATGATCCCACTTTCGGCTGGGACGGCAACTTTGAAGGCCAGCCCCTAAATACGGCTGTCTTTGTCTATTATGTGGAAATGCAGATGATTGATGGCCGGATAGAAGTGGTGAAGGGGGATGTGGTTTTGTTGCGGTAATTTCGTACTGGCCCAATTTATTGGGACTGATTTTTATCCTGATCGTTGAGGTTCGCTGGCTCCAAGTGTTCCCCAAGTGGTTTCACTCGTGAGGTTTCTAAACTGAAACAAAGGGTCCTCAAACCTTCGCCTGGTTTTCTCTGATTTGAATGGTGATGGAGGTATTCGGGTATCTGTCAACCCTGAAGTGAATGAAATCATTCAGGAGCATCACTATTATCCATTTGGGATGGAATTTGAAGGGCCTTGGACAGAGCACCCTCAAAAGAAGGTGGCTTACCTGTATAATGGCAAGGAATTGAATGAGGACTTGGAATTGGAGTGGTTGGATTATGGAGCTAGGTGGTATGATCCCAGTATTGGAAGGTGGAATGCGATTGATCCGTTAGCCGGGAAATATGCTCCTTATTCACCTTATAACTATGCCTTAAATAATCCTATTTTATTAATTGACCCCGACGGTCGTACTGTTGAACCTGCATCTTCTTTAAAAGGCAATAAACGAAAAGTATTTAATAAATTACGATCCTCGAATAACAAATATAATTCCCTATTAAATAGATATGATAAAGGTGCTCAGAGCGAAGTTTTACATTATCGTGTAGGAATAGGAGGCCTAAAATCTGCTGACGACGTTTCTTACGCACATACGGGAGCTGGTAACGATGCTTTTGCTGCCTATAGTTCAAAAAGAGGGGGTATGAGAGCCTTGTATAGTGGTACCGTTACAACAGACTTTGTTGATGTCAACACAGAAGGAATGAATGATATTGGGATTGCTACAACTCTAATCCATGAAGCGACGCATGCTTCCATTTTAGCGGAATATAGTTAATGGTCCTGATCATCATGTTCCATTTGCAGATAACTTATTTCAATCAACTTTAGAAGGTCTTCAGGAATATAATTCGGATACAGCTTCAAAATATTCTGATTACCAACTGAAAGTACTATCCTCTACTGGTTTATGGGGTACAGATACTGTAGATCAGCAATTTGGGTTAGACAAATCATCAGAAAATTATGATCAACAATTGAAACAGTTACAACAAGAAGCTAAAAGTCTTTTCTTCGATAAATAAGCATATTATGAAATATATTATAATTGCCTTCGCAATCAGTTTTAGTTTTTTTTCATGTATTACAATTCCTAAAACAAAAGTAGTAAAACTCGAATACTATGGAAAAAAATGTTTCGAAGAAAACTTAATCAGAGTCTATTTAAACGATAGTGTTTTTGTCGAATATACGAATGTTATTCTTTCTCCTGAAAAGATTAGTAAAAGAATCGATACTTTCAAGATAATTGATAAAAAATGGTATGTCAAGAAGTGTGAAACTTTTAAAATGTATTTTGATCCATTAAGTTTTGAAAGAAAGGACACAATACATTTGTATGATAAAAACTGTCGTATTGTTCTTAACCGCATACCTCAAAAAAAAAGTTTTGCAAAAAGCAATTATTTATATGAATTTAAGGTTGAAGAACAACATTTTAACTATTTTGCTCCAATAGTTTGGTTTGATCCAGAAGTTGGTATTGTTAAAATTGTTTCCCCAACACTGCCTTGCGAGGAAAAACATTTAAGGGTAATTAGTGAGGAATTATTAAATAAAAGAGCCTTGAAAAGACTATATTCGAAGATCAAGCCCTTTGATGGCCGAAGCATTTCGCCCTAGTCGATGGTCAATGATTGAAGCATTGGCCGAGGTATGCAGGTAAGGCTTGCAGCCTGGGCGTTATAAAATACTCCCTCGTGAGGTTTTCAAAACCGCAACGACAAGTCCTCAAATCTCCTGATTTGCGTAGCTCAAAGCCACCAGTCCAAGTCCCGGTCAGATGGCTTTGAGCCTATCAAGCATAAGCCTGTCGAGTCTTAGCATCCCGAATATAAATATCAATCAAGTCGGAATGAATTTTTCTTTTAACAGAATTCGTCTTCAACTAAAAAAGATTAGCTTAGCAAGTGCATCCGGGCAAAAGGTGCAGGAGAAAAGTGTTACCAGTATAATGGTAAGGAGCTGAATGAGGACTTGGAATTGGAGTGGTTGGATTATGGCGCCAGGTGGTATGATCCGGCGATTGGACGGTTCTCTACTCAAGATCGGTTTGCGGAGAAGTACTACTCTATGAGTCCTTATCAGTACGGTGCGAATAATCCAATAAAATATATAGATGTCAACGGAGACTCTTTACAAGTTAGTTTTGCCAATGATCAGGCGAGAAATGCTTTCATTCAAGTTGCCAATAGAGGATTAGAGGGCCAATTCGAAGTTAATATCAGTGGCGAAGGAATAGTTACTTTTCAAGCAACTGAGGGAGGTGGTGATGTATCAAAGCTTTCAAAACATGGTCAAGCCTTTTATGAAGAGAATAATAAAATTTTAAATGCTGGTGGGATTACGAATTTAAATGTTGATTATGGTAGATCTGACGTGCATACCGGTAACTTAGGAGCAATGACAATCGATATGGCTGATATACTTCAATTTAACGAAAACCCGAGTCAATTAGGGGGAACTCAGATTGGGAAGCTAACACATGAAATAGTTGAACAAGGGCATGCCCAAGGAGGAAGGGGAAGTATAATTGGAGATCCTTATAGAGCATGGCAGGAACATCATCCAACTGCAATCATAGCTGAGAATAATGTTAATGATAGCAGAAGAATTGACTCGAGAACACTTTATGGAGTTCAAGACTTCGCAAGAGGTGGTCGGACTGTGCGCACATTAATTAACACAAAAAAGCCAGGTACTTGGAGAACGTTATGGATGAGTACAAATCGAAATATTATTAGTGTTACAAATCGGGCTTTGAATTAAAAAATGATGAAGAAGACATTAATTATATTTCTAACAATTTTATTTCAATTTTCTTGTGGATCTGAAAGTTGCATAGTAGACCCTTCGTTTGAAGAAACATTCAAACAAATGAGAGGCCTTGTAAAGTCTGATCAAGAAAACCAAGGAGGCCTGAGCAATGATGCAGTTAGGGGAGTTTTCTATTTACAAAAGTTGACTGAAAGGAAATCAAAAGCGATTATTGGAGATTTATCTTATTATAATAGTTTGGGTGATTATAAATCTGATATGAACAATTGGAATCAATGGTATAAAAAGAATAAATGCTTGATAACTGCTGAAGTATCAGATAGCGTACTTAGTCTAGTTAACGAATCAACAAAATGGATGGATGAAAATTAATAGTCTAAATTATACTCCTGGAATGCAAACCTTTTCTCACTCGCTGGCCCCATGTCTTCCCCCAACGTTTCGCTCGTGAGGTTTTCTAAACCGCAACGATAAGTCCTCAAATCTCCAGATTTGCATATCTCAAAGCCACCTGTCCAAGTCCCGGTCAAATGCCTTTGAGCATATCAAGCATAAGCCTGTCGAGTCTTAGCATCACGAATGTAAGTATCAATCAAGTCGTAAAGAATTTTTCTTTTAAGTGGCCGGGAGTAATAGTCGGGTGCCTTATAGGTGGCTAGTTCAAGTCATCAGCAAATAAGGTAGTACGTTCAGGCCTTTGCCTGGCACCGAAAAGCCTCTACCACCGAAAAATGCCGGGCAGCGGTCAATAAATATCATCCTTTTGGGTGACCGCAACTTCATCGAAGGTGCCCTTTGAAGTAAAAAAGCAACTTATTTTATCATAAAATCGTTAACTTTATGCAACTACAATTAATGGATCAAACCAGATATGTGATGGGAGCTGAACAAATCAAGGAAGTCTTACACCTACGCATTGAGCAAGCTGATGAACACTTCTTGCGCATCCTTCATGCCATGATGGAGGCTTATGCTGCCGAACATCTGCAAGAAGACGATGAAGTAGCAGCCTACGAAGCATCGCTAAAGCCCATGACGGTGGAAGAATTAATAGCTCGTTCCCGGGCTTCTGACGAAGATATTGCCGCCGGTCGTGTTTATGATATTGATGAAGTGATGCGCGAGGACCTAATCTAATGAAAGTCAAACTTACCGCTAACTCTCGTCGTCGCCTTCAGCAAATCCGAGATTATCACAGTAAAATAGGAAATGCAAAAAAAGGCCGTAAAATTACACGCTCTATCCTCAGTGAGGCTAAGAAACTGGAAAAGCATCCTGAACTAGGACAAGTAGAAAAGTATCTGGAAAAAGAAGGGAAAGGGCATCGTTATCTTCTAGTAGACCAGCTCTACAAAATCATTTACCTGATCGTTAAGCCCATCATATTTATTACCGATATTTTTGATGCCCGACAAGATCCCGATAAGATGAAGCCGTAATCGCTGGCCCCAAGTTTTCCCCCACCGTTTCGCTCATGAGGTTTTCTAAACCGCAACGAAAAGTCCTCAAATCTCCAGATTTGCATATCTCAAAGCCACCTGTCCAAGTCCCGGTCAAATGCCTTTGAGCATATCAAGCATAAGCCTGTCGAGTCTTAGCATCACGAATATAAGTATCAATCAAGTCGTAAGGAATTTTTCTTTTAAGTGGCCGGGAGTAATGGTCGGGTGCCTTATAGCTTTGCGGCGGTGGCTAGTTCAAGTCATCAGCAAATAAGGTAGTACGTTCAGGTCTTTGCCGGGCACCGAAAAGCCTCCACCACCGAAAAGTACCGAGCCTCATCTGAAGCAGCTCCAGGCAGCGGTCAATAAATATCATCCTTTGAAATGAAAAATATTGACTAACTTTAAAAGCTAAAATGAATGCCGACTATTTTTAGAAAATTAGGCTTCTGCTTCTTTTTTTACAGGGATGAAGGGAACGAACCACCCCATGTACACGTTGAAAAAGGCGACGGAAGAGGTAAATACTGGATTGATCCAGTAAACAAAGCATACATGGACAATTTTAACCGGCAGGACGAGAAGAAAGCCGAACAGATCGTGCATGAAAAACAAAATGACTTTAAAAAGAATTGGTATGAATACTTCAGTTGATATAAAAGACATCCGGGCTACAGACGTCAGGATCGAACCAGAGATGTTCTACGTCTTACTCGAAGATGGCCGGGAAGTAGGGGTGCCTTACACCTGGTTCTGGCGGCTGGCACAGGCTAGTCCAAAACAGCGTCAAAAATGGCGCTTCATCAGTGGCGGTTACGGCATCCATTGGGAGGAAGTGGACGAAGACATCTCTATTGCCGGGATTCTCAAAGGCAACCAGAATCCAACCCCACCATCAACGCAGTAAAGCAGTGTTCGGCAGCTGCTTCCAGTCCTGACTGCCAAGGCTCGAACCCAGCGCGTAGCACTCGCTGGCCCCAAGTATTCCCCCACAGTTTCACTCGTGAGGTTTTTTAAACCGCAACGATAAACCCTCAAACCTCCAAAATTGCGTAGTTCAAAGTCTTCCCCGACTTAACCACAATCACAAGCCCCTCCCCTCAAAACCACAAATATCCACCCATTTATTCCAACTTTACTATCTTAGACCCTAACTAACAAATCCCACCACATGCGTTACTTATTACTCCTGCTATTGAGCACCAGTCTAAGTTTGGCTACAGCCCAAAAAATGCCTCTAAATTATTACTTGCCGGACATCTTTTACAATCCCGATATTCCGACACCGGAAGCTCTTTTGGGCTTCCAGATCGGGGAGTGGCACATCAGTCACGATCAGCAATTGATATATATGCGTAAACTGGCCGAAGTATCGCCGCGCATTACGCTGACGGAATATGCCCGGACCTATGAAAACCGGCCATTGGTGTATTTGACCATTACTACGGAAACCAACCACGCCAATCTGGATCAACTAAAGGCGGCACACATTGCCATAAGCGATCCGGAAAAATCGGGAAAGGCAAATATCTCGAATACACCAACGGTGCTCTATCAGGGATTTAGTATTCACGGCAATGAACCTAGCGGGGGGAATGCAGCTCTATTGGTGGCTTATTATCTGGCGGCGGCACAGACTAAGGAGGTCGACGATCTGCTGGCCAATACCATCATTTTATTGGACCCTTGTTACAATCCCGATGGGTTTCATCGGTTTTCGACCTGGGCCAATATGCACAAAAACAAAAACCTGACCGATGATAGCCAGGACCGAGAATACCATGAAGTATGGCCAGGCGGACGAACCAATCATTACTGGTTTGATCTCAACCGCGACTGGTTGCCGGTGCAACATCCGGAAAGCCAGGGGCGTATTGCCGTTTTTCACGAGTGGAAACCCAATGTACTGACCGACCATCACGAAATGGGCTCCAATTCCACCTTCTTTTATATGCCGGGAGAGGCTACACGCACCCATCCCATCACGCCAAAAAAGAACCAGGAACTGACGGCCAAGATCGGCACTTTTCATGCCAAAGCACTGGATAAAATCGGCTCCCTGTATTATTCCGGCGAGGGTTATGATGATTATTATTATGGTAAAGGCTCTACCTATCCCGATGGTAATGGCTGTGTCGGCATTCTTTTTGAACAGGCCAGCTCCCGCGGTCATTTGCAGGCTACGGAAAATGGGCCACTTAGTTTTCCTTTTACCATTCGCAATCAGGTGACAACGGCCCTTTCCACTCAGGAAGCTACCTTGAGTATGCACGACGAATTGCTCCATTACCAAAAAGATTTTTACCAGATGGCTATGAAGGAAGCTCGGGCTGATGGCCGCAAAGCTTATGTCTTTGGCGTGGATAATGATCCGGGTAGGGTAGACCATCTGGTGGAAATTTTGCGCCGCCATCAAATCAAAGTGTATGAGTTGGCACAAAAAACGGAAGTGAAAGGGCAGACCTTTCTGCCGGGCAGTGCCTATGTGGTGCCTACCGAGCAAAGCCAGTATCGCCTGATCAGAGCCATGTTTGAAACCATTACGACTTTTGAAGATACCTTGTTTTACGATGTGTCTACCTGGACATTACCACTAGCTTTCAATCTGCCGTATGCATCGCTTGATCCTGCCATGCTCAAGGGAAATATTTTGGGTAAAGAGATAGAAAAATTACGGCCTGAACCCGTAGCTACCCCGTCAGTTGCCCGGTCACCTTATGCCTATTTGCTGGATTGGGACCATTATTATGCGCCCCAAGCATTGTATTTTTTGCAAAAAGAAGGACTGCGAACCAAGGTGTCTAATCTGCCATTTCGTACCCAGGGTCGCGATTTTTCAGCCGGAACTATCCTGATTCCCGTGCAAAATCAAGAAAAAACGGAAGCGGAAATTTACCAATTGGTGAGTCAGGCGGCTACCCGGTCAGGAGCACCTATTATAGGCGTCAACTCTGGTGATGTCCCTGCTGGTTCAGATCTTGGCAGCAATAATTGGGACGTATTGCGCCTTCCTAAAGTACTGGTGATGGTCGGTGAGGGAACGTCGAGCTATAGTGCTGGAGAAATATGGCACGTTCTGGATCAAAGGGTAGACTTGGTGGTGACCATGGCAGAAACCAATGACCTGTACCGATTGAACCTGGATCGTTATAATGCGATTATTATGCCCGATGGCCGCTACAATCAGATGGATAACCGGGGTGCTGAGAAGCTGAGAGAATGGGTGAAGGAAGGAGGAACCCTGATCCCTATTGCCAGGGCAGTAGAGTGGGCCATTAATAATGGATTGGTCTACGCCAAAAAGAAAAAAGCACCTGAACCTATGCAGCAACCACGCCGACCTTATCAAATGTTATCCCGCGATGCAGGCGGCAGTGTGATTGGCGGTGCTATTTTTGCTGCCAAAGCCGATTTGACGCATCCTTTACTTTTTGGTATACATCAAGCCGAATTGCCGATTTTTCGGCGGGGAACTTTGTTTGTTGAACCTAGTGAAAATGCTTATGCCACACCGCTGATTTACACGAACAACCCACTTTTGAGTGGTTATATTAGTCAGGAAAATGAAAACACGATTAGGAATACAGCCAGTATTCTTGTGAGCAGCCAGGGCGAGGGTAAAGTGATCGCTATGGTAGATAATCCCAATTTTAGGGCCTTTTGGTTTGGCACCAACCGCTTGTTTTTTAATGCCGTATTTTTTGGCAATATCATCAGTAACCAATCCACTGTTCGCAGTAGTGTCAGAGAGTGATGAAAACAAAATTCATCTATTCACTCAATGCGAGAATAAGTTTTTTTACCTTTGTGGGATGCAACTGTCAGCAAGAGAACTAGCAGCTATCCTGGGAGGAACGGTTGAGGGTAATCCCGAAATTAAGATTAATCGACCCAGCAAGATTGAAGAAGGAGGAGAAGGATCAATTTCCTTTTTGGGAAATCCGAGATACGAAGCATACGCATATCAGACTACCGCCTCGATACTTTTGGTCAACCGCCAATTTCAACCTCGCCAAGAAATTAACGCCACACTCATCCGTGTAGATGACGTGTATGCTGCTATTGCTATCCTACTGCAGCATTTTGGCGCACCAGAAAAACCAGAGGGGGTTATTGCCAAGGAGGCAGCCATTCACGATTCCGTAAGTGTAGGAGAAAGAACCAGTGTAGGTCGCTTTAGCACACTGGAAGAAGGTGTCGCCATTGGTAGCGATAGTGTGATTGCAGACCAGGTGTATGTGGGCAAAGGCGTACAAATTGGCTGCAATGTATTCATCCATCCGGGCGTAAAAATATTAAAAGATTGTCGGATAGGGGATAATTGTGTGCTTCACGCAAATGTCGTTATTGGAGGAGATGGATTCGGTTTTGCGCCGCAAGCTGATGGAACCTACCAAAAGATTGCGCATGTCGGCAATGTAATTATTGAAGCCGATGTAGAAATTGGTGCCAATACAACCATTGACCGGGGCACCATGGGGTCTACAATTATCCGATCAGGGGTCAAAATCGATAATCTGGTTCAGATTGCTCACAATGTAGAAATTGGCAAGAATACAGTCATAGCAGCCCAAACTGGGGTAGCTGGCAGTACAAAAATTGGTCAATCCTGTCGCATTGGTGGCCAGGTAGGTTTTGCTGGTCATCTTACCATTGCCGATGGTACCGAAATTCAGGCTCAAAGTGGACTGGCTTCTTCTGTTCAATCTCCGAATACCCAATTGTTCGGAACGCCTGCCATTGGTTACAAAGAATATATTCGCTCTTATGCAGTCTTCAAAAAACTGCCTGATTTATACAAGCGTTTGTTTCAATTGGAGAAAAAGATCAATCAAGGCCTTAACGGCAATGAATAAGATGCACATTTTAATCTATTTAAAAAACTTATCTTTGCACTAATTTTCACTCAGCCAAGCATATATGAAGCAAAAAACTATAAAGAATCCTGTGACCTTGAGTGGAGTAGGTTTGCATACGGGCGAGTCGGTAAAGCTTACATTTAAGCCTGTACCGGCCGGTCATGGATATAAATTTCAGCGTTTAGATCTGGACAACCAACCTATTATCAGTGCCGATGTCAATCGTGTCTGTTCCACTAACCGGGGAACCACCATTAAGGTAGGAGGAGCAGAGGTACATACTGTTGAACACGTCCTTTCAGCGTTATCAGGTCTGCAAATAGATAATGTATTGATGGAATTGGATGGTCCGGAAATACCCATCCTGGATGGTAGTGCGGCTGGTTTTGTGGAAGCCTTACTTTCTGCGGGTATTAAAGAACTAGAAGAGGATCGGGAGTATTTTGTCATTGAAGACCCCATTCGTTATGTGGATGAAGAAACGGGGGCGGAATTGCTGGCCCTGCCTGCTGATGCCTTCGAAGTGATCACCTTGATTGATTTCAATACGGAAATTTTGGGACAGCAATATGCTGCGATCAGCGATTTCTCAAAATATGCTGAAGAGATTGCACCTTGCCGAACCTTTGTCTTTTTGCGTGAACTGGAAATGCTTTTTAAGCACAACCTGATCAAGGGAGGTGACCTGAACAATGCCATTGTCATTGTAGACAAACCCATGAAACAAAAGGAACTGGATGCCCTGGCTAAAAAATTGGGCAAGCCCAGTGTGAAGGTGGATAAATCGGGGATCCTGAATACCTTACGACTCAAGTTTAAAAATGAACCGGCCAGACATAAGTTATTGGATGTCATGGGTGATGTTGCCTTGTTGGGAAAACCCATTAAAGGGAAAATTGTCGCAACCAAACCGGGGCATAAAGCCAATATAGAATTTACCAAAGTTTTAAAGAAAGTATATCAGGAACAACGAAAGCTTCGGGGGAAACCCAAGTATAATCCGGATATTGAGCCTTTGTATAACACGGTGGATATAGCAAATTGGTTGCCACACCGCTATCCCTTCCTACTGGTAGATAAGATCATAGAACTTTCTGAAAAACACGTGGTTGGCATTAAAAATGTCACCATCAATGAAGAGTTTTTTCAAGGCCATTTCCCGAATAACCCAGTAATGCCAGGCGTATTACAAATTGAAGCAATGGCTCAAACTGGAGGTATTCTGGCCTTGTCAACAGTCGAAGATCCTGGAAATTGGGATACCTATTTTTTGAAGATTGAAAATGCAAAATTCAAGCATAAGGTTATCCCGGGAGATACACTCTTGTTTAAAATGGAATTGATGGCACCCATCCGACGCGGTATTTGTCAGATGTATGCCACAGCTTATGTTGGGAATAAAATTGTGTCGGAAGCAGAATTGACTGCTCAAATCGTTAAGCGTTCATAAGATGACCTATTCAAATGCAAATAGTGTAGTGGATCCCCAGGCCAGGATCGGAGAGAATGTAACAATCAGCCCTTTTTGTTACATCGAAAAAGATGTAGTGATTGGAGATAACACCTGGATTGGCCCCAATGTAACGATATTCAATGGTGCACGAATTGGCGAAGGCTGTAAGATTTTTCCCGGCGCTGTTATTGCCGGTATTCCGCAAGATTTAAAATTTGCCGGAGAAGAATCAACTGCAGAAATCGGTGATTTTACCATTATCAGAGAATATGTTACCGTGAATCGTGGTACAGCTTATGCGCAAAGTACGATCGTGGGCAGCCATTGTTTATTGATGGCTTATGTACATGTGGCTCATGATTGTGTATTAGGTGATCACGTTATCCTGGCCAATAATGTTAACCTGGCCGGACACGTTGAAATTGCCGATTGGGCCATCCTGGAAGGATTGGTTGCTGTACAGCAATTTACCAAAATCGGTATCCACAGTTTTGTGGCCGGTGGGTCTTTGGTTCGAAAAAATGTGCCTCCCTATATCAAAGCCGCCCGCGAACCCCTGGCTTATGCCGGTGTGAATAGTATCGGCCTTAAGCGGCGCATGTTTACAGTGGAGCAAATCAACAATATTCACGAAATTTACCGCATCCTTTTTGTCAAGGGATATAATATCAGTAATGCACTGCAGATTATTGATGAATCATTTGAGTATTCTTTGGAAAAGGAAAATATCCTCTCTTTTATCAGAGACGCAAATTCCGGTATTGTAAAAGGATTCCAACAAGTTAACGGAAGCAATGTCTATGAAGATTGAACTAGGACAGGTAGCCAAACGCTATCGCCTGGAATGGATTTTCAGCGAGATTAATTACACTTTTGAAGCAGGTAAAACTTATGCAATTACCGGTCCTAACGGTAGTGGAAAGTCAACCTTACTCAAATTGCTTTCCGGCTATATTAGCCCCTCTAAAGGCAAGATCACATTTAAAAGCGACAGCCGCGAATGGCAAGCCTCCGAAATCTATACTCAACTCGCTTTTGCTGCTCCCTATATTGACCTTATTGAAGAAATGAAATTGTCTGAGGCCCTGGTTTTTCATCAGAAATTTAAACCCTTTCTTCAGGGCCTGCAACCAGATGATATCCTACATATCCTGGACTTTAAGAAAGCTAAAGATAAAACCATCGCCCATTTCTCCTCGGGCATGAAACAACGACTGAAACTAGTACTGGCACTTTGTGCCCAATCCTCCTATTTGTTACTGGATGAACCAACCACCAATCTCGATCGCCAGGGCATGCAGTGGTATCTGGAATTGGTTAAAACCTTTGCGGGAAACCGCCTTACCATCGTCGCCTCAAATGTAGAAGAGGATCTGTCCTTCTGCGAAGAAAAACTCAATATCCTGGATTACAAAAAGCAAAAAAACCGGAAAAAATTCGGTTTTTAACGGAAAAAATCCGCATTCCGGGATTTGTTGTTTTATATATTAGTATTATTTATCATGTCTAGGTGCTCCATTATTAAGTTTTTACAATTCAATTTTTGATTTTATCTATTCCCGGTAAAAGTTGGTACAAAATTCTCTCTAAGTAAAGGTAATTAGTTCCAGTTGACACGATGTGTCAGCTAAAATGAGAAAACAACAAACTTGTTTGGAAGTCAACTTTGAAATTGCCTTCCTGTCAAGCTCTAAAAATGTAGTGGTTGGGATTGATGTAATTTTTTTACAGAGAGAAAAATACATACTATGGGAACTACCTACTTAATCTTAGGGACAATAGTGCTTGCCACTATTTTGGTTATTGTGAACGAACATTTAATGAAACGTTCACTATCAGGTACAGATTCAATAAAGCCAGGTGATTATCATCACTGGCCTGGATATTATCCGGAAGAAGATTATTTCAATGCAAATGATGCTTTCTTTCGGGAACAGGAAAAAAAGAATTTTGAGGAATTAAATGATTTGCAAAAGGAGAGAAGCAGATTGAAAATGACCGTTGTGTTTTTTATTTTATTGATTTCCCTTTTGTATTACTTTTCCTCGGTTTGATAAACGTTACTTCTTTTATTCGCCATATTATAATTGCCGCCGGGCAGGCCAGACATTGGTGTTTCCCATGTGAATAATTCCCCGGGTTTCCTCCTTACTTTCTTGGCCTGCCCCCATTTGTTTTTAAAATTCTACAGTATTGGGAAGTTATATATGGCTGCAAAACAAAGCGTTTTCAATTTGCAAAGCACTTCTGCTGTCCCTCAGTTATCAAAGTACTATTAACAACAAACCCATTATTTGTAATCAATTGAATAGGATTAGACAATTTCTAAGAGCTTGTTTGGAGGGCGGCTTTTGTAACGAAAAGTGATCCTTTACAGCCAATGCTCCTACGCTGCCTTCGCGAAGCTACGGCGAAGGACTCAGCGAAGGAGCATGGCGCAGACGCCCGGAGAAAGCTTCAGCGCAAGTGTATGGTTGGCCTCAAAACATGCGCTCAATGTTGATTCAGATACAAGATGTTTTACTTTTGATAACCGGATATTTAAATTACAACGACTACAATTTGTTAATGATTGAGGAAGGCATAAACGCCTTATACCCGAAAGATTAGACAATAGGCAAAAAGAGAAATTGGATGTTTCCAAACAGGCATAACGACATGCGCCATACGGCGGAATTGATAAAGCAGGAATTGGAGAAACTGATGTGTTTGAGTCAGGGAGGAGAAAATGGTAATCGCGTTTTTCAGCCCCTTGTCAAACGAATTGAAGGTACTCCAATACGGGCCTTTTTTGTGCATAAAATTTATGAAGAAATTAAAGCCGTACACAAACGAGGGCTGGCTTTCCCTAAATCCCGACTCAAGGAAACCCTTTTTACCCAACAATTGCCTTTGTTATTTGAAGGGATCATTTCAGTTCAATACCTGCACAATCAGATTCTCGACCAAAAACATGGCGTCCGATCTTCCGCTAAAATTGCTGATAACCTACTCAGGGCCAATCTACTAAAGGATTATCTTTATGAGTATGTGGCGGCCTATATAGACCCCTCTGTAGAAAAAAAGGTCACGGCATGTCTTCGTCAGGCTTTTCGTTATGTGGATATTGGCCAGCAAATGGAAAAACAGTGGAATACTTATGAAATGTTTACCCATCCGGAAAATATTCCCGATACGGTCCTTGCACCAGAAGTAGAGCAATTTATTGCCTTGGAAGAATTGACACCTTTCAGAGCTGCACTACAAAAAGAGTTGCCCAGAGAAAAATGGGAATTTGCAGACCTTTACTTACAAAGAATTTACCTCACCTGCGGTGCATTATTTATTCTGGCTGTTGAATTGATCACGGATTTATTGGGCACCCCGCCCTCAACCTCACAACGGTTGAAACGATTTGCAGTATGTTATGGCCTGATGCGCCAGTTGATTAATGACAATGCAGATGTTGTGCCTTCCAGTCTGGGATTGTCTACATTAAATAAATTTCCCGAGGATGCCTTCAGCGATATTCGCAATCGCAATATTACGCTGCCACTCATCCTGCATCTTTCAGAGCAGCCAAATGGACCCATCGGGCAATGGCTAGCCAGTGGAGCAACCTCCTTGAGCCCGGATCAGGAAGCAACTTTTGTGCAAACTTTGCAATCTTCATTTGCCATTTTTCAATCGATCCAATTTGGGAAACTATTGTCCCAAATGGCGAATTATCATTTAGCTGCCCAGCACCAACCCGCATTGATGCTGGCTGACAGTTGCAATATTGCCGAATGGAATAGATTCCTAATTCCCTTCATTAAATCAAACCAGTACAAGCTTTTTAGAAAGAGCCCGGCTTATCGTCGGTGTAAACTCAATATCCGCCGGATCGGACAGGACGATAAAAAAACGGAGAAAGAAGCAGTCAATTCCCTGCCTATTTATAACCTGATTGTTACTTCCTGAGGTATTTTTTGTAGTTTTACCTACTCTTTGACGTTAATCACGGGATTTGTCAAAGGGCCATTTTGTTGACCCCTAAGGTAATTCCCAATCAAGCCAATTTATTTCTGCCCATCCTAGAGCTTGTTTGGAGGACGGATTTTGTAGCAAAAGCTGTCCATTTTTTGATGAAACAAGGCTTTTTTGAAGTTCATCTCGGCTGAGCTGAGACGGACAAGAAAAGCAACAGCCTGTCCCGCCGAAGGGAAACCGCTAGGTCGGGAAAGTATCATCGAAAAAGGGATCAATTGCAGCCAAAAGACTGACCTCCAAACATGACCTTAAACCGTCCTGTAAATTTTACAGGAGTGGTACTCTTATATTGGAATAAAAAATATCTATAATTTTACTTAGATATACAATAATTGCTTTGTAGATTTAATCGGGTGGCAGTGTTTTATTGCAACGCCTCCCCGGGATGACTAAGAGTATGTTTGGAGATGGCGCGTTACTATTTATGGAGAATAAAAGAATGGAACGGCTTTCCTGCATGCCCTATAATTAATACACTCTGAGTATGTAGGCAAACTGGATTTTACCTCGACATGCTCAAAAATTGCGATAGCTATGCCCTATACGCACACGCTTCATCAGGACAATTTCCTGACTCGTGAAGTTATTCCTTTTCCAAGGGCTGATGAGTTCTTCAATCTGTTACAGGATCGAATGCACATGGTTGTAGAAGGGTTTATACTTGAAGAAAAGTTTACCCTGTTTGTCAACACCATTCCTCGTGATGAAGCTCGTTCATTAACCAGGTATGAAAATGTCCCCTTGATTTATGCTGGCATTCCGCGGCAGCGTGAGTTATTGGAAGGCCCAAAGCGGCAATGGAAACCAACGCTGAATGACTTTTGGAATTTTCTTGACGTTTCCCACCTTTCGAGTAGTACTGCCGTGGTTAGTTCTCAACTGTATCGAGCCTTTAAAATGGGAAGTTACAACCTTAAAGATATCCCCAAGGTAGGTATGGGCCGACTCGAAGATTATTTTGAGGCCATTTTGTACCCTGAATCTTCTGTTAAACAAGCCACCCCACGTCAGGAAGCGGAGTACCACATTCTGAAAAGCTATTTCAATGTAATGGAAGACAACTATCTGTCTCTGCCGTTGATTCAGTTTGGAGAATTTGATGGTATTGTGCACTTGGTTTACAAAGCTCAAGATTCCAGAAACCTGACCATGCGTAGCATCGGCAATATCATTCGGTCGGTAAGTGTTGTGTATGAATCCTTAATTTTGGAATGGGATTTAGTGGGCCGGAATATGGAAAAATCGGAAGCGGTACAATTGCCTTTAAGTCCGGTGTTTTATGAACAGATCAACCGGAATCCGATTCTTAAAGAATTGAAATATGATGAATATTATAAAAAACACCTTCCCTTTTTCAAATCACGTATTCGGCTAAATGATCGGGTTATTCACAGTAAAGTTTATTCTCCATACCTGAAAGCAGCCATCATTTCCATCATGATCGACAGCTATGCACACAATATTAGTGCCCATAGCCTGGTGGCGCTAAACTGGTGGTTTAAACGCCGAGCAGAAAACATACGCCAGGAGTCGGAAAATCATTTCCAGGAAGTGGAAGAAGTGAAAGAACTCATTGATGAATTTGTGCCCGAAGGTTTTGATCAAGACCGTATATTGGAACTGATTCAGCCTTGGATGGAGGGGCAGTTTGTCAAAGATCACGAAGAAGAGTATGATGTAGTTCGTTATCCGGGTTCATTGGATCGCGAAATTCAACCGTTGATCAAATTTTTGATGCAAAAAGGAGCATTCTGGAGTGGCATAGCCCGCGATAATCACTTTGGTGGTGAGGCCAGAAGCCTGTTCCACATCCTTTGGGAAGATTTTATCAATAACCCCCTTTATTTGGGCACCATTGCCAAATCCGAAGACATTCATAAGATTTCCATTCACATCACTCATTATGCAGCCGAAACGGTAGAAGAGAAAAACAACTCTTCATGCCGCAAGCCCAAAAGGGCATTGAAAGAGGGCGTATTTGTTGAAATAGACATCAAAAACCGGCGCCCACGAGCACAATGGGATGAGCAAAACATCCCTTATCTGCAAACTGATGATGGTAAGCGCCTTTCTTTTGCCGAACACAAGGAATTGGACGGCATGAGTGATTTTGTGAAGCCGGGTGTTGATTACAGTGAAATGAAAGAAGTGTTGCGTTCTTGTTTGGTTTTCTTTCCCGGAGAAGTAGTGGGCAGGCATGCATTTTTTACCATGCTAGAAAACGAAATCCGAAATGTAAAACACTACAAAGGATCTGATCTACTCGAAATTCAACAAAATGGCCTGAAACTCAATTTATCCATTCAGGAGACCAATGTGACCAATAAGGAGAAAGACTTGCGGGAATTGTATAAAGTAGGGGTCTGGATTGGTACCCCTACCGATCTACAGATTCAGGGGAACGTCCCTTTGGTCAAGCGAAAATACAATGCGTTGATTGGTGACATTATGGATGAAGAAACCTTTGCACCGCGTCTGGGAGGTAGCTTCCAGGATAAGATTTGCGCAGGCATGTTGTTTAACAATAAATTTGATCAGGTTCAAAATGGTGATGAAAACCCTGCTCGTGAGCAAGGACAGGATACATCCCGCGATAAAACGTATTACCCCTGGATAATTCCAGCAACCAGCCCGGCAGAAGCTCCTCATGATGATGTGGAAGTGTTTAAAAATCAGAAAGAGTCCAGCTACGAATTTAACGTGATGTACAATCACCAAAGGGGTTTTTTCAAAAAGTATTTTTTTATATGGAAAGCCGCCAATACCAAATTGGTTGGGGATATTGAAGATGTAGAATTTGTATGGGAAAATCTGGCGCGATTTAAATTTGTAAGCCTTTCTCCTGACGATACGGAAAAACGCATGGCCCTGTGGCGTAAGGTACGCGCCAATGGGGTTATTAGAATTGTTGATCAAGAAGACCAACATGCCGGGGAAACACCCGAATCAGACCAGGTATTATTGGAAGCCTATAAGTCATGGCTCAAGGAATGGATCAGCGAATCTTCTTATAGTATAAAGTTTTTGGTGGATGGATTGCCGGTCGGTCAATTTGTATTTCGAAAGGATGGAGAAGACGTTTTCCGCTATTACAATACAGCAGAATTGCCCGTCAGGGAACAGGAATTTGAAGGTAAAGATACCCTGAATGTAGCTCATGGTGGCTTTTCTCTGGACCCCGAGGTGTTGCGTTATCGGACTCACGGCATTTATAAGACTTATTTCATGCGGGATATTCAGGGCAACGGACCGGTTTCCAGCCAGACATCTGCCCGGTTGATTGAATTGTTTGAAGTGCTCACCACCCGGATTTGTATCTTTGACAACCGCATTCGCCACCGCATCCGCAATCACGATCGGGAGGCTATTTTCAAATCAGCCCTTAAGCTAAGCATCTTTGGTGAACAAGCTCCTCGCCTGAATGATGAACGCAATTGGGAAGGAGAATGGGAAACACAAAAGGCGGACCTTATTGGCGATTGTCATTTTCTGATTTTGCACCTTTCTTACATCGAAAAGATATTATTAACAAAATATAGTGACCACCAGGATTACTCTGAGGAAAATATTGGCTTGTTTATTGCTAAAGAAATAATACCGGCAATAACCAGAAACGGAAGACTGAGGAAAAATTTCATTTTAGTCATTACCTCTGGTCGCGGACGGACCAAGTGGTGGAGTAAAATGAATGAAAACCGAAAGTATCAACCATTTACTCATTTTACCATTTTCCGTCCGGTAGAATCTTTGATTTCCGGTATTGAAGATGCCTTGGGCCGAAAGGATGATATTGAGCTTAAATATAATATGGTCAAGGTACTTTTTGGCTCTTAGGGAGGATTAGAAAATGATGTGGTGAGGGGGTGAGATTCGTCGATCGGAGAAAGGAATATTTTGACTTCATAATAAAAAACAACAACGTTCATGACCAATCGCAATCGTGTCATGTTGATTGTCTGGTGGTGGAAATACGGGGGGCTGGAGGAAGCATGGGATGAATGGACCGTAGCGGGATACCCAGAGGGCCACAAGTTGATCCGAATGGATGAGCCAAGGTCTGCTGCGGGCACTGCATTAATCCGATCCTGTGTTGAGGATCACCTGGAGAACAGCGATGTTTTCATTTTTCTGCATCGCAATCACGGCTACAATCAGCAAGCTATTGAAGAAATTCTCAGCGGTCTAAGTGACCATCAACGTCATATCTCACAATTGAAATGTTTTCTCTTTGGCGAAGGTAATGATGATCTCTATATTGCCAAGCAACCGCGTGCTTTGCTAGGTACAAAAGGCACCTTTAGAGCCAATATGCATCTTCCTAACCATCACGGCAACCTGATTGATGCCGTAGCCAATCCGGCAACACACCAATTAAAAAGGGAACATTTTGATTTTGTTTGGAAAGTGTATTCCCATGCCTTTAAGGCCAAAGTTTTTGAATTAAAAGAAGACCTGCTTACTGCTTTTGTGGATTTTTCAAACATGGACTTGATCCCATCCGGAGAGTTGTATCGGTATATCCGTCTTCCTGAAAACCGGTTGCTATTTTTGCGCCTGCTGAGCTTTACCGGTAGGATGCGCAAGGGATCGGATCTGGAGCGGGAGTTGATCCAGTGGGAAAGTCGTGAAAAACGATCCCTGTTTTTTGATGATTTTAGTACTAATTTAAAAACAACCTATGGGGAGTTGGAAGGCCGCATCTACAAGAATTTGGTAGAAGCTATTAAAACACATATCTTTAGTGTTCAGGGCGAAGCAGATTTGCCCTCCATCCGGGGGCAGTTTGAAAGCCTGTTAAGTGTTATGTCAGAAGCTACTTATATCTAACGGATGAGAGAAATCCTTTGTGTGGCTTCCCAATTACAGGTGGTCAACGCAATGAAAAAATATTTTACCGATGGTGGTTTTAAATTTTGCCACCTAGCGCTACCTGTTTCAGATGAGGCATTGTTGGTGGGAAGTGATACAGTAGTTGTATTGATGAGTCCCATTGTCTGTAACGGGAAATACCTTTCCGCCGAACTCCCTTGGAAACAATACCTTCGGGAACACTTGCCTAATAACCTATTGATCATTGCCGGATTCAGCGATTTTCAAGGGGATAATTACCTTGACTTATTGCATTTGCCAAAAAATATTAAGGCTTTTTTAAATCGAGCCGAAATAGCTGGAGGCTCCTGGGAGCCTGCCTATACAGGAGGACTGGATGTGGCAGAACAACTGCGTCGTTTTTTTGAGGGGCATGGTGACGAAAGTGTTACCGATGAATTAAATAATACCTTGCGTATTTTGAAAATTGCCAGGGATGAAATGAAGCGACATCAAGCGGAATACCAAAGTGTCTGGAAAGATTTATTGTTGGCTAACCGCTTACCCAGCAAATGGAATACGCTAAACAATCGCTGGATAAATTATTATCCAAATTTTGAGTGTCTGCCCTTTTTCGGAACCTTTGTACAGGTAAATTTGGCCTTGCAGCATATTGCCCCCTATTTCAACAGCAATTGTGAAGAGGAAGCTCTATTTTGGGAGCTTGATTGTATTGAACATTTGGAACATGCTAAGTCAGCCTTGGTTAAGATAGAACAACACTATGTCAAATAGGAATTATTCCATATTAATTGTTGACGACGATCCTGAATTTCATCAGCAGATCCGCTATGCTTTTCGGCGCAACTTTACCTTTGAAGGGGCGGTGAGCATGGGAAACCTGGAGCGTAAGTTAAAGGAGAATGGCAACTTTGACCTGATCCTGATGGATCTGGTATTGGATAGCAGCAAGGAAAAAGTCGGACTTAATCTCATTCCCGAATTGCGGAGCAGCCATCCAGGTATTCCGATCATAGTCGTTACAGCCGATAAGGAAATTGATACGGTCGTACAGGCGATGAAAAAGGGGGCTCGCGATTTTCTAACCAAGGGAGACTACGATTTTGAATACTGGAATGATAAGTTTACCGAAATCATTGAAGACAGCAAGCTCAAATCTGAAAATCAAATGTTGCGCGCTGAGGTCAAAAAGCATAGAGCCCAACGCAGCAAAGATTTTGCTTTCATCGGCGAGTCAGAAAAAATTAAGGAAATAAAACGCATCCTCAGATTGGTGTCCGAAGAACCGGATATTTCCGTTTTATTAGCTGGGGAAACAGGTGTAGGTAAAGAAATTGCTGCTCGTTATTTGCATCAGCAAGGCGCACGGAAAGACCAGCCATTTCAGGCAGTAAACTTATCTGCCATTCAGGATACCCTTTTGGAAAGTACTCTTTTTGGACACCGAAAAGGTGCATTTACCGGTGCGATACGCGACGTAGAAGGCTATTTCAGCCAGGCCAATGGAGGTATTTTGATGCTGGATGAAATCGGAGATATCGATGCCAATATACAGATCAAATTATTGCGTTTTCTGGAAACCAAGATGATCCGCCCGGTAGGCGCTGATAAAGACATTCAGCTTGATGTACAGATAGTAGCCGCCACCCACCAGAATCTGGGAGCGCAGGTGGAGGAGGGTATTTTTAGGGCTGATTTGTATCAACGCCTGAAAGCCATGATTGTAGAAATTCCTGCCCTGCGTGAACGTAAAGAAGATATTCCCCTGATTATGGAACACTACCTGGAAGGCCAGAAAATGGAGGATATTCTAACGCCAAAAGCCATTCAATTGCTCATGGAATACGATTGGGTTGGTAATATCCGGGAATTGCGCAATACCATCAATTATATGTTGTTGCGGAAAAAGATCAAGAGCCGAATGATGATTGATGAAGATTGTTTGCCCGTAGAGATTCAAGAGTTTGCCAAAGATTCTGCGCCTTATCGTACTTCTCTTGCAGAAGACCCTTCTGGCGAAATTTCCATTGAGGAGGAACATGCTCTTCTGGACTTAAAACGTATCGAAATGGCCATGCTCCAGAAAAATAAAGTCAAAAAGGATGTGGCTATCGAATTGGGGCTGGAAAATACAGACAACCTACGCTATCGCATCAAAAAATATTATGAAAAACATCCTCACCTTTTTGGTCAATTTCCACTCCTCAGCAAAAGCTACCGAAAGATTGTAAAATAGGGCAAAGACAACAATGAAGTCACAACGAATTCTTTCAATAGACATTTTCAGAGGCCTGACCATTTTTTTGATGGTTTTTGTCAATGAATTGGCTGGCGTTTCGAATATTCCCCAATGGATGAAACATGTGCCCGCAACAGTGGATGGGATGACTTTTGTTGATGTGGTTTTTCCTGCATTTTTATTCATTGTAGGTATGGCTATTCCTTTTGCTGTTATGAACCGGATCGCTAGGGGGCAGCGTTCGTTTGATTTCTGGCAACATGTACTTACCAGAACCTTTGGCTTACTCGTGCTTGGCGTATATATGGTCAATTCCGGAGAAATGAATGCAGAAGCCAGTCTCATTAATCATTCCTGGTGGGCAGCTTTATTATATATTTCAGCCATTCTCATCTGGAACCGTTATCCCAAAACAGATGAAAAATTGAAGAGATTTCTGTTCATTGGGCTTAGGATAATTGGGGTAGTAGTTCTAATCATCCTGTATTTCTTATATCGAAAGACAGGACCCGATGGGCAACTTAGTGGCATGACGCCCAGTTGGTGGGGCATTTTGGGGCTGATCGGTTGGGCATATTTGCTTTCCATCATTCTTTTCATGGTTGCTAATAAAAATCTTACAGCTTTGATCACCCTATTTGTGCTGTTGTTCGCTGTACTTTTAGGATTGAGAAGCGATTATGAGTTTCTCCCTTCTTTTATGGTATGGCTAGAGGGGCAAGCCGGCCATATTGCACATACGCTGGTCACGCTTTGTGGGATTATTTGCTCCTTGTTGTTGATGAAAGATGGGGTGTTGGAACAACCAATGAATAAGATACGAAATATGGTAGCCCTGGGAATCCTACTTGGGTTTGCCGCCTATTTTTCTCAACCTTTTGGTGGCATATCAAAAATTGCCGCTACGCCTTCCTGGGCCTTATATTCAGCTGCTATTTGCTGCTTTGTTTTTCCAGCTATCTATTGGTTGGTTGACCTAAAAGGATTCAAAAGTTGGGCAAATTTTCTAAAACCCGCAGGTGAAAATCCCTTGTTGACTTATATTCTTCCTCCCTTATTTTATGCTACTGTAGGTTACGCTTTTATTCCAGCATTTTTAAGCAGCGGCTTTCCAGGTTTTATTCGCGCCATTGTTTTTTCATTATTTATTCTGTGGATTGCTAAGTGGCTCACCCAAAAAGGCATCCGTTTGCATCTTTGATTTTAGTGCAAAACGAAAGTTTTTTCGCTAAAAAACGAAATTATTTCGTTTTTTAATTCGGTTTCCCCTTCGGTTTCCTGACCTGATTATTTTTATTTCATTTTAATAGCTTGTAAATCAGTTTTTTGCAGAAAGCAATAATAGATCGGTTTTTTTTTGGACTGATTTTTACATTATAATGATTGTCTCAAGAAGTTGAGCATGTTGTTTTGTGCATGGATTTTAACTTTCATTTTAACAAGCAACAAAGAAATAGTTTCCGTTTGATTAGCGTCAAACCTAACTATGAGAAAACGACAAAAATTTTTATTCCATAGTACATTGCCACTTTTGAAGTTGGCTAATCGCCTTATTAAACCCGTTTAATTTTTGCAGAGAAAACGGAGAGGAGGGCGGCGTGTTTCGCCCTCATTTTTTTCTGCATCGGGTTTTATACACTTAAAAACGAACAAACAGTTACCGTGTTTAGCGGTGAGTCACGTACAATTCAATCACATGTCTGCAAACATTGTAAGATTGTACCTTTAATTTACATGAGGGCCTTTTACAGTTATGTCGGATTTACCTTGCGTAGGTCCGACATTATTTTTTATCCTTTGCTGCCCCTAAGTTATAGCAAATCTGAGGAATTGGGAGTGTACGAGAAAGTGTGTTTTTTTTACCGCAGAGGACGCTGGATTTCGCCGAGTAGTTTATTGAAATTCAGGGTTTTATGGTTTTTTTTATCCCTTGGACCTGTTCTTCTGAGATGTGATTGTCTAGCTCCGCAGCTAAAGCCCCCTCGATGAAATTTGCAATCAGCGGTTTTAATAGCCCTTCATCTCCGGTTAAGCCTTTGCCTTCTATTAATCCAGCTATCACCGACTTACGGTAGTTTTCAAAGTCAAATTCAGGATGTTCTTGATCCTTATTCTTAGCTTGTTCTTTCTTGGTCATAATCAAAGTTAATGTTTTTGATCAGACACAGTTCAGTGTATACTCCCTGGGGTGAAGAGTTACTCGGGTCTAAACCACCCCCTCTACTGCTCTAAACCTCCTAAACCTCCTAAACCTTCTAAACCTTCCTCAACCTATTTCCCTGGAACACCACCTCTGCCCCTAAACCTCCTAAACCCCTCTAAACCCTAAACCACCTCAACTTTCTAAACCTTCCTCAACCTATTTCCCTGGAACACCACCTCTGCCCCTAAACCACCTAAACCCCTCTAAACCTACAGGTCCTCTTTTGCAAACTCCCTCTAAACCTCCTAAACCCCTCTAAACCTCCTAAACCTTCTAAACCCTCTCAACCTTCTAAACCCCTCTAAACCCCCTCAATCCCCCCTAAATATCCTCCTTCAAATGCACTAAAAATTTTTTGATTTCCAGCAACTTATCCAGGTATACCTTTTTAGCATTCATCCTTTCCTTTTGCGCCTTCAACTCTTTTTTAGCCCCATCCAATGTAAATCCCCGTTCCTTGACCAGGTGAAAAATGGTCCGTAACTGCTGAATATTTCCGGGAGTAAACATCCGGTCGCCTTTACTATTCTTATGAGGTTTTAGCATATCAAACTCATTCTCCCAAAAGCGGATGGTCGATTTGGATACCTCAAACATGGCAGCAACTTCACTAATACTATAATACCGTTTCAGGTTTTCAGAAGATTCATCGAAGATAGGTAGCTGCTTCATAGGTGGTTTGATATTGTCCTTAAGCGTGTGGGCCGTTATTAGCGTTGTTTCCACTTCCCTAATATAAGGTATTTTAGCCAAATTGTCACTTGCACCAGCAGATAAATGAATTCGCTGGTTCATTAACCCTCCAATTGCTTTCGAAGCAATTCATTGGTCGTTTGTGGAGCGGCCTTCCCTTTGGACCGTTTCATGACCTCTCCCATAAAAAATCCAATTAAGCCTTTTTTACCCTTGCGATACGCCTCAACTTTATCGGGAAATTCAGCAAGAACCTGCTCTACCAGTGTGGTAAGGAAATCTGCATCGTCGGTTTGTAAGAGGTTGAGGGCTTGCGCCAATTGCATAGGTGTTTTATCCTGTTCTTGTAACATGGCAGGAAATAGGCGTTGATAAGCAATCGTATTGCTGACCTTTCCACTATCGATCAATTGAAGAAATGCTGCCATACGTTCACCACTGAGTGGAAACTCATAAATTGTAAGACTCATTTCATTACAATAGGGTAAAATTTTGTTGATCACCAAATTAGAGATGGCTTTACTGTCTGGATAATGCGCACAGAGAGCAAGGAAATAAAGGGCCGTTTCCTTTTCTTCGGTCAGCAATTTGGCATCGTAAAGTGGTAATGCTTTTTCTTCTATAAACTGGCGTAATAAGGCCCAGGGTAGGGGAGGCATGTTGGCTTCAATCGCCGTAATATAATCTTTAGTCAGCACGATGGGAGGTAAATCCGGCTCGGGAAAATACCGATAATCGTGGGCATCTTCTTTATCTCTCAGCGGACTGGTAATGCCCGAAGCAGGATCGAAATTGAGGGTCTGCTGAGCTACCTTGCCTCCGGATTCCAGAAGATCCACCTGCCGTTTGAATTCATATTGAATGGCTCGCCGGGCATAACGCATGGAGTTGAGGTTTTTAATCTCACAACGCTCACCAAGCGCGGTAGCTCCATTTTTCCGAACGGAAACATTACAATCACAGCGCATTGATCCTTGTTCCATATTGCCGTCTGATATGTCCAGGTAGCGCACCAGCCTCCTCATGGCCGACATATAAGCATCTACCTCTTCCGCCGACCGCAGATCCGGTTCTGAAACGATTTCCAATAGTGGAACGCCTGCACGGTTCAGGTCAATCAAAGAGTGTGGAGCGTCCTGATCGTGCATAGATTTACCGGCATCCTCTTCCATGTGAATATGGTGGATACGCACGGTTTTTTTTGTATCACCGACTTCAATTTCCAAGCTTCCGCCAATACATATAGGTTTCCGATCCTGGGTAATTTGGTAGCCTTTCGGCAAATCGGCATAAAAATAATTTTTCCGGTCAAAAGCGTTGTACAGGCTGATTTCGCTGCCCAGAGCAAGGCCAAGCTTTATGGCAAATTCAACCTGTTTCTTGTTGAGTCTGGGCAAAGTACCCGGATGCCCAAGTGAAATGGTACTAACGTGTGTATTGGGATCACCTCCGAAACTGGCATCGTCCGCACAAAATGCTTTGCTAGCTGTCGCCAGTTGTACGTGAATTTCCAAACCAATGACGGTTTCATAAGTATCGTAAATAGAATTAGACATAAAAGATAAAGCAAAAACAATGGTGATTAATAAACCAATATGCAGTATTGGTTAGTTGATACCCTTTTTATTTCTCTGCGTCAGAAAATAATCGCACTAAATAATAAGGTGAGCAGCAAAAATAGTATAAATATGAACAGATATGAAAAGTTGAGGACAGTGAACTTCATAAAGGTTTTGAACTTGGACTGTTTGTAAAAACTGTGCATGGCTAAAAATAGATAAATCAGCAATACGCTAAATCCTATGATGGAGTAAAACCCTTCTCCATTTGGCCAATTTAGGGGAGGAAAACCAAAGGCTTCCAATAGATAGGCACAGGTCATCACCAAAAAGGCAAAAGCATGATAATGAAAAGAAAAGACCAGATGTTCAACAAAATAAAAACTCCTACGGATATATAGAATTTTAAGAATAAAAGCCAGTGCTGGCATCATCAAAACTACCATCCATACCATTTGTCCCAGAATGTAAAAGACAAAATTACCACCCTCGTCAACAATTTTCAGGAATTGTCTGGTTTGTAGCTGTTGCCAAAATCCATTAATCTCATATTTTTCAAATAATTCTTCATTGGGAAGGTGAATAAGATCCAGTCGATCTATTTTCTTGGTTTTTCCAATCAAGAGCGGTCCTTCGGAAAAAAGAAGAAGGCTTACGCTATCATCTCGGGCATATGAGTAATTAGTCATCAATGAGTCAAAGGCAATTCGAATATTTTCTTCTGGAAACATTTGTTCTACTTCCAGGCGAGCGGTGTCGAGGTCTTCTAGAAATTCTACCCGATAGCCTGCTCTGCGATTTTCTTCACTGAGATTTTGTAATCCACCATCAGGTTCTACTGCATTGATGATAATGTTAATGAGGGCAAAATGAAAAATGGCCATCACAAAAAAGAGGCGAATGGGCGGGATATATCTTTTCTGCCGACCGGAAAAATAATTGTTTGTAAGTTTTCCGGGTATAAAAAGATGACCGAGCGTACGAAATATTTTGGAGTCAATATTAAAAACAGATTCAAAAAATTCCCCTAAGAGGTGCCATAATTTGATCCTGCCATCCGTATATTTTTGGCTACAATTAGGACAATATTGCCCATAGCCAGGTAGCGGGTAATGGCAATTGTGGCAATATCGTTTCTCAACTGGAGTATTCGCCTGTTTTGGATTTGGCATTTATTTATATAGCATTATGCGCTATGCTCTATATCTGTTGGCATACTTTCCCGCTATTTACGCTCAATCTTACCGTCCTCCATAATGCGCAATGGCGTCTCAGGAAAATCCTGTTTGGTCAATTCCCGGAGTTTATTAATGGCTCTTTTCTGACCATCAATTTTTGGTCCATGAGCCTTTTGTTGGTACACAGGTGTGATTAGCCCTTCCATAAAAGACCCCGTTTCATCAACGGTTAGCGTAATTAAAGGGGCATAACCAGCTGGCCCACTCAAACTAAAACGGCCATAAGTACAAAAATTACCCAGGCTATAAGCAATGAAGCGGTCTTTGTACAACTCTACGGCTCGGGTCACATGCGGGCCATGGCCAAAGACAATATCTGCGCCAGCATCTACCACGGCATGAGCAAATGCATATACATTGCCCCGGTTTTCACCATAATAGGTCTCTGTTTTACGGGTAACGTTTTGATTGCTGGCACCTTCTGCGCCGCCGTGAAAGGAAACGATGACGATATCCGCCTCTTTTTCTAATTGACTGACAATTTGTTTGGCGCGACTGATATTCCGGATATCTACGGTTCCACTATTCGGTGCAAAGGCGCAAAAGCCATAAGTAATGCCGTCTTTTTCAAAGATAACGCTTTCATCCGTTCCAGCCAGCCCGGCATAATAAATGCCCGCCTTTTTGAGCAATTCCTTGGTCTTTTTTCGACCTACAGGCCCAAAATCACCGGAGTGATTGTTTGCGATACTCAATATATCAAAGCCAGCATTGACAAAATGTTTTACATAAGACTCCGGAGAACGAAAGACATAACAGACCGCAGGGTTGTTACAACGCTTAGCCGTTCCTCCCTCGTCAAGAATGGTTCCTTCGAGATTACCAAAAGTAAGATCGGCCTGACTCAGTATGGATTCAACATCTTTTAGCATATCTGCACCCCCTTTGGGTGGCAGGTAGGATGCCGAAGGATAATTGGTGCCCAGCATCATATCTCCTACGCCAATAATGCGAAGCGTACGCATGCTATCCACAACCGGCTGAGGAACCGTATCCGGCGTTTCAACAGCCGAGACAAGCACGGCCTCTTGAGTAGGGCCTTCATTGTTGCCCGCAGCACTGTCGCGACAGGCAAAACTTGAAAAGAAACAAAATGAAAATAGCCCAATGAAAAAAAGACTTCCGAGATGGAAGCCTTTACTGTTTATTTTGTTGATCATTGATCAATTGTATTTTTAATCCATAGATTGTCCGGCAGATTCTGCTGCTTCAACCATTTCCTGGTATTCTACAGGGGAAAGTCCGTCAGTTACGAACTGAATAGGATTGACTTTATCACCATTAACAAAAACTTCGTAGTGGCAGTGAGGGGCCGTAGAGTGGCCAGTACTTCCTACCAATCCAATTCTTTCGCCACGTTTTACTTTTTGACCTACTTTGACATCAATTTTGTGCATGTGTCCATAGAGTGTCTTGTAGCCATAACCGTGGTCAATGATTACCCGGTTACCGTATCCCGAGCCATATCCGGCCGAAACAACTTTGCCTGCACCGGTAGCTTGTATAGGAGTACCACGTGGGGCTGTAAAATCGATACCATAGTGAAACTTGGGTACTTTGAAGATCGGGTGCATCCGCCATCCATAGCCGGATAAGAGTTTAACATCCCTGGCCAGCTTATCAGACCTCACCGGTTTGATGGAAGGCATACTTGCCAGCATTTCTTCTTTGGCTTTAGTCAAAGTCACTACAGAGTCTAAGGATTCTGATTGTAGTGCAATTTTGTGTTTGACCTTATCAATCTTTTCCATAACGGCAGTAAGCATTTGGCCGGAATGTTTGAATTGACGCAATTCCTTGTATTTATCGTGTCCGCCGACACCACCATTCCAAATACCATCATCCAAAGCACCCATTCCATAAATCAGCCGATGGGCGTAATCATGGCGAACCCTTACTTTATCCACAACGCCTTCAATCTGACTAAGCTCTTTTTCAATCTTTGTCAATTTGGAAACTAAGGAATGATTTTCTTGTAATAAAGCCTTTTCTCTTGGAGAAGGAAAATAGCGATGTGCTAGAAGCGTAAATAAAAAGGCAGTAAATAACGCAGCACAAACGAACCCAAAAATTCTCAATATAGTGGTACCAATCGGTTCTACAACTTTCTCGTACCTAAGAGTTTGGGTGTTGTAAATAAATTTTTCTTTTCTCATGAGTGTTTTAAGTCTTAGCCAAAATGTTCCTGAATTTTAAAGAGGTTGTTTTAATTTCATCTTTGCGCAAATCCAGGGCAATCCCGTACATAATATTTGTTGCTCTAATCCCTTGGCTGAATCAAAAGTAATTCCCGGGTTATGAATTACAAAATTTTAGCACAAAATTTATACTAAAGCGTCATTTATTTGTTTAGACTGGGGCGGTATGTAATCGAAAAAGTGAAGAAAAAGCACTTTTAGGGGGTTAAAATACTGATTTGAGAATCAATTTTGATACAAGCCGGATGCAAATATGAGTAATTGTCGTTACAACAAATGTTAAATAAGATAATTTTAACAAATTAGCACAATTACAAATTTATTATATTCGCGGCTTATTAAGGCAGATTAGAGATGTCTGTGATTGGCTTCTATGGGAACTTATCCACAAAGCAAAATGTATTTAGATGACTTTTACGGATATTTCCCAAATTTGTTACAAACAAGTGTTCAATAAATTGAATTATGACTGCACAGGAAATAAGGAAGGCTTTTTTGGACTTTTTTGCCACCAAGCAACATAAGATAGTGCCCTCTGCACCCATTGTGAATAAAGACGATCCGTCATTGATGTTTACCAATGCGGGTATGAACCAGTTTAAGGATTATTTTTTGGGTAACCAAACGCCAGAATCCCGGCGGGTAGCTGATACTCAGAAGTGTTTGCGGGTTTCCGGAAAGCATAATGATTTAGAAGAAGTAGGCCATGACGGGACTCACCATACGATGTTTGAGATGTTGGGCAACTGGTCTTTTGGTGATTATTTCAAAGAAGAGGCCATTGCCTGGTCTTGGGAGCTATTGACCGAGGTATATGGCATGCCAAAAGACCGCATTTATGCGACGGTTTTTGAGGGGGATGAAGCAGATGGATTGGCGCCTGATAATGAAGCCTTGGATTTTTGGCTGAAATATTTGCCAAAAGAACAGGTGTTGTATGGTAATAAAAAGGATAATTTTTGGGAAATGGGTGAAACGGGCCCATGTGGCCCTTGTTCGGAGATTCATATAGACTTGAGGGAAAATGCAGAGCGGGCAACCGTCCCTGGTCGGGATTTAGTGAATATGGACCATCCCAAGGTCATAGAAATTTGGAACAATGTATTCATACAGTTTGACCGCAAGGCAGATGGGGCACTAAACACACTGCCGCAAAAACACGTGGATACGGGCATGGGTTTTGAACGCCTATGTATGGTATTACAGGGGAAAACGGCGACTTATGACACCGATTTGTTTACACCATTTATTCATTATATTGAAAAAGCTTCTGGAAAAAAATACCAGTTCAGTTACGATAGGTCCAATAAAACGGATGTAGCTATGCGGGTAGTGGCCGACCATATTCGGGCGGTAGCTTTCGCCATTGCTGATGGTCAGCTGCCAGGAAATACCGGTGCCGGTTATGTAATCCGCCGGATTTTGCGCCGTGCAGTTCGTTATTATTTCTCTTTTCTGGACATAAAAAAGCCCTTTTTACACGAATTGATCCCTCTCTTAGCGGATCGATTTGCTGATGTATTTCCGGAATTGAAAGCACAAGAGCAGCAAGTAGCTCGCATCATTGAAGGGGAAGAAAAAACATTTTTGAATACCCTGGACAATGGTTTGGCCCGTTTTGACTCCCTTGAAGTCAAAAATGGTACGATTCAAGGAGAGGATGCATTTGAATTGTTTGATACCTATGGTTTTCCCATTGACCTTACCCGTTTGCTGGCCGAAGAAAAAGGATACGAAGTAGACGAAGCTGGTTTTGAAAAGGCACTTGCGGTGCAGAAAGCTCGCTCTCGGGCTGATGCCAAAAAGGCCGTTGGAGACTGGACCGTTGTACTTAGTGATGAAGAGGTCACTTTTGTAGGTTATGACCAATTGACGGTGGAGGGTGCTAAAATTTTAAAATACCGCACGGTTAAATTAAAAGGTAAGGAGCAATACCACCTGGTGTTGAATATTACCCCTTTTTATGCAGAAAGTGGCGGCCAGGCAGGTGATACCGGGAAATTGCTGATAGGCGGAGAAGAGATTAAGGTGATCGACACCCAAAAAGAAAATGACCTCACGGTGCATATAATTAATAAATTGCCCACTCAATTTGATGCAGAGGTCAAAGCGATGGTTGACCCAACAACTCGTCAGGCTACATCATCCAATCACTCTGCTGTGCATCTGATGCATGCAGCACTGCATGAAGTGGTTGGTGAACATGCCCTCCAAAAAGGGCAGGATGTAGATGCTCGGCGCCTACGTTTTGACTTTTCCCATTTCCAAAAAGTAACGGACGAAGAAATTCGCCGCATAGAGGAAATTGTCAATCAAAAAATCAGGGCCAATATCCAATTGGAGGAAGACCGGAAGGTACCTATTGAGGAAGCCAGAAAGTCGGGTGCAATGATGCTCTTTGGTGAAAAATACGGTGATGTAGTGCGCATCATTACATTTGATAAAGATTTTTCACGAGAACTCTGTGGGGGGACTCATATTCAGGCTACCGGCGAAATAGGATTGTTTAAAATTACCTCTGAAACAGGCGTTGCTGCTGGCATTCGGCGGATTGAGGCCTTGACATCGAAAGGTGCAGAGGCGCATTTGTTTGGTGAATTAAACGAATTGAATGAGGTTCGGAACCTTTTAAAAACTACCGGAGACGTGGCCAAAGGAGTAGCTAGCCTGCAAGAAGAGAACAAAGACCTGAAAAAGCAAATCGATAAGCTGTTGCAGGTGCAGGCTCAGGGTGAAAAAACACAACTCATTCAGGGTGCTGAAATGATCAACGGCGTACAGTTTATTGGCGCAAAAATTAGCCTGGATGATGCTGGAGCCATTAAAAACCTGGCCTTTCAGCTCGAAAAAGAACTGGATAATGTGGTTGCTGTGCTCGGAGCCGATATTAAGGGCAAACCTTTGTTGACCATTGTGATTAGCAAGGAACTTGTAACATCAAAAGGCCTGCACGCGGGTAATTTGGTGCGTGAATTGGCCAAAGAGATTAAAGGTGGTGGTGGCGGACAGCCGTTTTTTGCTACTGCCGGTGGAAAAGATGTATCGGGGCTGGAAAAGGCCATCGCCAAGGCAAAGGAAATGATAAAATAAAAATAGACTCACAGGCATCAAAAGGTAACCCAAAGCCCCACTTTTTTGTCAGTCATACCCATTTTATAGACACCGCCGCCCTTTGCATTCGCTTGGGTGTGTAAGGCTCTATTGTAGGCATTTACCGCTTTTTGTTTGAAAGCGCCGCTCAGCAATTGAAAAGCAAATCCGGAGCCTAAACTGATAATGCTCACTTTGAACAATTCTTTACCCAGCGTTTCATTTTGCCGGAAGGCTATCAGCCCGGTAACAGCAAATAAACCACCGACACTATAACCAACTATACTCATCTGATCACTCACCAATGCTACTTTGATATTGCGATTGGAGGTGGGGTAATCTGACATAAACCATTCCATTACTGGGAGGGTAAGTTTTTTACCATTAAGGATATATATGTTATTAGGAAATCGGTTCATCGTGATGATAGTATCCCTGGCGAGCGCGGAGGCATGTTTTTGGCAATAAATACTTGAGGCTAACATGATAATGAATAACATCACCAGTTGGGCTTTTCGGTACATAGAGTACAAAAAATTTTAGCTTGTTCTAAAACAATCTCTATTTTAACGCATAAGATACGGTTTATTCTGTGTTTGTTGGCTATTTTAAAAGTAATCTAAAGGTATTGATTAACTTTGATTTTCTAATAATTTCAATATTTTTAGGTACTAAAGAAGTCACTATCTCATGAAAATAAAATTTACCACTATCATTTGTTTGTTGTTTTTGTTTATTGGACAACCCCTGTTCGGCCAGCATTCGGTAGCGCGCCAATGGAACGAAGTTATGCTGGATGGTATCAGGGGAGACTTTGCCAGACCTACCGTACATGCGCGAAATTTATTTCATTCCTCTGCTGCAATGTACGATGCCTGGGCTGTCTTTGATGATGTTGCGGAGCCCTTTTTTCTTGGAAAAACGGTTCATGGCTTTTCCTGTCCTTTTGATGGCATTGCCCCACCAGCTGACTTGAAAGCTGCCCGGGAAGAGGCAATCAGTTATGCCATGTTCCGCATATTGAGTCATCGATTTCAAAACGCTCCAAGTGCAACTGCCATTAAGGCGGAGCTGGACCAATTGATGGATGACCTGGGGTATGACCGGTCTTTTACCTCACTGGATTATTCCACGGGTTCCCCGGCAGCATTGGGCAATTATATAGCAGACGAAATCATCCAATTTGGATTGCAGGATGGGGCCAATGAGGCAAATACTTATGCGAATGAGTATTATACTCCGGTAAACTCACCCTTGGTAACAGACCTTCCTGGCAATCCGGATATTGAGGACCTCAACCGTTGGCAACCCTTAACCCTTGATGTATTTATTGATCAAAGTGGCAATGTTATTCCATTGAGTACTCCCGACTTCCTCAGCCCGGAGTGGGGCAAGGTTGTTCCTTTTTCTCTATCAGAGGATGATTTGACCATCTACAACCGTGATGGAGGCGAATATTGGGTATATCACGATCCTGGTCCGCCTCCAATGCTCGATCTCATTGATGGCGGCGGCACTTCAGATCAATACAAATGGAATTTTGAACTGGTTTCAGTTTGGTCCGCTCAACTCGATCCTAATGATGATGTGATGTGGGATATTTCTCCGGCATCCATTGGAAACGTTCCTGCGCTTCCAGAGACATTCGAAGAGACACAGGCATTTTATGATTTGGAAAATGGAGGCGATGCTAGCATTGGCCGAGACCTTAACCCATATACTGGCGCACCTTATGAACCACAAATGGTTCCGCGAGGAGATTATGCGCGTGTATTAGCCGAGTTCTGGGCAGATGGCCCTGATTCAGAAACACCTCCCGGCCATTGGTTTACACTACTTAATTATGTCAATGATCATCCGCTCTTTGAAAAACGGTTTGCGGGTCAGGGGCCGATATTGGATGACCTGGAATGGGATGTCAAAGCGTATTTTATTATGGGGGGCACCATGCATGATGTGGCCGTCACTTCATGGGGTATCAAGGGATGGTACGATTATATTCGACCCATCTCAGCTATACGGGGTATGGCTGAAAAAGGCCAGAGTTCCGATCCCGATTTGCCTTCTTATCATGTTGGTGGTATTCAGCTGATTCCTGGATATATTGAACTCATTACTGCCGATGATCCTACACCATTAACGGGGAGTAGTGATCAGCATGTCGGCAAGATAAAGGTAAAAGCATGGCGTGGCCCTGATTTTATTATCAATCCCGATACTGATGAAGCTGGAGTTACCTGGATCAGGGCAGAAAACTGGTGGCCTTACCAGCGCCCTTCCTTTGTTACGCCTCCATTTGCAGGATATGTGTCCGGCCACTCTACTTATTCCCGGGCAGCGGCTGAAGTGATGACTTTGTTGACTGGTGATGCTTATTTTCCGGGAGGTATGGGAGCGTTTCACGCCAATATGAATGAGTTTCTGGTATTTGAAGATGGTCCGAGTCAGGATATTGTCCTACAGTGGGCTACTTACCGTGATGCTTCAGATCAATGCAGCCTTTCCCGGATTTGGGGTGGTATTCATCCACCTGCAGATGATATACCGGGCCGCAAAATTGGGTTAGAGATCGGGCCGGAAGCCTTCAGGTTTGCCGAGCGCTATTTCTATAAGGATATCGACATGGACGGTTATTATAATAATGTAGACTGTGATGACAATGACAATACAGTGTATCCCGGTGCTGCCGAGATTTGTGACGGCAAAGATAATGATTGTAATGACCTGATTGATGATGGGCTGACAATATATACGTATTATCAAGATCAGGATGGTGATACCTATGGCAATGCGGCCATTTCTTTGGATACTTGCCAAAGTTTTGCCCCAACGGGGTATGTGGTAAACGACCAGGATTGTGATGACAACAATGGAGCGATAAACCCGGGAGCCAGCGAGCTATGTGATGGCATAGACAATAACTGCGCTGGTGGTATCGATGATGGCTTGACTTTATACACTTATTATCGGGATCAGGATGGTGATACTTTTGGTGATGCCGCAAACACTATGGAGACCTGCCAGAATGCAGCGCCGACGGGGTATGCCACTAATAACCTGGATTGTGACGATAATAATAGCGCCATTAATCCGGACGCCAGTGAAATTTGTGACGGGATTGATAATGATTGTAATAATGCCATTGATGATGGGTTGACAGAATATACCTATTACAGAGACCAGGATAATGACGATTTTGGTGATGCCGATAATAGCCTGAGCAGTTGTCAAATTATAGCCCCAACAGGTTATGTAGCTAACAACCTGGATTGTGACGACAATAATGAAGCCATCAATCCGGTAGCTAGTGAAATTTGTGATGGGATAGATAATGATTGTGCAGGTGGCATTGATGACGGTTTGACCATCTACGTTTATTATCTGGATCAGGACAATGATAGTTTTGGGAATATCAACATTTCTTTGGAAACCTGTGAAGATGTTCCACCTGCGGGCTATGTAGCCAACGATCAAGATTGTGATGACAACAATAGTGGCATTCATCCCAGTGCATTAGATATTGCAGATAATGGTATTGACGAAGACTGTACCGGTTATGACCTGTTCCAGCAAACGAAAGTGTTTCCTAATCCTGTCCGGAATATCCTGACCATTCATTACGCCTTCGAAGGGAATCTGCGGGTACAATTGATTGATGCGAGCGGCAGGTTTATACGTAATGAATTGGTAGCCTTTGTTGATAATCAGGCTACGATCAGTTGTGCTGCTTTGGCGCAGGGTGTTTATATCCTTCGGTTGGCAGATTCGAATGGAGAGCAACTGTTGGTGGAGAAAATATTTAGATAAATTAGGTTTTAGGCGGTAGGTTTTAGGAGAGGGCTATTAAGGGATAGCGGTCAACATCACGCTTGGAAGACTGACTTCTGACAGCACAGCGATCTCTTCCTCGTCTCATACAAACTACTTATCTTTGCCGCAAAAAATAGTGGACCATCAAATGATAATAGGAACAAGAGGGAGTAAACTGGCATTATGGCAGGCTAATTTTACACAAGCTCGACTGGAGGAAGTTGGTGTCAATGTGGAATTACAAATTATCAAAACGCAGGGAGACCGGATTCAGCACCTCACTTTTGATAAATTGGAAGGTAAGGGATTTTTTACCAAAGAGATTGAAGACGCTTTACTGGCTGGCGAGATCCAATTGGCCGTACATTCCATGAAGGATTTACCGACGACTTCGCCGGAAGGATTGGTCATTACGGCCGTTTCCTACCGTGAAAATCCTGCCGACTGGATGTTGATACGGACCGATATGCTGGAAAAGGGAGCTTTATTTCAATTGAAAAAGAATGCTGTCGTCGGTACTTCATCAGCTCGCCGTAAGGCTCAGCTGCTGGATTATCGGCCAGATGTACAAATCAAGGATATAAGAGGCAATGTGCCGACCCGGATCAACAAATTGCGAAATGGAGATTTTGATGCCATCATGCTTGCTGCAGCCGGACTAAGCCGTCTGGAACTGGACTTGTCGGAATTTCATGTCGTCAAATTCAATCCGAAGGAATTTGTACCTGCTCCGGCACAAGGTGTGTTGGCCTTTCAAACCAAAGCGGAAGACTTACCCACCAGACGTATACTCAAACAGATTCATCAGGCGGAAGTGGCTGAAGTCACAAATATTGAACGCAAAGTCCTGAACTTATTGGATGGCGGTTGCCAATTGCCACTTGGCGTCTATTGTGAGAAGGATAGCCAGGGTAATTTCCACATCTGGGCAGCTAGTGCGAAGACATGGGATGCACCGGTCAAACGGGTTAATTTATCCTCAAGTACTTCTTTCGAATTAGCAGAGCGGGTAGTGGAGGCCTTGAAGGAGGTTTAGAGCAAGCTCCAAACTTGCACCTAGATCGTTATAAATGTAATGATTACAAAAATAACGATTATATTTATAATGATTATAAAAGTAATGATTATAAATATAATGATAACATTTGTAATGATTATAAAAGTAACGATTATAAATATAACGATTACATTTGTAACGATTATAAAAGTAACGAGTTTACCCCGTGTCATGAAATGATCTTTCCACCTCCAATGAATCAGAAGCAGAAGCTTCGACAAACAAAATGAACCAGCTACAAATTTTTATTACCCGCGACTTAAAACCGGATAGTTCTTTTCGGCAGATGTTGGAGGCAGAGGGTTGGCAGGTGTATGGTGAATCGCTGGTTGCCTTTTCAGAAGAAAGCATTCAGGTGGTACCTGAAACGGATTGGATATTTTTTTATAGTGGCCATGCCGTAGTGTATTTTTGGGAAGGCTTGAGAAAGATAGATGTTCGTTTACCTGTGCATACAAAATTGGCTACCCTGGGAAAAGGGACTGCTACCAAACTAACAGAGCTGGGATATAAAGCAAGTTTTGTTGGTACTGGTAAACCACAAGAGGTAGCCAGGCAGTTTGTAGCTATAGCGGAAGGACAAACGGTACTTTTTCCAAGGGCATTACACTCCCGAATGTCAATACAAAAAGAACTAGATGGAAAGATAGTTGTACACGATTTGGTGGTATATAAAAATGTCCTGCGTACAGACTTTGAAATTCCTAGAGCAAAATACTTGGTTTTTACCAGCCCGATGAACGCAAAGGCCTTTTTTCAGCGTTATTCTTCAACTGAGGGCGTCATGATTGCCATAGGCGATACCACGGCTGCGGCACTGCATACATTGGACCAACCACATGCCTGGGTGGCAGAAAGTCCCTCGGAAGAGCATCTGGCGGAATTAATTATTGGTTTGGAAAAGAATATTAAGAAGTGAAACCGGAAAAATGGAAGCGTTGAGGGCTTTTCATGTTCCATAAAGAGAGCTTTATTTATCTCAAAATTATAACAACGATCTATGAAATATATGCTGACTTTATTACTGGCTGTAGGGCTGTTATTCTCGTGTGATCAAAAGCAGGAATCTGGCACTAACGACTCAGCTCAACTGGATGAAGATTACAGTGATTTCGCAAATTTTTATAAGCGGTTTATGAGCGACAGCATTTTTCAGATGGAACACATTACTTTTCCACTTCAGGGATTGCCCAGTGATGCTGATCCTGAACAGTTATCTAATCACGATTTCCGCTGGCAAAAGGAAGATTGGATTATGCACCGTGCTTTTGATATGGACAAGAGTGGTTTTAAAGTAGAATTTATACCTATCAGCCCTTCTGTTATCATGGAAAAAATCACTCATCACACCGGCCAGTACGGCATGATGCGTCGCTTTGCCAAACTCAGCAATGAATGGCATTTGATCTATTATGCCGGCCTCAACCGATTTGCTCCACCTGAAAAGGAACAGGAAGTGCCTGCTGATGCCGGATAGGTTGTGGCTACTAGGATGACCTTCGTGGGTAGGCCTGCGTGAGCGATGTGAAAGGGCCCGCAGGGGACAGTGACGCAGGAGCTGGCCGAACGAATAGTGAGCCCTGAAACGTAGCGCCCCTTCTCTCCTCTTAAAAGAGAGAAGGGGCACGCCCAAATAATCCGCATCAAGCTATCACCAAATCCGCTCTTCCATCAGATAATTTTTCACATAATCCTCGATGCCATCCTCCAGGGAATAAAAGGGTTGTTGATAACCTGCCTGTCGTAGTTTATTCATATCCGCCTCGGTAAAATATTGGTAGGTATCCCGAATATCTGCAGGGGTATCAATAAAGCTAATGCTGGGCTCCAGATTCATGGCTCGAAAAGTATTGGCAGCCAGGTCGTAAAAGGAACGTGCTTTGCCGGTACCCAGGTTATAGAGCCCATTGGGCACCTCATTTTTGTAGAGCCAGTAACAAATATCCACGACATCTTTTACATAAATAAAATCGCGGCTTTGCTGGCCGTCAGCATAATCTGACCGATGGGAGCGAAACAGCTTCATAGCACCTGTCGCTTTGATTTGCCGAACGGTATGAAAAATGACCGAAGCCATACGTCCTTTGTGGTATTCATTGGGGCCGTACACATTAAAAAATTTCAGACCGGCCCAAAAGAGAGGCTGATGCGGTTGTTGTAGGGCCCAGGCATCAAAATCGTTTTTGGAACAACCATAAGGATTGAGTGGTTCCAATTGCTCAACGACATCATGCCGATCGTGGTAGCCGTGTTCTCCCAGTCCATAAGTGGCAGCACTGGAGGCATAAATTAAAGGAATTTGTTGCTCACTACAGATCTTCCAGATATGTTTGCTGTAATTCAGATTGAGTTCATCAAATATGGCGGTATCTTTTTCGGTAGTATCCGTGCGGGCACCGAGGTGAAAAATGACCTCTATCTTGTCGTGGTTTTGCTCCAGCCAGTTGGGGAACTCTTGTCGGTCAATACGTAGCGTAAAGGTTTTATCTTGCCAATTGGCTACTTTATCTGCAGGGCTAAAATCGTCTGACAAAACCAGATCGTTATATCCTTCGTCATTCAATTTGCGAACCAGGCAACTCCCAATAAATCCAGCTGCTCCTGTAACTACGATCATATATTTTAAATTCTTGCTATCAAACCTTTGGGTTTAAATCTAAAACCTTTTTTTCATGGCGACCAGAAGGGATCGCCTCTACTCTTGGTATGCTTCTATCGGTGGACAAGTACAGATCAAATTGCGATCACCGAAGGCATTATTGATTCGTCCAATATTGACCCAAAATTTATACCCTTCCCGGAGATAGGGCAGCGGGTAAGCAGCCTTTTTGCGACTGTATGGGAAGGGCCACTCATCGGCAGTAACCAAGCCTACCGGGTGTGGGGCATTACTCAATACATTGGATTTGGTATCAGCATCGCCCGTTGCTATTTCATCTATTTCCTTGCGGATTTGCAGCATGGCCATACAAAAGCGATCCAGTTCGGCCATACTTTCACTTTCCGTTGGCTCAATCATAATGGTACCGGCTACTGGAAAGGATAGGGTAGGGGCATGGAAACCGTAATCAATCAGGCGCTTAGCCACATCTTCGGCACTAACCAAAGATCGGAACGGTCGTAAATCAACAATCAGCTCGTGAGCAGAACGGCCCATTGCTCCTGAATAAAGAACCTTATATTGATCTTCCAGTTTAGATTTGATATAATTGGCATTCAGGATGGCATATTTTGTGGCATTGGTGACGCCTTCTCTACCCAGCATTTTTATATATCCATAAGAGATCAACAAAATGCTGGCACTGCCCCAGGGAGCGGAAGAAATGGCTGGTATGCCCTGTTGGCCACCTGTAGTTACAAGCGGGTGTGTTGGCAAAAATGGTTTGAGACTTTCGTTGACACAAATGGGCCCCATCCCAGGTCCACCACCACCGTGGGGAATGGCAAAGGTTTTGTGCAAATTGAGGTGACAAACATCAGCATGAATATTGCCGGGACTGGTCAATCCCACCTGAGCATTCATATTGGCACCATCCATATAGACCTTACCACCATGCTGGTGAATGAGGTCACACATCTCCTTGATGCCTGTTTCGAATACACCATGGGTGGAAGGGTAGGTGACCAAGAGCGCTGCCAGGCGATCACTGTATTTCTCTACTTTTTCCTTTAAATCTTTTGTATCAATATTCCCTTCATCATCACAGTTCACGACCACCACATTCATGCCTGCCATGACTGCACTGGCGGGATTGGTGCCGTGAGCAGAGGATGGAATCAGGGCAATATTGCGATGGCCCTCACCATTGGCCTTGTGATAGGCGCGGATAGTCAGCAGGCCAGCATATTCTCCCTGAGCACCAGAATTGGGTTGCAAAGAACAAGCCGCAAAACCGGTAATTTCGGAGAGGTAAGCCTCCAACTCTGCAAAAATTTTCTGATATCCCAATGTCTGATCGATTGGTGCAAAGGGATGTATATTTGCAAAAGCATTCCAACTCACCGGGATGAGTTCAGCAGCTGCATTGAGTTTCATGGTACAAGAACCCAATGGAATCATGGAGTGTGTCAACGACAAATCCTTGTTTTCCAGGCGCTTGAGGTAGCGCATCATATTGGTTTCTGTATGGTAACTATTAAAAACCGTATGTGTCAAATAGTCGCTTCTGCGAATGAGAGCCGTTGGGATCTGATAGTTGTCAGGTTCCCGATCAAGTGCAGTAGCCTCCTGCCCATTGGCTTCTGCGAATAGGGCAGCCAAATCAGCAACGTCTTCCAATGTGGTCGTTTCATCGAGGCTGATCAGAATGGCTTCATTTTCATAACGTAGATTGATGGATTTGGCTAGAGCCAATATCTGAATTTTTTCCAGCGCCAGCCTGTCCAGCTGAATACAAAGGGTATCAAAATAGTGTTTGTTCAGCTGCTGATACCCCAGGCGGTTTAATTGCTGGTCGAGGAGTTGGGTCAATGTATGCACCCTTTCGGCAATGGCTTTTATGCCTTCCTGACCGTGGTATACGGCGTACATGCTCGACATAATGGCCAATAGTGCCTGAGCAGTACAGATATTGGACGTTGCTTTTTCGCGGCGAATATGCTGTTCACGAGTTTGCAAGGCCATACGCAAGGCACGCTGTTCATATATATCAACGGAAACACCAATAATCCGCCCAGGAATCTGGCGTTTGTAATCATCCTGAGTAGCAAAATAAGCTGCATGAGGACCTCCATAACCCATAGGTACTCCAAAACGTTGGGTATTGCCGACTACCGCATCTGCTCCCCATTCACCAGGAGGTGTAAGCAAGGCCAGACTCAAGATGTCGGCGGCAACGGTGACATACACTTCATTCGCTTTGGCTTTTTCCACCAATGCCCGATAGTCATCAACCGATCCATTGCCTGCCGGGTATTGCAGCAGCAGGCCGAAGGTTTTGCCCGTCAGCTCAAATTCCTGCCAAGGCTTTACAACGACTTTAATATCTAAAGGTTCTGCCCGTGTTCTCAGGATGTCGATGGTCTGTGGAAAGACCTGATCGGATACCAGGAATTCATTGAGGGGTTCGTTCTTAACCCTTTTGTTACGTTGGCTGTAAAACATGCTCATGGCTTCTGCCGCAGCAGTACCTTCGTCAAGCAAGGAGGCATTGGCAATGGGCAGTCCTGTAAGGTCACTCACCATTGTCTGGAAATTCAATAGTGCTTCGAGTCTGCCTTGGGAAATTTCGGCCTGATAAGGCGTATATTGGGTATACCATCCCGGATTCTGGAAAATATTGCGTAGTAATACTGCCGGGGTATGGGTACCGTAATAGCCAAGCCCGATATAGTTTTTACAAACTTTATTCAGGTTGCCGGTCTCCCGCAATTCCCTTAGATATTCATGTTCAGTAAGCCCGCTTGGCAGGTTAAGTTCCTTTTTCAGGCGGATACCGGTGGGTACTGTTTCGTCGATCAGCTGGTCCAGAGAACTGACTCCGATGGTGTGGAGCATTTCTTGTAATTCCTGATCATTGATGCCATTGTGGCGATTTTCAAAGCGATCGAATGAATCCGTTTTTTTCATTGAAAAGTCCCTTGTAATAGTAGTTATGAAAATTGCGTGCAAAGGTACAATAAATGTGCTTTTCATAACAAGGAATCCTAAGGAGAGTTTAAGAGCGATTGGGGAAATTCCCGAAAACTGCTAATTTTACGAAAACCTAATTTGTTTATGAACCATATTCAAACCCCGGTTCTCATCATTGGTGCTGGCCCAGCCGGATTAGCCACTGCCGGCCGTCTTCGCCACCGCCAGATTCCCTTCGAAATCATTGAACAGGAAAATGTTGTTGGCAGTACCTGGCACCGGCATTACGATCGCCTGAAATTGCATACGGTCAAGGAACTTTCCCACCTGCCTTATTTGCCTTTCCCTGATCATTATCCACGTTATGTTTCCCGCCAGCAACTGGTGGATCATTTTGAGGCTTACGCCAAACACTTCCAAATAGAACCGCATTTCGGTGAAAAAGCCATTAACCTTCAGCGAGTAGGCGATCAATGGGAAACAACCACTCAATCGGGTAAAACCTTCCTTTCGGAAAAAGTGGTGATCACCACGGGTGTCAATCGAGTCCCTTTTCGGCCTAAGTTTCCCAATGAGAAAGCTTTTCAGGGCAAAATGGTGCATAGTATTCACTACAAAAATGCCGATCCCTACCGGGGACAACGGGTGTTGGTCATAGGCATGGGTAATACCGGTGCTGAAATAGCGCTGGATTTGTGTAAAAATGAGGTAGCATCTTTCGTCTCTTTACGTGGCCCCATCAATATTGTTCCCCGTGATCTTTTTGGTCGACCTACCCAACTCACCGCACTTAAGCTGGCCCAATTACCCCATTGGTTGGGCGATCTGATTGCAGTGGTCGTGCGCCATTTTACTATCGGCAACCTCAATCGTTATGGCATTCAGACACCTAAAATGCCTCCAGGCAAACAGCTGCGTGTTCTTGGCAAAACGCCGGTCATCGATCTGGGTACCCTTAAAGCCATCAAGATCGGAAGAATCAAAGTATTGCCTGATATTGAGAAATTTACCGCCACGGGTGCGCTTTTCAAAGACGGCACCCACCTTGATTTTGATGCTGCCATCCTCGCCACCGGTTACCATCCCCGCATATATGAATTCCTGCCCGGTGCCGAACAGATCATCGATCAGCATGGCATTCCCGAAAAGGTGATCGGCGAAGGCCCTTATGAAGGCATCTATTTTATTGGTTTTGACAATTATACACCTGGAGGTATTCTGGGGGTGATCAACCGGGATACGAAGATTGTGGTGGATGAATTGGCGAAACTGTTGGAGGTTGTCTGAACACAAGCCTGTCCATTGCTATGATAAAAAAGCTGGCTTTCAGCGCTTTTAGGTCAACCAAATGAATTTGGTTGGTACGAAGCACTCGTACTAGCCAAAATTTTTTGGCTACCCACCGACCCAAAGTCGGCCTTTATCTAACCATCAGAATGCCCATTCAT